>PAUJ01000019.1 GCA_002713705.1 Flavobacteriaceae bacterium
ACGTTATAAATTATAAAAATGAATTGGATATACGAACCGTGGCCTTGGTATTTAGCTGGCCCAATGATAGCCTTTATTTTGTTCTTACTTATAATGGTAGGTAAAAACTTTGGAATGTCTTCAAACTTACGGACAATGTGTACCGTTTGTGGAGCAGGTAACAAAGTTGGTTTCTTTAAATTTGACTGGAAGTCACAAAAGTGGAATTTAGTTGTTGCCTTTGGTACGGTAATAGGTGGTTACATAGGTTCACAATTTTTAAGTATAGATACTGCAGTAGCAATTAATCCAGTTACCATTTCAGATTTAAAATTATTAGGCTTTAAAAGTGCAGGAACAGCTTATCTTCCTAGAGAGTTATTTGATGCCAGAGCTTTATTTAGTTTTAAAAATGTGTTAATTTTAGCTATTGGAGGTTTATTAGTAGGCTTTGGAGCACGCTATGCAGGAGGTTGTACTACTGGTCACGCAATTTCAGGCTTAAGCAATTTACAATTTCCTTCTTTAATTGCTGTAATAGGCTTTTTTATTGGAGGTCTAACAATGATAAATTTTATTTTCCCTTTAATATTTTAAACAATGAGAACACTAATATATTTATGTATCGGAATCCTTTTTGGAATTACTATGTTTAAATCGGAAGCTGCCTCTTGGTTTCGCATATACGAAATGTTCAAATTTGAGTCGTTCCATATGTATGGGATTATCAGTTCAGCCTTAGGCATTAGTATAATTTTGACACAAAGTATNAAAAAGTTAAAGATTAAATCCTTCTACGGAGAAAAACTAACGTTTAATTCAAAAACAAAGAGTTTTAGTCGATATATGATTGGAGGTATTATTTTTGGTTTAGGATGGGCATTAGNTGGCGTTTGTCCAGGACCAATGTTTACTTTAGTGGGAGCTGGTTATATTTCAATTTTTATAGTAATTATAGCTTCGCTTTTAGGCACTTTTTTATATGGATTATTGAAGGATAGTTTGCCACATTAAAGNGTACAGAANTCTCTTGTATATTTTACATTAGAGAATTANTGNTACACAGCAATATATTTAACTACGAAGCCAAAATTAGTTGGACATAATTACTATCGATATACGTTTGCGACGTTATGTTTGCAATTATGTAAAATATCGCCCAAAANCGTTATTTAGNTAATTGTTNTAAAATGTACTATAATTATTATTATGTAAAATAGNATTTCANGTANCTTTCTTTTCCTATTCAAATTATATTTTAATTCTAGTATTTNTAATATCTTTGTATCTATAACTAATTGCTGTTTTAAATAGGCTTTTTCTCTTTAAAAATGCTTAAATAAAAAAGATGTCTAAATTACCACCAGCATATAAATTCGTAGATCTTTCAGATTATGGTCGCCCCATAGCTCGCTATATAGCAATGTCTCTCAAAGAAACTAGTTGTACTCCAGTTCAGGTTACTTGGCTTTTTATTATTTCAGGACTTATTGCAATTGCGGGAATGTTTTTTGGTTATTATTACTTAGCAGCTTTCTTCTTAGTTCTCAAGTCTATTTTAGATGCTGCGGATGGTGAATTGGCTCGAATAAAAGAAACTCCTTCTTATACCGGTCGTTTTTTCGATTCTATAGCTGATATTTTATTAAATGCCTTGATATTTTGTACACTTTATATAATCTGTGATATATCATTTATATATGCATTTTTTGGTTTTTTGGGCATACAATTACAAGGAACATTATATAATTATTACTATGTTATTCTTAGAAATAAGGTAAATGGGGATACCACTAGCAGAATTTTTGAGACTGATACTCCACAAGCCCTACCGGGAGAAAATCAAAGAACTGTAACGATGCTTTTTAAAGTCTATAAACTTCTTTATGGGTTTTTCGATAAGATTATATATCGCCTTGATAATAAGGCCCCCCAAGGTAAAAAAATGCCCAATTTATTCATGACAGCTGTTTCCAGTTTTGGTTTAGGGTTTCAATTGTTGTTAATTGGAATTTTCTTAATAATGGGATTGAAAGAATTTATAATTCCCTTCTTTCTTTGGTATACCCTAATGGTCTTTATCTTTATAGCCATTAGAAAACTATTGAACTCTTAATTTTTCAAAAGAAACTCAATACAAAATTGAACTTTATTAGTAGTTTTATAGTAGGCAATCATCTAATATAAGATAGATTTACTTAATTCGAACTTTTTGTTTTTCTATACATATAATTCGGATAAATGCTACGTTTAGCAAAACGATTGAGTTTATTACTATTAATCATTTTAATATACACCTGTTTTGTAACACCAAAGTATTCATAGGTCGAACCATCTAGAAAAGTGATTTCTAATAACAAGCCCTTATGTTTATAATCTTCAATATCTGAATTAGTAATGGTATTCGTATAATCACTTAAATTTAATTCTTTTGTTTCTGGCGCAATACTAACAAGAAAATGATAACCATCTATAATTCTTCGGCTATTTATCTCTGCTTCTTCCTGCAAAAAATCTCCATTTAGAAACTTATCTGGATGCCATTCTTTAACCAAATTGCGGTAGCTCTTTTTTAGAGGCTTTAATTCGATTTCCTTTTCTACTCCAAAGAGTTTTTTATATTCATTTATACGCTTCATGACACAACTATATTTAAGGGCGCGAAAATACATCTTAATATCAAATGAATTGGGATGTAAAAAAAAAAATAATTATAAACTATAGAAGCGTTACCCGAACCTTTTTCTTTTTCAGACGTGTATTGTTTAAATGTAACACTAAATCATCAGCTAAACTCAATGGAACAGCAACAAAAGCACAGTCTTGTTTTAGTTCAATAGTACCTAGTTCATGTTTGTTTAACTTGCCTTTCTTGAAAAAAAGACCCGCAATATCACCTTTAGAAATTTTATCTTTTCGTCCACCAGATATAAACAAGGTTTTCCAGTACTGTGGTTTATGTGGAGCTTTTTCAGATATATCAATTCCTTTTACGTTCAATATAAATTCTGGTAGTAATTGATCTTTCCATTTCAATACATAAGCTGTTCCTTTTGCATTCACTCTAGCTGTTCTTCCATTTCTATGAATAAACTCTTCCTGATGTATTGGCAATTCGTAATGAATGATAAATTTCACTTCTGGAATGTCAATACCTCTTGCAGCTAAATCTGTAGCTAATAATACTTGAGAGGATCCATTTCTAAATTTAATTAATGCACGCTCTCTTTCTTTTTGTTCCATACCGCCAGAAAAGCAGGTATGACTAATGGTATGAAGTTCTAGGAATTCACTTACTGCACTAATACTATCTCTAAAATTACAAAAAATAATTCCAGGCTCATTTCCAATGTGTGCCAATAAGCTTAAAAGGGTTTTTAATTTATTCTTATCTGGAGAAATGACTGTTTTAATTGCTAATTTTAAAGGTGTATTTTGATTTAAATAATTAATTGTAGTTGGTTTATCTAACTTGACAAATACAGGAATGCTAACACCTTGTGTAGCAGATGTTAATATGCGCTTACTTATAGCAGGCAATTGATCAATGATAGACTTCATTTGATCTTCAAAACCTTGCTCTAGTGACTTATCAAATTCATCTAAAATAAGAGTTTTAATATTTTCTTTTGAAAAACGATTGCTATTAAAATGGTCCAAAATTCTCCCCGGTGTTCCAATTAAAATAGCAGGATTATGCTTTATTTCAATTTTATCTTTTGACATTGGTCTTCCTCCATATACCGCATTGACTTTAAAACCTGAGCCCATCGTGCGAATGACTTGTTCTATTTGTATAGCTAATTCTCGCGTAGGTACTAATATCAAAGCTTGAATATCGTTGCAATCTGATGTTAATGATTTTAATAAAGGTAAAGAAAATCCAAGTGTTTTTCCAGTTCCTGTTGGAGATAATAAAATAGTATTTNNAGTGGTTTCTATTACCGCAATTGCTTCTTGCTGCATCGGGTTTAACCTATGGATATTTAATTTCGTTAATATATCTTGTTGATTTTTAATAGTATTAGCCATTATAGTTAAACTGTATTTATTAAATTAATAAAGTAATTTTTAATCTGCTATAAATTCTCTGATTGTTGCTTTATTATGTTTAACAGCTAGTAGATTAATATCGCAAATTTAACACAAAAAAAAACCTCCCGTTAAGAAGATGATTTATTTAAGATTATTTAACAATAATCCATCCGGTATAGATTTTTTTTTAACCTTGTCTTGGTACAAGAAGTCTTTCGATCGGTGGTTCACTTTGTCTATCCTCTATGTTTTCTGGAGTAAATGAAATAAATAAACCAGGTCCTAAAATTGCAACTATAAAAAATAATTTTCTAGACTTCATCATTTTTATTTTTAAATTATTTAAGAGACAGGGATTTGGTATGCAAGCCACCTATTATCAGCATCCATTTGATCTTTTACTTGCTGTGGAGCATCAATATATACTTTTTTTCGTCTTAATATCTCTTTCGTATTAATTTCTCCAGTTACGTAAAGTTTTTTACTGTGGTTGATATAAGCGCTCATAATCTTTTTGTTATTTATTTAAGAGCAAAATTAAATANATTTTTTATTTTGAAATATGACAACAATCAGTTTCTATAATTTAATTTAAAAGGAATATCTTTCAATTAATGCTAATGATGTAATAAATTCAATACATTTTATAAAAATAGTGCCACTAATAAACATTTAAATATTTTATTTTAAGTGGTTTATTAACTAGATGGTAGTGGCTTTTAGTTTTAGTGAAGCTAAAATAAGTAGGTAATCACTGTGATTAATCACCATTATTACTTTTAATGTTTATTTTTAGAAGCAACTTTTGTATTTGCTAAATTAGTAGATGACAAATAGTGGGCTAATATTTTTTCCACCAATTCCTCTTTGGTTAAATGATGAAAAATCGTTTTTATTTTAGTTTTAAATTCTTCCGAAACTTCTCTGTTTGGTTTAGTTTTAAATACTTTTTTAGCCCATAACAAACCATTGTTTTCTTCGATACTTTGAGCATCAGCTTTAATGAATTCATTGATTGTAATACCCAACTCATTTTCAAATTCTGGAATTTCTTCAAGCTCTTCTTTTTGTATGATACTCAATGAAAGTCCCTTCGCTCCTGCTCTAGCTGTTCTACCACTCCGGTGAACATAAGCATCATAGGTATCTGGCAAATGGTAATTAACAACATATGAAATTTCTTTAACATCAATCCCTCTTGCGGCTAAATCTGTTGCAACTAATATATCTATATAACCTTCTCTAAATTGTTCCATAATTCGATCACGAATCGTTTGAGTTAAACTGCCATGAATAGCGCCAGATGAAAATTTATTGATTGCTAATTTTTTTGCAAGTTTATTAACGGCAGCTTTTGTCTTGCAGAATATAACACCTCGTTCGCCCTCTTTAGTACTTAAAAAATGCAGTAAAACTTCCAGTTTTTCTATAGGTTCTACAACTACATACTGATGGTCAATCCCTTGATGACCAATACTTTTCATGTCTGCTTCTATGTATATTAGATGCTTTGACATATAATTTTGCACTAATTGCTTTATAGTACCTGGCATTGTAGCGGTAAATAATAAAGTTCTTTTAGATTTTGGAAGGTCTTTAATAATGAAGTCTAAATCTTTTTTTAAAGAACTTACCATTTCATCAGCTTCATCTAACACTAAATACTTTATTTGATTTAAAGCTATAGCTTCACGCTTAATTAAATCTACAAGACGGCCTGGAGTTGCTACTGCAATATGAGTAGTAGCTTTTAATTTTTCTATTTGAGGTTTAATAGGAATTCCACCACATAAGGGTGTAATACCTATTTTTGAACTAGAACCAGCAAAGGAAACTAGATTGGTATATATCTGTTGTGCTAATTCTCTTGTGGGTGCTAATATTAGCGATTGAACATTGATATTTTCTAAATCTATTAGCTGCAATAAAGGAAGTCCAAAAGCTGCTGTTTTTCCAGTTCCTGTTTTTGCTAAAACTACCATGTCTTCCTTTTCATTTAGCAGAACAGGTATCGTTTGTTCTTGAATGTCTGTTGGTATAGAAATTTTTAAATTGACTAAATCTTGTTCTAGTTGTTTATTAATTCCTAAATCTGAAAATGATTTTAGCATCGCATCGTTTTTTTGTAAATATAGAGTCCCTATGTTGGAGAATAAGACCAAAATTTAGTATGTTATTCTATTAGAATTCAAAAAAAAAGCCCATCTTTTTGATGGGCTTTAAATTGTATTTGAAAGTATATATTAAATAACTTTTACATCTACTGCGTTTAAACCTTTGTTTCCTTCTTTAAGTTCAAAAGTTACTTCATCGCCTTCACGAATCTCGTCGATTAGACCAGAAATATGTACGAAATGATCTTTTTCAACACCTTCTTCTGTTATAAAACCAAATCCTTTAGTGTCGTTGAAAAATTTTACTGTTCCTTTATTCATTGTAATTAAATTATAATTTGTTAATATTTATTATTCTGCAAATATATAACTTAAAACAAATAAATGAACGTTTAGTTCAATTAAGTTTAATTAATTGATTTTTAGAGAACTATTTTTTTTTTAAAAGCTTTTTATTACTTTACTATGGTAACTTTTACTGCATTCATACCCTTCATTCCCTTTTCAAGTTCAAAAGAAACTCTATTTCCTTCGGTTATTTCATCTACTAATCCACTTACATGGCAGAAATATTTTTCTTGATTTTCTCCATCTACTATAAATCCAAATCCTTTTGAGGTATCAAAAAATGAAACTGTTCCAGTTCTTACAGGATTTAACTCTACCCTATCACTATCTAATGTTTTCGGAACGCTAATCTCAATACTTTCAATATCAACTTTTAATTTTTGTGAGGGATCAGGTGGTGTATCTGTTAAATTTCCAAAATGATCTACATAGGCAAATTCAATTCCTTTTTTCCCATGTTCTTTAGCTTCAGCTTTACGAGCTTCCATTTTTTTTCTCTTATCTTCCCGTTTTTTCAAACGTTTTTTCTCCTTTTCACTCTTGTTAAATGTTTGCTGTGATTTTGCCATTCTTAATTTTAATTTATATATCCCAATATTAATAATAATAAATCAGAAAAATAAATATAGTGCAGATTAATTATAAATAAAATTTAAAATATAATTTTTAAATATAATTGTATAGTTATTAAAACTTTTGCCTCCTATTTTTAAATCTAGAAAGAATTGCTAACTTTTTTTTTGTATTTATAAAATAAACACCAGTCAGTAATAGTATTGCAGCGCAAATGGATTGGGTTGTTATTTGTTCATCTAATAAGTACCAACCCAATAACAATGCTATAATAGGATTTACATACGTTGAAGTAGCTACTTTTTCAGGAGAGACAACTTTTAATAAGTAATTAAATGAAGTAAAGGCAACAATACCACCAAAGATAATTAAAAGTAACATAGACCACAAAACAGATTCACTCCATTTAATTGGGCTAATCCATGTTTCACCTAATAAAAAACTTACGAAAGCTAACATGGCACCCCCTGTTAGCATTTGATATCCAGTATTTACAAAATAATTAGCTGGAAGGTCAGCAGTACCAACAAACAAACTAGCATATGCCCAACTAATCATACATAACAATATCAAACCAATGCTTAAAGCACTGTTTTCATTCATGATAATGTGATTTTGACTCACTAAAAAAAAGATACCCAACATTCCTAAAACGACGCCAATCATTGACATTGCTTGAATTTTTTTTCCTTGAATAATTCGCATTAAAATTAATATTACAAGAGGTTGTGCAGATATAACTAGAGCGGCAAATCCACTATCGACATACTTTAAAGTCCAAACAATTAATCCATTTCCAAATGTGAGAAATAAAAACCCTGCAATTGCAGTATTAAAAAATTGTTTCCGTGAAATTTTTATCGGTATTTTTAAAGTTTTAGCAATGCTAAAAATTATAAAACTTGAAACAATAAATCTAATTGAGGCCAGCATAAAAGCTGGTAACTCCGTTACAGCAATTTTATTTAAAAAATAAGTAGAACCCCAGATTACGTAAATAGCAAAAAAAGCGAGTACTATAACAATTTTATTTTGGGGCTTATTCATTTTTTTTCTCAAGCAAATATAAGAATTCTCAAGTTATACTATACTCGAAAAATATTTATTCAGGATAAATTATTGTCTAATTACACGATATTGAATATGACTAAAGCATACAGATAAAAGCGAACAAAACGCAATAAACCAAACAATAAGTAATTTGAAAATTTATAATGAATTAGACCTGCGGCAATGCTTGTAATAGAAAAAGGTATGGGTAATAATGCGCCAACAACAATTAAAAAACCACCCCATTTCCGAATCATTTTTACATGTTTTTCCATCTTAATTTCTAAATAATTATATACAGAAGGCATCTTTGAAATTCCTTTTCCAATAAAAAATGAAATAATGCCACCAAGGTAAGATAGAACTGCAAGCATTGTTAAGAAAAATACGGGCATTTCAGTTTTACCTGCCCAAGCAATAAATATTTCTGGAGGAATCAACCCAAGAAGTGATTCAGAAGCAAAGAACACTCCTAATATGATAGGTGGATTAAAAGTTGTTGTTATAAAGGTGAATAAATCATTAAAATCGATAAAAAATTCATTGATCAACCATAATAATACTATAAAAATGAAAATTGGCAATAGAGATTTTCCTACACTAGATTTTACAAACGAATAAAAACCAGTATAAGAATAATACTGGTGAAGTAACCTTAATTTAGATTTTTTTTCACTTTGCTTAGGACTTGAATTCATAGTAATTTTATCATTTTTGAATCAAAATGGATACAAAGATAATAGTATTTGTAATTTTTATTTTAATATATACATATATTAACAGTTAATTATGATGAGGATAAACAATTAGAATTTTAAACTGCAAACCCAATAGTTAATTTCTCCACCAAGGATATATTTCTTCAGAATCGTTTAATCCAATTTCTATGATCTCCCCTATTTTAGGAATTACTAAATCAACGTTTAATTCTTTAGCTTTTTTTGAAATTCTTTCAACAGGCTCTGTCCAAGAATGAGACGCTAACTTAAATGCACCCCAATGTATAGGCATCATTTTTTTAGCTTTTATATCCAACCCAGCTTGTGCTGTTTCTTCAGGAAGCATATGCACTAATGGCCATAAATTATTATATTGACCACATTCCATAAATGCAAAATCGAATGGACCATACTGTTCCCCTATTTCTTTAAAATGAGATGCATAACCACTATCTCCACTAAAAAATAAATTTTCATCAGCAGATTGAATAATCCAGGAACACCATAATGTTTTTTCTCTGTCTGATATGCCTCTACCTGAAAAATGTTGAGCCGGAGTACATCGAATAGTTAAGTCGTCAAATTTAATTTCTTGCCACCAATCTAATTCAATAATTCTTTCTTTTTCAACACCCCATTTTAATAAGTGAATACCAATACCTAAAGGAGTGAAGAATAATTTGACTTTACCTTTAAGTTTTTGAATTGATTCATAATCTAAATGATCGTAATGATCATGTGTAATTAACACAGCATCAATGGAAGGTAGTTTTTCAATTTCAATTGGTAATTCATTACTAAAACGTTTGTTACCTAATAATGGGTTTGGCGCTGGTACATCACCAAACATAGGATCTATTAATAAGTTTTTACCTTTGATTTGCAATAAGAATGTAGAATGGCCAAACCAAATAAACCTTGTTTTTGAATTATAATTAGCAATGGAAATAGAATCAACTTTTTGAACAGCTATGTTTTTATTAGGTTCAGCTTTGGAGTTGGATTTAAATAAAATCCACATTGCTTTAAATGAATCTTTAAGACTCATTTCCATCTTTACACCACCATTATTTAAAAATTTTCCATCTTTATAATGCTTAGATTTAGAGAACAATTCTTGTTGTTGTTTTGAAGCTAATCCACCAAATTGAGGACTTAAATTAATAAATAAAACTCCGATTATTATTAATAAAATAATTAGACTTAAAATTATATATGACACTCTTATAATTTTTTTTATAAGTATCAAAATTAGATTTCAATTTTAAACTTGTTAATTTTATGAGTCAAATCTATTTTTAATTCTTTATTTAAAATGTCATTTCCAGAAAAATTATCATGAAAGGAGGGTAACGAAAAATCAGCAATCAAATTAGCTCCCATTCGCGGGAATCTATCTTTAGCACTTTGGAGAACTTCCTTTCCTCCTCTAGCTCCTGGAGATGTTGCCATTAATAGCATAGGCTTGTTGTTCCATACTTTTGAATTGATTCTAGACAACCAATCAAAAACATTTTTAAAGGCTGCAGTATAAGAACCGTTATGCTCTGCCAAAGAAACTACAAAACCATCTGCCTGTTTAAATAGTTCGCTCAACCTTATAACTTCCGATGGAATACCATCAGCAGTTTCTAANTCTATTCCATACAATGGAATGTCAAAATCGTTTAAATCTATTACTAAGATTTCAGTATTTTCTATTTGTTTGGCAGCATATATTGCAAGAGTTTTATTGATCGAATTTTTACTATTGCTAGCCCCTAATGCTATTATTTTTTTCATTTTTAGATGTATAAATACTTTTTGTTAAAATAAATTTATTCTTCTTCTTTTGGTGGAAAACCATGAATATCTTCATAAATACGATCAAAGTTTTCACGCAAATAATTACGAAGTTTTAATCGATAATCATCTTTTAACCAAAAAATAAAATTGTGTGTACTTCGACTGATACATTTTGCATAGCGTTCAATTCTATGATCGATATCCGTTCCTAATTTTTTTGCTAGGCTTAAAGCATCGTAAACATCTTCGCTATTTTCGATACACATAAGCGCATGTTGAGCAATAGATCTTTCTAATACTACTTTTGATGACTCTCCTTTCGCTGTAGCTAAAGAATAAGTAGATTTAATATCAAAATACACCTCTTTGGAGTTTAAAAATAACTCCCTAATTTCTGGAGGCATTTCAAATCTAAAATTATTTTCTATGTCTTCATCATCTAGTATACGTTCTACAAAATAATCTGGTGATCTAAAAATCGTTTGCCAATCTAAATTTGCTCCCCAAGCACCAAAACGATGGCAATTATTTCCCAAATCTATTACATTAAATACAGATTTATTATTTAATATTCGAGATCCTCTACCAATCATTTGATAGTATAAAGTTAACGATTTTGTTGCTCTATTTAAAATAATGGTATCGATTGTTGGCTCATCAAATCCAGTAGTTAATATACTTACTGAAGTTAATATAGCGTCGGGTGTTTCTTTAAACCATTTTATAATTTCTGCCCGTTGTTTCTTCGTAGCGGTATTGTCTAAATGTTTAATAGGAAGTCCTGCAGTACGGAATGTGTAATAAACTTGGATTGAAGTATTAATACCATTATTAAATATCAATGTCTTTTTACCTTTAGAATGATTTAAATAGGCTTGTAACAAGTTGTCCATCATTACATTACTAGTGTATAAATCCTCGGAAGACTTTACTGTATAATCTCCATTAGATCCTACTTCTAAGCTAGTAAGTCCCATATTGTACTGGAATATTTCAGCTTTAGCCAAAAATTCGTTTTCAATTAAGTTTTCTATGGTTTCTCCAGAAATCAATTCGTCATAGTTATCCTTCATGGGTAAATTCTTATTCGAACTTAAAGGCGTAGCAGTAACCCCTAGAATAAAAGAATTATCAAAAAATTTAAAAAGCTTAATAAATGAGTTATAATGTGCCTCGTCAATAATTACTAAACCTATATTTGATATGTCTAACATACCTTCATTTAAACGGTTGTTTAAAGTCTCAACCATAGCTACAAAACAGCTATAAGAAGCCTGATCATCAAGATTTGCAGTACTATTTACAACTTTATTGTTAACCCCAAAACTAGAAAGCATATCTGATGTTTGACGGCATAACTCCAAACGGTGAGTCATCACTAAAACTTTTTTATTATGATGTTTTAAATATTGCCTAACAATTTCAGAAAATATAACTGTTTTACCTCCACCAGTTGGTAATTGATATAATAAGTGGAAATCATCTGGAGCAGTTTCAAATTTTTCAAATATTTTAGATATCGCTCCTTTTTGATAATCGTATAACTCTTTATCAGATTTTTTATCGTGTACAGTTTCCAATGGTATAATTATTAGTTTATTATTTATTTTTATTTCGCTTATTGAAATTTTTATCGCCCTTAGTTTTAGGCTTCTTGTATTTCTTTTTGATGATTCTTTTGTAAGACCCACCTTTATTTATTTTATTGTTTTTCTCCTTCTTTTCATGAAAACCTTTTCCTTCACCTTCATCCTTTATAGGATTATATCCTTCTTTAGGTTTAGGTTGTTCATTATAAGTGAGTTTTTTAGAAATTTCAATTTCTGAGGGAATTTCAATAATTGGAATTTGTATACCCATTAACGCTTCAATAGCCTCTTTACTTGGCTGTTCTGCTATTGTTGAAAACAATAAAGAAGTTCCTTCTTGTTCAGCTCTACCGGTACGACCAATGCGATGCATATAGTTTTCAGGATATGCCGGAGTATCAAAATTTATTACATGTGAAATTAAATTTAAATCCAATCCACGAGCCATAATATCAGTGGTAACTAATACCCTTGTTTTTTCTTCATTAAAGTTTTCAATAGAACGAATTCTATAATTTTGTGTTTTGTTGGAATGGATTACAGCAACTTCAGAGCTAAAATAGCTCTCTAATTCCTCAAAGAGTAAATCTGCACTTTTTTTATTAGAAACAAATACTAAAGTTTTTCTGAAAACTTCATTATCCTTGAGTAAATGTTTTAATAAATTGGCCTTTGTATAAAAATTAGGAACTGAATAACAATATTGTGAAATGTTATCTAAAGGTGTACCGCTTACAGCGATTGAAATTGTTGAAGGTGCTTGAAAAAAGTCATGAATTAATTCATTTACATCAGCGGTCATAGTAGCAGAAAACATTACATTTTGTCGCCTAGTCGGTAACAGTTCAAAGATATTGATAAGTTGAAATCTAAAACCTAAGTCAAGCATAACATCAACTTCATCAATCACTAATTTTTTAACTGATTTTAATTGCAAAGCCCTACTTAAAACCAAATCATACAACCTACCTGGAGTTGCTACAATGATATCAGTTCCAAGACCAACTGCTTCTTTTTGGCGATTTATGTTAACCCCACCATAAACACCAATGACACGAACCGTCATAAATTTAGCAAATTTTTTAATCTCTTCAACAACTTGAATAACCAACTCTCTAGTCGGAACTATTACCAATACCCTCGGTTGTAATTGATTTGAAAAAGTAAGACCCTGCAGTATTGGTAACATATATGCAAAAGTTTTACCTGTACCTGTTTGGGCTATGCCTATCATGTCATTTCCAGATTGAATAACAGGGAAAGATTTTAATTGTATTGGAGTAGGATTTTCATATCCTAATTCTTCAATTGCGAATTGCAATTGCTTTGATATTTTAAAACTTGAAAAAGAATCCATCCTAAAAAATTTTTCCAAAAGTACTACTTTAATAAGCATATTAAACTACATCTTTGGTTAGATGTTTTAATTGTAACTTTGTAAATCTAAAAAATAAAATAAATTGCATTCAAAAAATCTTCATAACGACCCCTATCAATTTGAAAAATTAATAAAAAGTCATCCAAAATTAGAACCTTTTGTTTTTGTAAATGATCATCAAACTCAAACGATAAATTTTTCATCTACTGATGCAGTATTACATTTAAATAAGGCATTATTAAAACATCATTATCAAGTTTCAGATTGGGACATTCCGACACATTATTTGTGTCCCCCAATTCCCGGAAGAGCTGATTATATTCATTATTTAGCTGATTTATTAGCAGAAAATAAATCTCCAAAAAACATCAAAGGGCTCGATATTGGAATGGGAGCCAATTGTATATATCCCATTTTAGGAGCACAAATTTATAATTGGGATATGGTTGGTGCAGACATTGACCCTAATGCAATTACTTCTGCTAAAAAAAATATTAAAAGTTTAGAAAAATTAAAGAAACATATAGAAATTAGACAGCAATACAATAATGCTAATATTTTTGAAGGAATAATTTCTCATAAAGAATATTTCGATTTCACAATGTGCAATCCACCTTTTCATTCTTCAAAAGAAGATGCCAGTAAAGGAACCTTAAAAAAATTAAGAAATCTTGAGAAAGATAACCAACCTTATCAAACAAAAAAAGATATCATTCTAAATTTCGGTGGACAAGCTAATGAACTTTGGTGTAACGGTGGAGAAGCATTATTTATAAAAAGAATGATTAAACAAAGTATTGTTTATGAAAAACAAGTCGGTTGGTTTACAACCTTAGTTTCAAAAAAAGAAAACTTATCCAAAATATATAAACAATTAGACAAACTTAAAGTCAAACGAAAAACGATTAATATGACACAAGGAAGCAAGAAGAGTCGATTTGTTGCCTGGAAATTTTAATTAAATAAATTTAGCAATAAATAGTAAAACGCAAAATTTGAAAAATAATAATTCTAGATTCTTTTAATTTTAGACATGAAACGTATTTATAGCAAGCATTGGCCAGATTATGAATTAATTGATGCTGGAGATAATAAAAAGTTAGAGCGTTGGGGAACTATTATTACCATTCGTCCTGATAGAAATGCTTATTTTAAACCAGTACTTTCTATAAATGAATGGAACCAAAGAGCACATTATGAGTTTATTGAATTAAGTGCCAATGGGGGAGCTTGGAGTTCATTAAAAAAAAACTTTCCTATATCTAATGATCATGAAGTTCCAAATTGGCAAATTTCATTTAATAAATGTGTGTTTAACCTACGCTTAACAAAGTTTAAGCACCTTGGTATATTCCCTGAGCAACAGATAAATTGGGAGTTTATAAATAATCATCTTTCAAATAACTCTAAGTTTTTAAATCTTTTTGCATATACTGGAGGAGCTTCTTTAATAGCAAATTCTAAAAATAGTGATGTTTACCATTGCGACTCCGTAAAACAAATTATTACTTGGGCCAAAAACAATATGGAAAGTTCCAAACAAAAAGGAATTCATTGGGTTTTAGATGACGCTTTAAAGTTTGCAAAAAAAGAAGTTAAAAGAGGTAAAAAATATGATGGAATTATCATGGACCCACCAGCATTTGGAATAGGTATTAANAAAGAACGATGGAAAATAGAAACAAAATTTCCTGAACTCGTTGAAATAGCAAGTGAATTACTAAGTGAAAAAGGATTTTTAATTATTAATACCTATTCACCAAAACTAAAAGAAGAACTTATTAGAAATACAGTTCAAACTCATTTTTCGTCAAAAAATATAGACATTAAAAAACTTTCATTAAAAACAACAACCGGAAAGATATTAGAATATGGTGAGTTNACTAGAGTTTATTAATTAAAAAATTATCTTTGCAATACATGAAAGCTGCAACTTTAAAAGAANTAAAAACAGAACTAAATTACAAATCTCATAGTGAGCTATTACAAATCTGCCTTCGTTTATCTCGCTTTAAGAAAGAAAACAAAGAACTATTAACTTATTTGTTATTTGAAATTTCAGATGAAGAAAGATATATCAAAAGTATCCAAAGAACAATAGATCTTGAATTTGATTCTATAAATACAGACAGCTATTTTTACATGCGAAAAAGTATTCGAAAAATACTTAGACTTTTAAAAAAATACATTCGATATTCACAAAACAAAGAAACTGAAGTTGAACTCCTACTCTACTTTTCAAGAAAATTAAAGCAATTTTCTCCGTCTATATTTAAAAGTAAAGCCTTGGCTAATATGTTTCAAAGAAATATGGATTTTGTTGAAAAAAAGATTTCATTACTACACGAAGATTTACAATATGATTATCGACATGAGATTGATAAATTAACGAATAATTAAATAATTATGATAACCATATACCATAATCCCCGATGTAATAAATCAAGAGCTTGTTGTTTAATGCTTGAGGATTTAAACCTAAATCTAAACAAAATAAACTATACCAAAGAGCTCTTTACCGAACATACTTTATCAGAAGTAATCAGGTTATTAAAAATAAAACCAATAGAACTAGTTCGTAAGAATGAACCCGAATGGAAAGAACATTATAAAGGAAAAGAATTATCAAATACTGAAGTTATTAAAGCTATGGTAAGGTATCCAAAATTAATTGAACGACCCATTGTAGTTAATGGAAAAAAAGCAGCTATCGGAAGACCTATGGAAGCTGTTCAAGCTATTTTATAGTTAAATAAAAAAAGGGTCATGAAAAAACCACAACCCTTTTTATTTTATGTGCTATTAAAATTTAATTCTTTTCTTTTCTTTTAGCTTCACGGCTTAATTTCCACCTTTCTAGTAAGGCACCACCAATCCAGTAAGGAAGGATGGATACTAAAAATATCATTAACCAAAAACCAATTGTTACAATAGTTAAAAAAGCTAAGAATCCTAAATATTGATCAAAATCAAACATAACATAACGTATTATATATAATGGCTCAAAGATACTATGCTTTTTTGAAAAAAAACAATAAATATTATAAATTATTAACAGGAAATACACAATTTTAGTTGAGTAAAATTAGCCATTTGCATACCTTTGTAACTCTTCAAAAATGATATTATGAACTACAGAATTGAAAAAGATACTTTAGGAGATGTAAAAGTCCCTTCCGACAAACTCTGGGGTGCCCAAACAGAGCGATCTCGTAATAATTTTAGAATTGGAGCTACAGCTTCAATGCCCTTAGAAATAGTTTATGGTTTTGCGTATTTAAAAAAATCTGCTGCCTACAGCAATTGTGAACTAGGAGTTCTTTCAGAAAAAAAAAGAGACTTAATCGCCGCAGTTTGTGATGAGATATTGGCCGGCATGCATGACAATCAATTTCCATTAGTTATTTGGCAGACAGGTAGTGGTACTCAAAGCAATATGAATCTAAATGAAGTTATTGCCAACCGTGCACATCAATTAGTTGGTAAAATCATCGGAGAAGGTGAAAAAACATTACTTCCCAATGACGATGTAAATAAGTCTCAATCTTCTAATGATACTTTTCCTACTGGAATGCACATTGCTGCTTATAAAAAATTAATTGAAGTTACGATTCCAGGTGTTAAACAATTACACAATACTTTATATAAAAAATCAAAAGATTTTAAAGATATAGTAAAAATTGGACGTACTCACTTAATGGATGCTACTCCAATTACTTTAGGTCAAGAATTTAGTGGTTATGCCTCGCAACTTGAACATGGAATTAGTGCTTTGGAAAACACCTTATCACATCTATCAGAATTGGCTTTAGGGGGTACAGCAGTTGGTACTGGTTTAAATACTCCTAAAGGATATTCAGAAAATGTTGCCGCTTATATTGCAAAGTTTACGAACTTACCTTTTATAACTGCTAAAAATAAATTTGAAGCATTAGCAGCTCAAGATGCAATTGTAGAGTCTCATGGGGCTTTAAAACAATTAGCAGTTTCTTTAAATAAAATTGCAAACGATATTCGATTGTTGGCTAGCGGACCTAGAAGTGGTATTGGTGAAATAACTATTCCTGCGAATGAACCAGGTTCATCAATTATGCCCGGAAAAGTTAATCCTACTCAAGCAGAAGCTATAACGATGGTTTGTGCACAAGTAATCGGAAATGACATGGCAATTACTGTTGGAGGAATGCAAGGACATTATGAATTAAACGTATTTAAACCAGTTATGGCTGCTAACTTTTTACAATCTGCACAGTTAATTGGTGATGCTTGTGTTTCATTTGATTTAAATTGTGTGGCTGGTGTTGAACCAAATCTTGAGATCATCAAAAAACAATTAAACAATTCTTTAATGTTAGTTACCTCGTTGAATACTAAGATTGGTTATTATAAAGCTGCAGAAATAGCCAATAAAGCTCATGAAAATGGTACTACATTAAAAATAGAAGCAGTTAGATTGGGTTATGTTACTGAAGAAGAATTTGATTTATGGGTAAAACCTGAAGATATGGTAGGAAACTAGTATTTATATTAAATAATCTATTCCATTTTAAAATGGCTGTTTTGTTAAGACAGTCATTTTTTTTATCTAATAATATCGATTAAATGCATATTTATTAGTTAAAGTGTAATTATTTTGTATATTGCCAATCCTAAACGATTAAACCTACTTATTATGAAACTTCGATTATATCAAAAGTTTTTATTTATTTTTATTGTATTATTTATATTTAAAAATACAGTTTATGCCATCAATACTTCACAATATAAAGAAGTTAAAACAGTTAATTTCCAAGACCTTGATGACTCAAATCAAGTAATTCAAATATTGGGTTTTAATAAGTTGAACAAAACCAATTATTCGAATAATAACATAAAAATTAAAGGTCTTTATAGTTATTTTTCTGATATTTCTTATTTTGGAGGCTTCCCTATATTATCAGATAATTCCTACAAAAAAGAATTTCAAAAAGAAATTGGAGCAAAAACTTTAGTAACTCCAATTCAATACCAAGGAAATTTATTTAACCAAGGATTATTTTATGGATTTGCTTTGACTATTGTTCTATTAAATTTATTGTACTTTTTTGTATTTGATGAAATTCTATTTTTAAAATTCTCGGCTACTGTTGCTGGATTAGTTATTGCTTTATTTTTTGCAGAAGGTTTATTTCCATTAATTGGAATTGAAGGATTGTCACAAAACCATATAATTCAATCTACATTATTGTTGTTAGCAATTGGATTACATAGTTTATTTACAGATAAATTCCTTACTATAAAAGAATATTTTCCAAAATTAAGTCAGATTTCTTTAGTATCGTTTGGAGTTGCATTTTTATTATTAATAAGCTCATGGGTTAATTTTAATCCAACCTTAACTAGTATTACAAATATTATTTTGTTTGGTGTATTGAGTTTTTATTTTATAGCTGGAGTATTATTATTTAGTAAAAATAATTATGTTAAAATATATGTTTTAGGAACATTTATTCCTCTATTATTTTATATAGATTATTTTTTATTAAAACCATTGAGTATCGATTTTCTATTTACAGAAGCGATCCATCTAAAGTTGGCAACCTTATTCGAGGTATTAATTCTATCCTATGCTATTATGTATCGAATGCAAGCTGTTAAAGATGAAAGTGAAATAAGACAAACTGAAATGCAAATATTTCTTGAAGGACAAGATGTTGTAACAAGAAACCATGTAGAAAAAATGGTAGAAGATGTGTATTTAGAAAACTTAATTATGCAATATGATTTAAATGGTTTTGAAATAAAGTTATTGCAATACATTTCTGAAGGAAAAGCAAATAAAAAAATTGCAAATAAGCTTAAAATTAAAGAAAATGATGTTGTTGATTACACTAAAGATTTATACAAAAAGCTTCAAATTAGTGAACATATAGAAGACGACTATAATCTTTTAGAAAATCAACCAGATTTCATTTACAACTAACATTTATATTATTTATAAACTACACAACAATAAAAATATCACAAAAATAATTTAATTATGAAAAAAATAATTTTCTGTACAATAGCCTTAATGTCGGCGAACATAAATTTTGCTCAATCTAATTTCAGTGAAATCAACCAAATTGGATTAGCAAATGACACTTATGTAGAGCAATTAGGAGCAACTAACCGATCTATTGTTTATCAGGACGGATCAAATAATTTTTCTAATCTAGTCCAGTTAGGTGTTTCTAACCTATCAAATTTAGAACAAATTGGAAGCGAAAATGTTAGTACTGTAAATCAAAATGGGTCGACTAATGTTTCTAATATAGTTCAATTAGGGACTGTCAATATATCCAATTTAGAACAAGTTGGAACTAGAAATATTAACACTGTAAATCAAGATGGTAATGCTAATGAATCTGAAGTTATACAAGTAGGAATGGATAATACAAGTGATGTTACACAAGAAGAAGCTAACAATACTAACTTTATTAATCAACTTGGAAATGATAATTCAAGTACTGTTGATCAATATGGGAGTTCTAATGGAAGCTTAGCCATTCAAAATGGTAATAAAAATAATTCTAGTGTTGAACAATTTGGAGATTTTAATAGTAATGATCTTCTTCAATTCGGAAACTCAAACGAAAGTTTAATAGCTCAAATAGGAAATCGTAATACATCTATTACCAACCAAAATGGAACCACAAATGGAAGTTTTGTTTCTCAGTTTGGTAATGATAATTACAGTATGGTTTCACAACTTGGTACTTCTAACGGAAGTGTTGTTGTTCAAAATAGTAATTTAAATAACTACCAATAGTATTGTTTTACGATTAGATAATGAACTTGAAACAATAACTATAAATATGGATCATAGATAATTAATCCATAGAAGAGGTGAATTTTATGTTGCATATACTGCCTTATTTTATTTAATGATAAAAATCACTATCGCTTAATAAGGGTGAACTTTTTTAAGCTTCACCTTATTTTATAAAATACTTTTTGTAATTGATATATGCTACTGCACTCAAAACAAAAACAAAAGCTATAAAATACCAAACAAAACTCGGAGTAATTGGTACATCACCACTTGCATAAGAATGCAATCCTGTTAAATAAAAGTTTACACCAAAATAAGTCATCATAATAGATGCATAGGCAACTACAGAAGCAAAGTTGAAAGTCCATTTACCTCTTAAACCCGGAACTAAATGCATGTGAATTACAAAAGCATAAATCATAATACTAATCAATGCCCAAGTTTCTTTAGGGTCCCAGCCCCAATATCGTCCCCAGCTTTCATTAGCCCATTGACCCCCTAAAAAATTTCCTATAGTAAGCATAACTAATCCCACTGTTAAAGCCATTTCAGTAATAATTGAAAGCTCTTTAATATTTAATTTCATTTTTTTGAAATTATTTTTATTGGTAAGAACCATTAAAAGTAACGAAGTCAATCCTAAAATCATACCCAATGTAAGAGGGCCATAGCTACCTACTATAACTGCAACGTGAATCATTAACCAATAACTATCTAAAACAGGCTGTAAATTAGAAATAGCAGGATCTATCCAGTTTTCATGAGCTACCCATAATATAATGGCTGCGACAAATGCGGTAGATGCAATGGTTAAATGACTTTTTTTACCCAAAGCCAAACCAAAAAATACGGTAGCCCAACCTACGTAAATAATAGATTCATACGCATCACTCCATGGAGCATGTCCACTTATATACCACCTGGCTATTAATCCTAACGTAAGCAAAACAAATAAGATCCAAATGGAGAATTTAAAAAATTTAACAATAGTATTAATATTTTTGTTTTCGTTAAAAATTTGAAGAATTATAAAAACAAACATTAGCATTCCAACCATTGCAAAATATTTGTACAATCGATTAAATATATCCACTTTGTTATATAATACTTCAGCATTTATTTTATTTTCTGAAGGCATCACACTTGCCCCAAAATTATTCTGAAACTTTGTAATTCCTTTTAATAAATCGTCTGCAGTATTGTAATTCCCACTTTTTCTAGCTTCTCGCAATGTTTCAAAGTAATAAGGAAGTATATTTTTAGCAATTGCTGAATCCTTTTTACTATAATTTACCTCTGTCAATTCTGGATAGGAAACCCAACGGTTGTTTTCATCGTCCTGAATTGGAAAAATTTTAAACATACTACCACTTAGCGCTTGATTTAATAAGTAAAAGTTTTCATATGCTTTCATGAAATCTTTTTGAAACTGATTTTTATTGGTAGTTTTTGATGCTTCTTCAATATAAGGTCCTAATTTATTATTTCCATTTTCAGCTATTAAATCCATTAATGAGAAACGACTAGTGCCTTTTTTAAGGCCTATGATTTCTCTAATACTATCATTCTGCCACTTTAAAGACATGAT
This sequence comes from Flavobacteriaceae bacterium, assembly GCA_002713705.1. Taxonomy (GTDB): domain Bacteria; phylum Bacteroidota; class Bacteroidia; order Flavobacteriales; family Flavobacteriaceae; genus Marifrigoribacter. The sequence continues at coordinate 21,952 of PAUJ01000019.1, forward strand.
AGGTACCTCCAGCCATAATCTAGGAAACTCAACCATTGAAACAAAAACTTGATTCGCATCAAGACCTTCATATGAGTTTTTTCTACTTATCTTTCTTAATAATTCACTAGCAAAAGTATTTACTGGTTTCATTCTACCATCATCTTGAATCACCAAATGTCCAAACTTAGCTGCATGTTCTTTACTAACTGCATTCGCAACAATAATTGAATCTAACTTTTCTTTTGAAATTTTAGTCCTATGTGAATTTTCATTTTGTGTAAACCCAGTAAAAGAAATGAAAACCAAGAGCATGGTAATTAATGTTGTTTTTTTCTTTTTTACTTTTTCAAGCATTCTTTTTAAATCTGAAAAACGAGTGTTTTTATCAAATAAAATGGCCATTAAACCCAAGTATAATAGTGTATAACCAATATAAGTAATCCAAGTTCCCCAAAAATCATGGTTAACTGAAAGTATGGTTCCTTTTTCATCTCCATCAAATGAAGATTGAAATAAACGATAGCCTTGTTCGTCTAATATGTTGTTCATAAATATATCGTAATCATAGAATTCTGTATCACTTTTATTTACAGTAACCTTACTTTTAAATGCTGAATAATTTTTTAGAGTCCCCGGATATTTATCAGCTATAAAATCATTTAATGTGATACTAAATGGAAGTTTATATTCTTTTGAACCATAAGCTAAATAAATCTTTAGCCCAGCTAATTCTGTAACTACTGGGCTTTTAGTTACTCCTTGTCCACCTAGCACATAAACTGTTTTTGATTCGCCATTTGAAATTATTTCAAAAGTAACAGCACTCATGTTAGTGGGTTCATCTTTAGGAGCTTTAACAATACCAAAATCACCTGGCATCACAGGATCAGGTATTACAAAAGACATGTTTGCTACCTGGTAAAGAGATCGTAAATTTAAAGGCTGAATTGAATCGCTTAATAATTCACCTTTCTTTTTATCAGCCATGCGCATCCATTCGCCTTCAAAGGGAGAATCAATTGAATAGACTCCGTCATTATACATTAGGTTGATAGCTCCTTCGGTTTGGCTATTAAAGGAAAATAATATATTATGAATATTTAAAACCTCTCCTTCTCCTATCCAATGATCATGACGTTCTCCATCACTAGCCTCTACTAACTTTAAATAATTTTTACCACCTTCAGCAGGAACAACACTTTCTTTGGCATTATTTATATAATCTTTATATTTAATGGTTACTTCTTGACCATTATAATCGGTATTTATTTCAAAATAGTTATTTAATTTCTCAGATAACCTTACAAGAATTGGTGATATAGTTCGTCTTTGCTGAACACCACCAACTTCATAATCTCCATCAATAAAAGTTGTTATATAAGCATCTGAAGAAAGCATGGTATTTTCAGTAGCACCCTCACGAATATGCATCACACCTTCAAAACTTATATATCTGGTAATAAAAGCGCCTATAATGATTAAAATAAATGCTAAATGCAGTGTTAATGTTGCCCATTTCTCTTTTCTAAATAACCGATACTTACCAATATTGCCTATAAAATTAATCATAAACAATACCATTATTGCTTCAAACCACCAAGCATTATAAACCAACTCTCTCGTGTAAGGCGTAGGAGAAGTTTCAGCAGATGCATCTAAAAATGTTCCTGTTGCCATTGCAGCTGCAAAAACAATAAATAAAACAGCAGTTAAACGTGTAGAAAAAAGAACAGAAAATATTTTCTTTATCATGAAGGATTAAATTTTAGCAAATTTAAGTAATTATCTGATAATTATTAATGAATATAACTACAGTTTTGGTTTGTTTTGAAACATATTTATAAACATAAAAATACTGATTTTTAAAGTCCTATTTTTAGCAAGTTTTGATTTGTCAAATTCAAATAAGTAGCTATATTTTTAAACTAAAAATCTAGTATTATCTCAAAATGACCTCCCTAAATTAATCTTCGCATAATTCTATTTGAACACCCTAAATTAGACTAGCTATAGCTTCACAAGTTTAATATTATTCATAAAAAATAGATTAAATAAATTAGAGGAAATTATTGCATAATTAATGTTTCATTTATTTAGCAAGCTTTTAACTTTTAAAAATTATTATCTTCGTACTATGAAATCCATCGTTTTATTAGGAGCTGGTAATGTTGCTACACATTTGTGTAAGGCTATACATAACTCATCAGATTTTAAAATCATACAGGTTTACAATCGCAATGAAAAATCATTAATCTTTTTTCCATCAACTTTGCATAAAACCTCTTTATTAACTGAAATTAAAGAAGCAGATATTTATATTATTACTGTTCCTGATGATGCCATAGTTACCTTTTCAGAACGTTTACTTTTTAAAGGTAAATTAGTAGTACATACTTCAGGAAGTGTTGCTATGAAAACTCTTTCAAATAAAAACAGAAAAGGTGTTTTTTATCCATTACAAAGTTTTTCCAAAAATAGTGAAGTAGATTTTTCTGTCATCCCAATCTGTATAGAAGCCGATAATGATTTTGATTTAGACCTATTAAAACAGTTAGGAGATTCGATTTCTAAAAATGTGTTAGCGGTTTCTTCAGAAAAAAGAGAAAAAATTCATTTAAGTGCAGTTATAGTTAATAATTTTGTGAATTATTTATATCAAGTTGCTAATGATTTAATGCAAGAACAATCCTTATCTTTCGATTTGTTAAAACCTTTAATCATGGAAACTGCAAATAAAATTAAACACCTTTCTCCCGCTAAAGCTCAAACAGGTCCGGCCAAAAGAAATGATAAAAAAACGATCGAAAAACAGTTGAATCTATTAAAAGAGAGTCCTTATAAAGATATTTATCAAGACTTAACAAATTCAATTTTAAATAAATATAATAATCATTAACCTATGAGTTACAAAGAATACCTTAATAAAATTACCACTTTAATATTTGACGTGGATGGTGTATTAACCGATGGATCTATTATGGTAACCACCAATGGAGAGATGTATCGAAAAATGCATACAAAAGATGGTTTTGCTTTAAAAACTGCTATAGATAAAGGCTTTAATGTTTGCATCATTTCTGGAGGCGATAATGAAGGAGTGCGTTTAAGGTTAAAAGGTTTAGGAATTAGTGATATTTACCTGGGAGCACATCATAAAACTGAAACGATGAATTCCTATTTAAAAGAAAATTCCATACCTAAAGAACAAGTTCTTTATATGGGTGATGACATTCCAGATTTACAAGTAATGAAAGAGGTTGGTTTACCGTGTTGCCCTCAAGATGCTGTTCAAGAAATTAAAAGAATTGCAACCTATGTTTCACATAAAAAAGGTGGAAAAGGTTGTGTTAGAGATGTTATTGAACAAGTGCTAAAAGTTCAAAATAAATGGTTAGACTTAGTGAGTGTAAGTGCTAAATACGATTAATCTATAATTTTATTACCCTTTGAATTATTTAAGATTAATACGTTATCAAAATTTATTACTTTTAATTTTGATGCAAGCTTTAATAAGGTATGGTTTTTTTATTCCTTTAGGGGCGGATCTGACTCTTAATAATTTCCTATTTATATTGTTGATGACTGCAACCGTTTGCATTGCTGCTGCAGGGAATATTATTAATAATATATGCAACTTTAAATTTGATAGTATAAACCTGCCAAAAAAAATTGTCAATTTTAATAAAGTTACTGAAAAAAACGCAAATCACCTTTTTATTATTTTTAATAGTATTGGTGTTGGTTTGGGTTTTTATATTTCTCATCAAATTGGAAAACCCGAATTTTCCAGTTTTTTTATTATTGCCTCTGCCCTATTGTATTTATATGCTACTTTTATAAAATCTATACTTATTATTGGCAATGTAATTATATCTGCATTAATTGCCTTTAGCATTATAATTGTTGGATTATTTGATTTAGTTCCAGCCATTACAATCCTTAATCAACAAAATCAATCCTTTATTTTTGGCATCTTATTAAATTATGCTTTTTTTATATTTTATATGAATTTAATAAGAGAAATTATAAAAGACATCAAAGATATTGATGCTGATAAAAACGGAAACTTAAGTACCCTGCCTATTGTATTAGGAAGGAAAAGAGTTTCTTTCATTGCCTTCTTAATGAGTGTTTTAGCCATGTTTGGATCGGTCTATTATACCTATATCCATTTATATAACTTTACAATTGCAATAGTTTTTTCTTTGGTATTTGTTTTAGCTCCGTTACTCTTTTTTAGTATTAAAATATGGGATGCATCCAATAAAAATGATTATATTTTTCTTTCAAAATTGTTAAAAATTATGATGCTTTTAGATATGTGCTCCATACTATTATATACTTTTGTATTAACTGAATAATAACTTAATTCTTATTAAAAAAATGATATGCTCTCTGAAAAATTAAAAAATTATAATATAATTCTTGCTTCAAAATCACCAAGAAGACAACGTTTTTTTAAAGAAATGGATATTGATTTTAGTATTCAATTAAAAGAAACTGAAGAAAAATATCCAGATACCCTAAGCGGGGTTCAGATAACCGATTATTTAGCTAAACTAAAGGCGGCTGCATTTGAAGATTTAGCTGATAATGATTTACTCATCACCAGTGATACTATTGTTTGGCAAGATGGAAAAGCCATAGAAAAACCTAAAGATGCAGCGGATGCTTTTAGAATGTTAAAATTATTTAGTGGTAGTACGCATAGCGTAATTACTTCGGTTACATTTACAGGGAAATATTTTCAAAAAACGATAAATGATACCACAAAAGTTTGGTTTAATGAACTAACAGATGAAGAAATTAATTATTATATCAATACCTATCAACCTTTTGATAAGGCAGGTAGTTATGGTATTCAAGAATGGTTAGGTCATGTAGGGGTTTGTAAAATTGAAGGATCTTTTTTTAATGTGATGGGATTACCTACTCATTTAGTTTATAAAACGTTATTAAACATTGCTAAAAAATAAATCTTCAACTAGTCTTTATAATATTACAAAATCATTTTAGTTTTTTTATCTTTTAAGTATATTTGATAATTAGCAATAACGCCATCTATGAAAAAAAATACTTCAGTAATTTTTGCTTTATTAGTAAATATCTCCCTTTTATTTTCACAACAACCAGATAAACCAAGCTCATCTGAAATATTCCACAATCTTCAAAAATTAAACTTTTTAGGTTCTGCAATGTATATCGCAGCGCATCCAGATGACGAAAACACGCGAATAATTTCTTTTTTATCAAATGACATTCATGCAAGAACCGCTTATTTGTCTTTGACAAGAGGTGATGGTGGTCAAAATTTAGTCGGGCCAGAAATTAGAGAATTATTAGGTGTTATAAGAACTCAAGAACTAATAGCAGCCAGAAAAACGGATGGTGGTCAACAATATTTTACCAGAGCAAATGATTTTGGTTATTCTAAACATCCTGATGAAACCCTTGAAATATGGAATAAAAAAGACGTATTAAGTGATGTAGTTCTAAACATCCGACGTTTTCAACCAGACATTATTATCAATCGTTTTAACCATAGAAATCCAGGAAGCACTCATGGACATCATACCGCTTCTGCTATGCTAAGTTTTGAAGCTTTTGATTTAGTTGGAGATGCAAATAAATACCCTGAATCTGCAAAAAAATATGGTACTTGGCAACCAAAAAGATTACTTTTTAATACCTCTTGGTGGTTTTATGGTTCTAAAGAAAAATTTAAAAATGCTGATAAAAGTAATTTAATGGAAATAGAAACAGGTAATTACTATTCTAACATGGGATTATCTAATGGTGAAATAGCTGCATTAAGTAGGAGTATGCATAAATCACAAGGATTTGGAAATACGGGCTCCAGAGGAAGCCAAACAGAATATTTAGAATTCCTTAAAGGAGATTTTCCAGTTAATAAAACAAATTTATTTGATGGTATTGATACCACTTGGTCTCGGATTGAAGGTGGAAAAGAAATTGGGCTTATACTTTATGACTTAGAAAAAAACTTTAATTTTAAGGAACCTTCTTTAATGATTCCAAAATTATTAGAAGCTTATGAACTCCTTCTAAATCTTCCACAAGAACATTGGAAAACAATAAAATTGAAAGAAATAAAAAAACTTATTGCAGATTGTTTAGGACTTTATATAGAAGCTGTTGCAGATCAACAAAATACAGTAAGAAATGGTGAAGTGAAGATTACCATTGAAGCAATTAATAGGACCAATACAGACGTTGAATTAGGATCGATTAATTCAACATTTATCTCTTTTCCAACGACCTTAAAACCTTATAAACTTGAAAAAAACAAAAAAACAGTTATTGAAAGTGTAGTAGGTACTTTTAATTATAAAAATTATAGTGCACCTTATTGGCTAAATGAAAAAGGTACCAAAGGTATGTACCAGGTAAGCGATAAAAATAATATAGGCCTTCCGGAAAAGACAATGAACTTTCCAATTACTTTTCAGTTAACTATTAATGGAAAGAATTTAACTTATAAAAAAAACGTAGTATATAAATATAATGATCCAGTTAAAGGAGAAGTTTATCAACCTTTTGATGTTTTACCAGAAGCAACTGTAAGTATTCAAGAGAAAGTAATCATATTTTCAGATAATAATGCAAAACAAATTCCTGTAACAGTTAGAGCGGGAAAAGATAATTTAAATGGATCTGTTAAACTTAAATCACCAAATGGTTGGCTAATTTCTCCCGAATCACAACTATTTTCTATTTCTAAAAATGGAGACGATGCAACTTTAACATTTTCAGTCACACCGCCGAAGAATCAAAGTGAAGGTAAACTAATACCCATTCTAACAGTAGGAAATCAATCGCATCAAAAGGAATTGTTTACAATTGATTATGACTACATTCCATTGCAAAAAGTATTATTAAATGCTGAAGCAAAAGTCGTCCATATAAGTATAGAAAAAAAAGGCGAAAATATTGGATATATTAAAGGAGCTGGAGATGCAATTCCAGAAAGTCTTGAACAGATTGGATATCAAGTAACTTCAATAAATCCATCTGAAATAACGTCTGAATATTTAAATCAATTTGATGCTATTGTTGTTGGTATAAGAGCCTTTAATACAGTCCCTGAATTAGCTTTTAAACAACCTGAATTAAATAGTTATGTCGAAAATGGCGGCACATTATTACTTCAATACAATACCAGTCATCGACTCGTTACTAAAGAATTTGCTCCCTATCAATTAACGCTTTCTAGAGATCGGGTAACAGACGAATTTTCTGAGGTTACTTTATTGGCTCCTAATCACCAAGTATTAAACTATCCGAATAAAATAACAAGTTCAGATTTTGAGAATTGGGTTCAGGAAAGAGGTCTTTATTTTCCAAATAAATGGGGGAAAGAATTTACACCAATTTTAGGAATGAGCGATACAGGTAGTGAGCAGACAAAAGGCTCTTTGTTGGTTGCACCCTATGGAAAAGGATTCTATATTTATACGGGTATAAGCTTTTTTAGAGAATTACCGGCAGGAGTATCTGGAGCTTATCGGTTATTTGCTAATTTATTGTCGATCGGTAAGTAATTAAAATTTTAAAACTAAGCTTATGAAAGAAGATAATTTAAAATTTACCTGGAGAAAAAGATATACTTGGGTTCTTATTATAAACGTAATTTACATCGTCCTCTTTTATTGTTTAATGTCTAACTTCTCATAACATGCAAATAATAGATTGGATTGTACTTATTGGGACGCTATTATTTATTGTACTTTACGGAACTTATAAAACTAGAAATAATAAAAATGTAACTGATTATTTAAAAGGTGGTAACTCCTCAAACTGGTGGACTATTGGAATAAGTGTAATGGCTACTCAAGCAAGTGCTATTACATTTTTATCAACTCCTGGTCAAGCTTATCATGATGGAATGGGATTTGTTCAGTTTTATTTTGGCCTTCCTATTGCAATGGTAATTATTTGTATGGTATTTATACCCTTGTATGATAAGTTAAAAGTTTTTACTGCTTATGAATATTTAGAAAGTAGATTCGATTTAAAAACGAGAAGTTTAACGGCAATTCTATTCTTAATTCAAAGAGGACTTGCTGCTGGTATAACTATATTTGCGCCCTCAATTATACTATCTGCTGTGTTAGGATGGGATTTAGTAACTCTAAATGTGATCATCGGGTCATTGGTAATAATATATACGGTAAGTGGTGGAACAAAAGCTGTTAGCATTACTCAGAAGCAACAAATGGCTGTCATTTTTGCTGGAATGTTTATTACTTTTTTAATTATATTAAACTATTTACCACAAGAAATTTCATTTACAAAGGCTTTAGAATTAGCGGGTGCAAATGGTAAACTTGAGATATTAGATTTTTCTTTTAATCTTGATAATCGATATACTTTTTGGAGTGGAATCATTGGAGGAACTTTTTTAGCACTTTCCTATTTTGGAACTGATCAAAGTCAAGTTCAACGATATTTAAGCGGTAAATCGGTAAAAGAAAGTCAAATGGGTTTAATAATGAATGGTCTGTTAAAAGTACCGATGCAGTTTTTTATCTTATTGGTTGGTGTAATGGTATTTGTTTTTTATCAATTCAATGAATCTCCTTTAAATTTTAATCCAACTGCAATTGAAGATGTCAGGAATTCAGAGTTTGCTGCAGAATTTAATCAATTAAAAATTGATAAAAAAGAAATAGAATTAGCGATAAAAGACAAGCAATTATTATATTTTAATGCAGAAAATATAATAGATAAAAAAAACATTTCAAATGAAATTACACATCTAAATTCTTTAGAGAATGGATTGAGAGTGCAAACAAAAGAATTGATTTTAAAAGCAAATCCAGCTGCTGAAACCAATGATAAAGATTATGTATTTATTCATTTTATTTTAACAAACCTTCCTCGTGGTTTGATCGGTTTATTATTAGCAGTTATTATAAGTGCTGCTATGTCTAGTACTGCTTCTGAACTAAATGCTTTGGCCTCTACAACTGCAATAGATTTATACAAACGAAATGTAAGTTTTAGGGATGAACAACATTATGTTAAAGCTTCAAAATGGTTTACCTTATTATGGGGTCTTGTAGCGATTTCTATTGCTTGTGTTGCTAATTTGTTTGATAATTTAATACAATTGGTAAATATTATCGGTTCTATTTTTTATGGAAATGTTTTAGGAGTATTCTTATTGGCATTTTTTTTAAAATATGTAAAAAGCAATGCTGTTTTTTGGGCGGCAATAATTACACAATTAATTATTATTTATTTATGGTATATTGATTTAATGCCTTATTTATGGTTAAACCTAGTCGGTTGCTTCATTGTAATATTTATTTCAATTATTATCCAACTGATTATTGGCAACAAAAAATAGTCATCTAATTTTAACTATTACTCAAATCGGTATTTATTATTTATGAATAGCTAAGGATTGTTTTTTTTAACAGAAAGTGCATTTAAAGCATTTTTGTATATCTCTTCATACATTGGAACTATTGCTTTAGTTTCAAATCTTTTGGAAATTGATTTTGCTTTCTTTTTAAATTTAAGTAACATTTCAGGGTCTTGTAGTATTTTTATTGCATTTTCTGACATTTCATCAACATTACCTACATCACTTAAAAATCCACTTTCACCTTGTATATTAACTTCAGGTAAACCTCCTGCATTACTTGATATTACGGGAACTCCGCAAGCCATTGCTTCTAAAGCTACTAAACCAAAACTTTCATGTTCTGAAGGAAGAATAAACATATCACTAAAACATAATATTTTATCTACTTCATGGCTATTACCCACAAAAAGTACTTTTTCTGTGATTCCCTTATTTTTGCATAATAATTCCAATGACTTTTTTTCTGGTCCGTCTCCTACTATTACTAATTTTGCTGGCATTTTTTTCTGAATACGATCAAAAATCTCTATAACATCATCAACGCGTTTTACTTTTCTAATATTACTAATGTGAGTAATAATTTTTTCATCTACACTAGCAATTAAATCACGTTCGCAATCTGAAAATGAGTTATCTAATTTTTTTGTGTCTATAAAATTTGGGACTACATGTATTTTCTTTTTAATATTAAATAATCGAAGCGTATCGTCTTTTAAACTTTGAGAAACCGACGTTACTGCATCACTATTGTTGATACTAAAAGTTACCGCAGGTTTGTAAAAAGGATGGTTCCCTACCAATGTAATATCAGTTCCATGAAGAGTAGTTACCATAGGTATAAAGATGTCCTCTTCAGCTAACATTTGCTTGGCCATATAGCCAGCATAGGCATGTGGGATTGCATAATGAACGTGTACTAATTCTATTTCATGTAATTTCGCCATATTTACCAATTTGCTTGATAAGGCTAGCTCATAGGGTTGGTAATGAAAAAGTGGATAACTAGGCACCGTAACCTCGTGATAATGCACATTACTATGCAATAATTGCAGACGAACCGGTTGTTTATAGGTAATAAAATGAATTTCGTGACCTTGTTCAGCCAAAGCAATCCCTAATTCAGTGGCTACAACTCCACTTCCCCCAAATGTTGGATAACAAACAATAGCAATTTTCATATAAATAAAGGGTTTACCAAAATTTTTAAATTAATAAATATCAATTTTAAATGTTTTAGTTAATACTCAATAGATTGATAGATAAGTTCTTGAATATCACTTCTTAAATTATTTTTAATAATTTTTCTATTTGTTGCGTCTGGATAAGTTCTATTTGATAAAAAGACGTAAATTATTTCTTCTTCTGGATCTGCCCAGGTAAATGTTCCTGTAAACCCACTATGGCCAAAACTATCCATTGAAACACAACCACATGTAGGGCCAACATCTTCTAATTGCGGTTTATCAAAACCAACTCCTCTCCTTACATCAACATCACAATAGTTACAGGTATTAAATAAATCAAGTGTTTCTGGTTTTAAATAAGTAGTAGTTCCATAACTACCCTTCCAAAGATACATTTGCATAATTTTAGCGATGTCATTTGCATTACTAAACAAACCTGCATGTCCACTTACTCCTCCTAAAATGGCTGCTCCTTGATCATTTACAAAACCTTGAATTTTCTGCATTCTAAAATAGTCATCTACCTCTGTTGGGGGTATTTTATATAGGGGAAATTTTTCTAGGGGTAGGTATGTGGTGTTATTAGCCCCTAAAGTTTTATAAAAATGTTGTTGAACCAAATTTTGCATAGGTTTATCATAGTAATTTTCTAAATATTCTTTAAGAATGTAATAGGGTAAATCACTGTATTTATAATTTAACTTGGGATATAATTCGCTTCCCATAATTTGAAGGTAAATAGAATCTTTTATATCATTTCGTGCAAACATACTATTAGCGACTTGAATACTAAATTTTTTAGATTTATTTTTCGAATAGTACTTAATATCAGGTTGTTTTAACGAGTCTAAAGTACTGATATAGAATGGTATCCAAGATTTTATACCTGCATAATGAGACAACATTTGTTGAACTGTGATATCTTCTTTGTTAGATCCTATATAATCAGGTAATAGTTCTGATATTCTTGTGTTTAAGTTAATTGTTCCATTATCTACTAATTCCATTATCATTGGTAAAGTCGCCAAAATTTTAGTTAAAGAAGCCACATCATAAACATCATCGTCTGAAACTTTTATTTTCTTTTGTTGAGTGTGATGACCAAAGGTTTTATGGTAGATAACTTTTCCTTTTCGTGCCACTAAAATTTGAGCACCTGGCATCATATCTTCTTTCAAACCTAAAGTTGCTAATGAATCTATTTTATTTAACCTGAAAGAATTAATTCCAACACTTTCTGGAGTTCCATATTGTAATCTATTTTGGTTTCTTGTAAAATTAGTGGTGTTTAATGGAAACTTTTCGCCTATAGATACGGGTAAAGAACCTTTAGCTGTTATAGCTCCAAAAATTAATTGTGCAGAAAGTTCTTGAGAAACTTTACTATTTTGATAAGACATTATAATGCCTTCAATATTAGAAGTTACCTTAAGGTCTAACAATGCATAGGGCCTGGCAAATACATCTAATATTACCTTGTTATTTCTAGCAATTTCGTATAGCCTAGTCAATTCAATTTCAGTAAAATTATATTCTTTCCAAGGATTTACATTCGATTTATGAAAGCCAATTATCGTAAGATCGTATTCTTTTAATTTTTTATTGTATTCGTCAAGGGTTTTTGCTTTTACCCAATCAACTTTAGTGTATTTTTGTAATTGATTTAAAAAGTATTCACCTGAGTCGTCACCAAAATGAACATAAGCGATTCTGGTATTGGCTAATTTTTTAACAGGAACAATTAAACGTTTGTTTTTCAGTACCGTCAAGGCATTTTTCATAGCCGTTTCATAAAGAACATTATCCAATGGAGTGTTTAAATCTTCTACTAAATTATTCATATCAACAGGCTGATAATTGTTTAAACCAACCTTATATTTTGCATATAATATCTTTTTAACTGAACGTTCTAAACGAGCTTCCACTATTCGACCATCATTAAAAGCTTTCATTATAAGTTGCTGTGCTTCTGGAATACTTTCTGAAATTAATAACACATCGTTTCCAGCTAAAAAAGCAGCTAAATCTATTTCTCCAGGTTTTTTAAAATTAGAAGCTCCTTTCATATTTAATGCATCTGTAAAAACCAAACCATTAAATTGCAAATCTTTTTGTAATAAATTAGTCACAATGTTTTTAGATAAAGAAGAAGGAAAATTAGCTCTAAGTTCTAATGAAGGCACATTTAAATGAGCTATCATAACACTGCTTAAACCTGCTTCTATTAATCTCTTATAGGGATATAATTCTATACTGTCTATACGTTTTTTTGAAAAAGAAATGGTTGGTAAGGTTTTATGCGAATCCTTTTCAGTATCCCCATGTCCAGGAAAATGTTTAGCGTTTGCCAATATTCCAACACTTTGAATTCCGCGCATATACGATAATGCTTTTTCTGTAACATTATCACGATCTTCTCCAAAAGAACGGTTTCCAATGATGGGGTTTTTTGGATTGGTATTAATATCTACAACAGGTGAAAAATTAATATGCATACCAATTCTTTTGGCATGCTCACCTATTTGTTTGCCTATTTTATAAATTATTTCATTATTAGTAATAGCACCCAGTGTCATATTCCAGGGATAAGCAAAAGTAGAATCCAAACGCATTGCTAGACCCCATTCTGCATCCATTGCCATAATTAAAGGTGTTTTTGAGATGTTTTGATAATGATTATTTAATTTTACTTGGCGTTTTGGGCCACCTTTAGAAAAAATGATTCCTCCGATATGTTGGTTTTTAATTAATGAATCAATTTTATCATTTTTCGATTTAGGATCACTAGAGAAAACATCTACCATAAATAATTGTCCAACTTTTTCTTTTAGAGTCATCGAATTATAAATACTATCTACCCATTTTTTTTGATTTAATTGATCATTTTCAACTAAAAGAGGATATATCTGTTGAGAAATTCCAGTAAATGAAAAGAATAGAACTAATAAGATTAAATATAGTTTTTTCATAAAAGAAAGTTAACAAAAACTATGCTAGAAATCTATTGTGCCAACTATCTTTTGCAGGTACTTCCCAATTTTCAATATAGTCGATTTTTGTATTTACTAAATTATTAAACACTACAGTATTTTTAGACACCGATTTTGCTTTGGCCATTTTTTTAAAATCGATTAACGATTTATGAGCAATAAAATCACCGTTATAATAAGTAACATTCATTTTATCCATTAAATCTATTCCAAATTCTTTTTCTAAAGATTGAATAAAATTAACAGAAGTATCAATACTACAACCCGAAGCTGATGCATTTTCTTGATTTAATCCTAATACAATAAAACGATTGTACTTAATTTCATACCCTGCATCTAATTCTTTTCCATGCGCAGTCCATTGTTTTAAAAAGTCGATTATTTTTGGTTCTATAATTCCAATTTCAATATCGCTTAGTTTTCTATTTGATTGATAAATCCATAACCTAGAATCATCAGGTAAATCTTTAAATTTTTTTAACATTATAATATTTCATCTGCATTAATAATCATTTCTGCGATATCCAATACTTCTACTTCGCCTTCTTTCTTTTTAAATTTAACTCCATCGGTTACCATTGTATTACAAAAAGGACAACCAGTTGCAATTATAGAAGGTGAAGTTTCAATAGCTTCTTCTGTTCTTTCAATATTTATTTCTTTTTCACCAGGTTCAGCATCTTTAAACATTTGTGCACCACCAGCACCACAACATAAACCTTGAGATTTACATCTTCGCATTTCAATAAGTTCTACTTCTAATTTTTTAAGCAAATCCCTAGGTGCTTGATATTCGTTATTTGCTCTACCTAAATAACAAGGATCGTGATACGTAATTCTTTTTCCTTTAAACTTTCCACCTTCAACCTTTAGTCTACCTTCATTAAGAAGGGCTTTTAAAAATTGAGTATGGTGCATTACCTCATAATTCCCACCTAAATTAGGGTACTCATTTTTTAAGGTATTAAAACAATGAGGACAAGTAGTAACAATTTTTTTTATTTCATAACCATCCAAAACTTGAATATTCATCATTGCCTGCATTTGAAATAAAAATTCATTACCTGCGCGTTTAGCGGGGTCTCCTGAACAACTCTCTTCAGCTCCCAATACAGCAAATTCAATATTTACTTTATTTAATATTTTTACAAATGCTTTTGTTATTTTTTTTGCTCTATCGTCAAAACTTCCAGCACAGCCGACCCAAAACAGTACTTCAGGTTGTTTCCCTTGAGCTAAAAGCTCAGCCATGGTTGGTACTTTTAATATATTACTCATTTTTTATATTTTTCTTTGCCAATATTGAGTTCTTCCCAATATAGAAAACCCAATATATCCTCTTAATTTTAATTTATTATTACCTATCAATTCCAAATAACATTTGTATGATTTTCCATTGTTTGGATCTAATATTGTACCTCCATTATATTCATCATCATCTTTAATTAAGTTTTTAATAATTACTAAACCAATAATTGGCTTTTTATAATTATCATCTTTACATTGGTCACAGACGGAATCTAAGGGGTCTTCAAATAAATGGATAATCTTGCCAAAATAAATACCGTTGGTATTATAAATTTCTACTACAGATAGTTTATCTCCAGTTAAATCATCAAATGTTTCCCACTCTCCGATAATTGATTGGGCATTTAATATGAAATTAAACCCTGATAAAAATATAATTATGACGACTTTTATTTTAATCATCAAAAACTTTTATGGTCACTTCTTTTTCAACCAATTCAGTAAATTTACCTTTAAATTGAGTCGCTTTTACCAAATGATTATCTACCCAATGATAATTACCTCCTCGTGGTTTTCCCATTAATAAAGAATGATAATTAAATCCATTTTTTTCAAGCCAAGTTTCAGTATATTCTCTATGCTCTTCGGTACGTGATGTGAAAAAACAAATAATATGTCCTTCTTTATACCATTTGTTTAATGTTTCTAAAGCATCTGGATAAACTTTTGCAGTTAACATTCTTTCTGGCTCTTCATTTGGAATATCATCACAAATGGTGCCATCAATATCTATCAGATAATTTTTGATACCATCAGGATGACTTGGACTAACAAATTCGCCATCTATTACTTTAGTTTCTAACTTTATTTTTAAAGGTTCTTTTTTCATATTATTCATTTTTCCAATTCAATCGGTCCATCTGATTATAGGGCCAAGGAGCACCGTTATTTTCAATATTGCTCATTGCTATATTAAGTTCATTAGGTGCTGCAGATTGCTCCATAACTAGATATTGACGCATATCCATTATAATGGATAAGGGGTCAATGCTTACAGGGCAAGATTCAACACAAGCATTGCAAGTAGTACAAGCCCAAAGTTCTTCTTTGGTAATATAATCTCCTAATAATTGTTTATTATCTGGAATAAATACTCCGTTGGTATCAATGCTTTTTCCTACTTCTTCAAGACGATCTCTTGTATCCATCATGATTTTTCGAGGAGATAATTTTTTACCTGTTTGATTTGCTGGACAATTACTCGTGCAACGACCGCATTCTGTACAAGTATAAGCATTTAATAATTGTGTTCTACTTAAATCTAATACATCACTAGCTCCAAATTTTGCAGGATCACTAATCCCCTCCGCTGGCGCAGCAAATGGATCGACAGTTGGATCCATCATTAACTTTACCTCCTTTGTTACAGACGCTAAATTTTTAAATTTACCTTTAGGTGATACACTGCCGTAATAAACATTTGGAAATGCTAATAAAATATGTAGGTGTTTTGAAAAGTATAAATAGTTTAAAAAGATGAATATTCCAGTAATATGCAACCACCAAGCAGAACGTTCTAAAATGATTAAGCTGCTTTGTGAAAGATTTTCGAAAAGAGGTAACAAGAAACTACTAATTGGAAAACTTCCTGCTTTTATATACTGTTCAGCTCCTAATATTTGAAGTTGTTTATCGGTAGCATTCATTATTAAAAACAATGACATTAAAACCATTTCAAAATACAAAATAATATTAGCGTCATTCTTTGGCCAACCTTTCATTTCTGGAGATAAAAAACGTTTTATCCTTTTTATATTTCTACGAATCCAAAAAATAATAACACTAACTAAAACTAAAAAAGCTAACAGTTCAAAAGAAGCGATTAAAATATTATAAAGGGTACCAATACTAGAAAAAATACGGTGGGTACCAAAGAGACCATCAATAATTATCTCTAACACTTCAATATTAATGATTACAAAACCAACATATACAACAACATGAAGTATACCAGCTATTGGCCTAACAACCATTTTAGACTGTCCTAATGCAATTCGAAATACGTTAGTCCACCGTTCTTTTTTATGATCTAAATCATTACCCTTATATCCCAATTTAATATTACGAATTATTTTTTTACTATTCTTTATAAAAAAACCCGAACCAACAAGAAGAAGAATTAAAAACAGAATATTGGGTATGTATTGCATTAATTAATTTTTTTCGGTTTCTGTAGCTTTATATTCTTTTGATTTCTTTCCAAAAACAGATATATGAAGATAACGTTTTGGATTTTCTTTTAAGTCTCTTAATAATTCTTCCAATTCTTTAGAAGCAGCATCTAAGTTATCGTAAAGTTTTTCATCATTTACAAGTTTGCCAATGCTACCTTCACCCTGTTCAATTTTTTTCATTACTGCATCAAAACTTTTTAATGTAGATTCCAAATTTGTAGCCATCGCTTTTATATCTACTTGTGCTAACGAATCTGAAAAACTTGCTAAGTTGTTTGTAGTAATTTTAAGGTAAGAAAAGGTACTGTCTATTTTTGATTTGTTTTCAATTAATAATGAATTTAATTCTGAAGAAACTCCTTCAAAAGATTTCATTGTTTTATTTAAACTTCCAATGGCATCTTTTAAATTGTTTTTAGTGTCATTATTTAAAACTGAGTTAAAATTGTAAAGTAAGGTGTCAAGACCAGAAAGCGTTTTATAAATCTTATCTTCTAATGGTTTTATACCGTTAGATAATGACTCTAGCATTCCTTTTTCTATTTCACCTTTTAGGGTATCTCCACTTTTAGCAATGTTATTTTTATCTATAGTTGGTATGATAGCCAATGCATTACCACCTATTACACTGGTGCTATAAATGCGAACAATACTATTTTTTGAAAAATCAAAATCCTTGTTTAAGTTAAAAGTTACTAATAAGCTACCTTTTTCATTTTCAAAATCAATATTTTTAACTTGCCCTATTGCATATCCATTTATGGTTACAGGAGCGGAAACAGCAAGTCCTGCAACATTATTATAGGAAACAAAAAATATTCTTTCTTTAGAAAAAAGATCAGATCCTTTAAGAAAACTATAACCATAAATTAATAATAATATAGCGAAAATGGCAAGTAATCCTGTTTTAACTTCTCTTGGTACTTTCAATGATTAGGTGTTTTTGATTATTAACAAATTTATAAATAAATTGATGAAATTGGATTATTTGTCTACAGAATTTAAAACATCGGTAAGTTTTAATTTTTTTTCTTCTTTGAAGACTACGATATAACAAGAACCATGTCCTTTTTCTTTGGCAAATTTTTTCATTAATTGTATTTTATTATAATCTGACGTTGCTCCATAATAATATTTATACAACTTGCCTTCTTTTTTTCTTGAAACATCTTTCAATCCTTTAAAGTTATAGGGTTCTAAACTTAATTTTGTGCTCGATGCTGCAAGTTGTACTTTAAAAGTATAGCCATTAAAAATAGAGTCTTCATTAATTTCTTCTTGTTTAATAAATAAATTTTGTGATTTTTCAGGAACAGGTGATAAACTCTTTTTATAAGTTATTATTCCTTTAGCAATTTCATTCGCCATTTCTTTTTGGCCTTTCAAAGAATTAAGATAAGCTCCTTCTTTTTTGTTAGTTAAGAAACCTGTCTCAACTAAAATACTAGGCATATAGCTTTTATAAAGAACCATAAAACCAGCTTGTTTAACACTTCGGTCTTTTCTCTTCAAATTATTAGTGAAATTATTTTGTATTATAGATGCCAGTAATATACTTTGATCTAAATATTCTTCCTGCATTAAAGTCATTCCTATTAATGATTCAGGAGAGTTTGGGTCAAAACCTTCATAGTTTTCTTGATAATCGTCTTCTAAAAATATCACTTCATTTTCTCGTTTTGCAACTTCAAAATTAGCTTGAGATCGATGTAAACCTAAAACAAATGTGCCTGCTCCATATGCATTATTTGTAAAGGCGTCACAATGAATCGAAACAAATAAATCTGCATCTGCTTTGTTTGCAATGGGTGCCCTTTCGTGTAGTTTAATAAAAACATCTGTTTTACGAGTATAAATAACTTTAAAATTATCTTGCTTTTCTAAAATTTTTCCAACTTCAAGCACAATGCTTAAAGCAATATCTTTCTCTTTATAACCATTTCCCAAATTACCAGGATCGTGTCCTCCGTGACCTGCATCTAAAACTACAATGAATGGCTTCTCTAAATTAGTTGTAATATTATTAAACGAATATGAAGTAAGAATGACTGCGAATAGTATATNAAAATAAAATAATTTGTTTTTCATAAGCATTTACTAATCATTATTTAAGCTTAACGTATTGATTACAGTAGTATTGTTAAAATATTCCTTTTAAAAAAAATCACATAAAAAATATGCTTATTTTTGATGCTGTATCTTTAAAAAACTAGGTACACAATTACTAAGCCAAATTTACAAAAAAAAGGTATCGTAACATTGCAAACTTTTAGGCATTTTTTATTAGCAACATTTCCACTGCTGCTTTTATGCAACACTTTTTCCTATTCTCAAGAAATTCCTTTTAAAAATGAAACTACAATCCCTATTATAGAATTAACAGATACTATTTCTATAAATAAAAAATCAATCCTTCCAGAATTTAATGAAGTCATAACAGATACAGTTAAGTCAGATACAATAATGTCTAAAGAAGAAATACTTACAGGAATCATTGATTATTATGGTGAAGACTATGTTTATATGGATAAATTGGAAAAGAAGGTTTATATGTTTAACAATGCCTACATAACCTATGAAGACATGCGTATTGAAGGTGGCTATATTATTTTAGATTATAATAAAAATGAAATTTATGCTAAAGGCATCGATAGTGCTGGAATTTATTCACAAAAACCGGTATTTACTCAAACACAAAATGAAATTATCCCAGATTCTATCAGGTTTAATATGAATACAAAAAAAGCCTTAATTTATAATTCAAGATCAGGACAAGATGAAGTGAGGTACAAAGCTGAAGTTGCAAAAAAAGTTAATGATTCTGTTTATTTTCTCAAAAACATAAAGTTTACAACTGCTGTAGATATTGACAATCCTGAATACTATTTTTATACACGAAAAGCTAAAGTTNTTCCAAACAAAAAAATTGTTACTGGATTAACTAACATGTACATAGCCGATGTTCCTCTTCCACTCGGTCTACCTTTTGCATTTTTTCCATTAACTAATGAACAAACATCGGGTTTTATAATACCCAGTTTTGGAGACAACAGAGACCGTGGTTTTTTCTTTCAAAATGGTGGATATTATTTTGCAATAAATGATTATTTAGATTTAACTCTGGTTGGAGATTATTATACTAATGGTAGTTATGCAATAAGAGNAGAGTCTTCATATGCATTGCGTTATAAGTTTAAAGGAAATTTAAGTTTACGTTTTGAAAAACTAATAAATAGTCAACGTGGCTTCGATGATTTTAATGAAAGTTCCATTTATAATTTTAGATGGACCCATAATCAAGATGCTAAAGCAAATCCAAGTTCTAGATTTTCTGCATCTGTTAATCTAGGAAGTAGTCAATATTATAATGAGTCTATAAATCAAACCAATAATGCAAGCGCTTTAATAAATACACTTAGTTCTTCAGTTTCCTATTCAAAAACTTTTGAAACAATTCCTCAAATTAACTTTTCCATTGCGGGAACTCACTCTCAAAACACCAATACAGANGTTATTAACATGTCTCTACCAAATTTAAATGCTAGTGTCTCTAGAATATTCCCATTTGAACCGAAAATTGGTTCAAAAAAAGGAATTTTAGAAAATATTAATTTACAATATAACTTAGCTGCCGAAAACAGAATTCAAACTACAGATACTGACTTTTTTACATCTAAAATGTTTGACAATGCGAAAATTGGAGCAAGACATTCGATACCAATAAGCACAAATTTTAAAATATTTAAAAATTTAAGCTCTTCTTTAAACACAACTTATCAAGAGACATGGGCATTTAGTACTATTAAAAAATATTATGACCCAGAATACAATGAAGGTGAGGGAGGCGTTATTCAAGACACTATAAAAGGCTTTGATAGTTATCGTACTTATAACTTCTCTACCAGTCTTGGAACTACTTTGTATGGGATGTTTAATTTTGGAAAAGGAAAAAAGATAGAAGCACTACGTCATGTATTGAGACCCTCTTTAAGCTACAACGTTAATCCTTCCTTTGACCAATTTTATGATTCCTATGTAGATCCTACTGCTAATGAACAAGTGGTAGAATATTCTCGTTTTGAACAATCATTATATGGAGCTCCTGGTAATGTTAGATCAAGTAGTGTTGGAATCTCTATTAGTAATACGATAGAAGCAAAAGTAAGAGATAAGGATACGACAAAAATTAAACCTAAAAAGTTAATATTATTAAATAACTTAAATTTTAATACTGCTTATAATATTGCTGGCGATTCTTTAAATTGGAATCCATTAACATTTTCAGGAAGTATTCCAGTTATAAAAAAATTAGATTTTAACTTTAATGGATCCCTTGACCCTTATGCTTTAAATAACGAAAATGTTCGAATAAATGATTTCAATATTAATAATGGAGGTAGTCTATTTAGATTAACCCGAGGTAATATTAGTATTAATTATACATTTTCAAGTAAAGATTTTCAAGGTGATGAGAAGGATGATTTTGAAACTGAAACTTTTAAAAATGGAGGTCGACCAGATGATTTGTTTGGAGATTCTAGACCAATAAATGAGCAGATTGAATCCGATAAGGATACTCCTAATAAATCAGGGACTGATTATAATTGGTATAATTTTTCAATTCCCTGGGATTTAAGAATGGCATATACAGTAACTTATTCGAATTTTACTAGACAAAATGAAATATCGTCTCAATCTATAATGTTTAGTTCAAATATAGAATTTTCACCAAAATGGAAGGTTGGAGTATCATCGGGTTATGATTTTAAAAACAAAGGCATAACCTTAACTCAATTTAGATTTCAAAGAGATTTAGAAAGTTGGAGATTAAGTTTTAATTGGACTCCAATTGGCGGTACTCGAACCTCCTGGTATATGTTTATAGGTATTAAATCCTCCATGCTTAGTGATATCAAATATGATAAACGTAGAGAGTCAGATAAAAGGTTGTAATTAAATAAAATCCTGTTTTACAGGTAATTCATATGAAAAAAATTATTTTTACTAAAAATGCTCCTTCTCCAATTGGAGCTTATAACCAAGCAGTATTATCCGGTAATATTTTATATACATCCGGTCAAATAGCTATTAATCCTAATACAGGAGAATTAATTAATGGCTCAATAAAAGAAGAAACTCAGTTGGTAATGGAAAATTTAAAAGCCGTACTTAAAGAAGCTGGTATGACTTTTGAAAATGTCTTAAAATCAACTATTTTTATAAGCAATATGAATAATTTCACTGAAATTAATAAAGTTTACGCTTTTTATTTTAATGAAGATACAGCACCAGCAAGGGAAACGGTTGAAGTTGCTAGATTGCCAAAATCTGTAAATATAGAAATATCAATGATAGCTTCATTTTAATTATTTGAATTGGCTGGCTTATCATCATCGGGATTAAGCTTTTCTAATTTAACTTCTAATCCAAATATTTTATTCATTAGTGCTTTTATAGTGTCAAAATCTACTTGATAAGAAATACCTGTACCTTGCTCAAACGTTTGATCTTCTCCAATGAATTGTAATTCTGCTTGACGATTAAAAAAGTTAATTCGCAAACTTCCATCTTCATTTACTAGCCATTGTACATCAACGTCACCCGCAACTCTTGAATCATTAATTTTTCCAACAGGAATACCAACCTTTCCATTTACAACAATTCGTTCAGTGATTTGAGTAGAAAATCGCACTCCAAATTCATCTTGGGTTTCAATTTCTTGAGTATCTATTCCCATATCGTAATAGGGAGTGATATTAATAATCGCATCATCATCAGTTAAAATTTGAGCAAGGATAGCATTAACTCCATCTGTTACCGTACCAGAAACAGCACTTTGTCCAGCGGTATTACTTATAAACGCACCTGTAGTTAATAAAAATAAAGCTTGCTTTTCCCGCTCTTCTGAAGTTTGAAGTCTATATTCCAATTCACTTCTAACAGTAGAGCTTACATCAGGAAAACTAATATCAAATAATAAATCTGGTTGTGTAATGTTATTAGTTAAATCTATAAATACTTCAACTGGGATTTTTCTATTAATTGTTGGATCATCTAATAATGCGGAAGGGTTTGCTTTGGTTTTATAAATGGCTTTTAAATTTAAATTTGCATTACTAGCCAATCCATCCCACGTAATGGTACCTCCTCTTTCAACTTCAATTTCTTTTCTTATAATTTTTCCGTACCTAAAATCATAAATACCTTCATAGACAATAAAATCGCCCCACATATTAAATTTCCCCAAGGTATTAATTTCTATCAATAACGTACCTGCTCCTCTTCCTCTTAAAGCTGATTTTGTATTTTGATCAATAACAATCTCGATTTCTGCATTTTTATTAATATCTAATTCAAAATTTAATGCAAGCCCCTTTAAGTCATTAGTTACTATAGTTTCACCAAGCAGTTTATCTTCTTTTTCCTTAGGAGAAAGAAAATTTATAAAAGAATTATCTCCAATAGTCTCGGTATTACTTAATGGTATTTTAAATATCGTATTTTTTTCAGTAGTAGCATTTACGTCTATTATTAATTCATTTATTGGACCATGAATATGAGTGGTTCCACTAATAAAAGCTGTTCCATAGTAGGATTGATTTTCATCGGGTGGTGTATTCAGTACTAATAAATTATCGGAATCTATATTTAAATTTAACTTCCAGTTTCTAAAATTTTTATGAGTTGCATTTCCTGTTAGAACTCCTTTTGTTAAATATTTTGTATCGGTAATGTTAGTTTTAGAAATCTCTAATTTTTCTTGTGTTATTTTAAGTTTAGTAGTGTCTTCTAAATCAAAATCAATATTTAGATAAGGTACCTTTAATCCACTTTTTTTCAAGATAAAATCACCAAACATCTCTGGAGAATTTAAATTACCTGAAACCTTTCCTTTACCGGACATTAAACCTCTTATGTTTGAAATTACACTAGCGCCAAAAGGACTAATTGCTCCTAGATTAAATTCATTTAATTCTATATTTAATTGTATATCAGTTTGAGTACTTTTTGTTTCAATATAACCGGTAGAATTGAGAGATTTAATATTGTTATTAACAAGCGATGTATTTATATCGTAACGGGTTAAGTTTTTGTTTCCTAAAATGTCTATTGTTAGGTCACCCATTTCTATATCATTGACATTAATACTATCAATAATGATATTAGAGCTAGGAAAATAAATACCTTTTTTTTGAAGAATACTTAAATCCCCATTAATATTTCCATTTAGTTTTAGGCTATCAACTTTAGGAATTAAATTACCTATATTAACATCTTTAAATCTAACTTTTAAATTTTTGAAAGTACTATCATTTGTAGCTCCAGTAAACGCTATTAATTCATCATTATGGTTTAATACAATTGAATCGAATTTTATTTTTTTAAAACTATTATCAAATACGATTTTATTATTTTTATTATCATTCTCATTTAGGAACCAGGTTTTATCATTGTGTATAATATCAGACTTTTTTACTCCAACCACAGAATTTCCATCAGGGTCAATAGTATAGTATAATGATAAATTAAAATAATCTTTATTTTTACCACCTGAAAAGTTTGAATTTACATAAAGAGTGTCATTTATTGTTTTATTTATGAAGTTAAAGTCTTTTAAATTATAAAAACCATTATCTAAAGTATCAATTGAAATATAAGCGTTGTATAGTGGATTAAAGTTATCTAATTTAAATTTAACTTTTCCTAAATAATTATTAAACACTTTAATTTCGGGAGAATCAAAATCAACTTTTATCTTTGATTCATTTGAATAAACAGAACCTTTTATTCTAGTATTTTCTCCAAACTCTAGTTCAGGAATAAATATTTCAATAAGTTTATTATAAATTTCAAAATCAAAATTTATGTATTGATTTTTAATTATTTTCTTTGGTTTAAAATTTGCATAAACACTACCAACACCGTTAATAAATAAATCTGGAATATCTTCTATTAGAAATTCTCCAGAAATGTATCCAGTCATAATATCTGGAGAATTAATATCTATAATTCTATTTAATTCTTCTTTTTTTGAGGTTATTAAAAAGTCATCAAAATAAAAGTCCTCATTTTCATTTTGATAAAACGTTTCTTTAAAAGAGATGGATCCGTAAGTATTATTAATATCATTGCCTATAACGTTCATGTTAATTTTACCCACAAAAATTGATATGCTATCTCGTTTTATTAATTTTAATTTGTTAAGCTCTGCGTATTTTATATCTGTTTTAAAGTCGAAACGATTTAATTTTTTAGATACATCTATCAATCCATTAAACGTTAACATTAAATTGGGATCGTCAATATTTAATTCTCCATCAAACAATGGGTGCTTAAAATTTCCAGAAAGCGTAATGTTTTTATAATTATAATTCTCAAATACAAAAGAGTTAATTTCTCCTACAACTTTAGCATCTAATGATTTTTGGGTGAATCCAACTCCTTTAATATTTAATTTAGAGGTAATGTTTCCTAAACTTTTAGTATTTGCAAGAGATCCTAAATCAAAATTTTCAAAGTCAATGTCTCCATTATATTCTGCTTTTTCCTCGTCGTTTAAATTATTAATAGTAGCATTAATTTTTGCAGCACCTAAGGAACTAATTAAAGTACTTGATGTGGTTAAAAAAGATTTTGTAATAGTTGTGTTTCCGTTAAGTTTTATTCTACCTAAATAACTAATTTCTTTCGGTAAAACTTCTCCTAATAATTTCGGCATTAATTGTTTAAGTGAAACAAAGTTTGTTGAAATTGAATGATTGCTTGCATAAATAGAAAAATCATTTTTATGACTTAATAAATTAATAAATTTATAATCACCTAAAACTTTTATTAATCCACTCTTAATTTGACCATTTGAGAACGAAAAATCATTTAAAGTTCCTTTTAAATCTCCATTTATGCTTATTTTTTGATTAAGACCAAATTCATTATAAAATGTATTTAAATCATTTGTTGATATTTCTGCTTCATTAAAATGAATATTGAGATCTACTTTGTTTATAAAATCTGATAGTTCTCCATTTTTATAATCCATCATAATAGCGCCATTTATGAAAGAATCATCAGTTTTAAGTTTTAATTGTTTTATGGATATGGAGGTTAAACTATAAGAAAAAATTCCAGCTAAATTTTTAATATCAAAACCTCTTTGTGATTCTAACGATAATTGCTTTATGGTTGTATTAACATTTGGTCCTACAATACTAAAAATTTCACTTTCTATATTAATAAAGCTAAGGTTAAAAATTTCTGATTGTTCTAAATTTTCATTAGTTATTTTCACATTACTATCTGAAAACTTTATATCATTTGCCTTTAATATAAATTTATTACCGCTACTAGGACTAGTTGAATTAAACTTATTTGCAAAAATGGAAACGTTATCACTTTTTTCATCTTTGTAGGTTTTTATATAAAATTTCGCTTTATTTAATTCAATAAAACCGAAATACAAATCACCTTCTACAAGATTTTTTAAACTTAGTAAATTAGTGTTAAGTGTTTTAACATAAATTAATGTATCGCTATGATGGTCTTCGATATAAACATCTTTAATATCTATTTCACCCTTCCAATTAAGCCCTAAACGACTAATGTTGATGTTAGTACCAAAGTTTTTATTTAATTTTGTAGTAACTTTTTTTGCAATGTAAGTTTGAACAGTAGGTATGGATAATGTGATGATAATAAATACTATTATCAAGAACAAGATACTAAGAATCCTTTTTATTATTTTTTTTAGTTTTTTGATACGGTCTTAATGTTTTATTTTTACGACAAATAAATTTGCATTCTTAACTTAATGGCAAAACAAACATACATTTTAGGCATTGAATCATCCTGTGATGATACTGCTGCAGCCGTTATAAAAAACGGTACTATATTATCTAATGTTGTTGCGACACAAAGTATTCATCAAGAATACGGTGGTGTTGTTCCAGAACTTGCCTCTAGAGCACATCAACAAAATATTGTTCCTGTCGTACAACTTGCATTACAAAAAGCAAATATCGACAAAAAACAGCTAAATGCCATAGCTTTTACTAGAGGCCCAGGATTAATGGGTTCACTTTTGGTAGGCACCTCATTTTCAAAGTCTTTGGCGATGGGATTAGAGATTCCTCTGATTGATGTAAATCATATGCAGGCACATATTTTAGCACATTTTATAAAATCTGAAGCACATACAACTCCAGCATTCCCTTTTTTAGCATTGACAATAAGTGGTGGTCATACACAAATTGTTAAAGTAACTAATTATTTTGAAATGGAAATAATTGGTCAAACTTTAGATGATGCTGTGGGTGAGGCTTTTGATAAAAGTGCAAAAATACTAGGACTTCCATACCCTGGTGGACCGTTAATGGATAAATATTCAACACTAGGTAATCCAAAGGCTTTTCCTTTTCCAAAACCTAAAGTAGGGCCTTTAGATTTTAGTTTTAGTGGATTAAAAACTTCTGTTTTATATTTTATTGAAAGAAATTTAAAAAAAGATTCTGATTTTATAAATAAAAATCTGAATGATATTTGTGCAAGTTTACAATACACAATTGTGGATTATTTAATGGATAAAATAAAAAATGCTGTAAAACTAACAGGAATTAAAGAAGTTGCGATTGGTGGAGGTGTTTCTGCAAATTCTGGTATTAGGAAGGCATTAAAAAATGCTGAAAAGAATTTTGATTGGAAGGTTCATATTCCAAAACTTGAGTTTTGCACAGATAATGCTGCTATGATTGCAATTGTTGGAGAGTTAAAATACAAACAACAGCTTTATGCTTCAAATGATATCGTTGCTAAAGCAAGAATGGAATTATAAAAATATAAATAAAACATCAATTAAGGTGTAGTATAAATATAGAACCTACCAGTTTTAAATTAAAAAAACAATGCAATTATTCTACAATAAATTTATCACTGAAACTTCTAAAGAAATTAAATTTGACAAAGAAGAAAGTAGGCATATTTTTAAAGTATTGCGAAAACAAGAAGGTTCAATTTTAAATCTTACCAACGGAATGGGATTGTTTTTTAAAGTAACGTTAATACAATCAAATCTTAAAAATTGTATGGCGAAGGTATTAGAAGTTAAAAAACAAGAACCCCTTACCTACTCGCTGCACTTGGCAGTAGCACCAACAAAGCTAAACGATCGTTATGAATGGTTTTTAGAAAAAGCTACCGAAATTGGTGTTACTGAAATCACACCTATTATTTGTAACCATAGTGAGCGTAAGGCAGTTAAATTAGATCGTTTTGAGAAGAAAATACAAAGCGCTATGAAGCAATCTTTAAACGGATATTTACCTAAAATAAACAAAGCGATTGCATTTAGTAATTTCTTAAAATTGCAAGAGGGTAATCTTCATCAAAAATTAATTGCCCATTGTGAAGAAGGTACAAAAAAATCCTTAAAAAGTGTTTTAAAACCAGATGATAATACAACCTTACTCATCGGTCCAGAAGGAGATTTTTCTACTAATGAAATAAGTGAATCCATAAAAGTAGGTTTTATACCCGTAACTTTAGGGAATAACAGATTGAGAACTGAAACTGCTGCAATTGTAGCTTGTCATAGTGTTGCTTTTTTTAATGAAGATTGAAATACTATTTATTTTTAAACAGTATTCAATAATATCTTAAAACTTACTACTTTACTATTATTTAGAATTTGTATTTTTGATTTTTATGAGTTTAAAAACCTTAATCTTATCCTTCTTCTTACTTACTATTAAGCTAACTGCTCAAGATATTGCTGTAATACAATATGGTGGTGGTGGAGATTGGTATAGTAATCCTACAGCTTTATCCAACCTAATAAAATTTTGTAATGAAGAACTTAAGACTACTATCGATACAAAACCAAAAGTTGTAAGCCCTAACAGTGTTGATATATTTGATTATCCCTTTTTACATATGACAGGACATGGAAATGTCTTTTTTACACAAGAAGAATCAGAAAACTTAAGAAACTATCTTTTAAGCGGTGGCTTTATTCATATTGATGATAATTATGGAATGGATGAATATTTGAGAAAAGAATTGATTAAAGTATTTCCAAGTAAAGAACTGATTGAATTGTCAAATAGCCATCCTATTTTTAAAAACCCTTATAATTTTCCACAAGGTTTACCCAAAATTCATGAACACGACAAAAACAGGCCTCAAGCATTTGGTATTTTTGAAGAGAATCGTTTATTAATATTATATACGTTCGAAAGCGATTTAGGGGATGGTTGGGAAAATCCTGAAGTTCATAATGATCCACAAGAAACAAGACTAAAAGCTTTACAAATGGGAGCAAATATTATTAATTATGTTTTTAAAAATTAATGATTAAACAATTATCACATAAAGAATCTAATCATTCAGAAAAAGTATTTCCTATTGTTTTGATTTGTGATGGTTTGAAAAGTCCCTCTAATATTGGTGGGGTTTTTAGAGTTTGTGATGCGCTTGGAATACCTGAAATTATTTTTTGTAACAGTCAAATTAATTTTAATTCTCCTAGACTTCAAAAAACTGCAAGAAATACACAGCACTATGTTTCCTATTCAGAAAATAAAAATACTCTTGATGTTATCATCAATTTAAAAAATAAGGGATTCAAAATAATAGCTTTAGAAATTACTGATTCTAGTAAATCTATTGAAAATTTGCCTCTATTTGGCAATCAAAAAATAGCATTTATAATTGGAAATGAAAATGAAGGTGTTTCAGATAAGGTTTTATCTAATAGTGATCTGTGTGTACATATTAGTATGCACGGAAGAAATAGTAGTATGAACGTGGTACAAGCCACTTCCATAGCTTTATATTCGTTAATTAATAAAAATTATAGTAGCTAGATGAATTCAAATGACATTACAAAAGGAATTATAAAAGCAGTTGCCTATATTATTGGTATTGCTTTATTGATTTTATTTATTTATAAAATACAATCTGTTATTTTATATATTATTATTGCGGCCATAATCTCTTTAATAGGGTTGCCAATAGTTAGTTTTTTAAAAACCAAATTAAAATTTAACAATACACTTGCTGTAATTGTCGCTATGACAACAATAATTGGATTATTATCGAGTCTTATTGGCTTGTTAATCCCTTTGGTTGTTGAACAGGGGCAAAATCTTTCTTTGCTTAATATAAAGGAATTAGAATCTTCTGTTGAAAGTTTATACCAAAAAGTGATTCATTACTTATCAGATAAAGATATTGATGTGGATAAGTCACTAACTACATCTAATTTATTTTCAAAAATTGATTACTCAATAATACCAAACTTTTTAAATGCTATAATTGGTGGATTTGGAAGTTTTAGCATTGCTTTGTTTTCGATAATATTTATTTCTTTTTTCTTATTAATAGATAGTAAATTATTAGAACAAGGAATATTAACTTTTGTTACAGATCGTAATGAAGACGGTACTAAAAGATCTTTAAATGAGATAAAAAATTTATTGTCAAGGTACTTTTTAGGACTCGTTTTACAGATATCAATATTGTTTGTTATCTATACCGCTATATTGCTAACTTTTGGTGTTAATAATGCAGTTGTAATTGCTTTTTTATGTGCTTTATTAAACCTTATACCTTTTATAGGGCCCATGATTGGATTGGTATTAATGGTTTTTTTAACAATGACTAGTTTTATAGGCAGCGATTTTCAAACCGTAATATTAACTAAAACTATATTTGTAATGATTGGCTTTTTAATTGGACAACTAGTCGATAACTTTTTTAGTCAACCTATTATATTTTCAAAAAGTGTAAAATCACATCCTTTAGAAATTTTTCTTGTAATATCTATAGCTGGAGTCTTATTTGGAATTGTTGGTTTAATAGTTGCTATACCTCTTTACACCTCCATAAAAGTTATTTTAAAAGAATTTTTATCTGACAATGACATTGTTAAAAAACTTACAAAAAACCTATAGTATTTGTTTAAATAAAAACATATTAAATATTGTTATACAAGATTATATAAAAAAAAATGAGTTTAACTCTTCAAAGCTTGTATTTTCTAAAAGTCCCTTTGAAGGTGTAACAATTAGGGAATTGATCCAACAAATAGATGCTAGGAAAAAATGTAAGAATAAACTTCCTACTTGGTACCATTCAGCTAAAATCTATTACCCCTCAAAATTAAACATAGAACAATGTTCTTCAGAAATTACTGCAAAATACAAAACGTCTATTATCGAAGGAGACAAAATTGCTGACATAACTGGTGGTTTTGGAATTGATAGTTATTATTTTTCGAAAAAAATGAAGAAAGTTCATCATTTTGAATTAAATAAATGTCTTTCAGAAATAACAGCTTATAACTTTTCAGTTTTAAAAAGGAATAACATTCAATGCTTTACACAAGATGGCTTAAAAAATGTTTTAAAAGAACAATATGATGTTATTTATGTAGATCCGTCAAGAAGAAATGATGACAAAGGAAAAGTTTTTTTCTTAAAAGATTGCGAGCCTGATATTTCTACATATTTACCAGCTTTATTAAAAAATTGTAAAAAATTATTAGTAAAAACCTCTCCAATGCTTGATATTTCAGTTGGATTTAACGAATTGAAATTTGTTTCAGAACTACATATTGTTGCTGTTAAAAATGATGTAAAAGAACTGTTATGGGTTATTAAACCTAATTTTAAAGGCATTCCAAGCATAAAAACTATCAATATTTGCAAAGATCATAAGGATGTATTTAACTTTAATTTAAACGACACTTCTAAAGTCGATTATGACATCCCGAAGAAATATTTATACGAACCAAATGCTGCAATAATGAAGAGTGGGGCTTTTGATTTAATATCAGATCGGTATCAAATTAAAAAACTTCACAAGCATTCACACTTGTATACCAGTGACGAATTAATAAGTTTTCCAGGTCGACAATTTATAATTAACAAGGTTACTCCCTATCAAAAAAAATATTTTAAAGAATTTATAACCATCGAAAAAGCAAATATTAGTATTAGAAATTTCCCAGAAAGTGTAGCTTTTTTAAGAAAAAGACTAAGAATTAAAGATGGTGGAAATCTATTTTTATTTTTCACCACTACAAAAGAAAATAAAAAAATAATAGTAAGCTGTACAAAAGTCTGAAAATAAACACACTAAAAATTTATTTAAAAAAGCCTGTTTTTTGTTTGCGTTATTAGAAATGTTGAACTAAATTTGCATCCGCATTTGAGCTTGATTTATCAAACTCTATTGGAGAGGTGCCTGAGTGGCCGAAAGGACTTGTTTGCTAAATAAGCGTACCTCAAAAGGGTACCCAGGGTTCGAATCCCTGTCTCTCCGCACAATTTAAATAAAAATATTGATAACTATTCGGGGTGTAGCGTAGCCCGGTTATCGCGCCACGTTTGGGACGTGGAGGCCGCAGGTTCGAATCCTGCCACCCCGACAAAAAAGCCTATCTATTCATTTAGTTAGGTTTTTTTTATTTTATTTTTTAAATTTTAAGGNTTTTTATGACTATAAAATCATATTTTTAATTATCAATAAAATAATTTTAAACGATGCNAATAAATACTCTAAAATTATTAACAACTATTGCTTTAATTTTCTTTGGAGCAACTTTGTTTTCTCAAGAAAATGATAGNANNANAAAANACTNNTTTAAATTNAACAGATTCGATTGNTAAGCATCCNTTATTANCTGANAGNTTTAATTTTTATGCCGGTGCCTATAGTTCTTTTAAAAAAACACAAATTGCAGTAAATGGAGCTTCANACAATCAAATTATCNACTTTGATGAAAGTAGAAATTTAAACGATAATGAATTAACATTATTTGTAAATTTTAATTGGCGTTTTTCNAGAAAATGGACATTTACAGCAGAATATTTTTCTTTAAAAAATGTAACAAAAAAAACCACCGATACAGAAATAGAATGGAACGATCAAATATATANAGGTATCACTGGAGTAACTTTAGGCTTTGATGTCAATCTTTTTCGTTTGTTTTTCGGAAGAACAATAAGTAAAGGCTTAAAACATGAATTAGGTATCGGTTTAGGCACACACATTTTAGGGGTAAATTCATTTATNGAAGGTGATGCCTATATTAATAATGAAAATACGGGTGAAAATGCAGGTACCAATCTAAACAGAAGCAGTGTTAGTGTAATAGCTCCNCTACCAAATATTGGTGNTTGGTACTATTATGCCCNCCACCCTAAATGGTTACTTACAACAAGAATAGACTGGTTTGCAATAAGNATTAAAGAGTATTNNGGAGGTTTNTGGGATATAGGTGCCGGTGTTAATTATCAATTTCACAAGCACATAGGTGTGGGATTAAATTACAGGTATTTTAAAGCCTCAGCAGCGGTCAATAAAACAAATTGGGAAGGTGAATTTTCTTTGATTTATCAAGGACCATTATTAACAATAAATGTAAATATTTAGTCTAATAAAAAGATTTGTTTTTTAATATAATTTGTATATTCGCAGCCGCAAAAGACANCATTNTCTTTTGTCAATGGGCTCGTAGCTCAGCTGGATAGAGCACCTCCCTTCTAAGGAGGCGGTCACAGGTTCGAATCCTGTCGGGCTCACANNAACCCTTCGTATCGCTACGAGGGGTTTTTGCTTATTAGCCCCTACTCCTATTGGGNTCGCAAAGAACCAACNTANTTTNANNTAGNTATGTTTACACAAATTTAATGAAATTATTAATGAATAATTTATATTAATTGTTAATAATTAAGTCTTTTTAGAGCTTATTTGGCAACTTTTTGGCAATAATTAATGTGCTTATAGAAAGTTAATTATCGTTACGTGTAAGTCTTTGAGGACTTCCACTTCACTACAAGATATATACGAATAAAAAACCCCTAAAAAAGCAAGTGTGGTATCTTAAGGTTAAGGAGTAC
>PAUJ01000020.1 GCA_002713705.1 Flavobacteriaceae bacterium
AATTGATAAATAAATATCTCCTAATAAACAATCGACTGGAGGAAATCCTCCATATGGAGCTCCTACACCAACAGCATACCAAGCATTTGTTGTTGCAATTTCTTCAGCACTATCAGCGCCATATAAATCAATTGCAGCTTGTATGGCTCCTGTTCGGGCATCGATATACTGGGAATTAGCTCCTAAGTAGACGCTAAGATTTCTGTAAGCTATGGCGCCCGCTTTGTCCATCCCCAGTGAAGAAACAGTATAACTGTCTCCATTATCATTCGTTCCATTTCCCCCCTCAGTAAGCAAGTAGAACCAGAAGTTTTGAACTCCGGAATTATAATGTACCCCTCCATTGTCTCCAGTACCTTCATACCAGAGGTCTCCGAAATAGGTGTCAGGATCTCCCTTTGCATTGGGGTTGCTCATAGAACGTAATGCACCACCAGATCCCCCAGCTCCAATATCATCTCCCATTAGCCAATCATTGGCACCAGTAGCATACTGTTCAATAGCTTCTCCAAATATATCTGAAAACGATTCATTTAAAGCGCCTGATTCGTTACTATAAACTAAATTTGCAGCATATTCTGTTACCCCGTGTGTAATTTCATGGCCTACAATATCAAGCGAAACCAAGGGCCCATAATTAACACCATCACCATCACCATAGGTCATTACAGAGCCATTCCAAAATGCATTTACATAATTGCTACGGTAACTTACATACGATTTAATAGTAGTTCCTGTATTATCGTAAGAATTTCGCCCATGATTCCCAGAGAAGTATTTGTGAGTTTGTTCTGCTCCGTAATGTGCCTGAACTCCTGTTGGATCATTAAAAACCGAAGACCCACTTGTGATGTCGCTTGCGTTGCTATAGGATGTTCCATTATTCATATCGTAAGTCTCAATACCATTGCCATCTGCCGTTTGACGTAAACGATAAGGACCTGAAGTATCATCAGCAGTAAAAGAAACATTTCCATTGTAGAGACTTGCACCACTGGCTGGTATGTCATTGTGATGAATTTTCTTGTTCTCTAAAATAAATGCTCCTGTTTGTGCATCTATGTAGACATCGGCTCTATAAATTGGATCTGTAGCATAGATATCAAATTTATAAGCCAATTTCATGACAGCAGTTCTCCCTTCAAAAACAGGGACTATTAATAGTTCTCCTTCAGGTTTGCTGTAGCCTATTTCGTTAGATTCATCTTCTTCTTCCCATAAATAAGTTTTTGCTCCTGTATGTGAAACAGCCTTGTTAAATGCTTGTGTATTTGAAATAGTTGGTTCTGTAGACAGGTCTACTATTTTATAAAATTCGGAACTTATAGATGCTACCATCCCATTTATACTGTGAAGTGTAACTGTTCCAAATTCTACTTTAATATTGTTGTAGTATTGCTGATTTTTACTGTGGATATAGCCTAGTTTATCTTCTTCTTGATTAATTGGCATAAAGGAAGTTTTTTCTGAGGAATCAAAAATATCTTTAAATAGTTGTGTGGAATTTTGGAGAGAAACCCTATCCGATTCATTGAATTTTAAAAATTTAGGAGGAGTTTTTAATTCTTGTTTTTGATCTGTATTTTTTTGAGAAAATACTACTGTAGTATTTCCAAGAAAAATTAAGATTGTTAATGATAATAAAATAATTAATTTTGTCGAACTTTTCATAACTGAACTATGTTAACACATTTTAATTGTAAATGTAGGATATTATTTACGAACAAATCACATTATTCGTTGAAGAGCATTTTAATACTTTAAAAAGCACACATTGTAAGTTTAATAAATCAAAACATTTACTTTATCTTTAAAGTTATGAAAATAAAAAATATTTTAAAAATTAAAAAACTAGCTATCGCTTTTGGGAATAGAAAAAAAAGTACTGAAGTTGTTCATAATATTTCTTTTGGTATTTCTGAAAATGAAATACTTGGTATTGTAGGAGAATCTGGTTCCGGAAAATCGGTTACTTCTTTAGCAATTATGGGCTTATTGCCAGAAAAAAATACTTTTTTAAAAGGTGAAATGTTTTTCAACACACAAAATCTTCTTAATGAATCAAAAAAAGACATAAGAAAGATTAGGGGAAGTGAAATTGCAATGATATTTCAAGAACCAATGAGTGCTTTAAATCCCTCCATAATTTGTGGAGAACAAGTTTCAGAAGTTTTTCGCCACCATTTAAACTATTCTGCTTCAAAAGCAAAAAAGGAAACACTATCTCTTTTTGAAAGAGTAAAATTACCACGCCCAAAGGAACTCTATAACAGTTACCCACATCAAATAAGCGGAGGGCAAATGCAACGTATTATGATTGCTATGGCGATAGCTTGTAAACCTAAATTATTAATAGCAGACGAGCCAACAACTGCATTAGATGTTACTGTACAAAAAGAAATTATTTTATTATTAAAAGATTTACAAAAAGAAACTAAAATGAGCTTGCTTTTTATCTCCCACGACTTGGGATTGGTTTCGGAGATCGCAGATAGAGTATTAGTGATGCATGAGGGAAATATTATTGAAGAGGGCAGTGCTTTTCAGGTTTTTAAAACACCAAAAAGAAATTATACAAAGGCATTAATGGCTTCTCGTCCAAGTTTAAATATTCGGTTAAAGACACTTCCCACAATAACATCCTTAACCGAAAAAAGTTTTAAACCTATAGAAGTAACTCCTCAAGAAAGAGCCATAAAACATAAAGATTTATATACCAAAAAACCACTATTAGAAATTCTTAATGTTAAAAAAGAATACTACTCCAATGCTGGTATTTTTAATAAAAAAAAGATTATCAACGCAGTAAATGAAGTGAGTTTCAAAGTCTTTGAAGGAGAAACTTTGGGCTTGGTAGGCGAATCAGGGTGTGGTAAATCAACATTAGGAAAAGCAATTTTACAATTAGAAAAAGCTACCAGCGGAAGTATTAAATATAGAGGAAAGGAACTAACCAAATTAAAACCTTCGGAATTAAGAAAACTCAGAAAAGAAATTCAGCTTGTTTTTCAGGACCCATATTCTTCACTTAATCCCAGAATATTAATTGGAGAGGCTATTATGGAGCCAATGAAAGTTCACGGCATTGGTAAAAATGATAGGGAACGAAAAAATAAAGTGCTTAGTATTTTAAATAGAGTAGAGTTAGACAATAGTTATTTTAATAGGTATCCCCATGAATTATCTGGTGGTCAAAGACAACGGGTTGGTATCGCTAGAACAATTGCAATGGAACCCAAATTAGTAGTTTGTGACGAGTCGGTTTCTGCATTGGATATCTCGGTGCAAGCTCAAGTATTAAATTTATTAAATGAATTAAAAGATGATTTTGGCTTTACTTATATTTTTATTTCCCATGATTTAGCGGTTGTTAAATTTATGGCAGATCAATTATTAGTAATGAAAAATGGAAAAATAGAAGAAATTGGAGATGCAGATGAAATATATGCAAATCCAACCAAAGAATATACCCAAAAACTAATTAAAGCCATCCCAAAGGGAATTTGAGGTTTGCTTAAACAATGAAACAGATTATTGAAACAAATAGATTGATTTTACGAGAATTTGAGATCAACGATTCAGAAAACTTTTTTTATTTAAATTTAGATTCTGAAGTATTAAAATACACTGGAGATCTTCCATTTTCCTCAGTCCTAGATGCAAATTCTTTTCTTATAAATTATTCGGAATACAAAAGAAATGGATTTGGAAGATGGGCAGTTATTTTGAAGGAAACGGGATTATTTATTGGTTGGTGTGGTCTAAAATTAAATGAAGAAAATTTAGTAGATATAGGTTTTCGGTTTTTTAAAAAAGAATGGGGTAAGGGATATGCTACTGAATCTGCTAAAGCAGTACTAGACTATGGTTTTAATACTTTAAATTTAACAGAAATTATTGGACGGGTATTCAAAGCCAATATTTCCTCTATTAAAGTTTTAGAAAAACTAAATATGACCTACTGGGAACCAGATTTTTTTAAGAATATTGAAACATTGGTATACTACAGAATAAGGAAAAATGACTATATAAAAAAAATTAGTTTTTAATCCATTTAGAGGTATAGGAAGCAATCTTATTAGTAATATTTATAAAATAAATACCTTTAGATATTCCTGAAACATCAATACCTGTATTTGAAATAAAATCGGAAGTATACACAACAGCACCTGTTATAGATATTATCGTTAGTTTATACGTTTCTGAATCATTTAATGCTCTTAAAGAAACAAAATCATTCGATGGATTAGGATAAACAGAAAAAGGGAAGTCATTATCAAAATCAATTAAACTAAGAGACTCACAATCACGATTTTCATCAAACAAAATCTGTAATTCTGTAATCGGCTCTATTTGATCAGTGCTTCCAGTTCTAACAGATAATAAAAAAGAAGGATTTCCAAATGTATCTGAAGGTTGTGCAACTTTTACAAAAGCAAACAAAGATGAAGTTCCGTTATTTGTACAACGAAAATCAGCACCAACAATATTAGCACCTTGTAATGCCCCCATTAATTTACATGCAAGATCACCTTCGGTATTTAAAAATCCGGCTTCCATACCATTCAATACTTCTTCTCCTAATAAAATATTTCCTTGAATAGAATAATTTGGTCCTGTAATGTCATTTTTATAGTCATCAGTGGCAACACCTGTATAAGCTGCTGTTTCAATATTTTCTCCAACTTTGCCAACAATTCCATATTGCCTAAATTGAGGTTGATTTTGAACATCGTTGTTAATTAACCATTCAATTATTTCATTTGGAGTATATCCTTCGTTCATTCTCGCTCTTGCGTTTGCTTGATTTGCAGGTATATAATATGCTTGTGAATTTATAGCCCCTAGACCAGGAAATAATTCTCCTAAAAAATCATCTGTTGGAAGATTGTTAGCATCTAAGTCAACACAAGAAGCTCCAGCACTACCGACCTCTCCTGTAATTGGATCCATGGCAACTATTGAAAATGTATCTTGACTAATTCCATTTATAATACCTGTGATTATAAATAGTATACTTAAGGTAATATTTCTCATATCTATTTTTTTAAAATTTTATTTCTGGTATGTCACCTTCAATTATAAGATTTCCCTCAGTAGCATTTTTAATTTCTTCTATACTCACCCCAGGAGCTCTTTCTAAAAGCTTAAATGAATTATTGATAATCTCTAATACTGCAAGATTACTAACTATTTTTTTTACACAATTAACCCCAGTTAATGGTAAGGCGCATTTTTTAAGAAGTTTAGATTCTCCAGCACGGTTGGTATGCATCATTGCTACAATAATATTTTCTGCTGAGGCAACTAAATCCATAGCACCTCCCATTCCTTTAACCATTTTTCCGGGAATTTTCCAATTGGCAATATCACCACTTTGTGAAACTTCCATTGCGCCTAATATTGTTAAATCCACATGTTGTCCTCTAATCATAGAAAAGCTCATGGCAGAATCGAAAAAAGAAGCACCCGGCAATGCGGTAATTGTTTGTTTACCAGCATTAATTAGATCTGGATCTTCTTCTCCTTCAAAAGGAAATGGCCCCATTCCTAATACTCCATTTTCACTTTGGAAATCAACTTCAATATTATTTTGCACAAAATTGGCAACCAATGTTGGGATTCCTATTCCTAGATTTACATAGTAGCCATCTTTTACTTCTTTAGCAATTCTATGTGCTATTTGTTCTTTGCTTAATGCCATTAGTTTCTCTTTCTCACGGTTAATTGTTCTATGCGTTTTTCATAGTTCTCTCCTTGAAATATTCTTTGTATAAATATTCCAGGAATATGGATATGATTAGGATCCAAGGTTCCTACCGGAACTAATTCTTCGACCTCAGCAACCGTAATTTTTGCAGCCCCACACATATTAGGATTAAAGTTACGAGCACTGCCTTTAAAAACTAAATTTCCAGCAGCATCACCTTTCCAAGCTTTTACAAAAGAAAAATCAGCATTAAAAGCTTTTTCTAAAAGATGCATTTTTCCGTTAAACGCTCTAGATTCCTTACCCTCAGCTACTTCAGTCCCATAACCTGCTGGAGTATAAAAAGCTGGGATGCCACTTTGTGCTGCTAGACAGCGCTGAGCGAGAGTTCCTTGTGGGATTAATTCCACATCTAATTCTCCACTTAACATTTGACGTTCAAATTCTGCATTTTCTCCTACATAGGAAGAAATCATTTTTCGAATTTGTCTTTTTTGAAGTAATAGTCCTAAGCCAAAATCATCAACTCCAGCATTGTTCGAAATACAGGTTACATCTTTTACATTTAGACGGACTAACTCGGCAATTGAGTTTTCAGGAATTCCACTTAATCCAAACCCTCCCAACATAAAAGTCATACTGTCTTTTATTCCTTGGCAAGCTTCTTGAACATTAGAAACGGTCTTATTGATCATAGAAAGATATTTGCTATAAAAATACTGAAAAGGAAGCAGAATTACTTCTGAAGCAAGCAGAATATTATTTTAAAACTCTTCGGGTATTTCATTATCGATAGTTTTTAGTTGCTCTTTCCATTTATCGCAATCTGTTTCTATAGAAAGGAATTCTGGAATAATAAAATCTTCTTTTGAAATATCTAGATCTTCGTTACCGTAACAATCTTTCATGTAATTAGCCCAAATTGGTAATGCCATTGATGCGCCTTGACCATATGCTATCTCAGAAAAATGCGTTGATCTGTCTTCACCACCAACCCAGACGCCGGTGACTAAATTAGGAACTACCCCCATAAACCATCCATCACTTTGATTTTGTGTTGTACCTGTTTTACCTGCAATGGCATTTTCGAATTCCCAAGGATATCCAGTAATCATACTTTTATAAACAGGATTGTTGATAGCCCAATCATGCCTCAATCTACTTCCAGAACCAGATTGAGTAACTCCTTCCATTAAACTAATNGTAACATAAGCAGCTTCTTCACTTAAAACATCCTTAGTTTCNGGTATATTTTGATATAATATACTANTGTTTTTATCTTCAATTCTTGTTATTAACGAAGGTTTAATATAAACTCCCTGNTTTGCAAAAGTACTNTAGGAACCCACCATTTCAAATAAAGAAACGTCTGGAGTACCAAGAGCAATTGAAGGAACTTCTAAAATATTTCTTGTATCTACTCCCATTTTACTCACTAAATCCAANACAGGTTTAGGACCAACACGATCAATTAATCTNGCTGTAACTGTATTTATGGATTGTGCTAAAGCATCTTTTAAGGAGATCATCCCTCCATATTTATCTCCTGAATTTTTTGGTGTCCACGGGTCAATTAATCCATATTTNCCTGCCGCTATTGTATGCAATGTATTTGGCAANGTATCGCAAGGTGACATATGCATTTGATCGATTACGGTAGCGTATACGAAAGGTTTAAAAGTAGAGCCTATTTGACGCTTCCCTTTTTTAACCATATCGTATTTAAAATATTTATAACTAATNCCACCTACCCATGCTTTTACTTCTCCAGTTTGNGGTGTCATAGACATTAATGAAGCTTGAAGTATTGACTTATGGTATCGAATAGAATCCATTGGAGTCATCAAGGTATCNATATCACCACTCCAAGTAAAAATNCGCATTTTAGTTTTNACAGAAAAACTTTTTATAATTTCTTCCTTTGTTTTTCCTTGTTTTTTCATTTCTCTCCATCGATCACTTCTTTTCATTGCAGAATTTAGAATATGATCTACTTCATCTTCTGTGACATCTNGAAAGGGTGCTAGTTCATTNTTTTTGTTTTGTTTGTCAAATTCTAATTGTAGATTTCTCATATGTTGATCTACGGCNGCTTCAGCATATTCCTGCATTTTGGAATTTATAGTTGTATAAATTTTTAATCCATCACTATATATNTTATANTCAGTNCCATCGGTTTTAGGATTTTCTTTAATCCAATTGTGCATAAATTTCCGAGCGTATTCTCTAAAGTAAGTTGCTATTCCNTCGTCATGTCCTTGTGGTGTATANGTGATTTCTAATTCTGTTGCTTGAATAGAATCTTTTATTTCTTCAGAAATAAAATCATACTTAGCCATCTGACTCAGTACCACATTCCTTCTGTTTCTCACTCCAACAGGATTACGGATTGGATTATAAAGGGANGAGTTTTTAAACATTCCTACNAAAATAGCAGATTCTGTAATTGTTAATTCTGTTGGTGCTTTGTCAAAATANATATGAGCAGCAGATTCTATCCCGATGGCTTGGTTTAAAAAATCNTATTCATTGAAATACATGGTAAGTATCTCTTCTTTTGTATAACGCCTTTCTAACCTTGTAGCTATAATCCACTCTTTAATTTTTTGAGTTCCTCTTTCTAATTTACTTTTAGANACGTTNTCTGTAAAGAATAATTTTGCTAATTGCTGCGTAATAGTACTGGCGCCCCCCTTAGTTCCTAAAAATGCGAANGCTCTTAAAGTACCCCTGGCATCAATACCAGCATGNTCAAAAAACCTAACATCTTCAGTTGCGATTAGTGCATTTATTAAANAAGGCGGCAAATCTGTATATTCTATAGGAGTTCTATTTTCTTTATAAAACTTCCCTAATATAACTCCATCAGAGCCAATGATTTTAGTCGCTAAATTTTTTTCAGGATTTTCTAGACTAGTTTCATCAGGAAGCTTTCCAAACACTCCCCAAGATGCCAATAAGAATATAAAAAAAATAAAAAACACACCAAGTATGAGTAATTTCCAAAACGTTTTAATGTGACGTTTAAAATTATTAGTTTGAGTTTTATTTGTTGTTTTTAGCTTGGCCATAAATTACTGTTGTGTGATTTCCTCTACACTAAANCCTATATCAGTGATTCCTTCAAGATTTTTAACGCCNTCTATTGCACCGTTATTGCGAACAGCATGTTTAATACTTACATTGTAAATCCCTTTTTCATTAAAAGAAACCTGTTCCTTATACCAAAGTTTATTGTCTTTAATATTACTAATTCCCTTCCCCAACCATGTTCCATCTGGATTGGCCATTTTATATTCTAGGGTATCGGTTACTATTTTTCCNTGAGGGAAGTGCATTGTTACAATTAAAAAAATATTATTGTATTTATAATCGTTTGTGTTGCGAAGNTTCACAAATAAATTATAGT
Organism: Flavobacteriaceae bacterium; assembly: GCA_002713705.1. Lineage (GTDB taxonomy): Bacteria > Bacteroidota > Bacteroidia > Flavobacteriales > Flavobacteriaceae > Marifrigoribacter. The sequence goes on from PAUJ01000020.1 coordinate 9,120, forward strand.
TTTTTAAACTATCTAATTGTGGTAAATTAAAATCAATAATTTCTTCTTCATTCCAAACTCCAGNCAGCGATTTGTTTTTGCTAAAATGGATGTTTGATTCGCAAGAGATGATAAAAAAAAACATCAAAGAAAGAGCGAAAAATTTAGGCATTCTTTTTTGGTTTTCGATTTTGATTAGGTTTTTTATTAGTAGTTTGATAGCGGTTTTTNCTTTTGCCTTTATTTCGCTTTCTGTTATTTTTTGACTTGGGTTTATCAAAACGAGTCAGNCTATCTTGACCAACAACATTTTCAAAAATTTTGCTTTCAGAAATTCGTTCTTCTTCTTCAAAATCTTCTAGACAAGATACNTTTTCTCCTTTTCTATTTAGCGCAATAATTTCATTTGCTTTATCAACACTAATTTTATGCCAATTCATTCCTTGTTTCTCATAGCCATACCAGAGTATTCTTTTAAAAATATCTGTTTTTTGACAAACTGCAGTTCCTTTTTCGGTAATTAATTTTATNTCATTTCTTGGGATGTCTTTTAAAGCATCTAAGTAAGTGTCTAATTCANAGTTAAGGCAGCATTTTAATTTGCCACATTGTCCCGCTAACTTTTGTGGGTTTAAAGAAAGTTGTTGGTAACGAGCAGCAGAAGTTTTAACCGATCTAAAATCNGTTAACCAAGTAGAACAACATAATTCGCGACCACAAGAACCAATTCCTCCAAGTCTTGCTGCTTCTTGNCTAAATCCAACTTGTTTCATTTCTACACGAGTGCTAAATGCACTTGCAAAATCTCTAATTAATTGCCTAAAGTCTACACGTTCTTCAGCTGTATAATAAAAAGTTGTCTTTGANCCATCTCCTTGATATTCTATGTCAGAGATTTTCATTTTTAAGCCCAAATGAATTGCAATTTCACGAGATCGTTTTTGAATCTCTGGTTCTTTAGCTCTTACTGTTTGCCAAATNTCAATATCTTTTTGAGTAGCTTTTCTGTATATTTTAGGAAGNTCTTCAANTTTTTCGGANTGATTTTTCTTTTTCATTTGCACTTTTACCAATTCTCCAGTAAGCGTAACAATTCCAATATCATGGCCAGACATTGCCTCGGTTGCTACAACNTCGCCTATAGAAAGAGATANTTTTTCNGAATTTTTATAAAAATGTTTTCTCCCGTTTTTAAAACGAACTTCTACTCCAATAAATGGTTTTTGGTCGCCGGGAAGCGCCATATTTGATAACCAATCGAAAACTGTTAATTTATTACAACCATCAGATCCGCAAGTCCCATTGTTCTTACATCCTTTAGGTTGTCCATCAACTCCAGAACTACAGCTTGTACAGCCCATAAATTATATATAAAGCTCTTTATCAATAAAGAGACGTGGATTAAACTTAATAAAACCAGTTATGAATTTTATATAAGGAGTAAAGATATTAATTCTAAACAAACCAACTGAAAGTATTTTAGTTTTTCTTATTTTCCTTTTGTCCTGCTAATAAAGAAATAGTACCTTAGCCTATTAACATTTTCAATTAAAAATACGGAACAATGAGCAACGAAAAAGAAGCAAAACTAAAGGCNTTAAAGCTAACTTTAGATAAATTAGATAAAACATATGGTAAGGGTACCGTAATGAAAATGNGTGATACAGCTGTTGAAAATATGGAAGTAATTNCAACAGGATCCTTAGGAATGGATGTTGCTTTAGGNGTTGGAGGATATCCTCGAGGTCGAGTTGTAGAAATNTATGGACCAGAATCTTCAGGTAAAACAACTTTAACATTGCATGCAATTGCTGAAGCACAAAAAAACGGAGGAATTGCNGCNTTTATTGATGCTGAACATGCGTTTGACAGGTATTATGCGGAAAATTTAGGAGTTGATATTGAAAATTTAATAATTTCTCAACCCGACAATGGAGAGCAAGCATTAGAAATAACTGATAATCTGATTCGAAGCGGAGCAATTGATATTATTGTAATAGATTCTGTTGCAGCACTAACACCAAAAAGTGAAATCGAAGGGGAAATGGGAGATTCTAAAATGGGACTTCATGCTCGCTTAATGTCTCAGGCACTTCGTAAACTTACCGGGTCTATTAGNAAAACAAAATGTACGGTAATATTTATCAANCAATTACGTGAAAAAATAGGGGTNATGTTTGGAAATCCTGAAACTACNACTGGTGGTAACGCTTTAAAGTTTTATGCATCTGTTAGAGTAGACATTCGTAGATCTACTCAAATTAAAAACACCAATGGTGAAGTTTTAGGAAATAAAACAAGAGTAAAAATTGTTAAAAATAAAGTTGCCCCACCATTTAAAATGGTTGAATTTGATATCGTCTATGGNAAAGGAATNTCAAAAGTTGGTGAAATAATTGACCTTGGAGTAGATTTTGAAATTATTAAAAAAAGCGGATCTTGGTTTAGNTATGATGAGACCAANTTAGGACAAGGTAGAGAAGCAGTAAAGACTTTACTNTTNGATAATCCAGAATTAATGGACGAACTTGAACAAAAAATAAAAGACGCTATTATTGAAAATAAATAATAGTTNATTCTTCCTACGCAACCTATTTGTTTATTAGACATCTACAAATAGTAGAAACCTTTATTAGTATGGTTGTTTATTTATTTACNTATAAATTAAATTAACAATTTAATAATATAAGAGACTACGTTTGACATTAGAAGAGCTCATATTAAATTGTAAGAATCAGGATGTAAAAGCCCAGGAAGAATTNTACAAAAATTTTTCCAGNANATTATTTTCTGTATGCTTAAAATATTCTCCAAGCTATCATGAAGCGGAAGATAATTTACAAGATGCATTTATTACAATTTTTAATCGCATTGAGCAATTCAAAGGAAAAGGTTCTTTTGAAGGTTGGATGAAGAGGGTTACTGTTAACACGGTCCTTCAGAAATATCGNAAACAACGAGTATTTAATTTATCTAATGAAGAACAGCTAGAAGAAGCTGNAATTGAAATTGAGGACAATNCAGTTCCATTGGATTTTTTGTTAAAAATAGTTCAGGAATTACCAGATAGATATCGNTTGGTATTTACGATGTATGTGTTAGATGATTATGCGCANAAAGAAATTTCGGAAATNGTTGGAATTTCTGTTGGGACCTCAAAATCTAACTTGGCAAGAGCTAGAGGAATATTAAAAGTAAAAGTTGAAGATTATTACAAGGTCAACAAATTAAAATAATAAGAAACCCATTTAGGGATTAATGAAAAAAAATAAAAACATAGACGANTNNTTTAAGGAACGATTCAAAAATTTTGAAGNAAGTCCTTCTCCNGATGTTTGGAATAAAATACAAGCAAANCTAAAAGAGAAAGATGNTCGAAAAGTAATTCCTATTTGGTATAAACTAGGAGGTGTTGCTGCTTTATTTGCNNTATTATTTACCATAGGATACTCAATATTAAATGTTCCCTTAAATAAAATAAACAACTCTATAGTTAATGAAAACGCTATTGAAATTAATACAGAAAAAGCAAACAATACAATAGTAGATAATAATATTATTCAGAATGACATTGTTTTAACTGAAGATAATAATGAAGTAAAAGGCACTAAGAAGTTNCTCATTAAAAAANCTACGAATTCCNCTAATAATAGCAATNCATTTGATCGTTCTGAAACGACAGTAGCTTCNAATAATANNGAACAAAAAGTTCCTANAAAACAATCAAAGCAAGATTTAATTCAAAGATCNGNACCCATTATTAAGAGTCAAGAATCAGTAGCTAATGAAACTANTAATTTAATAGATAAAAGNGAGAACTTACTAATAAATCAAGATATTGAAATTGACAAGAATATTGAAGTTTTGGCCGTAAATAAAACCATAATAGATACACANGAGACCTCTTTAANTNCAGAACATAAAGAATTTGTAAAGAAAGAAAANAAAAAATCTATTTTCGATGCAATAAAAGAAACCTCAGGAGGGGAAGTAGTTATCGCAAAATTAGATAATACCCCACAAAATCGCTGGGAAGTTACACCAAATGTNGCTCCTGTATATTANAATAGCTTAACTGAAGGATCTTCTATAGATCCATCTTTTNCGGATAATCCAAAAAACGGAGACTTAAATATAGCTTATGGCGTAAAAGTAAGCTACAATTTAAATAAAAGATTAAGTATGCGTTCTGGAGTTAGTAATGTAAATTTAAGTTACTCAACGACNGGATTGGATATTGGGACCGGTCCTGTATCCGCTTCTACAGCTAGTATTGAGTATTCTAGTAGAAACGACGTTACTATTGTTGTTGATAAAGGAGCATTGGTAAATCAAAATCCAGANGATACTTTTGGNAATATCACNCCAAAATCAACCAATGGAGAGCCCTTATTAAATCAAAAAATAAGTTATTACGAAATGCCTCTAGAATTAAATTATACATTAATTAATAAAAATTTTGGAATTANTGTAATTGGTGGCTTTAGTGCTTTATTATTAGGGAATAATGAGGTTTCTATTGAAGCGGGTGATTTTAATGAAGTCCTTGGTGAGGCTAGTAATTTATCATCTCTTAGCTTTACAACTAACGTCGGATTAGGCTTGAATTATAGTTTTTCTAAAAAGTTAATGTTTAATATTGAACCTATGTTTAAGTATCAACTCAATCCTTATACAGATTCATCTGTTAACTTTAAACCTTATTATCTAGGGATTTATAGTGGTTTGAGTTTCAAGTTTTAGTTTAGATTAAGTTAGTTTGGGGTTTGTGATNTCACAAACTTGTTAGAGAAAACCATCTTACGCCATAAGATGGTTTTTTTTTAAATTAAAAAGAAGGATTTTCTAACTCTTCTAATATGATAGCACGGGTTTTTTTATTTAGTTCTTTCTTTATTTCTATTGAATAGTTACTTGTTGATATTAATGGATGNAGCATCACTCTCATTTTTCCNGGACCTCCACTAAAAAAAGTGTAAGAAAATAATTTTTTATTATCATGAAAAGTCACAGGAGCTATTGGAATTTTATGCTCAATAGCTAAACGAAAAGCACCATCTTTAAAATCATCCAAAACAATACTTTCATCAGATGGAACTCCTCCTTCNGGAAAGATACAGATACTATAGCCTAGATTTATTTTTTGTTGAGCACTGTTAAAAACAGCTCGTCTNCTTTGGGAGTTGTTTCTGTCAACTAAAATACAAGTCCGTTTATAAATAAAACCAAATAAAGGTATTTTACTTAGTTCTTTTTTTTCCAACAAACACAACAGGATCTTTTGTAATAAAAAGCATTAGCATGATATCAATCATAGANGTATGATTAGCAACAAACATATAACTTTCTCCCTTTTTAAANCGNACTCCTTTTTTTATAATTGGTGTAAANCCCATCCCAAATAAAATGATGTAGGCCCAAAAACGTGCCAATTTAAAAAAAATAGGATACCATTCTTCTCTCAAAATACTAATAAATAGAAATGGAAATAATAGTAGAATACTTACAAACATTAGNATGTAATACCAAATACGGTAGATAAGTATTGCTNTATTTTTTAAAATTTTCNTCACTAGCCAAAAATAGCAAATTGAAGATTATCAAAAGGTTAAAAAAAATTATCTTTGTANAAATTATTANTAATAACTTTTTTTTGAANACACTAAAAATTGATNAACAATAAGCCATTTTAATAAATAGGGTGTTTAAAAACAATTAAAAGATTCCTGCTTAGGTAGGATATAAATATGTCAAGAATATTAACAGGAATACAAAGTACAGGAACGCCTCACTTAGGNAATCTTTTAGGTGCAATTTTACCAGCCATAGTNATGGCTAATGATCCAAAAAATGAATCCTTTTTATTTATTGCAGATTTACATTCATTAACTCAAATTAAAGACGCAAGTACATTANGCGATAATACTTATAGTACTGCAGCAGCTTGGTTGGCATTTGGTTTGAATGTAGAGAAAACAGTTTTTTACCGTCAAAGTGATGTTCCTCAAGTAACTGAGCTNTCTTGGTATTTAAGTTGTTTTTTTCCTTACCAAAGATTAACTCTTGCACATTCTTTTAAAGACAAGGCAGATCGTTTNGAGGATGTGAATGCCGGTCTGTTTTCGTATCCAATGTTAATGGCTGCAGATATATTATTATANGATGCAGATATAGTTCCNGTTGGGAAAGATCAATTACAGCACATAGAAATGACACGTGATGTAGCTGCTCGTTTTCATAGTAAAATGGGAGATACTTTTGTGATGCCAGAAGCAAAAATACAAAAAAACACAATGTTGATTCCTGGTACAGATGGAGCGAAAATGAGTAAATCAAAAAGTAATATTATCAATATATTTTTAGNAGATAAAAAGCTTCGCAAACAAATTATGGGANTACAGACAGACAGTATTCCTATGGAAGATTCTAAAAANCCTGANGTGTGTAATGTTTTTAATTTATATAANTTAATAGCCTCGGAAAGTCAAATAAAAGAAATGAGAGCTAATTATGAGGGTGGTAATTATGGATATGGTCATGCCAAGCAAGCTTTATACGAATTGATTATTATTAAATTTTCTACAGAAAGAGAAACGTATAATTATTTTATGGAAAATTTGGATGAAGTAGATAAAGCTCTAGCAGTTGGGGCTAAAAAAGCNAATGCAGTTGCTAATAANGTTTTAAACAGGGTAAGAAAAAAACTAGGCTTATAAACGCTATATCAACTCAAACAGTTTGCCAGGTAAAGGACGAATGATTCCTTTTAATTCCATAGTAAGNAAAATTGAAGCTAATTTATAAGTNGGCATATAACATTTTAGCGCAATAGTATCAAGATCGCCCCTAGTNATTTCTTTTAAAAAATTAAAAATTATTTTTTCTTCTTCAGAAAGTTCCAAAAATAATTGAGTTTGTAGGGTTTGTATGTTTTTTTCCTCTAATTCCCAACCTAACATATATATCAAATCAGCAGCACTGGTAATCATGTTAGCTTGTTGAGATTTGATTAAGTTATTACATCCCTTACTTTGCAAATCCGTAGCTCTTCCNGGTAAAGCAAAAACATCTCGATTATATGAATTAGCAATATCTGCTGTAACNAAACTTCCTCCTTTAAAAGCAGATTCAATAATAATAGTTGCTTGTGAAATCCCAGCAATAATTCTATTTCGTTTTAAAAAATTANTTTTATTAAAAGCATCACTACTCCAAAATTCAGAAATAAAACCACCATTATTCATTACATTATTCATATNTTTTTTATGTNTTTTTGGATAAATTTGATTNAGTCCGTGCGCTAAACAAGCAACTGTTTGCAAGCNATTTTCAATTGCTGCTTTATGAGCAGTAATATCTACTCCATAAGCAAATCCCGAAATAATAATNGGATTAATAGGAGCNAGTTCTTCTATTAATTTTNCNCAAAANTCCTTTCCATAGTTTGTGATTTTACGCGCACCAACAATACTAATTATTTTATTTTTCTGAAGNTCAATATTGCCTTTTTGAAAATATAATATGGGCCCATCANTGCAATGTTTTAATCTTTCTGGATATAAATTATCTTNAAAATAAAGCCAATCCAATTTATTTTCCTCGATAAAACGNATTTCTTTATCTGCTTCATCCAGCTGAATTTTTTTAGAAATCTCTTTCAATTTGAAACTACCNACACCACTTACTTTCAGTAAATTGGATTTCTTTTCGTTAAAAATTCCTTCAGCAGAACCTACTTTATGGATTAATTTTTTAGCAGTAGCATCCCCAATATTAGGNACACGTTGCAAAGCTAACGTATAGCGTAATTCGTTTTTCGATAACATATTTGATATTTAACAGGGAGAGACTTTAAAAATAATGAATTTAAACTGTTAATAAAAATCNGTTATTAAAATTGAATAAAAATAAAAATCAACTATATTTGTTTTGATGCAAATAACCNCTTACATAAACGATTTACTTTATCGCTACGAATGTGTAATTATTCCTGGATTTGGAGCCTTATTAACTCAGTATCAATCTGCAAAAATTGATGGTGAAAATAAAACTTTTTATCCTCCTTCAAAGACTTTATCGTTTAACAGACAATTACAAACTAATGATGGCTTATTAGCAAATTATATTGCTTCTGTTGAAAAATGNACTTATGAAACTTCACTTCAGAAGTTAAGAAATTATACAGGAAAATTATCNCTACAATTATCTGAAGGAGAATTTGTGTCTCTAAGTAATATTGGTGATTTTCATTTAAATGAAGAAAATTCGGTNCAGTTTGTACCTTCTTCTAAGCAAAATTTTAGTACANCATCATTTGGATTAACATCAATTGTAACTTCTAAAGTAATTCGAGAAATTGATAAGGAGNNCGTTGAGCCTTTAGAAGAAAAAGCTCCAGTTTATCTCATTCCAGAAAGACGTGTTAAAAAATCGTATTTAAAATATGCAGCAATAGCTTTAGTTGCTATTTCAATTGCAGGATTTAGTGGAATGAAATTATATGAAGGAGAAGTGCAAAAANATAATTTTGCTGAAAAACAAAAAGCAAACTCAATTGTAGAAAATCAAATTCAAGAAGCTACTTTTAGTTTTGAAAATCCGTTGCCAATTTTAAATATTACTTTTAAAAAGCAAACGGGTAAATATCACATTATNGCTGGTGCATTTAGAGTTGAATCAAATGCAGATAAAAAAATCCAACAACTTCGTGAGAAGGGATTTACTCCNACACTCATTGGAGTTAANAAATACGGCTTACATCAAGTAGCATATGAGAGTTTTCANGAACGATTAGATGCACTAAAGAATCTCAGAAAGATTAAAAATACTCAAAATCCAGATGCCTGGTTATTAGTAAAAGAAATAGAAAAATAATTCTTCTTTATTAAAGATNTCTTGTTCCTNAGATAACTTTGTACCTTTGCAAAAAATAAATACTATGACTTCAAGAACTCCAAGCGAATCCTACACTGTAGTAACTGATNTGGTTTTACCTAGTGANACGAATCCAGTTGGAAATTTGTTTGGTGGTGAGTTATTAGCTCGTATGGACAGAGCGGCAAGTATAGCGGCAAGAAGGCATTGTAGAAGAATTGTAACAACAGTGTCTGTTAATCATGTTGCTTTTAGTAAAATGATACCTTTAGGAAGTGTTGTTACTATTGAGGCAAAAGTATCTAGAGCCTTTAAAAGTTCTATGGAAGTAGTAATGGATATTTGGATAGAAGACCGNGAAAGCGGTATGAGAAATAAATCCAACGAAGGAATTTATACTTTTGTTGCAGTAGATGAATCTGGTCAACCAGTTCCAGTTCCNCTTNTAANTCCTGAAAGCGATCTTGAAAAAGAACGTTTNAAAGCTGCNTTAAGAAGNCGTCAATTAAGTTTGGTAATTGCNGGAAAAATGAAGCCTGCTGAAGCCACTGAATTAATAGCATTATTTAAATAATTTCATTTTAAAAATTTAGNAATAAAAAAATGTTCGAACAATTTGTAGAATTCGCAAAAATAAACCCAATTTTATCTGCCTTTTATGCTTCGGTATTTACCTGGGGCTTAACTGCTTTAGGAGCTTCACTGGTTTTCTTTTTCAAAAAGGCAAATCGAGCAGTTTTAGATGGTATGTTAGGCTTTACTGGTGGAGTAATGGTAGCGGCAAGTTTTTGGAGTTTATTGGCTCCTGCAATTGAAAATAGTGAAGGAGAAGGNTTTGTAAAAGTGCTTCCAGCAGCAATCGGATTTGGACTTGGAGCTNTGACTTTATTTGGTATGGATAAATTAATGCCACATTTACACATTAATTTTAAAAAAGAAGAAGCAGAGGGAATAAANACAGATTGGCATAAAACCACGTTATTNGTTTTAGCAATTACACTTCATAATATNCCAGAAGGATTAGCTATTGGTGTTCTTTTTGGTGCCGCATCAACTTTGGGTGGATTTGAACAGACTGANATGATAATTGCGGCTATTACTTTGGCAATAGGAATAGGTATTCAAAATTTTCCAGAAGGATTNGCAGTTTCNATGCCTTTAAGAAGGCAAGGTGTTTCTCGTTTTAAAAGTTTTTGGTATGGACAATTNTCTGCGGTTGTAGAACCTATTGCAGCTGTTTTAGGAGCATTAGCTGTTGCTTTTTTTACTCCAATTTTACCTTATGCATTAGCTTTTGCTGCAGGTGCAATGATTTTTGTTGTTGTTGAAGAAGTAATTCCAGAAACCCAAAGAGATAAGTACACCGATATCGCAACCTTAGGTTTTATTGGAGGGTTTATAGTGATGATGTCTTTGGATGTTGGTTTAGGGTAAAATAGTCTAACATACTATTTAATTATTGTTGATTTATAATAGTTATTATGAAATTAAGATTTATTTGTCGCCTATTTTTTCTAGTTTTAAAAGATTATCTAGTTACTAAAAAGGTGTTTTAACCGCTAAATAAGTTTAGTGGCAAGCACAATCATTTTTACCACATTTGGTGTTTTCCCCATCCATTGTTGTACTCTTCTTTTGTCTCCCTTCAAAAATTGGATTCCAAATAAATTTTTTAACTAGAAACCCTGCTGCTAATGAGAATGTAAGTATGACTAATAGATGTTGCATTATTTAAGTATTTGATAAGCAGCTAAAGCAACAATATATGCTAAAGCAGTCATTGATAATAATTGCCATAATGGCCATTTCCATGAATTTGTTTCTCGTTTTACGATGGCTAAGGTACTCATACATTGCATCGCAAAAGCATAAAATAATAAAAGAGAAATACCACTCGCTAAATTAAATAATGGCGCTCCGTTAGATGGGTTAATTTCAGCAGCCATTCTTTCTTTTATAGTTTCTACTTCATCATTTCCAACATTATACATAGTAGCAAGAGTTCCAATAAAAACTTCTCTTGCAGCAAATGAACTTATAAGGGCAATACCTATTTTCCAATCGTATCCTAAAGGTTTTACCGCAGGTTCTATAAATTTACCAACCATACCTATATATGAATTCTCTAATTTAAAAGAGGATAATTTAATAGCTAGCTCCTCTTGTGATAAATTTTGTTGTTCGGTTTGTTGTAAAACAATTTCTTCCGCTTGATTGAATTCTCCAGGGCCATAAGAACCCATAACCCATAAGATTATTGAAATAGCTAAGATTATTTTTCCAGCTCCAAATACAAATGATTTCGTTTTTTCTAATACGGTAATCCCTACATTTTTCAATAAGGGTAGTTTGTAATTTGGCATTTCAATTACAAAAAAAGACTTGCTTTTTACATGTAAATATTTGTCTAAGGTATAAGCTGCAATAATTGCAGCAGCAAAACCTAAACCATATAAAATTAAAAGCGTTAACCCTTGTAAACTGATAATTCCCAATACTCGACCTTCTGGAATAACCAATGAAATGATTATTAAATAAACAGGTAATCTAGCTGCACAAGTTATAAATGGTGTTACTAAAATTGTAATAAGGCGTTCTTTCCAATTTTCAATATTTCTAGTAGCCATAATAGCAGGAATTGCACAAGCAGTACCGGAAACTAAGGGTACAACACTTTTTCCGCTTAATCCAAAACGACGCATAATTCTGTCCATTAAAAAGACCACACGACTCATATAACCACTTTCTTCTAAAATGGAAATAAATAAAAATAAAAATGCAATTTGTGGTATAAAAATTACAATACCACCAAGTCCAGGTATGATTCCTTCTGCAATTAAATTTGAAAATACACCAGGAGGTAAATTAATTTTTAACCATTCACTTAACAATGTAAATGAATTATCAATAAAGTCCATTGGATAGGTGCTCCAATCGAATATGGCTTGAAATATCAATAATAAAATAGAAAAGAAAATTACATACCCCCAAAACTTATGAGTTAATATTTTATCAAACCTACTTCTTAAATCTTTTGCATTTTTTGAATCAATTGATAAGGTCTTTTTTAGGGTATCATTGATAAATTGATATCGGGCTATGGTTTCTTTTTGCTGTAATCGTTTTAGATTAGTTATAGATTCTGTTTGAAAGGGTTGGATTCCATTTATTTTCTTCCTATTTAACTTTCCAAAATTAACATCCTGGGTAACCACCAACCATAATTTATATAAATCTTGATTTGGGAAAGTTTTTTGAAGGCGTTCAAAATATTCGGGAGCGATTTTAGAGGAATTTATACAAGGTGTTAAAGAGAGCGAATTGTAATTTGAAATTAAACTTTTTAAGGTTTCAATTCCAGTTTTTTTTCTGGAACTTATTAAAACAATTTTAGTTCCTAATTTTTCCTCTAGTTCTTTAATATTAAGTGAAATGGCTTTACGTTTCATTCTGTCAGCCATATTAATTGCTAAAATGGTTGGAATTCCAAGATCTTTTATTTGTGTAAATAAAAGTAAGTTTCTTTTTAAGTTCTCAATATCTGCTATAACGACAGCCACATCGGGATAATCTTTATCTTTTTTATTAAGTAGTAATTCTATAACTACATTTTCATCTAAGGAAGAAGCATTTAAACTGTAAGTCCCGGGAAGGTCAATAATGTGAGCTTTTAAGTTTCTTTCAAGCTGGCAGGTTCCTTGTTTTTTTTCAACCGTAATTCCCGGATAATTTCCAACTTTTTGATTAAGCCCAGTAAGGATATTAAATACAGAGCTCTTTCCTGTATTTGGATTACCAATAAGTGCAACATTTATTTGTTTAGCCATTGATAAGTTCAATTTCAATTTTGCAAGCCATTTCCTTTCTGATAGCTAAATGACTGCCATTAATAGTAAGATATAATGGGTCTTTAAAAGGAGCTTCTTGCAGTAAAGTCACTTCATTACCAGGAAGACATCCCATTTCTAAGAGTTTTAAGGGGACTACATCTACAGAGAAGTCTTTTATAACGGCCCGTTGCCCAATTTCTAAAGACGCAATAGAAAGCATTTTTATTTAGATTCATTTTAAACAACAAATGTAAACTAACATATTGACATGGAACAATCTTGTTTAATAAAAGTTTTAAAACTCCTTATGATAGGCGTATTAATTTTCTCTTTTCAATATTTCGATATCCTTTAAAAGTTGTTGTATTTCTATATCATCAGTCCCATCGTAAAATCCTCGAATTCTTTTTTTCTTGTCTATTAAAACAAAGTTTTCTGTATGTATCATATCATATTGATCACCACTACCATTGGTTTTAACTGCGAGATATGATTTTCTTGCAAGTTTATAAATTTCTTTTTTTTCTCCAGTAACAAGATTCCATTTTGTATCATTTACTCCTTTTTTAAGAGCGTATTTTTTTAATTGAGCAACCGAATCGATTTCTGGTGTAACCGAATGTGACAACAACATGACTGTAGAATCATTTTTCAATTTGTTTTGGACTTCAAGCATGTTATCTGTCATTATGGGACAAATAGTTTGACAGGTGGTAAAAAAGAAATCTGCTACATATATTTTATTTTTATAATCTTCTTGAGTAATGGTTTTCCCGTTTTGATTGATCAATGAAAAGTCAGAAATTATATGATATTTTTTTACATGTTGCATGGTACTATCTACTAGTTCAGCATTCACTTTCGCTGGTTGAAATATTGGTAAAACCTCATTAGGTTTTAAAACTTGATATATAATTGAAATAATGATGATGGAAAGAATCAAAAGTACAAGTCCAAAAATTTTATACTTGGAAAAAAATAAAAGCATACTGTAAAAGTCTTTTTTTTAAAAAACAAAGTTAGGAGACTTTTATCAAATTACAAGTAAAATTTGGTCCCAAATGTTTTTAAAATATCATTATTAGTGACTTTACAAAAGAATAATATTTTTTTTATTTTAAAATAAATTATAGGATCAAACTTAAATAGTTAATTAAAAGGTAATAAATTTAAGGTAAAAGAGATTTATAATATTAATTATCTATTTTTGCACCCTAATTTTATAGACTATGAGTCCATTTGCTGTCAAAGCATTACAATTGCTTCTGAGCCTTTCTTTACTAATTGTCCTTCACGAATTGGGGCATTTTATACCTGCCAAATTATTTAAAACTCGTGTAGAGAAGTTTTACCTTTTTTTTGATATAAAGTTCTCTTTATTTAAAAAGAAAATAGGAGAAACTGTTTATGGTATTGGTTGGTTACCACTAGGAGGATATGTAAAAATATCTGGAATGATTGACGAGAGTATGGACAAAGAGCAAATGGCCTTACCCCCTCAACCTTGGGAATTTAGATCCAAACCAACCTGGCAACGTTTGATCATTATGTTAGGTGGTGTTACTGTTAATATTATTGTTGGGTTTGTAATTTATATCTGCATATTTTACTTTGTAGGTCAAAAAATTGTTACTAATGATGAATTGCCAAATGGTTTTGCTGTTTCTCAAACATTTAAAGACTTAGGTTTTAAAAATGGGGATAAAGTTTTAAAGCTTAATGGGGAAGATTTTGAAAATTTAAATGACTTAAACCGTTACTTATTTTTAAGAGATGTTAATTCACTGACTGTAAGTCACAACGATGGAAATACGGAAACAATTTCGATTCCGGAGGAAATTGGCATGACTATGTTTAAAGCAGGAGAATTAAGACCTTTTCAGCCTGTAAGAAGTAATGTTTTAGACACTATTATTCCAAATTATCCTGCTGAAAAAGCTGGATTATTAAAAGGAGATAAAATTTTATCAGTTAACGGAGTAACAACTCTTAATTGGGCAAGTTTATCAGAAAATATAAAAGCAAACCCTGTATCTGAAGTTACTTTAACTATTGATAGAGATGGGAGTTTAGAAACTATTAAAGTTATACCTAGGGAGGATGGTACTATTGGAATTAATAATTTTGGTTTAGAATATGAAAATGCTTATAAACAAGTAAAATATGGGTTTATTGAAAGTTTAGGAGGAGGAATTAATTATGGATATAATGTTTTGACAGACTATGTAAAACAATTTAAATATGTATTTACAAGTGAGGGAGCTACACAAGTAGGTGGATTTGGAGCAATTGCTAATTTATTTCCTGGTACATGGAATTGGATTTCTTTCTGGCATACCACCGCTTTAATTTCAATTATTTTAGCTTTTATGAATATTTTGCCTATACCAGCTTTAGATGGTGGACACGTTGTGTTTTTAATATATGAGATGGCTACCGGACGTAAGCCTAATGAAAAAGTAATGGAGTATGCACAAATGGTAGGATTTATATTATTAATTACATTGGTATTATTTGCAAACGGTAATGATGTTTACAGATGGTTATTTAAATAATAAAAAAATAAAAATTGTTTGCTGCACATAAAAAATAATTTATATTTGCACCCGCTTGTAAAACCAATAAGGCTTTAAAAAGCGAACTTAAAGTTCTAATAAAAATAACAATAATAAATTCCTCTTTAGCTCAGCTGGTTAGAGCACCTGACTGTTAATCAGGGTGTCCTTGGTTCGAGTCCAAGAAGAGGAGCAAAACAACCCTTTATATCTTTGATGTAGAGGGTTTTTGCTTTAAGCAGTTATACCATCCAAATATACTAAAAAAGGGGTTAACTGCCACTTTACTGCCACTTATATGACAGTAAAAACCCAAAAAAATCACATTAATTTATTTAATTTCTGAGCTCCATAACTTAATATTTCGGTTTTCTTTTGAGGGTGAGTCTTCCTGAAACGCTATATTATCTGATGGTTCTATATATCTAAATATTTTAAA
>PAUJ01000003.1 GCA_002713705.1 Flavobacteriaceae bacterium
TTATTGAAGTTCATGTAGTTTGGGTTTTTACAATTTACTAAAAGTTAATTGCTTTACTTTTTTTTCATCTATATAATAATCAACTACATAGATTCCTTTTTTTAATAATGAAAAGTCAACTTTTTTTATAACATTACCTTTTTCTTTATTAATTACAGCAGTAGAAATTATAGTGTTATTGTACGTTAGAGTATAAGTGATTTCTTGTGCTTTTTCGAAGTCAAAAATTAAAATTGCACTTGAATAAACCTCCGTTGGTTCTATTTTAATGAAGTTTTCGTAATTATTATCACTTACACTTTGTTGGCTAAACAAGAAAAAAGGAAAAAAAATTAATAGAACAAGTAGGTTTTTTTTCATTATTATTTTTTTTAAATTTAAGAAAAATTTATGAATTCACAATTTATGAATTTTTTAATATTTAATTGTTTTTTAAACAATTAAATATTAAAAAATAAAAAAGATAAAATTAATTTGACCCTTCCTATAATATGCTTTTTTTCAATCATTTAACAGATAGATAAGTGTTTATTTTCACCTATAACTCCTTTGTTACCAATACATACAAAAAGTCAATACTAAAAAAACCTATTCATAAAAATAGTGTGACACAAATTTTTCAGCTATTATTGAATTTGTATCTTTGCAAATTGTATTACAAAGAATACCTATGAATTTAAAAAATCACAGTAAAGTAATGGATGAATTAGGCGAAGAACATATTGGAACTTCTAGCGATACTCCTTTAAGAAAAGATGCTTTTAAAATTAATGATGGAGATAAAATAGAAGCAATAGAAAAAGATGTTAAAAAAATTCTATTGACATTAGGGATGGACTTAACTGATGATAGCTTAAAAGGAACTCCAAAAAGAGTTGCAAAAATGTTTGTCAGTGAAATATTTGGGGGTTTAAATCCAAAAAACAAACCAGTTGCTTCCACTTTTGAAAATAAATATAAATACGGTGAAATGTTGGTTGAAAAAAACATTACACTTTATTCTACTTGTGAACATCATTTACTTCCTATTGTTGGAAAAGCACATATCGCTTATATCTCTAACGGGACTGTAATTGGGCTTTCAAAAATGAATAGAATTGTAGACTATTTTGCAAAAAGACCTCAGGTACAAGAAAGACTTACGATGCAAATTGTTAAGGAATTACAAGAAGTTTTAAATACAGAGGACGTGGCCTGTGTCATTGATGCAAAGCATTTATGTGTTAATTCTCGTGGAATTCGTGATATTGATTGCAGTACCGTAACCAGTGAATTTGGAGGTAAATTTAAAAAAATTGAAACAAGAAGAGAGTTTTTAGATTACATAAAATTAAATACAACATTTTAATGTTGCAATTCCAAGTTAAAGTTTTATAACTTGCTAAACGTTAAATTAAAAAGAAGCATTTAGATACATGAAACTTTTCGAACAACAAGAATTATACCTGTATAATTCAATTACAAAAACAAAAGAAAAATTCACTCCAATTCATAAGGAATCAGTTGGGATGTACGTGTGTGGACCTACGGTTTACAACAATGTGCATTTGGGAAATTGCCGTACTTTTTTATCGTTCGATTTGGTATTCAGGTACTTAAAGCACTTGGGCTACAAAGTTAGGTATGTTCGAAATATTACAGATGCGGGACATTTAGAAAATGATGCGGATAGTGGCGAAGACCGCATCGCTAAAAAAGCAAGGATTGAAATGTTGGAGCCCATGGAAATTGTGCAACGATACACAGTCGATTTCCACCAAACAATGGAAAAATTTAATGCGCTTCCTCCAAGTATTGAACCCACTGCTACTGGACATATTATTGAACAGATAGCAATTATTGAAAAAATTATTTCTGAAGGATTTGCTTATGTTATAAATGGTTCTGTTTATTTTGATGTACATAAATTTAATAAAACTCATACTTACGGAAAACTAAGCGGAAGAAATTTAGAAGACATGGTTGCTAATACCCGTGATCTAGCTGCTCAAACCGATAAAAAAAATCCACAAGATTTTGCGCTTTGGAAAAAAGCAGAGCCTGTGCATATTATGCGTTGGCCATCACCTTGGAGTGATGGATTTCCCGGTTGGCATCTAGAATGTACCGCAATGAGCACTAAATACCTAGGCAAACATTTTGATATTCACGGTGGGGGAATGGATTTAAAATTTCCACACCATGAATGTGAAATTGCACAATCTGAAGCTGCCTTAAAAACCAATCCAGTAAATTATTGGATGCATGCCAATATGCTTACTCTTAACGGAAAAAAAATGGCGAAATCTACAGGGAATCATATTTTACCTCACGAACTGTTTTCTGGTAACAATACCATTTTAAGCAAAGCTTTTTCACCTTCTGTTGCTAAGTTTTTTATGTACCAAGCAAATTACAGAAGCATTCTTGATTTTTCTGATGATGCATTATTAGCTTCTGAAAAAGGTTTTAATAGATTGATGGAAGCTTATAAAATGCTTTCAGGAATTACACCTTCAAAAAACAATGAATTTGATGCATCTATTTGGAGACAATCCTGCTATGACGCAATGAACGACGATTTTAATAGTCCAATTTTAATAGCTCAATTATTTGAAGCCGTAAAAATAATCAACACAGCTAAAGAAGGAACCACGCAATTAGACCAAAACAATATTGATATTATAAATAAAACAATGCATGATTTTATTTTTGATGTATTAGCTTTAGAAGAAAATAACACCATTAATTCGAGAGATGATCATCAATTATCAGATGCTGTTAATATATTGATAGGACTTAGAAACCAAGCACGAGATAACAAAGATTTTCACACTAGTGATTTAATTCGTGATCAATTAAAAGAAGCTGGAATTCACTTAAAAGATGGAAAAGAGGGTACTACTTTTTCTTTAAATCTTTGAACGAATTCTTCGACACATAATTTGAATTTAAATCTAGAATGAGAAATACACTAATATATCCTTTTGTTTTGCTGATTAAGGGATATCAAATTTTAATTTCTCCTTTATTACCGTCTTCATGCAGGTACGATCCAACTTGTTCGCATTACGCTATTGACGCACTTAAAACACATGGTTTTTTAAAAGGTACCTTGCTCGCTATTAAACGTATTGGTAGTTGCCATCCTTGGGGTGGATCGGGTTATGATCCTGTCCCTGAAAAAGACAAAAAGTAATTAAATTAAATATAGCTTTACTTATATTTACAATTCTAATTTTTTAAAAATATTTTATGCAAGTATTAAGTTTTATTTGGGACCCATCTCCAGGAATTGATTTAGGTTTTTTTATGATTAGGTATTACAGCCTAATGTTTGTAATTGCCTTTACCATAGGATGGTTTTTAACGAAAAATATATTTAAGAACGAAGGGCTATCAGATGATAAAATGGACAGTCTTTTTATTTATGTTGTATTAGCAACGCTAATAGGAGCTAGATTAGGGCATGTATTTTTTTATCAGCCAGAATTATTAAAAGATGATTTTTTCTCCGTATTTCTTCCTTTTAGCTTTAAAAACGGATTTGAATTTACAGGATTTAGAGGCTTAGCAAGTCATGGTGCTGCAATAGGAATTATAGTTGCAATGTATTTTTACAGTAAAAAAACACTTAAAAAACCGATACTATGGATACTCGATAGAATAGTAATTGCAGTTGCATGTGGAGCCATATTTGTTAGAATAGGAAATTTTATTAATTCTGAAATAATAGGAAAAGCTACCCATAGTGATTATGGAGTTGTGTTTAAACAATTGGGAGAAGATTTTCCTAGGCATCCTGCTCAGTTGTACGAATCGTTTTGCTATGTTTTTGTATTCGCTATACTTTATTATTTGTATTGGAAAACCAATAAAAGTAAACAAATGGGTTATTTACTAGGAATGTTTTTAGTACTTCTTTGGACGGTTCGTTTCTTTGTAGAGTTTGTAAAAGTAGCCCAGGTAGACGAAAGAGCAGAATGGGTTTTAAACACAGGACAATGGCTCAGCATTCCTTTTATACTAGTTGGTGCCTATTTGATGATTTCATCACCTAAAAGACCCGTTCCAAGTGAATAAATTATATTTCATAATTACTGTTTGTACGATTTTTTTTTATTCTTGTGATGAAAATAAAAAGCAATCTATTTCAATTACTAAAGAGATTAACTTTACTAAGGAAGGTGAATTGTTTTTAAAAAAACCAACAACAGATTCGGTATTTAAAACCTTAGATATTGAGTTTGCTGAAACGGAGTATGAAACACAAACTGGTTTAATGTATCGACATATGATGGAAAGTCATCAAGCCATGTTATTTATTTTTAAGAAAGAACAGCCGCGTTCCTTCTATATGAAAAACACCGAGTTTCCTTTAGACATCATATATATAAACAAGAAAAAAGAAATAGTTCGCATCCAAAAAAACGCAAAACCTTTTGATAACAAATCGTTGCCCTCGAGTTTGCCAGTTTTGTATGTACTTGAAATTAATGGTGGTCTTTCTGATTCTTGGGGAATAAATATAGGAGACAGTATTGAATGGACTGTTAATTAATTTTTATATATTGGTCATTATAAATTAATTTAAATTAAAACTATGAAAAACATTACTTTTTTATTTTTTCTAATGGGAGGAGTTTTATTTGCTCAACAACCAGAATCATTTTCTGAATTGTCCAATCAAAACCAAATAAATGAATTTAATGGTGAAACTGCAACAGTTATTAGTAACGGTGCTCAGGGAATTATCGCTACCTATGTAGCTAAAGTACTTTTTGATATTGGTTTAGAAGAAAATTGTTCAGAACCAACAGTAACATTCGAGGATTTTCTTGGAGGACCAGCAGGTATTTTAGATTGTGGACCTGTAATGAGTAGTGAAGGTGATGGTTGTTATGCTGCAGGAGAACTTCAAAGTGGGTTTCAGCTTTTATCTTCAAATGGTGGAAATACAGTAAGTATTCCAGCAGGTGCAATTGGAAACACAGATCCTTTAGCCGGTGCAATAACTTTTGCTGATTATACAATTGTTGAATTTACTCCCAATATTTATGCAGTTGCCATGGATATTTGGGAAAATAATGCTCCTTTGACAGACATAAGAGTTTATGGAGAGAGTGGAGATTTAATTGAAACTATTCAAGTAAATGTTCCAATAAATATTCAAGTATTTTTTGGTATGATTGCAGACGAACCAATTTCAAGAATTGAAATACAAGGTGAACAAGATAGTGGTGAGTTAATTGGCAACTTCTATTTTGGAGCTACTTGTGAAGCATTATCTGTAAATGATAATATTTTATCTCAGCTATCTATATATCCAAACCCATCGTCTGAAATTATAACTATTAATACTCCTTCTGGAGTGGAAATAATTTCAACAAATTTATACGATGTTTTAGGTAATGTTGTTATAAATCAAACCACAAATAATCAAATTAATATTTCTAGTTTAGCTACTGGTATTTATTTATTAGATATTAATACAACTGCAGGATCAATAACTAAGAAAATAGCCAGAAAATAAATTCGAAATTAGCTTTTAAATCCTATTTAATAAGATAGGATAATCAGAATTAATAAAAAAAACCATCCTAGTTAGGATGGTTTTTTTTATTATTTAATTTTAAAAAAATTAATTAATTTCATAAATAACTGTAACCGTATAGTTATTTCTAATATGATCTAATGAAGCGGTATCCGTTAAACCAATATCATATAATTGCAAGGCTCCTTTTTGTTGAATTCTTGAATATGAAAAATCAATAGAATAAGTACCTAAATAAAGTCCAAATCCTCCGGAAAAACCAGTAAGATCTCCCTGATTAGTATTCTTTTTATATGGACTTTCTTCATATTGATAACCACCTCTAAGACGAAGGTTATTTAATCTATATTCTCCACCAATTTTAATAGCCGAGGCACCTGTTAACTCATTATTAATGATGGCGTTTTGAGATGAAAAATAAGAACTATTCGAAGCATTAAAATATATAGAAGCGTAATCTTTATAGGAATAATCAAAACTAATTAATCCACTTTTTCCAAAAATATAAGCCCCACTTGCAGCTATTTTCCAGGGCGTTGTTAATCTGTATTTATTAAAAACATTAATAATTTTAGGGTTGATATATTCATTATAAATTTCTCCTTCAAATTCTCTTGATGTTTCTATATACTGTGAAGTTTCTTCGTAAATATTATACCAAATAGGACTGTCGTAGGTAAATCCTAATCTTAAATGATTTGTGACCTTCGCAATGGCTCCAAACTGAGCTGAAAATCCCCCTCCATATGCATACAGGTCATTCTGAAAACCAACATAATTCACTGAACTTCCAGCGTTATTGTTGGTTTCGGTTAAGAAGGTACTTTTTCTATAATTTAAACTATTACTATTTAAATTTATTCCTATAGAAATCATGTGATTAATTTCTGCAGCAAAATTAAATGAATATTTACCGTTATAACCTCTTGAATTATAGTAATATTTTTGATTAAAACTTCCGGGTGCTATAGTTGAATAATATGCTGTGTTTTCTGAATTTTCGGGATCAACAGGTTCAATAATAAAACTTTGGTACCCTAAAAAAGCATTTTGAGTGGATACACCCTCATTAACTCCAAGATATGAATAGAGGCTCGAAATAGTTTCATTTTCTTGTAATTGTAATAAATTTAAGGGTACTCCATTTGCTTTTCCAACAAAGTAAGCTCCAATAGAAGTATTTCCGGTTCCAGCTATAAAAACATTATCATCGAAGTTATTGGAGGCTACATAATTAAATCCTAATGAAAATTTATTAAAAACTGAAGCTAAATTAGGATTCATAAAAGGAAATACGAAACCTGCCTGATTAAACCTTAAATTGACATAGGATGCTTCGGTATTGGTATCAAAATAATTTGATTTATTTTTTTTATCAACTACAGAAAGTGATGCAGAACCCGCACTATTTAAAAAAACTGTACTTCCTGCAGGATTAATAGCAATGGATGAAATATCTCCACCCAATGCACCAAATGCAGCACTTAAAGCATTAAAACGCGCTGTTCCGTTTAAATTTTCAGTCGAATAACGAAGTGCATCTGTTAAGTTCTGTGATTGAATACTAGCAAAAGAAAATATCGTGACTATTAAAAAGTAAAACTTTTTCATATAAAAATATTTAAAAAAATAATATTATATTCCGCCGCGTCTTCCACCTCCACCTCGCGAACCACCACCACTTGAATTACTTGATCTAGAAGTGTTAGTTGATCGGTATGTGTTGTTCGACCTAGAAGTATTAGTTGATCTAGAAGTGTTAGTTGATCTAGAAGTGTTAGTAGGCCTCGTTTTTGTATTTGATCTGGTATTCGTACTTGGTTTACTTTTCTTACTTGAGCTTCGGCTTGTATTGCCTCTTGAAGAAGAGTTTGCCTGATAACTTGACTTTGTTGACGAACTTACACCACGGTTATTAGTTCCAGATCTTCTGGTAGATTCTGATGTAGAATAAGAACTTCCTCTTCTTGAGTTAGTGACACCGAAACTACTTGAATACCCCCTGTTATTGGCTCTTCTATTATAACTAGTAGCGCTATTGCTTCCTCTGGAATATGATCTTCCTGCTAAATAGTCTGTATTTCTTCTTCCTCTATTGTATGCATAACCGTAGCCGCCGTGATAACCACTATATCCATAATAAGGGTTTCCCCAGCCATATCCATAATAAGGATTTCCCCAGCCATATCCATAATAAGGATTTCCCCATCCATATCCATAATAAGGATTTCCCCATCCACCATAATAAGGGTTTCCCCAGCCATATCCATAATAAGGATTTCCCCATCCACCATAAAAAGGTGCATAAGCCATACCTCCATATACATTTATGGAAACTTGAGTAGAATTAGAACCCCAAGCTCCATTTCCTTCATTATATTCTGAGCCATATTCTTGCTCTTCAGTAATAACATAACCCTCCTCGTCAAGAGTTTCTGAAGTATAGTAAGCTTCTACATCTGTTAAAATAGCATTATCTTCAGGAACGTCTTTATAAGCTGATTGTTTTGTTTTAAAGTATTGTTTGTAGTAATTGTTTTTATCTTCTTGGCCAGTAATTTCTTCAGCTACTTTATTATTTTGAGTGGAAGAATATATTCCATCTACTTCATCATAATCATTTTTATGGGTTCCACAAGCGGTAAATAATAAGAATACAAANCCAATTAATAGCAATAAATTTAGGTTTTTAAAAGAAAGAATAAAGGTTTTCATAACAATAGCAATTTAATTGTTGGACATTATAAATTTAGTTAGTTTTGTCGAGAACAAAAACATTTTTAACAATAAATACAATATTTGTGCCAAACACACTGCTATGGCTAAAAATCTAACAAAAAGAAGCGAAGATTACTCTAAATGGTATAACGAATTGGTTATTAATGCTGATCTAGCAGAAAACTCTGGTGTTAGAGGCTGTATGGTTATTAAACCTTATGGTTTTTCTATATGGGAGAAGATGCAAGCTGAATTGGATAGAATGTTCAAGGAAACTGGACATCAAAACGCTTATTTCCCTCTTTTTATACCAAAATCTTATTTTAGTAAAGAAGCAAGTCATGTAGATGGTTTTGCAAAAGAATGTGCTATCGTTACTCATTATAGGCTAAGAGAAGATGGAAAAGGAGGCGTTGAAGTTGATCCAGATGCTAAATTAGAGGAAGAATTAATTGTTCGCCCTACATCGGAAACTATTATTTGGGATACCTATAGAAAATGGATTCAATCGTATAGAGATTTACCTTTATTGATAAACCAATGGGCAAATGTTGTTCGTTGGGAAATGAGAACTAGATTGTTTTTGCGTAC
The DNA here is from genome assembly GCA_002713705.1 of Flavobacteriaceae bacterium. Taxonomy (GTDB): domain Bacteria; phylum Bacteroidota; class Bacteroidia; order Flavobacteriales; family Flavobacteriaceae; genus Marifrigoribacter. Next base: position 8,843 of record PAUJ01000003.1, read on the forward strand.
AGCTGAATTTTTATGGCAAGAAGGGCATACCGCTCATGCGACTAAACAAGAAGCAATTGAAGAAACAGAACAAATGGTTAATATCTATGCAGAATTTGTAGAAGATTATATGGCAGTTCCTGTTATTAAAGGTTTAAAGACGGAAAGCGAACGATTTGCTGGAGCTGAAGAAACGTATTGTATAGAAGCTTTAATGCAAGATGGAAAAGCACTACAAGCTGGAACTTCACATTTTTTAGGTCAGAATTTCGCAAAAGCATTTGATGTGAAATTTACTGCTAAAGACGGTAAACAAGATTATGTTTGGGCAACTTCTTGGGGTGTATCTACTCGCTTAATGGGAGCGCTCATCATGACCCACAGTGATGACAAAGGACTCGTATTACCTCCAAAACTTGCTCCAGACCAAGTAGTTATTGTCCCTATTTACAGGAACGATGAACAATTTGAACTGGTAAGTGAGCTGGCTAAAGAAGTGATGACAGAACTTCGCACAAAAGGTGTTCGGGTTAAATTCGACAACAGAGACACTTATAAGCCTGGTTGGAAATTTAATGAATANGAGTTAAAAGGAGTACCAGTAAGGCTTGCTATTGGTCCTAGAGATGTTGAAAACGGAACATTAGAACTTGCTAGAAGAGATACCTTAACTAAGGAATTTATTTCGAGAGATGATGTGGTTTCTATTGTAGTCGATTTAATGGATGAAATCCAAGAAAATCTTTTTAATAAAGCGGACAGTTTTAGAACAGAAAAAACTACTGATGTAACTACTTACGATGAGTTTAAAGAAGTATTAAATACTAAAGGCGGATTTATATTAGCTCATTGGGACGGGACTACCGAAACTGAAGAATTAATAAAAAACGAAACAAAAGCAACGATTAGGTGTATTCCTTTGGATGCTAAACAAGAGAAGGGAACTTGTATGGTTAGCGGTAAACCTTCGAATCAAAAAGTGCTTTTTGCGAAGGCATATTAAATATATTAAAAAATGTTTACTTAAGCTTGTTGCATTCAAAAATATTTGTATTTTTGCATCCGCATTTAAAAATTAATGGTCCGTTCGTCTAGGGGTTAGGACGCCAGGTTTTCATCCTGGTAACAGGGGTTCGATTCCCCTACGGACTACAAAAAATAAGAATTAAAAATAAAAAAATGGCGAATCATAAGTCAGCATTAAAGAGAATTAGAAATAGTGAAGTTAAACGTTTACGAAATCGTTACCAACACAAAACAACTCGTAACGCAATGAAGAAATTCGTTGAAACTTCAGATAAGAAAGAAGCTGATAAATTGTTTTCAGGTGTAATTTCTATGATCGACAAATTAGCTAAGAAAAATATTATTCATAATAACAAGGCAGCTAATTTAAAATCAAATATGACTAAACACATTGCTTCTCTATAGTTGTAATTTGTTTTAAAAATTTATAAAAACAAACTCCTTTAGGTTTTCCTGATGGGGTTTTTTTTGTGTTTTAAAATTAAATGTATATTTGAATTATCAAATTAGTTATTAACTACAAAAATCTTCCATTATGGTTAAATGAATCAATTTTTATTTAAACGAATAAACCCATTTAATGGGGGAATATTGAAATTGAAACTTATTTAACAGCTAATCTACTAAAGCATATTGCAGAAGATCCGAATAATTTTATTACACTAGCTAAATATCTTTATTTCTTAGCAGAAAAAGATTACAACATGAATGATCCTAAAATAACTGTTGATNTAAAAGTGAAATTTAATGGTTTAGAAACTCAAAATATGATAGCCCCAAATGCTGATTTGGTAAACTTAGACACCAATCCTTTTGCAGAAAAAAAATTGGATTCTACCGCTTAAAAAAAATTAAAGCAATACACTTTTAGGCACTAATGCCCTAAAATTTCCTCCATTACGAATGATATCTCGAACAATAGAAGAAGAAATATTTGAAACATTAGGAGTACAAACTAAGAATACACTTTCAATGTTTGCAAGTGTTGAATTTGTTTGTGCAATGGATTGTTCATAATTAAAATCAGTACTGTTTCTTAATCCTCTAAGAATATAATCTGCTTTTACAGTTTTACAGTAATCAACAGTTAAACCTTTATAAGTAGNAACTTTAATTCGCGGTTCATTTTTAAAAGTATTTTCGATATGTAGTTTTCTTTCTTCTAAAGAAAACATATGTTTTTTATCAGCATTTAATCCAATTGCAATGATAACTTCATCGAAAAGACTCAACCCTCTATTTATGATATCTAAATGCCCTAATGTAATTGGATCGAACGAACCTGGAAATACAGCTTTTTTCATAATTCAAATGTAAATTATTTTATTTTAATACATTTTGTATCAGAATATCAAAAAACGATGTTAGTGTTGATCCGAATTCTTTTACTTGTTTTGGAATAATGCTTTCTTTGGACATNCCAGGATTGGCGTTGATTTCTAAAAAATAAACAATCCCATCCTGAATAATAAAATCACTTCTAGTCACTCCTGTCATATTAAGCAATTTATAAATTCTTACAGCTTCAGATCTTATCTTTTCTGATTCAGATACCGAAATTCGAGCAGGTGTAATTTCATTAGACTTTCCTAAATATTTTGCCTCGTAATCAAAAAAACCTGTTTCAGAAACAATTTCTGTAATAGGTAATACAATAATTTTCTCTTGATTATTATAAACACCAACAGATACTTCAACTCCTTCTATGGCTTTCTCTATAATAATTTCAGAATCTTCTTCAAATGCNTTTTCAATGGCACTATCCAATTTTTCTTTTTCAAAAACTTTACTAATTCCAAAACTAGAACCTGCTCTATTGGGTTTTACAAAACAAGGAAGTCCTACCTTTTTTAATATTTCAGTTCTAGAATAATTTTCTCCTTTATTAATATAAAAAGAAGTAGCACATAAAACATTAAATTTACTTAATACCGACAGGCAATCTCTTTTGTTAAAACTAAGAGCTGATTGATACGATTCGCTACTCGTTTGAGGAATACCAATTAAAGACAAATAAGCTTGCAGATAACCATCTTCTCCTGGAGTTCCATGTATAGTATTAAATACTACATCTGGAATTATAGTATTAGTACCATTAAAAAAACTAAAATCAGCTTTATTAATAGGATATTTTTCACCCAAAGAATCTATAAAATTCCAACCTTCTTTTAATATATGAACGGGATAGATAAAGTATTTATTAGGATCCAAAAGCTCACAAACAACAGATCCACTTTCTAATGAAATTTCAAATTCGCTAGAATACCCTCCCATTACAACAGCTACATGCTTTTTACTCATAACAATTTATTAAAAGGTGCGTTTTACAAAAATATCATTATTCATTTATAAAGATACTAACTTTAGGTTTTATATTTTTGTAAAATAACTATGCGCGATGACATTTATTAAATTTTTATTTACCAAAGTATTTTTAAAACAATTATCAATAGCGATTATTGCATTGTTAGGCTTAGTTTTTATTGTTCTTTTTTGGTTAAAATTCACCACTAATCATAATCAAAAAATAGAAGTCCCAAATCTAGCAAAAATGAGTTTAGATACTGCAGAAAATAAATTGATTGAACTTGACTTGAGGCTTGAGGTGATAGATTCCTCTAATTACAATCCTGATTTTCCAAAATATTCTGTAATAGAGCAAATTCCAAAAGCAGGGGAATTTGTAAAAGAAAATCGTAAAATTTATCTTACTTTAAACAGATCTGGTTATGTGTATTTAAAAATTCCAGAAGTGGTTGGAAAAACAAGAAGACAAGCTGAACCTACTTTAATATCTATGGGTTTCGAAATAGGAACAATAACTTATAAATCATACATTGCTCTGGATGAAGTTTTGGAATTGANTTACAAAGGAAAAAAACTAAAATCTGGTGAAAAAATTCAAAAAACTTCAGTGATAGATTTAGTTTTAGGCGATGGCGAAGGAGGTCTTAAAACACAATTAGAAAATTCAGAAAAATAAATATAAAACGAAGATGGATGAAAATAAAATTGAAGGCCCAGAAAATGACGATTTATATGAACATTTTCGGTTTATAGCTCAAAAGGGGCAACAACCTCTTAGAGTTGATAAGTATTTAATGAACTATATTGAAAATGCTACTCGCAGCAAAATACAGCAAGCTGCGAAAGATGGAAATATTTATGTAAATGACATTGCGGTTAAATCTAACTATAAAGTAAAACCAGCTGATATTGTTACGGTATTATTTAAGCATCCTCCCTATGAATTTTTATTGATTCCAGAGGACATTCCGTTGGATATTGTTTATGAAGATGATGATTTATTGGTAGTAAATAAACCTGCTGGAATGGTGGTTCATCCTGGCCATGGCAATTATAGCGGAACGTTAATAAATGCACTAATATTTTATTTTGATAATCTTCCAAACAATAGTAGTAATCGTCCAGGATTAGTGCATCGAATTGACAAGGACACAAGTGGACTTTTAGTCGTTGCAAAAACGGAAGAAGCAATGACACATCTAGCTAAACAGTTTTTTAATAAGACATCTGAAAGAGAATATGTAGCTTTGGTCTGGGGAGATGTTAAAGAGGAAGAAGGAACTATTNAAGGTAATATAGGACGCCATCCAAAAAATAGATTACAAAATACTGTATTTGAAGATGATACCGAAAATAAAGGAAAGCCAGCTGTTACTCATTATAAAGTTATAAAACGCTTAGGCTATGTAAGTCTATTATCTTGCAAATTAGAAACTGGCAGAACCCATCAAATAAGAGTTCATTTAAAGTACATAGGACATACCTTATTTAATGACGAACGTTATGGAGGCGACAAGATCTTGAAGGGAACCACTTTTAGCAAGTACAAACAATTCGTAGATAATTGTTTTAAAGTTTTACCCCGACAAGCATTACATGCAAGAACCTTAGGTTTTAAGCATCCAACTACAGAAAAAATGATGCGATTTGATTCTCCTATTCCGGAAGACATTGAAAAATGTATTGAAAAATGGCAAAAATATTCTATCAATTCAACTAATCAATAATACCTATTTTTAATGAAAATTGTTATTTCTCCAGCAAAGAGTCTTGATCTTAAAAGTGAAATCCCTACTAATGATTTTACAATTCCTGTTTTTATAGATAAAACAGAAATACTTAATGCAAAAATTGCTATTAAATCTAAAAAAGCTATCAAGGAACTGATGAACATCAGCGATAATTTAGCAGAATTAAATCACCAACGTTATCAAGATTTTTCAGTACCATTTACCCATAAAAACGCTCGCCAAGCTATTTATTCTTTTTCTGGAGATGTATATGGTGGTTTAGATGCGTATTCCTTAAAAGAAGAAAAAATAGTATCAATGCAAAAGCAGCTAAGAATTTTATCAGGTNTGTATGGAATCTTAAAACCTTTAGATTTAATGCAAGCCTACCGTCTAGAAATGGGGACTCCATTAAAAATAAATAGGAATAAAAATCTTTATGAATTTTGGGGTCGAACTATCACTGATCATTTAAATGAAGAACTTGAAGATGATGAATTATTTGTGAACTTAGCAAGTCAAGAATATTTTAAAGCAGTTCAACCTAAACAATTAAAAGTAGCTGTTATTTCTCCAGTCTTTAAAGATTTTAAAAATGGAAAACTAAAAATAATTTCTTTTTTTGCTAAAAAAGCTAGAGGATCTATGGTACGTTTTATTTTAGATCATAACGTAACTTCTTTAGAACAATTAAAAAACTTTAATACTGGTGGTTACGGCTTCAGTAATNAGCATACTTTAAATGAAAACGAACCTGTTTTTATAAGATAGCTTTTAATTAAATTTTTCTGTTTTCTTATTATTTTTTTTTACCGCTTAACCAAACAGTATTTTACAGTAAATCCGATTAAATNNAATATCTTATTAAAAAAACAGAAGGTTTTGGGGAGTGTTAGCTGTTAAATTATTGTTGGAAGATTTTTTTTCTTCAGCAATGCATTCATCCCATTAATTCCTTGTAGACCTCCTGTGTGAACCGCTAGTATAGTACTATTCTCTTTAAAATATCCTTTATTTATTAAATCAAAAATTCCAAAAATCATTTTTCCAGTATATATTGGATCTAATGAAACAGCGGTTTTGTTTTTAAAATCATTTATAAATTCGATCAATTCAGCGTTTATTTTTGCATAACCACCAAAACAATAATCATCAAGGATTCTATAATTTTTTTTTCTAGTAAATTTATTGATATCTGAATTTTGAAAAGTTCCCTTAAGGGCTGAAAAGCCTATAATAGTTTGCAAGGAATTAGAAGCCTTAATTAAGCCTGCAAGAGTACCTCCAGTTCCTACTGACGAACATACATAATCAAAAGAAGTGTCTTTATTAGTAAGTATCTCAGCACATCCTTTTACAGCAAATTCATTAGTTCCACCTTCTGGCAATAAGTAGAAATCCCCATAACTTGATTTTAAATTTTCAGAAAAAAATAATTCATCTTTTTTACGATATTCTTCTCTTGAAATAAAATATAAGAGCATACCACATTTCTTAGCAAACGATAAAGTAGCATTATTCGATACTTTATTAACTAACTCCTCTCCTCTTATAATTCCAATAGTTTTAAACCCATATTCTTTACCNAATGCAGCAACAGCAGNAATATGATTGGAATAAGCACCCCCAAAAGTTAATAAGGTTGTTTTATTTAACCTTTTTGCTTCTAAAATATTATATTTTAATTTCCTTAATTTATTTCCAGAAATATCAGGGTGAAGTTGATCTTCTCTTTTAATGACCAAATTAAAGTTTGATATAGAAAATGTTTCTAATGGAATTATTTGATTTCTAACTAGATTGGTTTCTATAAACAAACTGATGTTTTTAATAATTTAAGCTACAAAATTATAAATAAATAAACACACAAGATTTATTAATTAACTATTATGTTAGCAAAGTTCAAAATACTAAATTTAATAATTATAGAACAAATAATGATAATTCTTATCTAAATTTAATGAATAGGTATAATTACACCATAATAACAGACCAAAATCAAAATAATTTTCCAAACAAGATAAGAAAATGTTATTTTTGTGAGGTGTCCAATTTTAAAAAATACATTCCTTTAGAAGAAGGCGATTACTACCTAAGTCCAGAAGGTTATAAGTGCTTTACAGAGAAATACCATTTAAAACGTGGATATTGCTGTGAAAATAGCTGTAAACATTGCCCTTATGGGTTTGATAAGAAAACGAATTAATAGCTTTCTTTCGGCTGTTAAAAAGACTAAACAAAACTATGACCTTTAAAAAAGAAATACAACAAGGAATACCAAATAATNTTCCTGTATCCAACGATTATGAATCTTCCATTAATCATGCACCTAAGCGGAAAGACATACTTTCTTTAGCTGAAAAAAAACTAGCTCTTAAAAATGCACTTCGCTACTTTGATGCCAAACACCACGCAATACTTCTACCTGAGTTTAAAAATGAATTGGAAACTTATGGTCGCATTTACATGTATCGTTTTCGCCCAAAATACAAGATGTATGCACGTCCTATAAATGAATATCCTGGGAAATGTGAACAAGCAAAGGCAATTATGTTAATGATCCAAAATAATCTAGATCATGCTGTTGCTCAGCATCCTCATGAGTTAATTACCTATGGTGGTAATGGTGCAGTTTTTCAAAACTGGGCTCAGTATTTATTAACCATGCAGTATCTTTCTGAAATGACAGAAAAACAAACTTTAGTGATGTATTCGGGACACCCCCAAGGTTTATTTCCTTCTCATAACGATGCACCAAGAGTTGTTGTTACTAACGGCATGGTGATTCCTAATTACTCCAAACAAGACGATCTAGAAAAATTCAATGCCTTAGGAGTCAGTCAATATGGACAAATGACTGCAGGAAGTTATATGTATATAGGTCCTCAGGGAATTGTTCANGGAACTACCATCACGGTATTAAATGGGTTCCGAAAAATCAATAAAAGCCCTTTTGGAGGATTATTTGTTACTTCAGGTTTGGGAGGAATGAGTGGTGCACAACCCAAAGCTGGTAATATTGCAGGTTGTGTTACCGTATGTGCAGAAATTAATAAAAAAGCAACTGAAACAAGGCATTCTCAAGATTGGGTCGATGAAGTATATTCAGATATTATAAAATTAACTAATCGTGTGAAAACTGCAGTAAAAAGCAAAGAAACTGTTTCCATTGCTTATGATGGAAATATTGTTGACGTATGGGAAACTTTTGATAAAGAAGATTTACACATTGACCTAGGAAGTGATCAAACCTCCTTACACAATCCTTGGGCAGGAGGTTATTATCCGGTTGGATTATCCTACGAAGAATCCAACGAAATGATGGCAAATAAACCGGAAGCTTTTAAGGAAGAAGTTAAGAAAACATTACGGCGCCATGCAGAGGCTATTAACAGGCATACGGCAAAAGGAACCTACTTTTTTGATTATGGCAATGCCTTTTTACTCGAAGCATCGCGTGCTGGAGCAGACGTATTGGACACGGTAAACCCTTTAAAAGAATTTAAATATTCTAGTTATGTTCAAGACATAATGGGGCCTATGTGTTTTGATTATGGTTTTGGTCCTTTCCGATGGGTCTGTGCTTCAGGAAAACCCGAAGATTTATTAAAAACCGATCAAATTGCCTGTGAAGTTTTAGAAGAAATAATAAAAACATCACCTCCTGAAATTCAACAACAAATGCATGATAATATCCAATGGATAAAGGGAGCCCAAGAAAATAATTTGGTGGTTGGATCACAAGCGAGAATTTTATATGCTGATGCTGAAGGAAGAATGAAAATAGCAGCTGCATTTAATAAAGCCATAGCCGACGGTAAAATTGGATATGTAATTTTAGGAAGAGATCATCATGATGTATCGGGAACCGATTCTCCTTATCGCGAAACCTCCAACATCTATGACGGTAGCCAGTTTACAGCAGATATGGCCATACAAAATGTAATTGGTGATAGTTTTAGAGGAGCTACTTGGGTAAGTATCCATAATGGTGGTGGCGTTGGCTGGGGAGAAGTAATTAATGGTGGTTTTGGTATGGTTATTGATGGTAGTAATGATGCGCAAAAACGTCTAGAATCAATGCTTTATTGGGATGTAAACAATGGAGTTTCAAGGAGAAGTTGGGCTAGAAATGAAGAAGCAATTTTCGCTATAAAAAGAGCAATGGATAACAATCCTAATTTAAAAGTTACGCTTCCAAATTTTGTTGATGAATCTTTATTTAATAAATAAAAAAGCTATGAAACACTTAAAATTTATTCCACTATTATTTTTATTTGTACTCTACTCATGTTCTACAATTAGAGTGGTTTCAGACTACGATTCTGTAACAGATTTCAGTAAGTATAAAACATTTGCATTCTATAAACCTGGTATAGATAAAGCAAAAATTTCTGATTTAGATAAAAAAAGAATTATGCGTCAAATTGAAGCTAATTTAAAAGCTAAAGGAATGACCATTTCTGCCGAACCAGATATGCTTGTGAGTCTTTTCACAAAAGAAAGAGAGCGTATAGATGTTTATAACAATAATTATGGATATTGGGGTTATGGATACGGTCCTTGGTATGGCGGAGGTACTTCAGTATCCTCCACTCCAGAAGGAACTTTGTTTATCGACTTAATAGACAAAAGGAAAAACGAATTGGTATGGCAAGGTATTGGAAAAGGTGATTTAATAATGAGTAGTGTTGAAAAAAAAGAAGCTAGAATTAAAGAAATAGTAACTAAAATACTTGCTCAATACCCACCAGTANTTAAAACGAAAAAATAATTTTATCATTACACAAAAATTAACTTTACTAAAATGAAGTATTTATATTCTTTAATGGCTTTATGCCTATTTTCTTATAATATTGGTGTAGCTCAAAATTACCATTCTGGAGCTATTACTGACAAGAATAATCAAACTATANAAGGAAGAGTATCAATTGATAATAATTCAAAAAAAGTTTATTGCAAGAAAAACGGAAATCTAAAAACTTATAATTTTAAGGATTTAAATGGTGTAACTTTAGGAAATGATGTTTATTCTAAAATCACTTTTAATAATGAAGAATACCTAGCCAATTCTTTAGTTTCTGGGAAAGCTTCTATTTATAAGATTTCAAATATTGATTTCTTGTTAATTAATGAAAACAATGGACAAGTGTTTAACCTTATTAATGATAAACAACAAATTCCAGGAATACTTTCTCTTACATTTAAGGATTGTAATACAGTAAGAGACGAAATAAATAAAACAGAAGAATTTTCTGAAAATACTTTATCATCTTTAACAAATTCTTATAATAATTGTGATTATGGAGCTTATATTCCTACAGAAAAAGAATTAAGCAAAGCAAACACTTATAATACTGATACCTTTAGATTTTACACAGCTTTACAGGCAAGTTTAAATAACACGAATGCAAACAATAATGGTTCTAATAATTCTAACGGATTTGGTTTAGGATTAGGTTTAGCATCTTCACCTAGTTTTATGGGGAAATTACAAGGAAATATTTATATAAATTTTGATTTATCTATGATATTTTCAGGAGATAGTAAGTTTAAAAATCAAATTCCATTAAACTTTAAACAAAACAGTTATCGATTTTCATTAGGATTAGAATATGTGTTTAATAAAGAAGGAATAGTTTCACCATTTTTAGGAATTGGGTATGGATATACAGCAGATTATTATAACGGAACAATAGGTACCATAGAATTTAAGGATAATAAACAAAATTTTTTCTTTCTACCTAAAGCCGGGGTATTATATAACCTAAAAAACAATAAACATTTAGGACTTACTGTTAGTTATATATCTGAATATGAAAATAATTTAAGTTTTCGATATGGGGAAGAACTTACCTATTACCCATTAGTGATTAACAATAATTTTGTTCTAATAGGTTTAAGTTATTACTTCTAAAATAAAAGATTAATTCTTTATAAGCCTCTTATTTATAGTTCCTTCTTCTGTTTCAATATTTATAATGTAAATACCAGATTTCCAAGATTGCGTATTCATAGTAATTTCTTTTGAAGAAATAGTATTAATATCCATAATTCTTTGTCCTAAGACATTAAAAATGCTAATGGAAGTCATTGCATAATTACTTTTCAATTCCCAATTAGAGGTTACTGGATTTACAAAAGACAAGCTATTATTGAGTTCATTATCATTGATGGCAAGTAGTACATCTTGGAAATTTTGAGCATAAATTTTAGAACCAGTCCCTTTATCTTCAATAAAAACTGTTACATTTTGATTATTTACTGGTTTTGTAAATTGTATTCTTCTTTTATTTGCTGAATAAGTAGCTAACGGCCTTGTTTCTTCTAGCCAAGCAAAATCACCATTTTCATCTAACATTAAAGCATTTAATGACGTTGGTGAAACACCATTATCTAAACCATCTTTAATTAATAATAATGGAAAATTATTTATTAAATACATAGATCCAACATGTACTTTTTCACTTCCAATTGGAAAGATTAATTTCGCATTGTCGGAAAACATTCTCGCTCCAGTTACTTTATCGAACTTTTGTATATACTCCCCTTTCTCACTTTGATTGGGATTGGTATAATTGCAACTTGACCAAATATAATCTGATTCCTCATCAAACGCTATTTTTGTATCCATCTCATAATCTGTTTGGCTGGTAGCAAAATCTGATCCATTGATACCCCATGGTAATATTCCGTCTGGATCAATACGTTGTAAAAAAGAATCGAATCTGCTTGATGGAGAAGCTGTATATCCCATATAAATAATATCTCCGTCTTGTAAACCATCATAAGTTCTATTAAAAACAGTTCCGTAATTTGATAATTGCGTNGGGTTGGTCCATTGTAAGATTCCAGAGGAATTATATCGTTGCGCAAATAAATTAGAATTAATCCCAAAAGTTAGGCTATGAAAAACCATTATATAATCTCCATTAGATAACTCAAATATATTTGCAGGCACTGTATCGTTTCCTCCTTCAATTATAGCTTGTGTTGCTCCCCATATTGCGTTTCCAGACGAATCGTATTTCTGCATTACACTTTCTCCTTCTGGGAACCAAGAAACTATAGCTTCACCAGTTGATAATGGTAAAACTGTTACAGAATATCCAGAACCCACATTAACACCATTGGCTCCCCATAAATGATTTCCTTCTGCATCTAGTTTAAAAACAAAAGCAGGCTCTCCACTTCCTGTGCCTGTAATTCCTATATAAAGATTATCCTCATAATCTTTAACAATACTAAAAATAACAGTATAGGTACTCATAGGGATTGCATCACTAACTAACATTCCATCACTTCCTAATAGTTGGGAGCCATCTACATTCAAAATTTGCAATCTCAATTCATAATTAACAGGTGGAGCAACAGATTTCCAAAACACAACATAAGTTTTTCCTTCGGAAGTACCAATAGCTTGCATATCTCCTCCTTCAGAATCTGCTACTAAAGTATTTAAAACGGTATCAGTGGTCCATTGGGCGTAACAATTCAAGGATGCAATAAATGTGACTACAAGTAAAAATATAATNTTATTAGCTTTCATAATTTTTAGCTTTATCTATTATTCGCTTTTGTTTATTTTTTAACATGTTATAAATATAAGTCAATTTGCATGATTGTTTATTGATATAATTTTTAATTTATGTATGGGGTAATAATTTTTTGTAAAGGCCCTTAATTTTATTATTCTATATGGGCTTTGGCAGTAACCAATTTGGGGTTTTGAAGCTAAAGCTAAAATGATGGCTAATATTTTTGATATCCCAATTACTTAAATTTTGATTAAAAGCAATAGCGCCATAAAACATAAAAGAAATGTTTTTTACATTACNCAAATCCCATTTACCAATGGTTTGGTTGAAAGATNTAGCCCCATAAAACATAGCCTTCATAGAATTAACGCTAATCACATTCCAAGAACTGATGTCTTGATTAAAAGAAGTTGCACCACAAAACATTTCCTNCATAGTTGTTACCTTACTTACATTCCAATTACCAATAGGTTGATTAAAAGTAGAACCAATATCCATTCCGTCATTTCTAAACATATAGCTCATATCAGTCACATTACTCACATCCCAATCGCCAATAGGTTCATTAAATAAAGGAACTTTAAAAAAAAGTTTCTTCATCGTAGTTACTTTAGAAGTATCCCAATTAGAAATATGTCCGTATTTAGCCTCCGCTTTTTCAGCATTTTGCATCCAATCATTGACAGCATTTTTTATGTTTCTATTATTAATGATAATAATAGAATTATTAATAGAATTATTAATAGAAATACTATTTATAAAATTCTTTAAAAAAACCACCATTNTTGTTTTAAATTCTATTAAGATTACTAAATTTTATTTGTTTGTAAAGTAAAAAAAAACTTCAAGTAAATATTATGACTAAAATCAGTTTCTTATAATTAAATACACGTACTCAATTGAGTTTTCTTAAATAAGGACTAAATTTTAATTTTAACTTAACATCAAGTAATTCCTTGACTATTGGTTGTCTTTTTTTACCTTTTTTTTGGGAATTTATCGATAGTCTGCTGCATCTTTTGTTTTGTAAATTTTTTCATATTAAAAGTCTAAACTTGTTTTTAAATAATAATACCTGTGGTGATTTCTAAATAATACATATAAACCTTAGGGTCCTCAGAGATTAAAGCTAATTCTTCAAAAACCTCCATACATATTGTGATTGCTCGCAATTAATATGAGAAAAATTTAAAGGTATTTTTAGGCTAATTATGGGTCCTTGACTTCTACTTGAAATAATGGAAAAAAATTCTAATAAGTGAGTAACAAAACCTTGTATAGCTGCAGGATGAGCAATAAATAATAAAAGAGGAAGAAAAAAATATTTTTTAATTGTTCTCAAAATCATGGATTTTAATCCGTAAATGCGAACTATTTTTTTGAAAATTAACTTGTTTTTGATAAATAAGTTAACATTTTTAATGGTAAGCAAGAAATTTATATCCCCTGTGATTTTTTTAACTATCTAATCTTTTTAAATTTATTTATATCTAATTATTAAATACATTTTAAAATTAATGTTTAATAATTGATAATAAATGTTAAATATTTGATATCTAGTAAGAGGATGTCACCAGTCTCTATAGTTTATTAGATAATTTTAATTAAGATGGTGATCTTTTGCATTATTAAGCATCAAAGAAATAATTTTCATAAACTAAAAGTCAAGCAATAGATTTATTTTTTCTTTAACTTTTTTAGTAGAAGGAATCATTGTTTGCTCTAAAGTCGAATTTAATGGAATTGCAGGAAGGTTCTCACTACCAATAATCATTACTGGTGCGTCTAAATAGTTGAAGCATTCTTCTTGAATTCTACCTTGCAAAGCTCTTGAAAAACTATTTCCCGATGGTTCTTCAGTAACGACTAAACATTTTCCACATTTTTTTACCGAATTAAAAACGGTCTTATAGTCTAATGGATGTAAGGTTCTTAAATCAACCACTTCAATTCTATCTTGTATTCCTAATTCTTCTGATGCATTCATCGCCCAATGAACACCCATGCCATAAGTTATAATCGATACCGTTTCTTCTTCTTCTTGTTTCCAAATTTCCTGAATTACCCATGCTTTTCCAAAAGGCAAAATATAATCCTCAGCTGGCTCAACAGAAGTAGCTCCTATTGTTCCCGGAACTTTACTCCAATACAAGCCTTTATGCTCTAAAATAACAACTGGATTTGGGTCATAATAAGCAGCTTTCATTAATCCTTTTAAATCGGCTCCATTGCTAGGATATACTATTTTAATACCTCTAATATTTGTTACCACACTTTCTACTGAAGATGAATGATAAGGTCCACCACTTCCATAAGCTCCAATTGGAACCCTTAAAATCATAGATACTGGCCATTTACCATTAGAGAGGTAACAACTTCTACTTACCTCCGTAAACAATTGATTTAATCCTGGCCAAATATAATCTGCAAATTGAACTTCAACGATAGGTTTTAATCCAACTGCACTCATACCTACGGTACTTCCCACAATAAAAGCTTCTTGAATAGCCGTATTAAAAACACGATGATCACCAAATTTTTGAGCCAAGGTAGCGGCTTCTCTAAACACACCCCCCAATCTACCTCCAACGTCTTGTCCATACACCAAGCATTCTTTATGCTTTTTCATTAACTCTTCAATAGCAAATAAAGCACAATCAACCATAACTACTTTATTCCCATTTTTAGGAGTTCTCTCACCTAGCTCTTCTGTAATTGGTGTAGGTGCAAAATCATGAGTAAATAAATCCTCTGGCTTAGGATTCTCGGCTTTTAGTGCCTTTGTTAAATCTTTTTTTACCGTTTCAATTGCGGAGACTTCTATGTCAATTATTTCTTGTTCTGAAAAACCATTTTCCACTAATAATTGCTTCATTTTTGGATATGGATCTCTACTTCTTGCCTCCTCCAAATCATCGCGATACCATTCCATTCTTACACCAGAAGTATGATGATTTAACAAGGGAACTTTAGCATGAATTAAAAAGGGGCGTCTTTCTTTTCTGATTGTTTTTATTACATTTTGAATTACATTAAAACATTCTTCAAAATCAGTTCCATCAATAGATATGGCTTCTAATCCCTTAAAGCCTCTCGAATACTCAAAAGCGTCTTGAGATCGGGTTTCTTCAGAAGTTGCAGAAATATCCCATCCATTGTCTTGTACTAAATATAATATTGGAAGTTGCTTTAATGCCGCCATCTGAAAGGCTTCCGATATTTCACCCTCAGTTACGGATGCATCACCAAGAGAACAAACTGTAATTGGACGATTTACATCAAGTGTATTAAATAATTTAGAATCTGATTTTGAATCTACCAGCTCTTTATACTGCATTCCCATCGCTACTCCAGTAGCTGGAATAGCCTGCATTCCAGTAGCCGAACTTTGATGTGGAATTTTAGGTTTATCGTCATCGTTTAAACTAGGATGACAATAGTAGGTTCTACCTCCAGAAAATGGATCCCCTTTTTTTGCTAATAATTGTAACATTAACTTGTAAGGGGTCATACCAAAAGCTAATAACATAGCATCGTCTCGGTAATATGGAAAAGCATAATCTTGCGGCAACAATTGCATTCCAATAGCAGTTTGTATTACTTCATGCCCTCTAGAGGTTGCATGAACATATTTTGAAACCTCTTTAAAGTTAACTTCATATTCCTCAGTCATCGCTTTTGCAGTGCAGAGGTTAGAAAACCCTTTTTCTAATAGATTCTTATGAATTGAATTATCTTTCAAATAATATTATTTTAAACTAAACACTTTGATTAAAACTATTAAGCCACTGGGACCATCCAATTAAATGAATCTTGAATTTCACCAATTTTAATACCATTTAATGTATTATTTATGTCTTCACCTACCGGACTTGTATTTGAAACATGAATAATTTCTTCATCAGTTCCAATTTCTTGAATGTATGCAATTCCTATAGCAGTTCCTGTTCCAAAAGCTTCTTCTAGTGTTCCGTTTTCTGAAGCTTCCTTAACTTCATCAATCGAAATAGGTCGCTCTATTACTTCAAACCCTTTAAGTTTCAATAAATCAATCACACTCAATCTTGTGATTCCATCTAAAATATTACCATCTCTATAAGGGGTAATAATCTTTCCGTTAATCTTAAAGAAAATATTCATAGTTCCTACTTCTTGAATGTATTTATGCTCAACTGCATCCAACCAAAGCACTTGATTATATCCTTTGGCTTTTGCATTTTCTGTGGGTTTAATTGCAGCTGCATAATTTCCAGCTGCTTTCGCTTCTCCGGTTCCTCCGGTTGCCGCACGAATGTATTTTTTTTCNGCAAATAATTTAATTCGCTCACTAAAATATGGACCCGCAGGGGAACAAATAATAATAAACTTATAACTTGTTGCAGCACGCATNCCTATAAAGTGTTCATCTGCGTACATAAAAGGCCGCAAGTACATAGCNCTTCCTTTTTTCTTAGGAATCCACTCCTTATCAAGGTTCACCAATTGCTTTAAACCTTCTAAAAAAAGGTCTTCAGGAAAACTTGGCATTCCCATACGATCCGCACTAAAATTAAGTCTTGCTGCATTTTTATTAGGACGAAATAATANTGGAGTACCATTACTGTCTAATGTAGCTTTCATACCCTCAAAGATTGCTTGTCCATAATGTAAAGCCATCGTTGCTGGATGAGATGCAATAGTTTGCATTGGTATGATGCGAGGATNGTTCCAAGTACCATTTTCATAATCACAAATAAACNTNTGATCGGTAAAAATNTTTCCTAAAGGAATATTATCNAAATCNAATTCACTNAANNTTGAATGTTCCGTTTTTGTAANTTTNATATTTTNCATNGNTNTTNTTTNNTNTTTTTNATANGACTNATNTAATTATATTTTTCTTTTTNTATCNAATNNNTCTAAGTTNTCTGCAATTCTTTTTAANAAGGANCCNGCTAAAAANCCGTCTACAATNCTNTGNTCAAAAGAAAGTGACAAATACATCATATGCCTAANNTCTATNGNATCNCCTTCTGCNCTNTCCATCACCTCAGCTCTTTTCTTTATAATTCCAGTAGCNAAAATTGCTGCTTCNGGTTGATTNATAATTGGAGTTCCCATTACNGAACCAAAAGTTCCAACATTNGATATCGTNAATGTACTACCACTAGTATCATCNGCTTTNAATTTATTTTCTCTTGCTTTTANTGACAACGAATTGATTGCAGANGCTAATTCTTTAAGGTTTTTTTTATCTGCATNTCTTACNACNGGNACAATTAAATTACCAGAAGGTAANGCGGTTGCCATCCCAATATTAATGGTNTCCTTTACAATAATATTTTTNCCATCTAAACTAGANTTGATCANTGGGAAATCTACTATTGCTTTNGCNACTGCTTCAATAAATAGAGGGGTNAAAGTTAATTTTTCATTATACTTTTCTTGAAAAGNATTTTTTGCTTGATTTCTCCAATGCACCATTTCGGTTAAATCTGCTTCCACATATGCTGTAACATGNGGAGAAGTGTGTTTACTAAAAACCATACGGTCAGCAATCATCTGNCGCATGCGATCCATCTCTACAATTTTACCGGTTCCTTTATCAAACTTTAAATNCGGTACTTTAAAACCANTATCTGTNCCAACAGGCTGAGCATATTTAAAGGGCCTACCTTNATCAATATAGCTCATCAAATCACTTTTTCGCAAACGTCCTTCNTCTCCTGTTAANGGNATNCGAGCTAATTCTTCAAAACTAATGTGCTGTTCTTTTGCAATACTGATTATTAANGGNGANAAAAATAAATTTGAATTGGATACANTAAATNCNCCTTGTTTAATTTTTTGAGAAGATTTATTTNTTGCTTTATTNGNCTCTTTTANAGNNTTTTNTTTATGANCTTCTTNTTTTTCAGTTGNTAAANCAACTCCATCNGTTTTAATAATAGCTATAGTTTCTCCAATAGAAATNACATCATTTTGCTTAAACAATAATTCTGTAACTATTCCGGAAACNAATGAAGGAACCTCAGAATCAACTTTATCTGTTGCAACTTCTAATAATACCTCATCTTGATCTATGGNATCACCCACATTTTTAAACCATTTAATGATGGCAGCTTCAGTGATACTTTCGCCAAGTCTAGGCATTTTGAATTTGTATTCTGACATTATTTATTTCTTTTCAATTCAGCNAAGGTTTTATAAAAATCCTCTTGTTTAGGNTTGTTCNTTGNGACCTCACGAAGAGGGGCTACTTCTTTTAAACTATCATGGCAATCTGATGGTAATTGTTGGTATAGCTTTGTGCCAGCCGTTTTCCATTCCATCATTTCATCGGTAACTTCNTTTATCACTCTTNCTGGATTACCAACAATTAAACTTCTATTAGAAAAAATAGATTCCGCTTTCACAAAAGNCATTGCACCTANAATACATTCATCTCCTATTTCTGCATCATCCATTATTACACTATTCATTCCTATAAGACAATTNCGACCTAAGTTAGCTCCATGAATAATTGCTCCATGTCCTANATGCGCNCCTTCTTTTAAAACAATTGTTTTACCAGGAAACATATGNACCGTACAATTTTCTTGAACATTAACACCATCTTCCAAAATAATCGCTCCCCAATCTCCTCGAATTGCTGCTCCAGGACCTATATANCAGTTTTTTCCAATGAGTACGTTTCCAGTNACAGCTGCTAANGGATGTACAAAACTACTTTCGTGTNCTACAGGTATATGTCCTTTAAAACTATAAAACATCTAATTAAATTTCTTTAANGTTTCTTTTGTAAAATCAGACAAAACCAAGCGACCCGAAATCGCAGCTCGTTCCGNTAATAAANCGTCCCAATCTTCAGTTCCGCTCCAAAANACTTTTTTCATTTCTTTCATTGCGTCTGGGTTATAGCTNCATAANNTTTCTGCAAAAGATTGTATNGCTTTATCCATTTCTTCCGTGCTTTCGTATACTTGNGNAAACAATCCTTTTTGTTTTGNCCANTCAGCACTANAAAANGAATTAGCATCGATAGCTATTTGAGACATTCCACTGAGTCCTAATTTTCTTTNAACTGCTGGNCCNACTACAAAAGGTCCTATCCCNAGATTNAACTCGCTTAATTTAATGGANGCAAATTTTGTTGCCATACAATAATCGGTNGCTGATGCAATACCNACTCCACCNCCAACAGTTTTACCTTGTATTCTACCAATTATAAATTTTGGACACTTTCGCATTGANTTTATAACATTNGCAAATCCTGAAAANAANACCTTTCCNGTTTCTGCATCATTNATATTNATTAACTCTTCAAAACTAGCNCCAGCACAAAAAGTACGCGNTCCACCACTTTTTAAAATAATAACCTTAACCTTANTATTTGATCCNGCATCGTNGATGTTTTTAACTAATTCNNCTANAATTGTNCCCGGNAAACTATTATGTGCAGGATGAAAGAACTCAATGGTTGAAATACCGTTTTGTATATTTTGATNTACGTAAGCTTCCATAGTTATAATAATCCAAATTGTTTAAAATGATGATTTAAGTGTTTGCGTTCTAATAATTGCCANTCATATTTNTCTAAAAANCCAAATACNGCATTCTTAACTAGTGCANCGGGATTTTCTTTATAAAAATTGATGTATTGTTTTCTTGCTTCCAATAATTTTAATTTAGAGATTTGTAAATTCTCATGTTTTAGTTCTTCTAATTTTCCNTTTTTATANANTGGAAAATCGAATCCTGAAGGCATCGGTTTNAAGTTATAAAGAGATTCTTGTACTTTTTCTAAATATTTTTCTGGTGTTACTANTTCAAAATCTTGGATTTCNCCAGATGCAATTCNATANGTNAACTCTAAATGCTCGNTCATATGTTGCGAAGTCATNATTCCCCANCTGGGTTTTGATNTTTCAGTCAATTTTTTTAAACATTCTTCAATNTTTTTGGAGGTCATCTCTAGAAAAACAGTTTGTTTTTTCTGAACTATTGTNAATATTGTTGCAATTGCAACCAATTCATTTTCNATGTCAAAAACTTCAACATACCATTTAACTATTCCACAGGGGTGTTCTTTTCCTCTTTCATCTCGATCGATCTTTTGCTTGCAGGTCAATCGAACATAAACGGTATCATTGTGATAAATAGGTCTTAAAAAACGACAATCTTCTAATCCATAGTTTGCAGCAACTGGACCTTTATTGGGGTANACAAAAAGACCTGCTGCCGCAGCTAATATAAAATAACCNTGAGCTGTCCTCTTTTCGAAAATACTTCCNTCAAGAGAAGTAATATCGGTATGTGCATAAAAATGATCCCAAGTTAAATTTGCGAAATTNACAATATCACCATCGGTTATNGTTCGTTTATGAGTTTTAAGAGACATTCCTGGTTCGATATCTTCCCAATGATATGNGAAGGGATGTTTATCCGTTNCTTTATANGCTCCTTTTGGCTGATAAATTCCTGTAATTTCNGTTANGGTAGTNGGAGTTCCTTGAATAGCACANCGTTGTAAATAATGCTTAACACCACGCATTCCACCCATTTCTTCTCCACCACCNGCNCTTCCNGGACCACCGTGAACTAAAGTAGGTAATGGAGAACCGTGACCCGTNCTTTCTTTTTCATTTTCACGATTTAAAACTAANATTCTNCCATGATGNGTAGCNGCTTCAACTACGTANTCTTTTGCAATTGAATCACTATTAGTGACNATAGAAGANACCAAGGATCCTTTTCCTAAGTGTGCTAAATGAATTGCTTCANNCAATGTTTTATANGGCATTANTGTGCTAACNGGNCCAAATGCTTCAATTTCATGAATTTCTGTATTNACAAATGGATCATCTTCTCTTAAAAGNATAGGAGCTAAAAAGGCTCCATCTTTGGAATTTGCACCAATTACCGATACCTCATCNAAGTTACCATAAACCATTTTAGCAGTTTTNGTTAATTCTCCAACTCGTTGCTTNACTTCTTGTACTTGATCTTTATTTACCANAGCNCCCATTCTAACTTCTTTCAATCTTGGATCACCAATTATGACCTTGTCTAATTGTTNNCCTATNGCAATTTGNACATCTTCAATTAGTTTTTCAGGAACAATAATTCTTCTAATTGCNGTACATTTTTGACCGCATTTNACNGTCATTTCTTTACGTACNTCNTTTATAAATATATCAAATTCTGGNGTCCCTGGNATTNCATCTTCTCCTAATACACATGAATTTANAGAATCTGCTTCCATATTAAANGGNACTGCCTCACTGATAATTCTAGGATGTGATTTTAACATCCTACCTGTTATTGCGGAACCCGTAAATGTAACGACATCTTGTGATTGAACTTCATCTAATATACTTCTTGCTGAACCAGAAATTAGCTGCAATGACCCTTCTGGTAAAATATTCGATGCTATAATTTCTCTAACTACAGCTTCCGTTAAAAAGGAAGTATTTGTCGCTGGCTTAACTACAGCTGGAACACCTGCCATCCAGTTTACTGCACATTTCTCTAACATTCCCCAAACAGGAAAATTATAGGCATTAATATGTATTGCAACACCTCTTTTGGGAACTAATATATGATGAGCCATAAATCGGCCTCCTTTAGACAAATCAATAGGTTCTCCTTCTATATGATAAGACTGATTAGGAAATAATTTTCGTAAAGAAGCGTTGGCAAATAAATTACCAAAACCTCCTTCTATATCAATCCAACTATCAACTTTTGTAGCTCCAGTACGGTAGCTAAGGTCATAAAAATAGTGCTTCTTTTTAATAAGATAAAAAGCCAATTTTTTAAGCATATTACCACGCTCTTGAAAAGTCATTTTTCGTAAAACATCTCCTTTTAGCCTTCCATAATGCAGTACTTCAGAAAGGTCAAAACCTTTAGTATTAGATAAGGCCACAATTTCACCAGTAACAGCATCGACCATTGGAACACCTTCACCTGAACCATAAACCCATTGTCCATTAATATAGCTTTCTAGTTTTTTCATGACTTTAATTTAAGTTTACATTTTCAATAATTGCAGCATATCCTTGCCCTACGCCGATACACATGGTGATCAATGCGTACTTTTTATTTTGCTCTTTTAATTCTAAGGCTGCAGAATAGGTTATTCTTGCTCCAGTTACTCCTAAGGGGTGTCCGATAGCAATAGAACCTCCGTTTGGATTTAATCGAGGATCGTCATCAGCTAAACCCCAAGCTCTAGTGCATGCCAAAACTTGTGCTGCGAAAGCCTCATTTAATTCTATTACATCCATATCGTTTATGGTTAATCCTGCTTTTTTCAATGCTTTATTAGAAGCCTCTACGGGACCAATTCCCATTATGCGAGGTTCTACACCAATGACTGCAGAACTAACAATTCGTGCAATGGGTTTTAAATTGTATTTTTTTACGGCTTTCTCAGAAGCTATAATAGTTGCAGCAGCACCGTCATTTAACCCTGAAGAATTACCTGCAGTAACACTTCCTCCTTCTTTTTTAAAAGCAGGTCTAAGTTTCCCTAAAACCGCTAAAGATGTCATAGGCTTAACAAATTCATCTTTAGAAAATTGAATTGGCTCTTTTTTACGTTGTGGAATTTTAACAGTAATTATTTCTTTTGCCAAACGTCCATTTTCTTGAGCTTTTGTTGCTTTCATTTGACTCCAATAAGAGAACTTATCTTGATCCTCGCGAGATATATTATACTTTTCTACTAAATTTTCAGCAGTATTTCCCATACCGTCAACACCATAAAGCTCTTTCATTTTTGGGTTTATAAAACGCCACCCAAAAGTAGAATCATACATTTTAGAATCTCCTCCAAAACCTGTTGATGGCTTTGCGATTACATAGGGCCCACGAGTCATATTCTCAACTCCTCCTGAAATAA
Source organism: Flavobacteriaceae bacterium (assembly GCA_002713705.1). Taxonomy (GTDB): domain Bacteria; phylum Bacteroidota; class Bacteroidia; order Flavobacteriales; family Flavobacteriaceae; genus Marifrigoribacter. Next base: position 32,311 of record PAUJ01000003.1, read on the forward strand.
ATAAATCCCCATCACCGGCTTTTATAGCTCTATTTGCATGAATAATTGCTGACAATCCTGAACTACAAAGTCTGTTGACCGTTTCTCCTGGAACGGTAAAAGGCAAGCCTGCTAATAAGGATGACATACGTGCAACATTTCGATTGTCTTCACCTGCTTGATTTGCACAGCCCATGATGACATCATCATAGGCTTCTTTTGGAATATTAGAGTTACGCTTTACAATCTCTGAAATAACCAAAGCTCCCAAATCATCGGTACGAATAGTTGATAATGTTCCTTTATAATTTCCAATAGGTGTTCTTATTCCGTCTATGATATATGCTTCCATTTTTATTCTTAATTGCGGATTAACCGATTTTTGAAGTGCTACTCTCTTTTAAAAAACTATTCTTATAAGTTCTATTTTATGTGTTAAATTTATCTTTGAGACTAAGGATTTAATGTTGTTAAAATAAACTTTACACTTCTTAATCCTCAAATCACAAATCGTTAATCATTTTATTTTTTCCAATCTTTCTCTGTTCTATAAACCACTCCTTTAAAAAGAGCTACTAATTCATTTCCACGTTTTATTTCAACTATATTAAATCCAACTTTATTTTTCTGAAGATCCAATGTAACTTCAGCTGTAATGTAGTCCCCTATTTCTAAAGCTTCTATATGATTAATAGATGTTTCGATAGAAACCGCATACTTCCCATGTGTATTTGCTGCAAAGCCAAAAGCGGTGTCCGCTAAAGCATAGGTTATAGCACCATGAGCTTTATCCATGCTATTCAACATTTCTTTAAGAATTGTCATTCCTAGTTTACAACTTCCAATCTCACAGTCTAATATTTTGACGCCTAACGATTGACTGTAAGCATCTTGACTTAACATCTTGTAGGGTATTAACTCTCCTTTCATTAAAAAAAAGTTTTATTTTCTCGATTCATTTTCCGAAGCAATGGAGAACAACGATAGCGGTCTTCATGATATTCGTTGTATAAATTATCCATGTTATCTACACACCAATTTATTCCTTTTTCATCTGCCCAAGCCAATAAGCCTTTTGGGTAGTTTACTCCGTTTGTCATTGCGGTATCTATATCTTCGGCTGAAGCTATGTTTAAAAATAATGCATCTGCTGCTTCATTGATTAGCATAACTAAAACCCTATCAAATATTTGCTGAGACAATCCTCTATTTTGAGGTGTTTTAATTTCTTTTGAAATGACACGTTTGCTATTTTCATCATATTCATAGTAACCAACTCCAGATTTACGTCCTAAATAGCCTGCTTCTAAAAAACGTTTTTGTGTAAATGAGGGCTTGTATCTTGAATCGAAATAGAAAGCCTTAAACACCGTTTCTGTAACTGTATAATTAATATCATTGCCTATAAAATCCATTAATTCAAATGGACCCATTCGAAAACCACCTAATGTCTTTAAACTATAATCTATGGTTTCAAAATCTGCTATACCTTCTTCGTAAATACGCAAAGCTTCACCGTAAAATGGTCTAGCAACTCTGTTGACTATAAAACCAGGTGTGTCTTTAGTAACTGCTACTGTTTTTTTCCAACTAGTTATCGTATCTATTGTTTTTTCAAGCACTTCATATGATGTTTGAATAGCAGGAATAACCTCAACCAAATTCATTAATGGTGCTGGATTAAAAAAGTGAATTCCAACACAACGTTTAGGGTTTTTTAATGATGCAGCTATAGATGCTATTGATAAACTTGAGGTATTTGATGCAATAATACATTCTTCACTAACATAATTTTCTAACTCTAAAAACACTTTTTGCTTAATGTCAAGATTTTCAATAATGGCCTCAATGGTCAAATTAGAATCACTTAATTCTTTTAAAGAACCAACATAATTAATATTGTTCTGAATTCGGGTCTTCTCATTAGTATCGATGCGACCTTTTTCAATTAAACGATTTAATATTTTTTCAAGGGAAGCTTTGGCTTTATCCAAAGCTATTTGATTGGTGTCGTATAAATTTACGATACAACCTGCAGTAGCAGCTACCTGCGCTATTCCACTTCCCATCGTACCACCTCCTATAATTCCAACTGTCATACTATATATTTAAAACGGTAAATTATTTAAATCTACATTACCACCGGAAATGATAATACCGATATTTTTATTTTTAAAATTATTTTTTTCTTTTAGTAATGCTGCAAAAGCAACGGCACTTGAAGGCTCCACTACTATTTTCATTCGTTCCCATATCAATTTCATCGCATTGATAATTTCATCTTCACTAACTCGTATAATAGTTTTGACATGTGCTAATATGATCGGAAAATTTCGATCCCCCAAAAATGTTCTTAGACCATCTGCGATGGTATTGGAATTATCATTAAATACTATTTTCCCACTTTTTAAAGATCGATAAGCATCGTCCACATTTTCTGGCTCTGCACCTATTACCTCACACTTATCTGAAAAATAGTTAGCAGATAAAGCAGTTCCTGCCAATAAACCTCCTCCTCCAACTGGAGTAAAAATAACCTCTAAATCGGGATAATCTTCTAATAATTCTTTGGCCGAAGTTCCTTGACCTAAAATTACTTGATCATCGTTTGAAGGGTGTATAAAGGTAGCATTCTTTTCTATTCTAATTTTTTCAGCTGCTGCTTCGCGAGCTTTTAAATTAGACTCACATTCTATTATTTCACCTTTATAATTTTTAACAGCATCTTTTTTTACTTGTGGTGCATTTTTAGGCATTACTATATATGCTTTAACATTCATTTTAGTTGCTGCTAATGATAAAGCTTGAGCAAAATTTCCAGACGAATGTGTTACCACTCCACAATTACGCTGTTCCTCTGATAGACTTAAAATTGCATTTGCTGCACCTCGCATTTTAAAAGCTCCCATTTTTTGAAAATTCTCGCATTTAAAAAACACCTTACAACCTGTAATTTCATTTATCAACTCAGAACTAAGTACAGGTGTGCGATGAATGTATGGTTTCACTTTATCATGGACTTGTATCAAGGTTTCTTTATTCATTATTTTCCTTTGAAAATTGGCTTTCTCTTTTCCATAAAAGCATTAACTCCTTCTGTATAATCTTCAGATAGAGCAGCTTCAATTTGTAATTTTCCTTCTAATTCTAATTGTTGCTCTAAGGTATTTGTATTTGATTTATTTAATAATTCTTTAATAAGCCCTAAAGCTTTGGTCGGCATATTTGCTAATTTAACAGCTAGTTTTTCAACTTCTCCATTAAAACTTTCGGATGAAATCACTTTAAAAATCATTCCCAATTCTTCCGCTTCTTCAGCCGTCACTTTATCTCCTAACATCATTAAAGCAGTGGCTTTCTGAAAACCAATTAATCTTGGTAAAAAAAAAGTCCCACCACTATCTGGTATCAATCCTATTTTACTAAATGCTTGGATAAAACTAGCTTTATTTGACGCTACAACCAAATCACAAGACAAAGCAATATTTGCTCCTGCTCCTGCTGCTACACCATTTACAGCTGCTATAATAGGTTTATGAATAGATCTAATTCTAGTGATAATGGGATTGTAATGTTCTTCTAATATTTTTTTAAAACCAGGATTTAATTCTGAACTAGTAACTTCCTTTAAATCTTGACCAGCACAAAACGCCTTTCCGTTTCCGGTAATAACAATAGATCTAACCTCATTATTATATTCACAGTCATCCAATATACTTTGAAGTAACAATGCCATTTCTCGGTTGAAACTATTAAATACATCAGGTCTGTTAAGTGTTATATAAGCAACTTGATTTTCTATTTTTATAAGAATACTATTGTTCATTTATCAATATTAAGTTAAAGACATTTAAAATAGTCGAATGGCTCTTGACAATCTTCACACTTAAATAAAGCTTTGCAAGCAGTTGATCCAAATTGACTTACTAATTTTGTGTTTTGTGAACGGCAATTGGTACACTTGATCAATCGTTTTCCATTTAATAATACCTCTTTATCAGCGTCAGCTTCTAAGGGTGCAGCTATACCATAATCTTCTAATGCTTTTCTTCCTATTGGTGTAATCCAATCGGTCGTCCAAGCTGGGTGAAGGATTAAATCTATTTTGGAATCATAGCTAGCATTTTTTAATGCTTTTTCAATATCATCTCCTATAACATCCATTGCAGGACAACCACTATAAGTTGGTGTGATTTCAACTTCTACAATACCATTTATGATTAATGCAGAACGCACAACTCCCATATCCATAATAGACAATACAGGGATTTCTGGATCAGAAACCTGTTCTAGTATTGGAATTAAAATTGGGTCGATATGTTGTTGCGTTTTATTCATCTTACCATTCCATATTCGGATAGGTGCGTTGCATGTATTGTAAATCAGTTAATAAATATCCTAAATGCTCCGTATGAATTCCTTCTTTACCTCCTTTTTGAAACCATTTAGAATCGGGAATTTGGAGTGTTGCTTCTTCTAAAAGATCCTTAACTCTTTTGTAGTAGTTGTCTTTAAGTTTTGTAACATCTACTCCTACACATTCTAAAACCATCGCTTTGTCAGCTTTTGTTTGATGAAATAATTCATCAGTATAGGTCCATAAATCATTGATGGCTTCTTGTATCTTTTCTTTACTTTCTGCTGTACCATCACCTAATCGCTTCACCCAATCAGATGAAAATCGCTCGTGATAACTCACTTCTTTGATGCATTTATTAGCAATAGCCGATAGTGTTAAATCTGTACTTTTTTGCAATTCAGCTAAAAAGGCTAAATGATAAACATCAAATAAAAACTGACGCCCAATAGTATGTGCAAAATTTAAATTTGGTTGTTCTACTAATAATACATTTTTATAGTCGCGTTCTTTGCGAAGCATTGCGATATCATCTTCGGTTCTATCATCTCCTGCAATTTTCACAGCGTATTGAAAATAACTTCGTACTTGCCCCAATAAATCCAATGATATATTAGTACAAGCAATATCTGTTTCCAAACTTGGTCCATGACCACAGAGTTCTCCCATACGTTGTCCTAGAATTAGACTGTTGTCTGCGATACCAAGAATATAGTTATATAGATTCTCTTTCATTACATGTGTTTTACTTCGTCTGGTAAATCGTAAAAGGTTGGATGGCGGTATACTTTATCTTGAGCAGGCTCAAATAATTCACCATTATTATCAGGGTTTGAAGCTGTTATGTGTTTAGATTCTATAACCCAAATACTTACACCTTCATTTCGTCTCGTATAAACATCACGCGCATTCTCTAGAGCCATCTCTGCATCTGCTGCATGAAGACTTCCAAAATGACGATGTTCTAACCCGTTTTTACTTCTGACAAAAATTTCCCAAATTGGCCAATTTTTTTTTGACATGACTATCTGTTTTTATACAACTTGTTTTTCTTTTCTTTCTTGTTTCTTTTCAGCATAGGCCATAGCCGCATCACGAACCCATTCGCCTTCTTCCCATGCTCCTACTCGAGCTCTCATTCGCTCTTTATTGCAAGGCCCATGACCTTTTACAACCTGCCAAAACTCTTCCCAATTAATTTTACCATAGTCGTAACTACCACGTTCATCATTCCATTTTAAGTCTGGATCAGGAATTGTTAGCCCAATCAATTCGGCTTGAGGAACAGTTTGATCTATAAATTGCTGACGTAAATCATCATTAGATTTACGTTTTAATTTCCATTTCATAGATTGTTCTGTATGAATAGATTCTGCATCCGTTGGACCTAACATCATAAGGCTTGGCCACCACCAGCGATTCAGAGCATCTTGAGCTAAATCCTTTTGTTCCATTGTTCCATTTGCCAATTTCATCATAATTTCATATCCTTGACGTTGGTGAAAACTTTCTTCCTTGCATACACGAACCATAGCTCTTGCATAGGGTCCGTACGATGTACTGCAGAGCGGAACTTGATTAATTATAGCGGCACCATCTACTAACCAGCCTATTGCACCCATATCTGCCCAAGTTACCGTTGGATAATTGAAAATACTCGAATATTTTGCTGCACCCGTATGAAGTTGGTTATATAATTCTTCTCTTGAAATACCTAAAGTTTCCGTTGCAGAATATAAATACAATCCATGCCCAGCTTCGTCTTGAACCTTTGCTAATAATGCTACTTTTCTTCTTAAAGAAGGAGCCCTAGTAATCCAATTGCTTTCTGGAAGCATTCCTACAATTTCAGAATGCGCATGTTGAGACATTTGTCTAATATGTGTCTTGCGATACTTTTCTGGCATCCAGTCTTTTGGTTCAATTTTTTCGTCACGAGCAATGCGTGCTTCAAATTGAGTTTCTAAATTTTTTATTTGTTCTTTACTCATTTTTTTATGTTTTTGCCTTTTGGCTATTAACCTTTAGCGAGTTGAACTTCAATTTTTATTTTCAATATAAACCTATTGGATTTATGACTAAACATCAAAATCTACTATTACTTTTTTAGTTGTTGGAACAGCTTGACAACTTAACACATATTGTTGTGCAACTTCCTTTTCATCTAAGGCATAATTCACTTTCATGAACACCTCTCCTTCAACTACTCGACATTTACATGTACTGCAAACTCCACCTTTACAAGCGAATGGTAAATCTGAACCTGCATTTAAAGCGGCATCCAGAATATTTCCGTCTCCTTTAGGCATACCAAAATGAAATTCTTTACCTCCATCTATAATGGTAATTTCAACTTGATCTCTTTCTGATATTTCAGTGTTTTTAGTTTCCTTGACATTTTCTTTTGAAAGACCTGTTACAAATAACTCAAAATGAATCTTTTCTGAGGCCATTCCTGCTTTTATCAATTCATCTTTTACTAAAAAAATCATTTCTTCAGGGCCACAAAGAAAGCATTCATCTAAACTTGAAACATCTACTAATTTATCAAAAATTATTTCTAATTTTTCTTTTGAAAACCGCCCATTAAACAATTCTACATCTCTGTATTCTTTAGTTAAAAAATAAAACAACTCAATCCTTCCGAAATATTGATTTCTAAGTTGTTCTATTTCTTCTTTAAAAATAATAGATTTAACAGTACGGTTCAAATAAAATAATTTGAAGGTACTATTAGGTTCCATTTCTAAATGAGTTTTCAATATCGAAAGTATAGGGGTAATACCACTACCCGCTGTAAAAAAAATATAATTTTTTGGTGTCTCAGAAGTTGCAATGCCAAACCTACCCATCGGTTTCATTACTTTTAAAACATCACCTTTTTTTAGAGTTTCGTTTACAAAAGTTGAAAATTTACCATCAGGTATTTTCTTAACTGCTACTTTCCATTCATGATCCAAAGGACTAGAACATAAACTATAAGAACGCCTAATATCCTCATCATCTATCGTGTCTCTTAAGGTTAAATATTGGCCTGGCTTAAACTTAAATGTTTTTTTTAAATCCTCCGGTACATTAAACGCTATGACCGAACAATCGTCAGTATCTTTATAAATATCTTTTACTTCAAGGGAATGAAATTTAGCCACAATTATAATATTTATTTCAACTAACAATCGTTAGTTTACGTTACAAAGATACTAAATATTTACTATTTATTTATTTATTCCTTTTAACAGCACTTCACTTAAGTTAGCAGCTAAAAGTGAAGGCTCCATATCATCTTTTTTTGGGACCCAAAGGTATAATGATCTTAAGGTAGATAGGATAGAAAATACCATAATATCGGGATTTATATTTTTTATTTCATTTTTTAAAATACCTTCACTGATAATATTTCTAAAAGAATTTTCATATTCCATACGCAAGGCTAAATAATGGTTTAATTGATCCTTTAAATGCATCCAATCGTTATTTAAAGAAGCCATTCCGTTAGTATTCCTGCTGGAAATATCTATATGTAAAATAATAATTTGCTTTAATTTATATATGCAATCATTATTGCCACTTTTTATTTTTTCTAATCCATCAATAAACTCTTCCGCCAGTGATATAATAATAAATGTAAGAATATCCTCTTTGTTCTGTATGTGATTATAAAGGCTAGCAGCTTTAATTCCCATTACTTTTGCGATATCTCGCATCGTGACAGCACTATAACCTTTTTCTTTAAAAAGGGTAGAGGCTACGGAAATAATTTCTAATTTTCTGGGAGATGGTTTCATGTGTCAATACTATTTAATAAATCAGTCACATGTTGTTCCCTAATTATCATCCCTTTGATTGTAAAAATTTTATATGCTTGTTTCATAGAAAAGGCAAGTTATCATTTCTTTTTTTATTTTCAATTCTGATATTATAGTTTGTATGAGAATTGTTCAATTTATTTTAATTTCACTTTAAATTGAAAAATTCATCTTTTAAAAATATCATGATTGATAAATGCTATACCAAGAACATAGGCAACATCAACTTTTATTCACAAGTTAAATTCAATTAAATAGTATATAGAGTTGCTTTTTAATTTCATAGTTTCAATACATCTCTAATCAACATCTTTCTTGCCCATTACAAAGTTAATCTTAATAAAAAAATTCAATTAGGTATAGATAAAATATGTAATTTCAGTTCATAAAGTTATATTGCATTGTAAATAATAAAAATCATGTCTCTAGAAAATATCCGTAAAGAAGTAATGCAAACTCTTGGTAAAAACATCAATCAATTTGTAGATAAGTTTCTAGTAGACGCTGATAAAATTTGGCAACCTTCCGACTTTTTACCAAACCCTCAAGGTGCTAATTTTTTGGAAGAAGTAAAAGAAATTCAAGAATTAGGAAAAGAATTAGATGATGATTTTTGGGTAAGTTTGGTGGGTGATACAATTACTGAAGAAGCACTACCAACTTATGAATCTTGGCTTATGTCTCTAGATGGAGTCAATCAAGATCCAGATAATGGCTGGGCTAAATGGGTAAGAGCCTGGACTGCTGAAGAAAACAGACATGGTGATGTTCTTAACAAATATTTATATTTATCGGGGAGAGTAAATATGAGAGAAGTTGAAATTTCAACACAACATTTAATTGCAGATGGTTTTGATATTGGAACAGCAACTGACCCATATAAAAACTTTGTTTATACAAGTTTTCAAGAATTAGCTACGTATGTTTCTCATAATAATGTAGCCAAATTAGCTCGAAAAAAAGGACATAAAACCCTGGCAAAAATGTCTAAAATAATTGCTGGAGATGAAATGAGACATCACTTAGCATATTCTCATTTTATTGAAGAAATATTTAAAATTGATCCTTCAGAAATGATGTTGGCCTACTATTATATGATGAAAACTCAAATAATTATGCCTGCTATGAATTTAAGAGAATCATTCGGAGAAAAAACATCTTTATTTGATCAGTTTTCGATAGTAGCCCAGCGTGCTGGTGTTTACACAGGCTTTGACTATGTAGATATCATGAGAAAATTAAATGTGCTTTGGAGTATCGATAAAATTACGGAATTAAATTCCGAAGCTGAAAAGGCAAGAGACTATTTAATGCGATTACCAGATAGAATGTATCGATTGGCAGAACGATCTGTTATTCCAGATACAAAGTATCAATTTAAATGGATGACTAAAATGTAAGTCTCTTTTTACATTGAAATAACTTTTTTCCTTAAATTTCGTTCAATTTGAAATATATTTTACTTTTTATATTATTCCCTGTTTGGGTTTGGTCTCAACAGTTATCTTTAGTTGAAACTTGGCCATTGGATGCAGATACGTTTGTAGGAATAGATTCTTATAAAGACATCTACTATGTTAAAAATCAGGTATTCTACAAAAAAAACTACACTAATACATTTAACTTTAAGGACTTCCAATTAGGTCAAATTTACTCGGTAGACATCATCAATCCTATGACTATTGCTGTTTACTATCAAGATTTTAATACAGTAGTTTTATTAGATAACAAATTGTCTGAAATCGAACGAATTAATTTTAATAACCTTTCAGAATTCATAAATTCCAGTCAGGCAATGGTTGCTGCTAATAATAGCTTGTGGTTTATTAATATGGATTCTCAGCAATTAGAATTGTACAACTACCGCTTAAAAAATAAAATCTTAGTTTCTCAACCTATTAACGGCGAAGTGTTATCAGTCGCTAGTAATTTTAATTATTGTTATGTTTTAACAGACTCTAAAATAAGAGCTTATAATATTTACGGAAGTCTTCTTTCCGAAATAAATAATGAAGGCTTTCAGAAAATCGTACAACTAAACGGAAATTTAATTGCATTAAAAAATAATGATCTCTTTTACATCGATAAAGAGACCCAAGAAATAACAAAAATAAAATCTCCTGAAATAAGTATAAAAGATTTGCAGCTTACGCAAGATTTCCTTTATATTTATGACGGAAAAAAGATAAGTATATTTAAATTAACTCTTCCAAAGTAATACTTTATGCACGTTGCAATCGCAGGAAATATAGGAGCTGGAAAAACGACATTAACTCGTTTACTAGCTAAACATTATAAGTGGAAAGCTCAATATGAAGATGTAGAAGACAATCCATATTTAGATGACTTCTACAATAAAATGGAACGTTGGTCTTTTAATCTTCAGGTTTATTTTTTAAATTCTCGTTTTCGACAAATTTTAGATATTCGAAGAGATAAAAAAACCATTATTCAAGATCGAACGATTTATGAAGATGCATTTATTTTCGCCCCTAATCTTCATGCGATGGGATTAATGACCAATCGTGATTATGAAAATTACCGCTCATTATTCGATTTAATGGAAAGCGTAACAGAAGCACCAGATTTACTAATCTACTTGAGAAGTTCGATACCAAATTTAGTGGGTCAAATCCATAAGCGAGGAAGAGAGTACGAAAGCTCTATTAGTATTGATTACCTAAGTAGACTTAATGAACGTTATGAAGCCTGGATTGATCAATATAAAAAAGGAAAAATAATAATTTTAGATGTCGACCATATCGATTTTGTAGATAACCCAGAAGATCTTGGAAACATCATCAATAAGATTGATGCGGAGATTAATGGATTGTTTTAAACAAAACGTTAAAAATATATTCATAAAAAAAACCTACTAATTTTAGTAGGTTTTTTTTATGAATATTAATTAAGTAATTTTAATCTTCTTTCTTTGGGTTGAGTTCTAATGAAAATTCAATAGTAACTTCATCACCAAGAGAAACACCTTCTTTTCCAACACCAAATTCTGTTCTCTTTATCGTAATTTCACCTTCAAAAGCAGCAGACGGATATCCCCTACCTGTATCTTGTTTACCTAGATAAATCAGAGGAAATTCTATTTCCTTGGTAATATTTCTTATTGTTAAGTCTCCGGTTACGCTCATTCCATTACCTGTATTTTTAAAACTTTTTGAAACAAAAGTCATCGTTGGAAATTTAGCTGTATCAAAATACTCATCTGATCTTAAATGATTGTCTCTATTTTCATTTGAAGTATTAATTGACTCAACATCAATAGTAACGTTCATAGAAGGGGTATCAGAAAAATCTATGACACCTTGAATTTTTTGAAAACTACCTTTTGATTTAGCTAAAAAGTGTCTGATAGAAAAATCTACATAAGAATGACTAGCGTCTAATGACCAAACTCCTTGCAATTCTGAAGTGTTACTTTTCATTACCTCTTCAACTACAACGACCGTCTCTAACACTTTTACTTTATCTTCAGAACTATGTCCTCCTAATATAGGTGCGATCACCAATCCAATTAAACACGTAAGTTTAATTAAGATGTTCATGGATGGCCCAGAAGTGTCTTTAAATGGATCACCAACGGTGTCTCCTGTGATTGCTGCTTCATGAGCGGCAGACCCTTTATGTGTCATCTCACCATTAATCATTACACCTGCTTCAAACGATTTTTTAGCATTATCCCAAGCACCACCTGCATTGTTTTGGAAAATTGCCCAAAGCACACCACTTACTGTTACTCCAGCCATATAACCGCCTAACATTTCAGCAATCATTAAATTATCCATTCCAAAAAGCATTGGTACAAATGCAATCACTAAGGGAAAACCAATAGTTAATAAACCTGGTAACATCATTTCCTTTAGGGATGCTTCCGTAGAAATTGCTACACATTTATCATATTCTGGTTTCCCAGTACCTTCCATAATTCCTGGAATTTCTTTGAACTGACGACGTACTTCATATACCATTTCCATCGCCGCTTTACCAACTGCATTCATTGCCAAGGCAGAGAATACCACTGGTACCATACCTCCAACAAATAACATGGCTAAAACAGGTGCTTTAAAAATATTAATACCATCAATACCAGTAAATGTTACATATGCTGCAAACAATGCCAATGAAGTTAATGCTGCAGAAGCAATAGCAAAACCTTTACCAGTTGCAGCTGTTGTATTACCAACTGAATCTAAAATATCTGTGCGTTCTCTAACGATAGGATCTTGTTCGCTCATTTCAGCAATTCCACCTGCATTATCTGAAATAGGTCCAAATGCATCAATTGCTAATTGCATCGCTGTTGTAGCCATCATTGCTGATGCTGCCATAGCAACACCATAAAATCCTGCAAAAGCATAAGATGACCAGATTGCAGCAGCGAATAAAATTACTGTTGGGAAAGTTGAGATCATCCCTGTTGCTAAACCTGCAATAATATTTGTACCTGCTCCTGTAGCAGATTTTTGCACAATATTTAAAATTGGTTTTTTACCTAAACCAGTATAGTATTCGGTTACTGAAGAAATAACTGCTCCAACAACTAAACCAACTAAAGTTGAATAAAAAACACGCATTGCAGAAATATATTTTAACACATTACCATTGGATTCAAAGAAATTCATTTTCATGCTTTCTGGTAACATCCAGATACATAAGAAATAACAAGACACTGCTACTAATAAAATTGAAAACCAGTTTCCTTTATTAAGAGCTCCCATAACTTGAGATTCTTTGGCATCGTTACTTTTAATACTTACTAGCATAGTACCAAGCATGGAAATAAGTATTCCAATACCAGCAATAGACATCGGTAATAATATAGGTCCTATTTTACCAAAGCCTGCAAATAGGTCTATGTTGTTTACATCTATAATATAGTTCCCTAAAACCATAGCAGCTAACACTGTTGCTACGTAGGAACCAAATAAATCTGCTCCCATTCCTGCAACATCACCTACATTATCTCCAACATTATCAGCAATGGTTGCTGGATTACGAGGATCATCTTCTGGAATACCAGCTTCTACTTTACCTACTAAATCTGCACCAACATCGGCAGCTTTTGTGTAGATACCTCCACCAACACGAGCAAATAAAGCGATAGATTCTGCACCTAAAGAAAACCCTGCAAGGGTTTCTAATATTTTAGTCATGTCTGTTGTATTTGTCCAACCGTTTGGCATAAAAATCCAAAAGAAAGCTATAAAAAATACAGTTAAACCAAGAACGGCTAAACCAGCTACGCCCAATCCCATAACAGTTCCACCACCAAAAGAAACTTTTAATGCTTGTGGCAAACTTGTTCTAGCTGCTTGTGTGGTTCTTACATTTGTTTTAGTAGCGATCTTCATACCCATGTTACCTGCTAATGCAGAAAATACAGCTCCAAAGATAAAAGCAATAACAATTAATATACTTGTAGATTCTACAACTTGAGATACAATTGCTAATAAAACACTAGAAACTAAAACAAATATGGTTAGTAACTTATATTCTGCTTTTAAGAATGCCAAAGCACCTTCATAAATGTGGCTAGAAATTTCAGCCATTTTACCATCTCCTGCATCTTGTTTTAATACCCAAGATCTTTTTATCCACATATAAGCTAGACCGATTATGGCTGCCGCTATTGGCATATAAATCATCATTGATTCCATATTTTATTATTTTATTATTTTATTATTAAGGTTTGCAAAAGTAGTAAATCTAAATAGAATAAAAAACCCCTCAGAAAACTAATTCTGAGGTGTTAACTTTATGTTTATTAGTAGCTTTTAAATGGTAAAGTTACCATTAGTTTTATGCTCACTATTCTCGTACCTATCCACACATTTATTCAAAATCTCATAGGCTTCTGAAGCATCTCCCCATCCTCCAACATCAACTTTTTTCTCCTCTAAATCTTTATATACTTGAAAAAAATGTTCTATTTCTTTTACCATATGAGGATTCATATCAGACAGATCATTTAAACGATTCCAAATAGGATCCGAAATTGGAACACAAATTAATTTCTCATCTGGTCCTTTTTCATCAGCCATATGAAATACGCCTACAGGTTTTACTTCCATCACACACATTGGAAATGTTGGCTGACTTCCAAGAACTAAAACATCTAAGGGATCGCCATCTAACGCTAATGTTTCAGGTATAAATCCGTAATCTGCTGGATACATCATAGATGAAAACAACATCCTATCAAATCTAATTTTATGTAAATCGAAATCGTATTCGTATTTATTTCTACTTCCTTTTGGTATCTCTATTAATACATCAAAAGATTTGTTTCCGTTTTTAGCCATATCTAAATTTTATGCAAAATTATAATTTCCTTTTTAAAATAGAAGATTTTATTATTAAAAAGAAAAACTAAAATTCCCTGTTATTCCAAAGTTCCTTGCTCCTAGATTATCAAAATAGTTGCCACGAAAATTAAGTTGAATTGAAAATATTTTAAAAATATTCCCAACCCCAGCACTCCATTCCCAGTAGATATCTTCTGGAGATTGGTAAAGAATTGGCAAACCATCTACCCCAACATTAATAGCATTATTTGCATCTGAAATCTGACCCCATACCGCTCTAAAACCCACCAATTCACGTAAATTTAATTTTCGAATCAAGGGAACTCTCCCAAAAAATCGTCCTCCAAAATTATGCTTTAAATGAAAAGATGCATAGGTATCACTTACAAATTCGTAGTAATCTAATTGTGTAAAAGTGTTATAAATACTCCACAGTGTTTGATTTCCCGGAATAGGACTTAATAAGCCAACAGGAACAGTACCAAATATTTTCCCTAATTCAACGGTGGTATATAGTCTTCCTAGACCTCCAACATTCCAAGGTTGCGTATATAAGGTTTGTACTCTGTGATAATCAAAGTCACTTTTTAAAACATTTTTTAAACCAAAAGTATAACCTAAGAAAAAGGAAGGAAAATCTCCTTGATTTATTAATTTTCTTTCTACTCCATACCCAGAAGTTTTACGTCCTGGAGTGTAATTAATCCCTAATTCTAATTCAGACTGTTTTAATATGTCATTAATGGTGCCATTTTTATCATAATAACTTAAACTAAAGGTACCTGAAGCAGACTTTAATGTTCGATGAGAACCTGTTATTCTAAAAATAAAATTTTTAGCAGGCTCCATTTCATAGCCTAAAGTAAAAAGATCTATATTGGTTAAACGATCGTTTGCCCCTATTGTAACCAATCCGGAAGATGCTCTATTTCTTCCCAAAACATCATTACTATTGGTTAAACTAGCTCCTGTTTGTTCTATATCTTTTCGATGACCTCCAAATAAAATTTTTCTGTTTTTTTTACTTAGCAATACCTTGCCAGACAAACCATATTTAAATTTCTCATCTTTAAATCCATAAGCACCAAAACCTTCTAATCTCCACATATCATTTTGACCAAAATATGTTCTTCCTCCAAGTCGAAGTCGCAAACCTTCGACGTCATTATAACCTAAAACAGAAAAAACTGGCCCAGCATCAAAACCTTTAAATTCATAATATCCACTGGCGACTAAAGCACCTATTGTATATAAATTTTTAAATCGTGGAACTGTTATCAAGGTGTCTAACATTTTATAAATACCTTTTTCGTCACTACTTAAAGATTCCATTCTTCTTTCGTCCCAAAAACTATCAGATCGATTGTAAACTTCATAATCATAGGGATCTATATTCTCTTTATAAAATTTTTCGTCCTTAGGAATATCAAATTTGTAGTTATTAAAAAGAGTAGTTCTTTTTCCATACATACCATGAGCACTTTCTTTTTTCCTAAAACTAAAGTCACTTAACATGTAATCTCTTGTTATTAAAAAAGTAGAATCGTTTAGTACATCAAATTCTTGTTCAATATAAATTTCACGCACCCAATTTAAATTTACACTTTTTGATGCTTGTAAATTAATTTCTTTAATGGCCCAAGTGCTATCATTTACCCAAAAGTCTCCTTTAAATGTTAATTCATTTTTTCTTCTAGGATAATAAACAATATTGTAACACCACTTATCACCAACAAAAGCACTATCTAATAACACATAATTATAAATATTAATTCCATTTGTAGATAATGGGCTATTAAAAGCTACATCAAAGAATTTTAAATGATTGTCATAAATATCAAAATCTGAATACAAATCTTTCACTAATTCTATCAATGATTGATTGTTTTCAAAGCCCGAGTTTTTATTACCCTCTAAAAGTTCTTTTTCTTTATCAATTTTATTATCACCGTATACCTTTGAATAAGCTTCATTAATAAAAACTGGCAGGTACGTATTCCCTGTCACCCTTGAAGTATCAACTTTATCAAAAATGAATTCTATTCCTCTAAATGTTCTACTTTTAATAAGATTACTGTCAATAGTATTTATATCGAATTCTAATTTTTCATATTTATTATAAGAATATTGATCAAACTTTTTAACCCCATTTTCTCTTCTATTTTCCCAAATTTTACGAAGAATGTCAATAGCAGGATTATTTTTTTTTGACTGTTTTCCACTAAAAATAATTACTTCTTTTAAAGAAGCAGGCTCTTCTTTTAGAATAATATTCATTTTAAAATTACTCTTTTTTTCAAGATCTAAATCTAAAGTAGTATATCCAATAAATGAAAAAATTACAGTGGTATAGGTTTCATTAGATTCTAAATAGAACCTCCCGTTTTCGTTGGTAATTGTTCCTTGATTAGAATCTTTAAAAAAAACATTAGCAAAAGCAACTGGATCTCCAAATTCATCTTTTATCTCCCCACTTACCTTGGTTTGTGATTGAACCAATGAAGTAAAAAAGAGTAATATATAAAAATAAAAATGCCTCATCAAAAGTAATTCGATGTTAAGATATTAATAATAAGAAAAGTAATTTTAAAAAAATAATTTACAAAGTCAATTAATACATGTAGTATATCTTATTTATATAACACTTTTTTTACCGCCTTTATTACATCAGTACTATTGGGTAACCATTCCGCAAGTAAAACTGGAGAAAATGGCGCTGGTGTATCTGCTGTATTTATTTTAATAATTGGAGCGTCTAAATAATCGAAAGCTTGTTCTTGTACTTGATATGTAATTTCTGTTGAAATATTTCCAAAAGGCCATGCTTCTTCTAGGATCACTAGACGGTTCGTTTTTTTAACAGATTCTAAAATTGTTTTATGATCTAATGGTCTTACGGTACGCAAATCAATAACCTCACATTCAATACCTTCTTCAGAAAGCACATTAGCTGCTTTATAGGCTTCTTTAATAATTTTTCCGAAAGATACGATAGTGACATCCGTTCCTTGTCTTTTTATTTCAGCAACCCCTAAAGGAATTAAATATTCTCCTTCTGGAACCTCAGCTTTATCACCATACATTTGTTCACTTTCCATAAAGATAACTGGATCATCATCTCTAATTGCGCTTTTTAAAAGACCTTTTGCATCTTTAGGATTACTAGGAACTACTACTTTTAAACCCGGACAATTGGCATACCAACTTTCAAAGGCTTGAGAATGAGTTGCAGCAAGTTGACCAGCAGAGGCTGTTGGACCTCTAAATACGATAGGAATATTAAATTGCCCACCACTCATCTGACGCATTTTTGCGGCATTATTTATTATTTGATCAATCCCTACTAAGGAGAAATTAAAAGTCATGTATTCAACTATAGGTCTATTACCATTCATAGCAGAACCAATAGCAATTCCTGAAAAACCAAGTTCAGCTATTGGAGTATCAATAACTCTTAACTCGCCAAATTCATCTAACATTCCCTTACTAGCTTTATAAGCACCATTGTATTCGGCAACTTCCTCACCCATTAAATAAACGCTTTCATCACGACGCATTTCTTCACTCATGGCTTCACAAATAGCTTCTCTAAATTGAATTGTTTTCATATTTAATATTATAATTTAAAAAAAACCTGAATCGTATCAGATTTAAAAAATCTACTACATAATTTTCTCTTTATAAAAAGAGTTACAAAAATACTATTATTTATATATGGCTCCCTATTTTTTTCTAAAGTTTTAACTAATTTTTATTATGCGTGCATAGTAAAAAGCATAAAAATATCCTTATATTTGTAACTTGAAATTTAAAGCTTTTTTATGCCATAAAATTTCTTAAAAAAAATAAATAATAAAATATTACTATGAAAATATTAGTGTGTATAAGTCACGTACCAGACACTACATCTAGAATTAATTTTACTGAAGAAAATTCTAAATTTGACACAAATGGTGTTCAATTTGTAATTAATCCTAATGATGAATTTGGATTAACACGTGCTATGTGGTTTAAAGAAAAACAAGGTGCAACAGTTCATGTTGTAAATGTTGGAGGACCAGAAACAGAACCAACTTTAAGAAAGGCATTGGCAATAGGTGCAGACGAAGCAATAAGAGTTAATGCGGCTGCTACTGATGGTTTTTATGTTGCAAAACAACTTGCAAATATTGCTAATGAAGGTGAATATGATTTAATAATTGGCGGTCGTGAATCCATCGATTATAATGGTGGAATGGTTCCAGGAATGATTGCTAAATTGACAGATGCTAATTTTGTCAATATGTGTATCAATATTGAAGTAGAAGGAACCAATGTAACCGCAGCTCGTGAAATAGATGGTGGTAATGAAATTATTAATACTAACCTCCCTTTAGTTGTAGCTGGACAAAAAGGTATTGTTGAAGAATCTGACCTTCGAATTCCAAATATGAGAGGTATTATGCAAGCACGTAGCAAACCGTTAAAAGTAAAAGAACCAATAAATACCAATATAGAAACAAAAATTACTGGTTTCTCAAAACCAGATTCAAAAGGTGCTGTTAAATTGGTAGATAATGTTGATGAATTAATCAACCTGTTGCACAATGAAGCAAAGGTGATTTAGACGCTGGTTAAATCATTCCGAAATAATTCGGAAACTTATAAAATTAAAGAAATGTTTAAAAAAGTCCTGAATTTAGTTCAGGATGACAAAAAATAAAATATGTCAGTATTAGTATATACAGAATCTGAAAAAGGTACGTTTAAAAAAATAGCTTTCGAAGCGGTATCCTATGCAAAAGGGATAGCCGATATGTTAGGAACCTCGGTTACTGCAATATCCATAAATGGTAATAATACCGATCAATTAGGAAAATATGGAGCTTCTAAAGTTCTTCAAGTTTCTAATGATCAATTGCAAATTTTTAATGCTTCAGCTTATGCAGATACGATTGCACAAGCTGCAAAAAGTGAAGCATCACCTGTAGTAATAATTTCATCCAGTGCAAACAGCAAGTATCTTGCACCCTTATTAGCGGTAAATATGGAAGCTGGGTTTGTCCCAAATGTGACGGAATTGCCAACAAGTACTTCACCATTTAAAATAAGCTCAACCGTATTTTCAAATAAAGCGTTTGCTACTACAGAAATTACTACCGAAAAAAAATTAATTGCACTTGCTAAAAATGCTTTTGGTGTTTTAGAAAATGATACTTCTTTAACTACAGAAGCGTTCTCTCCAAGTTTATCAGAAAAAGACTTTAATACCAAGGTGGCTTCTATAGAAAAAACTAACGACAAAGTAACTATTGCAGATGCTGATATCGTAGTTTCTGCAGGACGTGGCATGAAAGGTCCTGAAAACTGGGGAATGATTGAAGATTTAGCTGAGGTATTAGGTGCAGCTACTGCTTGTTCAAAACCAGTGAGTGACTTAGGTTGGAGACCTCATGGTGAACACGTGGGACAAACTGGAAAACCAGTATCTTCTAATTTATACATTGCAATTGGTATTTCTGGAGCAATTCAACATTTAGCAGGAGTAAATTCTTCAAAAGTAAAAGTTGTAATCAATAATGACCCTGAAGCGCCTTTCTTTAAAGCTGCTGATTATGGTATCGTTGGAGATGCTTTTGAGTTTGTACCACTACTAATAGAAAAATTAAAGGAGTTTAAAAGTAATAACGCATAATTTTTTATTAATTTGGGCCTTAATAAATGGGCTGTTTAATTTTAGGCGAACCCAAAAAATTAAACAGTTTTTTTTTAATATATTTTAATGAGTTTAATAAAACTAAATATTAAAGGGATTTCATACAGTCAAACTCAAAATGGTGCTTATGCATTAATTTTGAGTGAAGAAAATGGAGATCAAAAATTACCAATCGTTATAGGTGCTTTTGAAGCCCAATCTATAGCTATTGCACTAGAGAAAGAAATTATGCCACCTAGGCCTCTAACCCATGATTTATTTAAAACCTTTGCAACACGATACGATATTGTTGTTCAACAAGTAATTATTCATAAATTATTAGATGGTGTTTTTTATTCTAGTATTATTTGTGAAAGAGATGGCATTGAAGAAATAATAGACGCAAGAACTAGTGATGCTATTGCTTTAGCACTGCGTTTTGATGCACCAATTTTTACCTATAAAAATATTCTAGACAAAGCTGGTATTAAAACGGAAGTAGAGCCCTACAAAAATGATCTTTCCAAGAAAGCAGCGACTGTTATCAAACAGCTTATTACTGGTGACGATAAAAAATCTTCTATTTCTACTCGAGAAGACTTCAGCAAGCATTCATTAAAAAAACTAAAAAAAATGCTTGAAGATGCAGTTAATAGTGAAGAATATGAAAAAGCAGTAAGTATTCGAGACGAAATTTCAAAAAGACAATAGCATCCTATGCAAAAATATTTATTAGTTGGAGTTTTAGTTTTAGTTCAGTTTTTATCATTTGGACAAAACTTAGAGAAAAAATGGCAGTTTTCTAGTATTGAAAATGCAGAAGAAGAATCTTTAATAAGTATAAATCCAGAAAACGACTTTTTAACACTAAGGGATGGAACTTTTTCATACGAATTAGAAGCTAAAGAAAACTTAAAAGCTTCCGGAGATTATATGTTCCAAAATAAGTTAATGATTTTTTATTACAATCAACCTACGGATACTATTAGAAGGTATAAAATAAGTGAGCTTACCGATTCAACATTAATATTCACTGAAAATGGATCGAATTATAAATTTATAAGTTCCATCGGCGAACAAAAAGAAGAAATACTGCAATCAGAATCGAATTCAGGAGTAATACCAAGTCAAGGTTTTTCTTTTACGAGTATTTGGAAAGGTGTTTTAGGAATGACTTCCTTGTTATTTATCGCATTTTTATTTAGCAGTAACAGAAAAGCTATTAATTGGAAAACAGTAGGTATTGGCTTAGCGTTTCAATTATTTATTGCTATTGGTGTTCTAAAAGTTTCTTTTGTACAAAATGCATTTGAGGCTGTTGGAAAAGTATTTGTAAGCATATTAGAATTTACAAGAGCTGGTAGTAAGTTCTTATTTGAAGGACTGGTAGTAGATATGGATACCTTTGGATTTATTTTTGCATTTCAAGTATTACCAACTATCATCTTCTTCTCTGCATTAACATCTGTGTTATTTTACTTTGGGGTTATCCAAAAAGTAGTTAAAGCCTTTGGTTGGTTATTATCAAAACTATTAAAAATATCTGGTGCCGAAAGCTTTAGTGTCGCTGGAAATATCTTTTTAGGACAAACAGAAGCTCCCCTTCTTATCAAAGAGTATTTAGAAAAAATGACTAAATCAGAAATACTTTTAGTAATGATTGGAGGAATGGCAACTGTTGCAGGCGCCGTTCTTGCTGCATATATTGGGTTTTTAGGTGGTAATGATCCAGTACTTAGATTATTGTTTGCAAAGCATTTATTAGCAGCATCGGTTATGGCTGCGCCAGGTGCCATTGTAATTTCAAAAATATTATACCCACAAACCGAGGTCATCAATACAGATGTTGAAGTTTCTTCAGAAAAAATTGGATCTAACGTATTAGATTCAATCGCAATCGGAACTACAGAAGGATTAAAGTTAGCTGTAAATGTTGGCGCTATGTTGTTAGTTTTTGTTGCCTTTATAGCAATGTTCAATGGAATTCTAGGTTGGCTTGGAGGTTTTACTACTATTAATAGCTGGGTTGCAGCAAATTCTTCCTATGATCAACTTTCATTAGAAGCCATTCTTGGTACTGTATTCGCTCCATTAATGTGGTTAATTGGAGTTGCAAAAGAAGATATGATGATGATGGGACAACTTTTAGGAATCAAATTAGTAGCTAGTGAATTTCTTGGCTATATACAGCTTGCAGATCTTAAAAATGTTGCCAATGCCACTCATTTAACCTATGAAAAGTCAATTATCATGGCCACCTATATGTTATGCGGTTTTGCAAATTTTGCTTCCATTGGCATTCAAATTGGGGGAATTGGATCATTAGCACCGGGACAACGTAAAACCTTATCAAAATTTGGAATGAAAGCATTAATCGGTGGTAGTATCGCATCTTTAATTTCAGCTACCATCGCTGGAATGATTATAGGATAAGATTAATTTTAATCATTTTTTTAATGTTTCTTTTTTTATCTTTTAAAGATTATGAGGTAAATCCCTGCTTTAAATTTTAATTATATATAACCTCTTGTTATTCACTATTTACGTTGATAACTTTTAATAATATAAAGGTCCTTTAGAAATAATTATCTAAAGCTTTTTTTTATTTTTAACCTCATAAGAATTTGAATCTATTATTATAAAACCCCCTTTTATTACGAGGAGTCATCTATGAAACAATACCACGATCTTATAAAGCATGTTTTAGAAAACGGAACCACAAAACAAGATAGAACAGGAACAGGAACTAAAAGTGTTTTTGGTTACCAAATGCGATTCGACTTAAGCAAAGGTTTCCCAATGGTAACCACAAAAAAACTTCATTTAAAATCAATCGTTTATGAATTGTTATGGTTTTTAAAAGGCGATACCAATATTAAATACCTTCAAGAAAATGGAGTTCGTATTTGGAATGAGTGGGCAGATGAAAAAGGTGATTTAGGTCCTGTTTACGGATATCAATGGCGTAATTGGAATGGTGATGAAATTGATCAAATTTCAGAAATCATCGAAACGATTAAAACCAATCCAGACAGCAGAAGAATGTTAGTTTCTGCCTGGAATCCAAGTGTGTTACCTGATACCAGTAAAACATTTTCAGATAATGTAGCTAATGGTAAAGCAGCTTTACCTCCTTGTCACGCTTTTTTTCAATTTTATGTAGCCAATGGGAAGTTATCTTGTCAATTATACCAGCGAAGTGCCGATATCTTTTTAGGAGTCCCCTTTAACATAGCATCCTATGCATTATTTACCATGATGATGGCTCAAGCTTGTGGACTAGAAGCAGGAGATTTTATACATACTTTTGGCGATGCACATATTTATAGCAATCATCAAGAGCAAATAGATCTTCAATTATCAAGAGATCTAAAACCGCTTCCTAAAATGATTTTAAATCCAGAAGTGAAAAATATTTTCGATTTTACATTTGATGATTTCACTTTAACAGATTACGAGCACCACCCGCATATTAAAGGTGCTGTGGCTATTTAATTTATTTTAAAAAAACAGTATATTTACCTTAAGTCTAAAAAAAAGAATATGTTTTCTAAATCTAAAAAAGAATTTCGAAATGACGCTGAACAAAGAGAGCAATACGAATATGCTCGAAAGCGAATTCTTCAAAAAAAAGGTTTACTTTCTCATTTTATTTATTTTATTGTTGGTGCCATTTTATTGGCCATTATTAATTTAGCTTTAGGAGTTGGAAAGGAAATTACTCCAATAGGCTATCCTTGGTTTGTATGGACAATTGTAGCATGGGGGTTTTTATTTTTAATCCATGTTTTTAATGTTTTAATTAAAAATAAATTTATGGATAAAGAATGGGAAAATCATCAATTAGAAAAACTAAAAAAGCTACAGGAAGAAAAGATATCTGAATTAGACAAGAAAGCAGAAAAAGAAGTGATACAGAAACTAGAAGCTGAAAAAAAAACACTAGATTCGGAGGAAAAAATATGATTACAATTATAGCTGCTGCTGGATCTAATAATGAACTAGGCAAAGACAACGATCTGGTTTGGCATTTACCAAAAGACTTTAAACGATTTAAGAAATTAACTACTGGTCATCATATTATCATGGGACGAAAAACATTTCAATCGTTTCCAAAACCACTACCAAATAGAGTACATATTGTTATTACACGTAATACCGATTACCATCCAGAAGGTGCTATTATTGTTCATTCCATGACTGAAGCATTGGAGATCTCAAAAAATGATTCTCAAATTTTTATTATTGGTGGAGGAGAGATCTATCAACTAGGAATGAAAATAGCAGATAAAATTGAATTAACCCGAGTGAATAGTTCATTTGATGCAGATACTTTTTTTCCTGAAATCCCTTCAGAGGATTGGAAGCTTATTTCTGAAGAATTCCATTTGAAAGATGAAAAACATAAATTTGATTTTTCTTATCAAACCTTTGTTAGCAACTAAACTTTATAAAATTTAATTAATAAATTATTTTTGAATCGAATTAAGAACAATAATCATCTTAAAGAAATAAAGATTTACAAACTCCAATAATAAAATAATACAAACAGATGAACGCATATATTTTTCCAGGACAAGGAGCACAATTTACAGGAATGGGATTGAACCTATACGAAAAGTCTTCCAAAGCAAAAGAATTGTTTCATCAAGCTAATGAACTTTTAGGTTTTGACATCACTAAAATAATGTTTGAGGGCACAGTGGAAGCATTAAAAGAAACTAAAGTAACCCAACCTGCAATATTTTTACACTCTACTATTTTAGCTGAAGTATTGGGCGAATCATTTCAACCAGATATGGTTGCTGGCCATTCTTTAGGTGAAATATCCGCTTTAGTTGCAAATAAAACCTTGAGCTTTAAGGATGGACTTCTTTTGGTATCAAAAAGAGCTCAAGCAATGCAAAAAGCTTGTGAAGTAACACCTTCTACGATGGCAGCAGTGTTAAGTTTAGAAGATGCTGTTGTTGAAAAAATATGTACAGAAACCCCTGGTATTGTGGTAGCGGCAAATTATAATTGTCCCGGCCAATTAGTGATTTCAGGAGAAGTAAACGCTATCCATTTAGCATGTGAAGCCATGAAGGAAGCTGGAGCAAGAAGAGCATTGGTTTTACCAGTAGGCGGAGCCTTTCATAGCCCTCTTATGGAGCCAGCAAGAGAAGAATTGGCTGCAGCTATAGAAAATACTCCTTTTACAAATCCTGCATGTCCTATTTATCAAAATGTAAGTACTACCGCGGTTATTGATCCTTCAGAAATTAAAAAGAATTTAGTTTCTCAATTAACTGCACCTGTAAAATGGACTCAAAGCATGCAACAAATGATTGCAGATGGAGCTACTCATTTTATTGAGGTAGGACCCGGAAATGTATTGCAAGGTCTAATGCGGAAGATAGATAGAAGTCTAACTACTAGTGCCGCTTCATTTGAACTCTAACTACTTTATTTTAAACTTTCCTGCCACTTCCATGAACTAGCCAATGCTTCTTCTAAACCTAATTTAGCTTTCCAACCTAATTCATTATTGGCTAAACTAGTGTCTGCATAAGCTGAAGTTACATCTCCTGGACGTCTGTCTACTATTTTATAATCCACTTTTTTATTCGTAGCTTTTTCAAAAGCATTTATGACATCCAGCACGGAACTTCCTTTTCCAGTTCCGATATTAAAAAACTCAAATTTTGCTTTGTTTTTATTTTTTAACAATCTATTTAAGGCTATAATATGAGCTTTTGCTAAATCTACAACATGAATATAATCGCGAACTGCAGTGCCATCGGGAGTGTTATAATCATCACCAAAAACAGAGAGACATTCTCTAATTCCAGCTGCAGTTTGCACTACAAATGGAATTAAATTTTGAGGAACTCCTAAAGGTAATTCGCCAATTTTAGCGGTTTCATGTGCTCCAATCGGATTAAAATAACGCAATGCAATTGCCTTTAATGCAGTTACTTTTGTAGTGTCCTCAATAATAATTTCACCCATTTTTTTTGTAGCGCCATAAGGAGATTCTGCAGGTTTTGTAGGTGCATTTTCCGTAATTGGCAATTCATCTGCTTGGCCATAAACTGTGCAAGAAGAACTGAAAATAAAATTAGCCACCTTGTTCGCAATCATTTCCTTTAGTACGTAGGTTAATGTTGTAATGTTATTTTCATAATACTTTAATGGCTCATTCACACTTTCACCTACCGCCTTTGAAGCCGCAAAATGAATTACCCCATCAATGGAATAGTTTTTAAAGAATTGCTCAACTGCTTGTTTATTTTTTAAATCTATTTCTTCAAAATCAGGTTTAATTCCAGTAATAGAGGTAATCCTACTTAAAACCTCTTTGGAAGAATTGGAAAGATCATCGATAATTACAACCTCAAAACCTGTTTTTTGTAATTCAACTACGGTATGGGAACCAATATATCCTAAACCTCCAGTTACCAATATTTTTTTCATGCTAATTGTTTTTTAAAAAATCAATAACCGTTGAAGTTATAAAATCGATTTGTTCATCCTCCAATTCTGTGTGCATAGGCAATGAAATAACTTCTTTTATTAATTGATTGGTCACTTTAAAGTTTTCTTCTTTATACCTATCATCTATATATGCTTTTTGCAAATGCAATGGAATTGGATAATAAACACCACAAGGAATTCCATTTTTATTTAAATGTGCAGCTAGCGCATCTCTATCAGCATTTATAATTTTTAAGGTATATTGATGGTATACGTGTAAATTGCATTTTTCTTTATTTTCTATAGAACAGTCGCAAAAACAACCAGGAGTAATTACCCCATCAATTCCTTGAAAAGCCTTTGCATATTTTGAGGCTGCCAATCGCCTAGCATCATTATAGGCATCTAAATTTGGAAGCTTAGCCCTTAAAACTGCAGCTTGAATTGAATCCAACCTTGAATTTACTCCTACTACATCATGATGGTACCTTATATACATTCCGTGGTTTACAATACCCCTAATTGTGTAAGCCAAATCATCATCATTTGTAAAAATAGCACCACCATCTCCATAACAACCCAAATTTTTAGAAGGGAAAAATGAGGTAGAAGCTACGTGTCCTATCGTACCCGTTTTCTTTTTAGTGCCATCTTTTGAGGCATAATATCCACCAATACCCTGAGCATTATCTTCAATTACAAATAAGTTATGCTCATTTGCTAATTTCATAATCTCATCCATATTTGCAGCTAAACCAAATAAATGTACAGGCACTATTGCCTTGGTGTTTGGAGTAATTGCATTTTTAATAGCATTTACATCAATATTAAATGTAATAGGATCTACATCGACTAAAACAGGTGTTAATCCCAATAGAGCAATAACCTCAACAGTTGCAGCAAAAGTAAAATCGGCCGTTATTACTTCATCGCCAGGTTTTAAACCTAAACCCATCATAGCTATCTGTAATGCGTCTGTACCATTGGCACAAGGAATCACATGTTTAACTTCTAAATACGCTTCTAATTCTTTTTGAAAAGCATGAACTTCTGGACCATTTATAAAAGCAGTTGTTTCAATTACGTTTAAAATGGATGCATCTACTTGATCCTTTATTCTATTATATTGACCTTTAAGGTCAACCATTTGTATTTTTTTCATGCGCCTATAATTATTATTATTTAATGGGCATATGCTGTTCGCTACTATTCAAGTATATGAGTGTGTAAAAATAATATACTCGTTTAAACGTTTCGCCCTAAAGCCTTTAATTATTACAAAATAAAGTACAAAATTACAAAATTTGAAATCGACAAACAATGTAATTCCATAAAGAAACGTATTTTAGCAGTATAGTACCATCTGATGCATTTATTATATAATTTTTCAATATTTATAACCAGTAAGCTAATTTTGCTAACTACTTTTTTTAGTAAAAAAATGAGTCTGTTTGTTGATGGCAGAAAAAAAGTTTTTAATACCCTAAAAGAAACCATTCATCCTAATGATAAAACCATTTGGTTTCATTGCGCATCTTTAGGAGAATATGAACAAGGTGTTCCTATCATGGAAAAAACAAAAGAGTTATTTCCTGACCATAAATTAATTGTCACCTTTTTCTCCCCTTCAGGCTTTGAAGTAAAAAAAAACACAACTCTTGCGAACATTGTTCTTTATTTACCAATTGACACGATGTCAAACGCAAAAAAATTCATTGAATTAGCACATCCTTCATTAGCCATTTTTATTAAATATGAGTTTTGGCCCAATTATTTAATTCAATTAAAAGAAAAAAATATACACACATTTTTGGTTTCAGGACTGTTTAGAAAAGAACAGATCTTTTTTAAACCCCATGGAGTTTTTATGAGAAAAGTATTAAATAGTTTTGATCATTTTTTTGTTCAAGATGAAACTTCAAAGGAATTATTAAACAATATTAACATCAAAGAAGCTACTGTTAGTGGTGACACTAGATTTGATCGTGTTAGTAATCAATTACTGCAAGATAACACCTTAGCGTTTATTTCAGAATTCAAACAAAATAATCTATGTATTGTTTGCGGAAGTACCTGGCCTGAAGATGAAGCTGTTTTAATTGACTACATCAATAAAGCTCCAGACCATGTGAAGTTTATAATTGCGCCTCATGAAATAAATACTTCTAAAATTGAATCATTTAGAAAAAATATTCAACAAAAAAGCAGCTTGTTTTCAACAAAGAAATCAACTAATATATCTCAATACAATGTGCTTATTATAGATACGGTGGGTTTACTAACAAAAATTTATTCGCATGCTGATATTGCTTATATAGGTGGCGGGATGGGCGATACCGGATTGCATAATATTTTAGAACCTGCCACATTTGGAGTTCCAATCGTAATTGGCAATCGTTTTGAAAAATTCCCAGAGGCTAAAGAGCTAAGAGAACTGAAAGGATTGTTTTCAATTTCAAATGCTACTGAATGTTCTAAAACACTAGAAAAGCTCGTAACTGACAAAAACACTAGAATAAAATCGGGTAAAATAGCTAAGAAATTTATCGAAAACAACAAAGGAGCTACTAAAATAATAATGAATTACATCAAACAATTAAAAGGCAAATCCCTTATCTAAGACTATTTATTTGTCCCTTTAAGTCTTCCATAGATTGTTGTAATTCTTTAAGTAAATTACTACCTGAAGGTTCATCAATCCCAAAAGTAAGTTTGCTATTAACTTGCCATAACTCTTGAATATCAACAATATTAACTTCAATGGGTAGATACTCCTCATTTAAAGATATTAATCTAATTTTTGATGAATCATTTGTTTTTTGAAGCTTCTTTACTAAAACAGAATCATGAAGCACTACAATATAAATCTTATTATCTGATGCTTCAGTAACATTAGATACTGAGCGTCCTAAAACCCAATCGTTGGGATGAATATTAGGTAACATACTATCTCCTTCAACCTGAAAGCCTCTATACGTAGCATTTCTATATTCTGGTAAAGGGAAATTAAAAATAGGTAAGGTTTGATACCAATCTACATCTTGAATATTATGCGGATAACCCGCAGCAGCTTTTTGATTGACCAATACAATAGTTTCTGTATTGTCTTCTTTTATGGTGATCACTTTCGGACTTACATCCCTTCCGTTAATAACAACATATTGTTGAAAGCTTTCTCCAAATAGCCAAAGCGGATTGATTTGAAAATCTTTTAAAAGCCTCATTATCGCCTTTCCTGGAATTTTTGTTTTACCTCGCTCAATGTCAACAGTACTTAGTCCAATATCCAATAACTCTGCAAAAGATTGTTGGGTATAATTTTGCTCTTCCCTAACTTTTTTAAAACGCTTTGCCTCTATTTTTAGTTCTTTATCCATTCTCAAATATACAATAAAATGGAAAATTTCCAATAGTTAATATGGATTATTTCCATTTTTTATAAATATAGTGATTATAAAATAGGTAAATATTGCTACTTTAATTCTACTTATTTTCAAATTCAGGTTCAATGAATTAGCAAGACAATTTATGGCTAAATATGATTGTTTTTAATTCTTAATATTAGCAAAATAATTAATATTTAGTGGTGTGTACGTCCTACTTAATAAGTAAATTAAATAATGAATCAATTGATTTAAAGCGCAATAAGACCAAAGAAATTAATGAAATATATAGTCGCAATTTATATATATTAAATTAAATAATATTTTATTATATTTTTTACTAAAAACACTTTGATGTTGTTTTAAAAGTTTTAAATTTGCAACCGCTTTGACACATAAAGCTATGTTCATTTAATTGCGAAAATAGCTCAGTTGGTAGAGCGCCACCTTGCCAAGGTGGAGGTCGCGGGTTCGAATCCCGTTTTTCGCTCGATTCGAAT
>PAUJ01000021.1 GCA_002713705.1 Flavobacteriaceae bacterium
TCAATTCTGAAGCAATATATTGATTTTCTGTCACACAGTAAATGACAATTCCTTTGATACCCTGATTCGTATAAATAATTGAATTACCTGGAAATTTTANTGCGTTGTATTCTGGTAAATTTAAATTTAAANTGATGTTTACAGGAGGAATCGCCAAATAGGGATTTTGATTTTGACTATTATCATCATTATTGCTGCACGAAANNAGACNTAAAACCATTAGTAAAGCAACTATNTNTTTTTTCATTTTTATTTNATTAAAAGGTAAAAGTACAACAAAAACNAACTGATATTTT
This sequence comes from Flavobacteriaceae bacterium, assembly GCA_002713705.1. Lineage (GTDB taxonomy): Bacteria > Bacteroidota > Bacteroidia > Flavobacteriales > Flavobacteriaceae > Marifrigoribacter. The sequence continues at coordinate 297 of PAUJ01000021.1, forward strand.
ATTTTTTAGTATCTTTGTATNCTANAATCCCATCTCGTGTGGGATTTTTTTATTACTGTGAAAGATGANAGANAAAAACAAAAAGNAACACGGTAAAAAATNATTAAAATNAAGAATTATGAGTAAAATTTCATANTATACCGCAGAAGGATTAAAAAAATTAAGAGACGAATTAAATCAATTAAAAGACGTAGAACGNCCCAAAGCGTCTCANGCAATAGCTGAGGCCAGAGANAAGGGNGATCTAAGTGAAAATGCAGAATANGATGCTGCAAAAGAAGCGCAAGGAATGCTAGANATGCATATTTCTAAACTAGAAGCAACCCTATCTACTGCTAGAATNATTGACGAATCACANTTAGANACNTCNAAAGCNTTGATTCACTCTACNGTAAAAATTAAAAATACCACCAANGGAATGGNNATGACNTACAAGTTGGTTGCGCAAAGTGAAGCCGATTTAGCTGCAGGNAAAATATCAGTAGATTCTCCTATAGGAAAAGGCTTACTGGGGAAAAAAGTTGGTGATGTAGCTGAGGTANTTGTTCCAAATGGAACAATGAAGTTTGATGTATTAGAAATAACTAGAGTATAAGATTTGNAATCGATTTTTACAAAAATAATCAAAGGNGAAATTCCCTGNTATAAAGTAGCTGAGACTGANGATTTTTTTGCTTTTTTNGATATNAANCCCAATACAAAAGGNCATACNCTCTGTGTTCCAAAAAAAGAAGTTGANCGCTTACTAGATTTAGACNAGAAAACGTATAATGGCTTGATGAATTTTTCGAGAAAGGTTGGTTTGGCTNTAGAAAAAACAATAGAATGCAATCGTGTTGGNTTATCGGTNATTGGTCTTGAAGTTCCGCATGTTCATGTTCATTTAATCCCCATGAATCATTTAAAAGACATGTCTTTTACGTCNAAANTAGTCATGAATGATGAGGAATTTATCAGTCTAGCANAAAAAATACAAATCAACTTTAAAGGCTTATAAAGANTNTACTTCCTTNAAGTATAACATAATTTCCATAGTGGTNCCTTCNTCAANACTGCTTTTCAANACTCTTATTNTCCCTTTATGATACCCTTCNATAATTCTTTTTGCTAGGGAAAGCCCCAAGCCCCAACCTCTTTTTTTAGAGGTTACTCCTGGCGAAAAAATTGTGTTAAAATCCTTTTTTGAGATTCCTTTTCCCGTATCGGATATTCTAATAAAAGCAGATTTTAAATTGCTGGTAATAGAGATATGAATATCTCCTTTCCCTTTCATTGCATCTATTCCATTTTTTACAATATTTTCGATGGTCCAGCTGTATAACTGAGGATTTAAATTAACAGTTAAAGGGATGTTTGGAAGATCAATAGAGAAGTTAATTAGTTTAGAGGAACGTCGTTGAAGATAATCAAATGAAGTTTTAGTTTCTTTAACTACATCAGTTATTTTCATTGTAGGGACAGAACCAACTTTAGAAAAACGATCGGTAATCGTTTTTAATCTTTCAATATCTTTTTCCATTTCAAGAATGTATGATGGGTCTACATTTTCAGATTTTAATATCTCAGTCCATCCCACTAATGATGAAAGCGGAGTCCCAATTTGATGAGCTGTTTCTTTCGCCATTCCTGCCCAGAGTTTGTTTTGTTCGGAGGCTCTGGCTGTTCTGAAAAAGAAATAAATAGCAAAAAAGAAAAGCAGCATTATAAAAATGAGTGCAATAGGATAATATTTAATTTTGTTGATCAGTGGAGAATTTCCAAAATAGATAATTTGTAATAATTCTTCATTGTAATAGACCTCTATAGGTTTATATTCCTCAGTAAAACGGTTGATAAGTTTCTCTCTTTTTTCAGGGGTATTAATTTCATTTTTAGAAATATTTCTATGGATATAAGTTTCCTCTTTTGGGCTATATGATATCATTGGAGTCGTCGTATTACTCTGTAATACTTCGAGTGATGTTTCGCTAAAACTTAACTTTAACTGATCACTTTTCTTGATATCTTCTTGAGCAGTTGCCCATATTTCCATTTTTATTCGTTCATTTTCTTTTAAAATTTTAAAAAATGAAAATGTATTCCATATGATTAAGAATATAATTCCAACAGAGGAAATAAATAATAGCCAACGGTTAAACGAGTTATTTTTTAGCATGCTAATTTTAGTATAGATTTTATCAATGCTTAGAGTAAATATAAAGTAAATATGTTGATATTATTGTATAAACATATTTTTACACAAGATAGTGTTTCAATATATTTGCTGTGATGTTATCAATTTTACCTCAAGAAGTTAGTACTGGCAAATTGCATGGTTATTTATTAAGTGCCGTTTCTCCACGCCCAATTGCTTTTGCAAGCACTGTGGATGGAGTAGGGAATGTTAATTTATCACCTTTTAGTTTTTTTAATGTATTTAGTGCGAATCCACCAATTTTAGTTTTTTCACCAGCAAGAAGAGTAAGGGATAATACTACAAAACATACCCTAGAAAATATTTTAATTACCAAAGAAGTGGTAATTAATATTGTAAATTACGATATGGTTCAACAAATGTCATTATCCTCTACCGAATATCCTGACGGCGTTAATGAATTTATAAAATCAGGACTAACTGAGGTGGCTTCAGATATTGTAAGACCGCCGCGGGTACAAGAAGCACCTGTTCAGTTTGAGTGCAAGGTAAATGATGTTATTGCTTTAGGAAATCAAGGAGGTGCTGGAAACTTAGTCATCGCAGAAGTTGTAAAATTACATATAAAAGAAACTGTTTTAGATGCAGATGGAAAGATAGATGCAAATAAAATAGATGCTGTAGCCAGAATGGGGGGAAATTGGTATAACCGTTCTAGGGAAGGAATGTTTGAAGTAATCAAGCCTATAAAAACAAGAGGTATAGGAGTAGATGCGCTTCCAAAATCAATAAAAAACAGTAAGATACTCTCGGGAAATGATCTAGGAGTTCTAGGGAATTCTGAAAAAATCCCCACTCCAAGTGAAGTCAAAAAATATTTTAACTTAGAGGCTGAAAAATCTGTTGATATTCAAACAAGCAATAAAGAAAATATACAAAAGCAAGCACAAAACATGTTACAAAAAGGAAATGTTTTAGAGGCGTTTAAATTGCTTTTAGCAATCGATTTAATGAATATAAAGTAACTAATAATATAAATTAAGATGGAAGTACAAGGAAAAATCAAATTAATTGGTGAGACACAAGAATTTGGTAGTAACGGTTTTAGAAAAAGAGAAGTTGTAGTAACTACAGCAGAACAATATCCACAATCTATTATGGTTGAGTTTGTTCAAGACAAAACAGACTTACTAAACAACTTTTCAGTTGGACAAGATGTTAAAATCAGTATCAACTTAAGAGGAAGAGAATGGACAAATCCCCAAGGAGAGGTTAAATATTTTAATTCAATACAGGGTTGGAGAATAGAAAATCTGGCAACTGCTGGGTCACCAGATATGCCACCAATGCCCCCTGAGGAAGTTTTTCAAGCCGCAGATACAATAAAAACAGAGGCAGAAGACGATCTTCCTTTTTAAATAAAAAATTTCTATTAATGAAAAACCTAAAGTTTATTATTTCATATTCTTTAGGTTTTTTTATTCTAATATAATTTGCAAGAATTATCTAAATCTATTTGGTTTCCAAATCATGACGAATCTAACAAAGATGGATTAATCGCTGTTGGAGGAGATCTTTCAGTCGAGAGGCTTATACATGCATACCATTTAGGAATTTTCCCATGGTTTAATGAAGGTCAACCTTTATTGTGGTGGAGTCCAGATCCCCGGATGATTTTATTACCAGAAAGCTTTAAAGTTTCAAAAAGTTTAAAAAAAACAATCCTCAGTAATAAGTATAAAATAACAATGAACACCTCCTTTGAAGAGGTTATAAATTGCTGTTCTAAGATTAAAAGAAAAGGACAACAAGGAACTTGGATAACTAAAAATATGATAGCTGCTTTTATTCAACTTCACAAAAAAGGACACGCCCAATCTGTTGAGGTATGGTCAGACAATCAATTAGTTGGAGGACTTTATGGAATTGATTTAAAAGAAAAAAAAATATTTTGTGGTGAAAGTATGTTCAGTAAAAAAAATAATGCTTCAAAAATTGCTTTTTATTATTTAGTAAAAAAACTAAAAACAGAAAATTATAGACTGATTGACTGCCAAATGTATACGTCGCATTTAGAAAGTCTCGGGGCTAAAGAAATACCTAGACATGAATTTTTAAAATACTTAAAATAATACCTGTTAGATTGCTATCTTCGTTACTTAAAAACTAAAAATGAAAAATTTAGCTCTTAAATCATATTCATTCCTCCTTGTGTTTTTTTCTGTTTTTTACCTTACAGCACAAGAAGAACTCCCAAAAGGATTAACGGATATAGAGAGAGAACTACTACCTCAATTCCAATTCAATAGTCACCGAGTTATTTCAGATCCTCCAGAAGGCCCTGTTAGAGCTGCAGCAGAATGGGAAGAAGTGGAGTACTTAGTAATACGATGGACCAATGCTTATCAAAATATATTACGTCAAATTGTTGAAGTTGGTATTCAAGAATGTAAAGTAATAATTACGACACAAAATGAATCCAGTGTTGTTAGTTATTTAACAAACCAAGGAGTTGATTTAACGAATGTCGAGTTTTTAAANACTGGNAGTAATAGTATTTGGATTCGTGATTANGGTGGAAANACNATTTATTCNGANGATGTGGGCGANAGNGCACTNNCNGACTGGATTTATAACCGNCCAAGACCTTTAGATGACATTATGCCAACCCAACACGCAACGATGGTAGGGATGCCNATNTATGTGACCGATACCGGAACAAATGATCTGGTAAATACCGGAGGGAACTATATGTCNGATGGATTGGGCAATGCATTTGCTTCTAATTTAATNCTAGAGGANAATGAACCAGGNAANCCTTANAATGTCTCTGCTAAAACAGAAGAAGAAATAGATGCCATTATGAATGCATACATGGGAATTGAGAACTATATTAAAATGGAAACTTTACCGTATGATGAGATTCATCATATCGATATGCANATGAAGCTTTTAGATGAAGAAACAATCCTAGTCAGCAAATATCCGGAGGGAGTTGCAGATGGTCCACAAATTGAGGAAAATATTGATTATGTNTTAAGTAATTTCCAATCTCCTTTTGGTACTCCTTATGAAATTAAATGGATTGATGCTCCACCAAGCACCTCAGGGAGTTACCCTGATACCGGAGGTTATTATCGNACTTATAGTAATGCTGTTTTTGTAAATAAATCGATTATAGTACCAACCTACCGACCTGAAGTAGATGAGCCAGCCCTCGACTATCTAAGAGAATTATTGCCGGGATACAATGTGGTTGGAATTGATGTAGATAACTCAAATGAAAATTTAATAGCAAGTTTAGGAGCTATACATTGTATTACACACACAATAGGGGTAGATGATCCTCTTTTGATTATTCATCAACCTGTAGGCGATGCCAATGCAAATTCAACGGTAACTTTAAATGCTATGATTAAACATATTTCTGGAGTAAATACGGCTACTGTTTTTTGGAGAGAAGAAGGGGCTACAGATTTTAACCAAACTTCGATGAATCTCGTAAGTGATAGTGATTGGTCTGCAGATTTATCAATTTTATCGTCATCTGCTAACATAGAATATTATATATCAGCCGAATCAATTTCTGGAAAAATACTGTCGAGACCTATTGTTGCCCCCAATGGTTTTTGGACCATATTAGTTGAAAACCTTTCAAATGAAGATTGGGCATTTAATAATATTTCAGCTCCTTATCCAAATCCTACAAAAGGTGATATATCATTCAATTTAAATCAAATTGAGGGTAAGGTTAATGTATCTATTTTTAATGTTTTGGGTCAAAAATTAAATGCAACTACCCTTAATAGTGGGAATGGTATATTAACATTAGAATTGAATAAAGAATGGGAAGGCGCTCTATTTATAACTTTTGAAGGAGAATTTGGAAAAGTAAATAAGAAAGTAATTAAGTTGTAAATAAGTAAAGATGTATAAAATTTGGTTTTTATCTATTTTTTTTACTTTTTATCTAAAAGTAATCTTTTTGTAAGTTATTACTTATAATATTTATTTAATATTGTAAGAAATTAAAACAAACTACATGAAAAAGATTATCTTTACTTTGCTTTTAGGGTTTACATTTCTTGGTTTTAGCCAAACCACAGCAATTCCTGACCAAAACTTTGAACAAGCCCTGATAAACTTAGGGATTGATACAAATCCAACAATTGTAAATAAAGATATTGATGTTGTAAAGGTATATGAAAAAGTAGTCAAAGATGGTTATGGTACTCCATCGGTTTATAAAGAATTAGCAAATGCTACCTATTTTAGAAGTGAATATACTGAATCAAAAAAATGGTTTGAGAAACTTTTTAAAGAAGTAAAAGTTACCGACTCCACCTTAATATTTCGCTACCATCAAACCTTAAAAGCTTTAGGTCTAAATAAAAAGATAGTTGAAAAAAAAGTTAATNTTGGAACTAATTAAAACTTTTAAGCTAAATCTAATGGTGTTTAAAACAAGCTTCAATATGATCGCTTACTATACCAATAGCTTGTAAGTAAGCGTAAATAATAGTGGTCCCTACAAATTTAAAACCCCGCTTTTTTAAATCCTTACTTATTTTATCACTCAAAGAACTATTAGTAAGTAATTCAGCTTGAGTTTTATAACTATTTTTAATTGGTCTATTATTTACAAAACCCCAGATATAAATACTAAAGCTGCCAAATTCTTTTTGTATTTTCATAAAAAAGTGTGCATTGGTTAAAGCAGCATTTACTTTTAATTTGTTTCTAATAATTCCAGTATCTTGAAGTAAAGAAGCTATTTTGTCATCGGAGTAAGTTGCTATTTTTTTATAATCGAAATTATCAAACGCTTTTCTAAAGTTTTCTCTTTTTTTAAGAATGGTAATCCAACTTAAACCCGCTTGAAAGGTTTCTAAAATTAAAAATTCAAATAAAGTTTGATCATCATAAACAGGAACTCCCCATTCATTATCATGATAAGCTANATATAAAGGGTCATCACCACACCAAGAACATCTTATGATTCCCATAAATTTTATTTTTAAATTTAAATTAGTAAGTTTTTATCAAATATAACGTCTTAGTTGTTATGGAAATAAAGAATACGATTAATTTAGATACCAACAGTCTAGTGAAAGAAAGTTTAAGTAAGGCTTTTAGTTATCAGGATTATAGAGAACAAGTAGCCACTCATGTGGAATATGGAACAAGTTCTGGCCCAGATAAATCCGAAGCTTTATCAAATTACACCTTATTAAATAATTCGCGCATGAAGCGTTTAGATAAGACCATGAAAATTGAGGAGGATGTTTTAGAGAAATTTAAGCAATACCATAAAAACGTTACTTGGTTAGTTTTAACCGAAAGTTGGTGCGGAGATGCTGCTCATGCAATGCCGGTAATGAATAAATTGGTGGAACAAGCAAAAAACTTAGATTTTAAAATTTTGTATCGCGATGAAAATAAAGAGCTAATGAATCGGTTTTTAACCAATGGAACTATGTCCATTCCTAAACTAATTGCTTTTGATAACGAAACTCAAGAAGTGATTAACGATTGGGGACCATCACCTTTAATGATAATGAATANAACAAAAGATTTTAAAGCAGCTAACGCTACTTTAACAACTGAATTTAAAAAAGAAATTCAAATTTGGTACAATCAGAATAAAGGAAAATGTATTGCTAGAGATTTATTAAAGTTAATTGAATAATTATTCCTGACCTGGAAAAATATAGGTAATACTTCCCATTTGCGAAGGTTTATTTTTATCTTTAGTAAAACGAGATTTTGTAGCATAATCTATCGCACTTTCTATTAAGCATAAATTAGTGGTCGTAGAAGCATTTTTATTTACAGACGTTGTTATTACATACCCATTTGCATTTACCTCTATATGTAAAACCACTTTTCCAAAACTATCACAAACATAAACGGGATTTGGAAACTCAATAACCTTACGATCTACTAAACTATATCTGTTGGTACTTTTTGAATTTTTGGTAGTGGCAAGAATAGTTTCTGGTAATTTGGGTTTATTTTTTTTTTCAAAAGATAAATCGTCTTTTCTTTCTGATTTTGAATCTGAAATAACTTCGTTAATTTCAGATAATTTATCTTCTATAAATTCATTGTTTTCTTTGCGATCGGTTTCTAATTTTTCAATAAATTTTTGGTCTTCACTAAATACTTTATGGGTTTCTAATTTAATTTTTTCTATAGAAACACTTGCCAATTCTTCTTCGGGTATTACTTTTTCTAAGGCATATTCTATTTCATATTCTTCTTCTAGAAGAATTGAATTGGAAGGTAGTTCTATAAAATAAAACAGCAAGTAAAGGTTCCCCAATATGATTATAGTGATTGCAAAAGCTTTGTATGAATAATTAAACTTCATTGTTCTAATCTAACTATTTAATAATAAAAAGATTGCTATACGTTATTAAAGATTAGTTAAATTGCTTTAAAAGCTTTTTCAAATGCTAAAACACCAACAGCATTATCTACAGAAAAATCACCAATTTTTGTTCTTCGCAAAGAAGAAAGATGAGCACCATTATTAAGCATTTTTCCAAAATCATGTGCTAAAGAACGAATGTAAGTCCCTTTGCTACAAATCACTTGAAATTCCACATTTGGAATATCAATATTTGTAATTTTAAACTCATTAATGGTTATGGCTCTTTTTGCAATTTCTAAATGTTCGCCTTTACGAGCATATTCATATAGACGTTTGCCATCTTTTTTTAAAGCAGAAAAAATGGGTGGTTGTTGTTGTATTTTTCCAATAAAGTTTTGCGTATTTTGCAGAATGTCTTCTTTAGTTATTCCTGAAATATCAAATGTTTGATCCACTTCAGACTCTAAATCATAACTTGGAGTCGTAGCTCCTAAAGTGATAGTTCCAGTATATTCTTTTACTTGGGCTTGGTAGGTTTCAATTTTTTTAGTGAATTTTCCGGTACAAAGAATTAATAATCCTGTTGCTAGTGGATCTAAAGTTCCTGCGTGACCCACCTTTATTTTTTTAATTTCAAATTGTTGCTTGATCAACCAACGTATTTTATTAACTACCTGGAATGAAGTCCAATTTAAGGGTTTGTCGATCAGTAAAACTTTGCCTTCTTGATATGCTTCTAATGTTATCATTTTTAAATATAAAAGCTAGTAACTATGGCAACTAATCCCACAATAACACAGTATATTGAAAAATAAGTTAGTTTGCTTTGACGGACCAATTTAATCATCCAAGTACAAGCTATTAAGCCACTAATAAATGCTGCGAAAAAACCTAAACTTAAAGAAGTGTAATCGATAGTTTCCGAAAATAATTCGCCACTCATGAAATCTTTCGCAATCTTTCCAAATATCAAAGGAATGACCATTAAAAATGAAAAACGAGCCGCCTTACTTTTATCATTTCCAAGTAAAACTGATGTAGAAATAGTAGCGCCACTTCTTGAAATTCCNGGAAGCATTGCAATAGCTTGTGAGATGCCAATTATAAAAGCATTGGCATTAGATACTTTTTTACCGGTTTTTTTAGAACGATCTGCTAACCAAAGTAACAATGCAGTTACCAAAAGCATGGCTCCCACAAATGCAATACTTCCACTAAAAAAAGCTTCCAATTGTTCTTCAAATAATAATCCAATAATCACCGCTGGAATCATTGAAACGATAATTTTAACTGAAAATTGAGTTTCCTCATTCCATTTAAACTTTAAAAGGCCAATGATAATTTTCCAAATGTCTTTTCTAAAAATAACGATGGTACTCAATGCAGTAGCAAAATGAAGTACAACTGTAAATAACAAACTGTCTTCTGGAATTGACTTGTCTCCTAAAATTGCTTTTCCTAACTCTAAATGACCACTGGACGAAACGGGAAGAAATTCAGTAAAACCCTGAATAATTCCAAGGATAATAGCATCTAAATTATCCATTTATGATTTCTTATTAGGATTCAATAATATAGCATACATTTCAATGGCAAATCCAATTAAGATTAGTGTTGGTGCTAATCGAATACGCCTCCAACTGTAAATTTCAGGATTAAAAACTGCAGGATCTTCACTTCCCCCTCCAGCCATTAAGATGAATCCTAATGCGATAAATGCAATACCAATAAGCATAAATTTATAATTCTTTCTGTGAAAAATAAATTCTCCCTTTGTATTACTTTGCTTTTTTCTTTTTTGTTCTCCCATATTTATTAACAGTTATAACGGTTTTTTTTTAATGTTTTTTTAAACTTCAAATCAAAAATCGAGTTTTAAGCTTAATTTTACAATATGTTCTGATGTTATTATTCAAGTTTTTATAAGTTGCAAGTTAACTTTTTTATTTTTTATTTTACAATACTCAGTCTTTGCTTTAAAGCGCTGCTGATATAAAAAATACTGAACCCTTATATTATTTAAGGAAACCATTTTATTTGTATGAACGGTTAATAATATAATTCATCTGTTCTTAAATTTAAGAAGCGCTGAGTCGCAAAATAAGTGCTGATCCATGAAATAAATATTCCCATAAAGAATATAAAACCGAATAAAAGACCAAGCATTGATTTGCTCTCAATTAATTGTAATTCAACAAAAGTTTGGTTGAGGTAATATAAAACAACAGCCATGCCTGCCATTGCAATGATGGCTCCAATGACTCCTAACCGGACACTTCTCCATATAAAAGGACGTCGGATAAAGGATTTGGTTGCGCCAACCATTTGCATGGTCTTTATTGTAAAACGTTTTGCGTATACAGAAAGGCGTATCGAACTATTAATTAATAAAACCGCTATAAATAGAAAAATACTACTAATAATTAATACCCAAAAACTTATTTCTTTTACATTTTCAGAGAGCTTAGCAATTAATGGTTTATCGTAAACCACATCGTCAACAAATTTCTTACTATTTATTTCAATAGTAATTTCTTCAATTAATTCAGGAGTAACATAATTAGCAATTAAATGAACATCAATGCTATTTTGTAAGGGATTGTAGCCTAAATAATCTATGAAATTTTCTCCTATAGTTTGACTGTGTTCCTCAGCTGCTGATTCTTNTGAAACATATTCAGAAGATTTTGTGTAATCCGCTAAGGCCAAACTTTGCTTTAATTGATTCACTTCTACCTCTTTTGCGTCGTTTTTAAGAAAAATAGTAACTGCTATCTGTTCCTTAAAAAAATCTCCAACTCTTTTTGAGTTTAAGACTAATAATCCCAATAATCCCAATAAAAACAATACAAGAGAAACACTAATTACTACTGAAAAGTAGGAATAAATCAATCTACGTTTTTGATATTTTTCAAAAGAGGATGCCATAAAAAAGGATTAATCAGTAAAGATAAAAATACAATTTATTTTATGTACCGATTTAGAAAATTAAATTTCAATAGTGAAATTATCAAAAATATAGATTATTCTATTTTAGAAAGGTTTAAACTTTTGTCTTTCGTACAATACACTTAAATTTGTAATCATAATTTTTTTTTTAAATTACATTTAGAAGCTTATTAAGTGTTTTNACTTATTAATTTCATTTTTTCAAAATATGAGCAATTATTATTTTAACAAGATTGAAGCCAAATGGCAAAAATATTGGGCAGAAAACCAAACGTTTAAGGCAGAAAACCTTAGCGAAAAACCCAAATATTATGTACTGGATATGTTTCCTTACCCATCTGGAGCAGGATTACATGTAGGACATCCATTAGGTTATATCGCAAGTGATATTTATGCACGATATAAAAGGCATCAAGGTTATAATGTATTGCATCCACAAGGTTATGATTCTTTTGGTTTACCAGCAGAACAGTATGCGATACAAACAGGACAGCATCCTGCTAAAACAACTACAGAAAATATTAAACGTTATAGAGAACAATTAGATAAAATTGGTTTTTCTTTTGATTGGAGCCGAGAAGTTAGAACCTCAGATCCACAATATTACAAATGGACACAATGGATATTTATTCAATTGTTTGAATCTTGGTATTGCAAACTACACGAACAAGCTTTTCCAATATCTGATTTAATAGATGTTTTTGAAGAAGAAGGAAATATTGGCTTAAACGCTAAATGTGGAAATACGCAACCTGATTTTTCTGCGGCTATGTGGAATAGTTTTTCTGAAGAAAAAAAACAAAAAATATTACTGAATTACCGTTTAACTTATTTAGCGGAAACCGAAGTAAACTGGTGTCCACAACTAGGAACGGTTCTAGCGAACGATGAAATTGTAAACGGAGTTTCTGAACGTGGAGGATTTCCTGTTATCAAGAAAAAAATGACCCAATGGATCATGCGAATTTCTGTGTTTGGAGAGCGTCTTCTTAAAGGATTGGAAACGTTGGATTGGAGCGAATCTTTAAAAGAAACCCAACGAAACTGGATTGGTAAATCTGTTGGTGCTTCTGTGGAGTTCAGATTATTGGATGAAAAGGAAGAATTTCAAGGAATCGCTATAAAAACATTTACCACCAGACCAGACACTATTTTTGGTGTTACTTTTTTAACACTAGCTCCTGAACACGAACTAGTAGATAAAATTACAACAATCGATCAACGTATTGAGGTTGGAGAATATATTACATTATCCGCAAAAAAAACGGAACGCGAGCGAATGGCTGATGTAAAAAATATTACAGGTGTTTTTACAGGAGCCTATGCAAAACATCCATTAACTAAAGAACTAATTCCTATTTGGATAGGTGATTACGTTTTGGCTGGATATGGAACAGGAGCTGTTATGGCAGTACCATGTGGTGATCAACGAGATTACGATTTCGCAAAACATTTTGATATTCCTATCAAAAACATTTTTGAAGGAATTGACATTTCAGAAAAAGCGCATTCAGAGAAAGAAGGAACTATTATTACAAACAGTGATTTTATAAACGGTCTTTCCTATAAAGAAGCGACTTATAAAGTAATTCAAAAATTAGAAAAAAAGCATCGAGGTGCTAAGGAAATCAATTATCGTTTGCGTGATGCTGTTTTTTCAAGACAACGTTATTGGGGGGAACCTTTTCCGGTTTATTATAAGGACGGATTACCTCAAATGATAGCTGCTAAATATTTACCTATTCGTTTGCCGGAAGTAGAAAAATATTTACCTACTAAAACTGGAGAACCACCATTAGGACGTGCAGATGTTTGGGCTTGGAATACCAATAGTAATAAAATTGTTTCTAATAAATATATAGATAATATAACCATTTTCCCTATTGAATTAAATACAATGCCTGGTTGGGCAGGAAGTAGTTGGTACATGTTTAGATATATGGATGCTTTAAATAAAGATGATTTTGCATCTAAGGAAGCGATAGATTACTGGGAAAATGTAGATTTATACATTGGAGGAAGTGAACACGCAACAGGGCATTTATTATATAGCCGTTTTTGGGTAAAATTTTTAAAAGATAGGGGATTCTTAAGCGTAGAGGAACCCTTTAAGAAATTAATCAACCAAGGAATGATTTTGGGTGAAAGTGCTTTTGTACATCGTTTAGAAGGAGAAAATAAATTAATTACTAGNAACCAAATAGAAGGTTTAAATACGCAGCCTATTCATGCGGATATCTCATTTGTAAATAATGCTAATGAATTAAATATTGAAGCATTTAAAAATTGGAGACCAGAATTTAAAGATGCTGAATTTATCACAGAAGAAGATGGAACTTTTAAAGTAAGTAGAGAGGTTGAAAAAATGTCAAAGTCGAAATATAATGTAGTAAATCCAGATGATATTTGCATGCAATATGGTGCCGATACCTTGCGTATGTACGAGATGTTTTTAGGTCCTTTAGAACAAGCTAAACCTTGGAGCACTGCAGGTATTACTGGAGTGCATTCTTTCTTAAAAAAGACGTGGAGATTATTTCATAGCGGAATTGATGATAGTTTCTTGATTACTGACAAACCAGCATCAAAAGATAATTTAAAAACACTTCATAAGACCATAAAAAAAGTAATAGAAGATATTGAAAATTTTAGTTTCAATACCTCCGTTTCTACTTTTATGATTGCGGTGAATGAATTGAGTTCGCAAAAATGTAATTCAAAAGAGGTATTAGCGCCTTTGTTGGTTTTGTTATCACCTTATGCACCTCATATTTCAGAAGAACTTTGGAGTAAATTAGGAAANAAAGAAAGTATTTCTAAAACATCATTTCCAAAATTTGAAGAATTTTTTTTGATAGAAGATGTAAAAAAATATCCGATTTCTTTTAATGGTAAAATGCGATTTACATTAGAATTGCCATTATCTTTATCTAAGGATGAAATTGAATCTGTAATAATGTCACACGAAAAAACGATTTATTATTTAGAGGGTAAAGCGCCTAAGAAAGTGATTATTGTTCCTGGTAAGATCGTAAACATAGTTGCTTAGACAATTTAAGTATTACGTTTTGGTAAAGACAACATATTATTTCAATTTATTTTGCATGGTATTTGATGTANAAAATTACATTTCTTTAATTCCTGCTTTTGCAGGGAATTATTAATTTTTTTAAAAAACACCTGTTTAAAAGGGTGATGCATATGGGAGGATATTATTTATTAGCAGGACTTATATTTTTGGTGAGTATGTACGTTAGTAACAGACTAAAAAGTAAATTTAAAAAATACTCAAAAATTCAACTTAAAAATGGAATGAGCGGAAAAGAAATTGCTGAAAAAATGCTTTCAGATAATAGAATTACCGACGTAAAAGTTCTTTCGGTAAAAGGACAATTAACAGATCATTATAACCCTGTAAATAAAACTGTCAATTTAAGTGAAGCAGTCTATGCTCAAAGAAACGCTGCTGCTGCTGCTGTTGCAGCTCATGAATGTGGTCATGCCCTACAACATGCTAAAGCCTATAGTTGGTTAAGATTGCGTTCGCAAATTGTTCCTGCTGTTGGTGTATCTAGCAAAATATCAAATTTTGTGATCATGGCAGGTTTAATTTTAATGTACTCTGGAAGTGCTTTAGGATCCATGTTGTTTTTGGTTGGAATTGTACTTTTTGGAGTTACTACACTCTTTACTTTTATCACATTACCGGTAGAATATGATGCCAGTAACCGAGCATTGGCTTGGTTGGAAAATAAGCACATGTTAACACAAGAAGAACATGCAGGAGCTAAAGATGCATTGAAATGGGCTGCAAGAACTTACTTAGTTGCTGCATTAGGATCTTTGGCAACACTACTTTATTTTATCAGTATGTTTATGGGTAGAAGATAATTACCCGCGAAGGAGATTCTTTTCATTCTAAACCAATAGTGATTTATTTAAGTTGTATCGCTATTAGTAAATAGGAGATTATTAAATAATCTGGTGGTTTTATGCAATTTATTTTTTATAAACATGAAAAGCTCTTTCAATACCAAATTGTTCTTGGTCTTTCCAACTTCCCCAGTGCGATATTATTTCATTATTATCTAAAAATTTTAAAGCATGATGATGAATATGATGTTCGTTACTGTTTTTTTATGTCTTCTAGCTTAATAAAGTTAAATGATATATAGTTGTCATTTCTTTTTCTTGCTCAAAAAATAATTTTTCGATAAGTGCATTTCCCGCAGAGGTAATTTAATAAGTAATAAAAGGAGTCTATTTAGAAGCATATTTAGTCGTCCCTTTCTCATCAACAAGAAACTATTCTCCTTCTAAATATTTTATTTTTTTCAATTGTTCTTTAGAGATTTCAGGTTGATTTTCGATTTTTTTATTGCTTGGTTTTTTTGTTTTTTCATTGCAGGAAACTAACAAAAAAGTTCCAATTAGATTGAATAGTAAAGTAATCTTTTTCATTTGAGTTATCTACATCAATTATTTTAGACAAAAACTCCATTATATATTAATTTATAGTTTGAAATTCAAAAAAACTAAATAAAATGTTCTTTCTTCCCACAATTTTTAATATAAGTTATCAGGGTTATATCCCAAATATTCTTTATTTTCTTCTTTAAAGTTGATGCCGTAATTTTCTAATTCTTCTAAAATTGGTTCATATACTTCTTTAGCAATAGGTCTTAATACTCCTGGAGTACTAATTTCTTTGTTTAAGATTTTTAATGCCGCAATGGCAACAGGTAAGCCTACCGTTTTTGCCATAGCTGTATAGGTTTGGTCTTCGCCCGTAGTTACCATACTACTGTCAATTTGATAGGTTTCTCCATCTAATTCATAGCCAAATTTATGATACATTACAATCATATCTTTATCATTTTCAGCTAAAGTCCATTTATCCATTAATATTATCTGAAGCGCTTGAGCTGGTGTAGCATTTTTAATTCCTAATTTCTTCTTACCATTAAAAATATCTAGTTCTTCTAATTTTTCCCAAATAAGATCATCTTGATCTATTTTTAAATTGTGTCGAAATTTTAGTTCAACTGAATCTGTTGGTGAATAAGGTAAAAATAAATTTACATATTTGCGATACGTTAAGTTTTCCGAATTTGGTATGGTATAACCATCTTCAGTCATTCCTAGTTGAACAAAAACATTCCATGCACGACTAAATCCAACTCGTCTAATAGTTCCTCTGTATAAAGTTAATATATCTTTAAAACCATAAACATCATGATATTTTAAAGAGTTGCGATTGGCATACACTTCAAATTTCCCATAACCATCAATTTTAATAAGTTCGGTACGTCTAAAAAGTCTATTATAAGGAATGTATTTGTAGAGTCCTTCTTGTAAAAATTCTGCAGCACCTCCTTGACCAGCTAAAACAACATTTCTTGGATTCCAAGTAAATTTATAATTCCATAAGTTGTCATCACTCTCAGGCGCTACTAATCCCCCTGTAAAAGACTCGAATAATAATAATTTCCCACCCTTGTCTCTTATGTTATCAATAACTTTCATGGCGCTCATGTGATCAATGCCAGGGTCAACACCAATTTCATTCATAAATACCAGTCCTTTTGCCTTCGCTTCTTTATCTAAGTTCTGCATTTCATCACTAATATAAGAAGCTGTTACAAGGTTTTTACCGAACGTTATACAGTCTTCAGCAACTTCTATATGGAAACGAGCTGGCAACATAGATATAACCATATCACAGTTTTTTACTGCTCTTTCTCGTTCTTCTTTATTAAATACGTCCAATAAAATTCCTTTTGCATTAGTGTGATTTTTAGTGAACTTCTGAGCAGCTCTTAATGAAATGTCCCCAATCGTTATAAATAGCTTTTCCGAACTAGATTTATCTAATAAATAACGTATTAAACATGTTGCTGATCGTCCTGCTCCTATAATTAATATATTTCTCATTCGTTGGGTTTTCGTAGATTTGAAAATAGTTTTTAAACAGTACTAATTTACTAAATAATAACCTTTCTGAATATGAAAATAAATAAAAATATTGTGATTACAGCAGCTCTTTTAGCAGCTCTTACGATTATCGTTGGTGCCTTTGGTGCACACGGATTAAAAGAGTTGATTTCTGAAAAATCTTTAGTTTCTTTTGAAACGGGAGTTCGATATCAAATGTATCATGTAATAGTAATGCTAGCACTAGGGCTATCAACAGGTATTTTGCCAAAAACCCAAAAATGGGTGTTTTGGTTTTTTATAATTGGAATTCTATTTTTCTCAGGTTCTATTTATTTGCTAGCATTAAACGAATTTTTGCCTTTTGATACAAAATTGATTGCCTTTACTACTCCCATTGGTGGCTTTTTATTAATAATTGGTTGGTTACGCTTGGCTTATGGAGTAATTGTGAATAAATAACTAAAAATATCCAATTTAAAACGTCTAATTTTAATAGAATTCTTAATTTTGTATTCTACAATATTTAAAAAATGTTATGGTAAATAATAACCAAACTAAAAAAATAATTTCGTTAGAGAGTTACGGAATTTATAATGCAAATGTTAACTATCAACTTACCACAGAACAATTACAGAAAGATACGATATTAAAAGGACAGGGGAAGTTAGCTAAAAGTGGTGCTCTTGCAGTAAATACTGGAGAATTCACTGGCAGATCACCGATGGATCGATTTATTGTAAAAGATGATATTACAAAAGATAAAATTTGGTGGGGAGATATTAATATTCCATTTTCATCTGAAAAGTTTGACAAGCTATACAATAGAGTTGTCGACTATCTTTCCAATAAAGAAATTTTTGTTAGGGACTGTTTCGCATGTGCTGATGCTAATTATAAACTCAATATTCGAGTAATTAACGAATATTCATGGTCTAATATGTTTTCTTATAATATGTTCCTGCGACCAACAAATGAAGAATTAGAAAACTTTGAACAAGAATGGCTTGTAGTTAATGCTCCTGGATTCATGGCAAATCCAGAATTAGATGGTACACGCCAACATAACTTTGCGATTTTAAACTTTACAAAAAAAATAGCCTTAATAGGGGGAACAGGATATACGGGTGAAATTAAAAAAGGAATTTTCTCTGCACTTAATTTTATCCTTCCAGTTGATAAGAATACAATGCCAATGCACTGTTCTGCGAATGTTGGTAAGGATGGTGAAACAGCTATATTCTTTGGATTGTCCGGAACAGGGAAAACTACACTTTCTGCAGACCCAGATAGAAAGTTAATTGGTGATGACGAGCACGGCTGGACTGCTGAAAATACAGTTTTTAATTTCGAAGGTGGATGCTATGCTAAGGTAATCAATCTCTCAGAAGAAAACGAACCCGATATTTACAAGGCTATTAAGTTTGGAGCTATTCTCGAAAACGTCGTGATGGATGATGCTGGAGTCGTAGATTTTGAAGATGTCTCTATTACACAAAACACTCGAGTAAGTTATCCAATTGAGCATATTGAAAATATTCAGGTCCCTTCAATAGGAAGAAATCCTAAAAATATATTCTTTTTAACCGCAGATGCTTTTGGGGTTTTGCCTCCAATTTCTAAATTGACTCCAGGTCAAGCCGCTTACCACTTTATTAGTGGATATACAGCTAAAGTTGCTGGTACAGAAGCTGGTGTAAACGAACCATTGCCAAGTTTTTCTGCTTGCTTTGGCGCACCGTTTATGCCTTTACATCCTGCTAAATATGCAGAAATGTTAAGTAAGAAAATGCAAGAGGCTGGCGTGTCTGTTTGGCTTGTTAATACAGGATGGACAGGAGGTCCATATGGAGTAGGAACTAGAATGAAACTGAAATACACGCGAGCGATGATTACGGCTGCGATAGATGGTACATTAGATGCAGCAAATGCAGATAATTATCACATTCATTCTGTATTTGGGTTACAACAACCAAGAACATGTCCAAATGTTCCTAGTCAAGTGTTGAGTCCAAGATCTACCTGGAATAATGACAAAGGCTATTATGAAACAGCTCATAAATTAGCAGCATCTTTTAAAAATAATTTTAAGAAGTTTGAATCTTATGCCAATGAAGAAATTATGGCTGGTGCTCCATTATTAGGATAGTAGTATTTAGATGCTAAAAAAGGCGCTACATTTTTTGTAGCGCCTTTTTTTAACCATAAATAAATTTATTTTTTATTGGCGGCCTTTATATACTTTTCCAAAGCCATTGTCATTGACGGAGTCTCAGGAGTTGGCGCTTGAATGTCTACACGTAATCCTTGTTCGGTTGCGGCTTTGACAGTAGTGTTTCCAAAAACAGCAATTCGAGTGTCATTTTGTTCAAAATTAGGAAAATTTTCAAATAATGATTTAATACCACTTGGGCTAAAAAATACTAATATATCATAGTAAACATCTCTTAAATCTGAAAGGTCACTTACAACAGTATTATAAAAAGTAGCTTCTTTCCAAGATACTCCTAAATCATTCATCATCAAAGGGACATCAGCTTTTAGCTTATCTGATGATGGTAATAAAAAAGATTCTGTTTTGTATTTTTTAATGATAGGAGTCAATTCAGAAAAAGTTCTTTTACCTACGTAAATTTTACGTTTTCTATACACAACATATTTTTGCAAATAAAATGCAACTGCTTCACTTAAGCAAAAATACTTCATAGAATCAGGAACTTTGAAACGCAATTCTTCTGCGATTCTAAAATAATGATCAACAGCATTTCTACTGGTTAGAATAATTGCAGTAAATTTAGAAAGATCTACTTTTTGAGCTCGAACATCTTTACTGGATACTCCTTCCACATGAATAAAACTTCTAAAGTCAATCTTAACCTTTTGTCTATTAATTAAATCAAAATAAGGAGAATTTTCCACTTTCGGTTCAGGTTGCGAAACCAAAATAGTTTTCACTTTCATATGAGACAATTTTTATTAGTTAATATATCTATATAAATGCTTTATATAATATAAGATATGGGGAAATTTCGAGAGCGCAAATATACAATAAAAAATAAAATAAATTGTTAAATATAAGACTTCTGTAATTTTTATAACTGTAAGATAAAATAAGCATATTTACTAGAAAGAGAATACCCGTAAGTATGAGTAAGATGTTTAAGTCTGGTTTAATTGAAAAATAAAAAATGAAATTGGTAATAATTAATAGTAATGATAAAAAATTACGATAACTAAGTTTTTCATATATATAGTGATCAATAAGCTTTTCAATTGAGAAAATAGCTCCAATCATTTTTTCAATACTCGTTTTTACTATTATAAAAACAAATACTACAAATAGAATTTGTAAAAATAAAAACACATTTGCTTTGCCTTTTTCTAAAAAGAACAAATTAACAAATAAGGAGGTGGATATTAATTGAATGACAAAAAGTAAAATACTAAATGGATGTCTTAATTCTTCAAATTTACCCTTTGCTAAAAAGTAGTTATTGGAAACAGGTAATCTTATAAAATCATTGAAACGTTTGGGATAAATAACTTTTAAAATTGCGATAATCAAAATACAACCAACCATAATTAAGGTTACCCAATCCAACGATTCTATGATTCTATTAGTGTATCTCAAATTTATTTTTAAGAAGGATAAAGGTACTATATTTTAAAGCTTAAAAAGAGACTCATTTATATTTTCATTTACATTTATTTAACCTAAAAAAGGTACATTTGTTAAAAATTAATAATATGGTTAACTCATTGGTGGTTATTCCAACCTTCAACGAAATTGAAAATATAGATCGAATTATTCGTCATGTATTTTCTTTGCCAAAAAAGTTTGATATTTTAATAGTAGATGATAATTCTCCAGATGGTACTTCAGCAGCTGTTCTGTTATTAAAAAATGAATTTTCAGATCGTCTTTTTTTAAAAAAAAGAAAAGAAAAGTTAGGCTTAGGAACAGCATATATTTATGGCTTTAAATGGGCATTAGAAAGAAATTACGAATTTGTGTTTGAAATGGATGCTGATTTTTCACACAACCCAAATGATTTATTAAAGCTTTATGATTCTTGCGACCATGAAGGAGCTGATGTTTCTATTGGTTCTCGATATAAAACAGGTGTAAATGTAGTAAACTGGCCTATGAGTAGAGTGTTACTGTCTTGGTTCGCATCTAAATATGTGCGATTTATTACAGGAATGAATGTTACAGACACCACTGCTGGATTTGTTTGTTATAAACGAGCGGTTTTAGAAAAAATAAATCTGGATAAAATAAAATTTATTGGCTATGCTTTTCAAATCGAAATGAAATTTAAAGCACATTTACATAAATTTAATATTATAGAAGTTCCTGTTATATTTACAGACAGAACAGAGGGAGTATCAAAAATGAGTGGCGGGATTATTTCGGAAGCGATTTTTGGAGTTATTTCTATGAAATTTAAAAGTATGTTTACAAAATATGAGATTTAATGAATAAAGTATTAATAAAAAACGCCCAGATTGTTAATGAAGGAATCATTAAAAAAGCGGATGTTTTCATTGAAAACGATCTAATCGTTGAAATTGCTTTTAGTATTAGTGCTAAAACTGGAGATACTCAAATAATTGAAGCCAATGGTAAGTATTTGATACCTGGAATGATCGATGATCAAGTTCATTTTAGAGAACCAGGACTCACTCATAAAGCAACCATTGCAACTGAATCTAAAGCAGCAGTTGCTGGTGGAATTACTTCCTTTATAGAAATGCCCAATACTTTTCCGCAAGCTACAACGATTGAAAAATTAGAAGAGAAATTTTCGATTGCCAAAAAAACCTCTTGGGCTAATTATAGTTTTATGTTCGGAGGTACTAATGATAATTTAGAAGAAATACTTAAGGTAGATGAACACAAAGTAGCGGGCTTAAAATTGTTTTTAGGTTCTTCTACAGGAAATATGTTGGTTGATAACCCGAAGGTTTTAGAAGAAATATTTAGCAAAACTAATTTATTGATTTCTGTACACTGTGAGGATGAAAAAACCATTAAAAATAATCTAGAAAAGTATTTAAAAGAATTTGGGGATGGCATTCCAATAGAAATGCATCCAAAAATTAGAAGTGTAGAAGCTTGTTACTTATCTTCTTCAAAAGCAATTGAACTTGCTAAAAAAACAGGCGCAAGATTACATGTTTTTCATCTTTCTACCGAAAAGGAAACTCATTTATTTTCTAATAAACAACCTCTTGCAGAAAAGAAGATTACCGCAGAAGTCTGTGTTCATCACCTCTGGTTTACAGAAGAAGATTACAAAGCAAAAGGGACCAAAATTAAATGGAATCCTGCGGTAAAAAGTCAAAAAGATAAAGATGGCTTATGGAAAGCTTTATTAGATGACCGATTGGATGTGATTGCTACGGATCATGCTCCACATACCTTAGAAGAAAAAAATAATGGTTATAACAAAGCACCTTCTGGTGGGCCATTAGTACAACATGCCTTAGTCGCATTGCTAGAAATGTATCATAAAGGAAAAATTTCATTAGAGAAAATTGTAGAGAAAGCTTGTCATAATCCTGCAATATTATTTCAAATAAAAGATAGAGGATTTATACGAGAAGGATATAAAGCCGATTTAGTTTTAGTAGATTTAGTAAGTCCTTGGACGGTCAATAAAGAAAATATTTTATACAAATGTGGATGGTCTCCTTTTGAAGGTGTCACATTTAAATCTAGAGTGTCACATACCTTTGTAAATGGAATTTTAACCTATCATAATCTAAAATTTCAAAACAAAAGTGTTCCGCAACGTTTAACATTTAACAGACCCTAATGAATATTTTTAGTTACATAATTATTTTTTGTAATTTGAAAAGAGTTGGGAAACTAAAGTTAATTCTGTCTTGTATTCTTACCGTAAGTTATACTTCCTGTCAAGATGTTAAAAAACCAGAAATACCAACTGATTTAATCTCACAAGAAATAATGGTGGATATTTTAACCGATGTCTATATAAGTAATGCTTCTAGAAATGTCAATAATAAATTAATCAGAAAAAGAAATTTACACCTAGACTCTATTATTTATAATAAATACGAAGTAGATAGTTTACAATTTGTACTTAGCAATGCTTATTACAGTTCAGATTTAAAAATTTATGGCAATCTACTAAGTCTAGCAAAAGATCGACTCGTTTTATTAAAAAAAGAAAAAGACAGTATTTATAAAATTGTATTTAAGCAAGACTCTATAAATAATAATAAAATTAGGATTCAAAAATTAAAAGAGAATCAATAAAAAATTAATGAATAACTCTCCGTATAATTAAAGGTTGAAATCTCTTCTGTAATTTTTTGTAACTCGTTCTATAGTTTTGTTAGTAGGTGTGAATTTAAAATCAATTTCTTTTTCAATCTTTGAAGCATCGTAAAATGAATTTTTATACAGACTTCTTACCGTAGCTTTTAGTAATTTCCTTTTTATTTTAAAGATTTTGTAAAAAAACCAATCTAGGTTTGCAAAACTGATCATGATCCATTTAGCAATTGTTTTGTTTGGAGGTTTTTTATTTAAACCATCAGATATTTTAGTAAGTAACTCTTTAAAATAGATGTTCTTAGCAACTAAGATATAAGCTTCGTTTTTAATAGGACTAGAAATTAAGTTAATCATTACTTTAACGACATCTTTAACATCTACAATGGAGACTCCACCTGGAGTGAAATAACGCAAGCCTTTAGAAATAGTTCGAAAAATACCTCCACTTGCCGAATTCCAAATGCCTTCTCCTATAATAACTCCTGGATGAACAATAATAGCGTCTAAACCTTCTTGAGTTCCACGCCATACTTGCATTTCGGCTTCATGTTTGGTAATTGCATATACACTGTTTTTCTCTTCAGGCTTAAATTCTGTTTCTTCAGTAGAAAAAGATTCATCAGTTGTTTTACCCAATGTAGCAATAGAACTGACATAACAAAGTTTTTTCACTCCTTCTGTCAAGCAAAAGTTTACCACATTGGCGGTTCCTTCAATATTTACTTTTTTAAGTACCGAATAATGCCTTGGGTTAAAACTTATAAAAGCAGCACAGTGGTACACGTATTCAATATTTTTAAAAGCAGCTTCTAAGGTAGTTACATCAGTAATATCTGCTATTATCCACTCTATTTTGTTGAATAGAGTTTGCGTTTCGCAGGTGTCATAAGAAAATACATTTTTTACAGCGTCTAAATCGCTAGAAACTCTATGTATTGCTCTTACTTTCTCGCCATTATTAACAAGTGTCAGTAATAAATGCGCCCCTACTAATCCAGTTCCCCCAGTTACTAATATCATAAGAGCAATTTAAGGTTTTTTGATTTAATGTTTTATCTTAAAATATAGAAATATATCTTTGTTGAAATTTAAAAATAATGGAGTTGATAAATTTTGTTGAAGAATTGCAGTGGAGAGGAATGATTCACGATGTGATGCCAGATACCGATAAGCACCTTATGGAAAAAATGCGTACAGCATATGTAGGTTTTGATCCAACGGCAGATTCGCTTCATATCGGTAATTTAGTGCCTATTATGTTATTAGCTTTCTATCAACGTAGTGGTCATAAACCTATCGCATTAGTCGGAGGAGCAACTGGAATGATTGGAGATCCATCAGGAAAATCTAACGAGCGTAATTTATTAGACGAAAAAACACTGCGTTACAACCAAGAGTGTGTGCGCAAACAATTGGCTCAATTTTTAGATTTTACTTCTGGTTCAGAAAATGAGGCAGTGATGGTGAATAACTATGACTGGATGAAGAATTTTAGTTTTCTAGAGTTTATTCGTGATGTTGGAAAACACATTACTGTAAATTATATGATGGCGAAAGATTCAGTTAAAAGCCGATTAACCAATGAAGGCGAGGGAATGTCATTTACTGAATTCACCTATCAGATGGTACAAGGATATGATTTTCTTCATTTATATAGAACCCATGATTGTACTTTAGAAATGGGAGGCAGTGATCAATGGGGGAACATCACAACAGGTACAGAATTAGTTCGTCGCATTGGAGATGGCAAAGGGTATGCTTTAACTTGTCCATTAATTACTAAGAGTGATGGAAGTAAATTTGGGAAAAGTGAAGGTGGAAATATTTGGCTTGATGCCAACCGAACTTCCCCCTATAAATTTTATCAATATTGGATTAATACTAGCGATGAAGATGCTGAGAAATACATAAAAATATTTACTTTTTTAGATAAAGAAACGATAGACGCTTTAGTTTTAGAGCATAAAAAAGCACCCCATATGCGTTTACTTCAAAAGCAATTAGCAGATGAGGTTACGGTAACGGTTCATAATGAAGAAGCTTTAGAGAAAGCAATTAAGGCTTCTAATATGTTATTTGGAAAATCTACCTCTGAAGATTTAAAAAATCTTGATACTAGTACTTTTTTAGATGTATTTGAAGGAGTTACCCAAGCAGAAGTTTTAAAATCTGAAATAGAAAGCGGTTTAGATATCATTGGAGCATTGGCTGAAAAAACGAATTTTTTAAAATCGAATGGGGAAGCAAGGAGGGCATTAAAAGAAAATTCAGTTGCTGTTAATAAAGAAAAAGTTTCTGAAGGTTTTAAAATAACTACTTCAGATTTAATTAATGATCAATTTGTACTGTTACAAAGAGGTAAGAAAACTTATTTTATTATAAAAGTAGTGTAAAATGACCTCCATATTAAACAAACGAATTAGAGAATATTTTTAGCTAAAAAAATAGAAATCAATTAGGCTTCCAAAATAATAATGTGCCTAAAAATAAATACTAAAAACATTTATTTTGACCCATTAGATAACCATTAGATTGCATCCGCGAATATCACTATCGTCAAATCTTCCTGAAATTTCGAAACTACCATCCTCTTGTACTTTTCCTAAATCTTGAGTGGCTATAAAAGAACAAGAGTTTATATTAGCAAGATCGATGACATTGATACCACCGGTTTTATTGAATATTAAAGTTTGAGCATCCGCTGTTTCTCTGGTAAAGATTTTCATCCAGGGAGGACAGTAAAAAATTCCATTTCCTTTAGAATAGGCTTGTGAAAGTAATTCCGTCATTCCATATTCACTATAAATGGAAGCAACTCCAAATCCCTTTTTTAATGATTCTTGTAGTTCTTCTTTTACCATTTCTTTACGGCGACCTTTCATTCCTCCAGTTTCCATGATGATGGTGTTTTTTAATTCAAATTGTTTCGTTTCAATTAAATCTAATAAGGCATAAGAAACTCCAAGCAATATTGTTTTTTGTTTGGTTTTTTCAAGGTATTCTAATTTTTCAATTAGTGAAGAAATATCATTCAAGTAAAATCCGCTATTACTGTTTTCACTTTGTTGTATAAGTGTATCAACCATATAAATTAATGAAGAACCTTTTCGTTCTAAATAATTAGGTAATAGTGCTAAGATATTAATGTTTTTAGGTGTTCCAAAAAATAATTCAAATGCTTTCGTAAAACTCTTATAATAAATATCTAGGTCACTTACATAGTGCTTGCTGGTCATATTTCCTGTAGTCCCACTACTTGTGAAAATAGCTTTATGAGTACTTTTTTTAGTTAATATTTGATGGCTTTTAAAAAACTGAATGGGAAGAAAAGGAATGTCCGTAACTTTTTTTACATTGGAAATATTTACGTTTAATAAATCACAAAATTCTCGATAAACATTTACCCGATGGTATTGATATTGAAAAGTTTCTAAAGCTAGATTTTCAAAACCTTTATCAGAAGAAATATTAAAAATTTTATTCTTTAAATTCACCCTATAAAAGTATGGAAAATAAAAAAGCTTCTGCTAAAACAGAAGCTTAAATTATCGTCAAAATGCATCATTAATTAATCACTAGCTTTTTAGTGCTTGAAATTTCATTTTGAATTATTTTTAGTGTATAAACTCCACTTTTAAGTTCAGAAATATTTAAGATACTTGAAGGAATAGAAGCAGCCATTACTTTTTTTCCCAAAATATCGTATACTGAAACAGTTTTAACTCCACTAAAAAAAGAGGTTATATGTACATATCCATTTGATGCTGGGTTAGGGTATATAGAAAATGTTTCTTGGGAATTGTTTCCCAAATCTAAAATTCCAACAAATTGAATATTATCAAAAAAGAATGCTTCAGTACTTGCATTACATCTTACTTCAATTATTAATTGATAGAAAGAACCAATATCACTTAAACTCACATTACCTTCTTGCCAAGTTCCTTGAAGTCCAAGGTCATTTATGTTTTTTCCTGTAGAGTTTAAAATATCCTGTTCGGTATTATCTGTTAAATTTTTCAGATAAATTCTAACCCTGTCCGAGCCACTTGTATTTTCGGTGCCATCACCTTCAAATCCTGTATCTGCTATAAAATAGTTTATAAAAATATCAGCATCCATACCAGTTAATTCAAACTCATCAAACTCTAAAATAAAATTTCCGTCGACATCACTAATTTTATATCCGTGTAATCCATCTGGGAATGGATGATCACTACCTGGAGCAAAAGAGGTGACTCCTACTGAATCTCCATCTGTCAATCCAATTCCTGGATTGTCGTAAGGCACATAGAATGCGCTAAATCCTAGTTCTTCTCCTGTTGTGGTAAAATTAACAAAAGGTTCTCCGACATTATCAATCAAGTCGTGTGACATTGTTGCATCACCTGTGTCGATATAATTACCGTCAATCGCTTCAGGTTCTTCAAAACTTGTGCTCTCGTTTTGCGCAAAAGAATTTACGCTTATCAAAAGCATTACTAAAAAAGTAATAATTTTCATAATAAAAGGGTTTAAAAAGTGAAGGGAAGAATTTAAATATACAAAAAATATAATAAATATAATATGTTACCATATTGTTAATAATCACCAGAGTATTAATATCAAAGATATTTATGCATTATATTTACTTTTTATAAAAGGAATGAATGCATGAATAAGAGTGACACTAAAATTTTATTGGTAGATGATGAACCAGATATTTTGGAAATCGTTGGGTATAATCTTTCTTCTGAAGGATATCAAGTTTTTACAGCAAAAAACGGTAAAATTGCCATCACTGAAGCCAAAAAACATCTTCCACATCTAATTATTTTAGATGTTATGATGCCTATAATGGATGGTGTTGAGGCTTGTGAAAAATTACGTGCTATACCACAACTTTCAGAAACGGTAATTACTTTTTTAACAGCTAGAGGGGAAGACTATTCTCAGGTTGCTGGATTTGAAGCAGGAGCAGATGACTATATTACAAAGCCTATAAAACCAAAGTTATTGGTTAGTAAGGTAAAAGCGTTATTAAGAAGGTTTAAAGAAACCATAAACGAAAGTTCAGAAATTACAATTGGTAATTTGACTATCAATCGGGAAGAATATAAAATTATTAAAGGAGAAACAGTTATTAATTTGCCTCGAAAAGAATTTGAATTATTATCACTTTTGGCNTCAAAACCAGGAAAAGTATTTAAAAGGGAAGATATTTTAAATCATGTTTGGGGAAATGATGTGGTTGTTGGAGGAAGAACTATTGATGTTCATATTAGAAAATTACGAGAAAAAATAGGAGATGATAGCTTTAAAACAGTTAAAGGTGTAGGATATAAGTTTGAGACTTAATGGGAATTGTTTTTAATAAAACATACAAATTTGCATTTTTAACATCTATTTTGATTACGATTATTTTATCGTTAATAAATGGAATCTATTTTTTAGCAATCGATTCATTTTATATTTGGTTTTATTTAAGTGAAGTAATTATTGTTTTTTTAATTTCTTTTTTCATCATTCAATATAGGGTTGAAAATTTCATTTACAAGAGAATGAAAAAAATATATGATGATGTTAGCTTATTAGACGTTTCAACATTAGGAAGGCAAAAAATAACTACTAATATGGAAACTCTTACCAAGGAAGTGGAGCTTTTTGCTAGAAATAAAAAATTAGAAATTGAAGCTTTAAAGATTAGAGAAAATTATCGAAGAGAATTTATTGGTAATGTCTCACATGAATTAAAAACACCTCTTTTTACAGTTCAAGGATATATTGAAACCTTAATTGATGGGGCTTTAAATGATGAAAAAATAAGAGAAAAATATTTAAAAAGAGCCAAAAAAGGAGTAGAACGATTAACATATATAATCAAGGATTTAGATATGATTACCAAATTAGAAGTTGGCGAGCTTCATCTAGAAAAAGAAACTTTTGATATTATTGAACTTATTAAAAACGTTTTCGAATTACTTGAAATGAAGGCTTCAAAAAACTTAATTTCTTTGACTTTTAATAAAAAATATCAAACACCAATATGGGTTAAAGCCGATAAAGATCGAATACAACAAGTACTTTCTAATCTTATAGTGAATTCAATTAAATACGGTATAAAAAAAGGAACTACAGAGCTTAGTATTGAAAACTTAATTATGAATAAAGTTTTAATACGGGTAGCAGATAATGGAGAGGGAATAAATGATGATGAAATACCTAGACTCTTTGAACGTTTCTATAGAGTTGATAAAAGCGGTTCTCGTGAACAAGGAGGAAGTGGTTTAGGGCTTTCCATTGTTAAGCATATATTGGATGCGCATAGTGAAAAAATATACGTTGAAAGTCAAATTGGAATTGGTTCTGAGTTTTCTTTCACTCTCGAAAAAGCTGAATAAGTTCCAGTAATTAAATGATAAAGTTTTTTTAGACCACGATTATTTCAGCAATAATTTATATTTTTTACATGTGATATACCAGAATATAAAACTATTTTACTTGTTGGTTTTTTATTACTTATAAAACATACTTAGAATAATTTTAGCTCAATAATATTTTCTTAATTTCGCCATATTAAAATATATAATTTTGGGAAGTAAAAACAAATTAAAGCGTTTTAAAGAAAACGAAACTTTTTCTAATGTAATTCAGCCAACAAGAGAAGATGTTCTAAATAACACCTTGATGTTAAAAGGGAATTGGAATCGAAATTTTTTTAAAAATGAAAACCCTATTGTTTTAGAATTGGGTTGTGGAAAAGGAGAATATTCTGTGAATTTGGCCACTATGTTTCCTAAAAAGAATTTTTTAGGAATTGATATAAAAGGAGCTAGATTTTGGAGAGGAGCAAAGACAGCTTTAGCAGAAAAAATAAATAATATTGGGTTTTTAAGAACTCAAATAGAATTAGTAGATTGTATTTTTGATGAAAATGAAGTGGATGAAATATGGATTACGTTTCCAGATCCTCAAATTAAATACAAGCGGACTAAGCATAGGATGACCAATCCAGATTTTTTAAGTAAATATAAAAAAATTCTGAAACCAAATGGAATGGTCCATCTTAAAACGGATAGTGAATATATGCACGGATATACTTTGGGACTTTTACAAGGTCTTGGTTTAACGATTGAATATGCTCATCACGATGTATATGGCACCACAAATGCTCCAAAAGAAGTGACAAATATTCAAACTTATTATGAAAGCCAGTATCTAGCTATTAATAAAAAGATTACCTATTTGCGTTTTAATTTTTCTTAATTTGAATTTTGTTATATTACGATCTTAATTTGCCTCCTATGGATTTTATTTATTACTTATTTTTTGGACTATTCGGGACCATTATATCAACATCTGTTCCTGGTTTGTTAAATATGTATGCTGCAAAAATAAGTATGAGTCAAGGAAAATACANTGCATATTTTTTTGTGGCTGGAGCAACTTTAGCTATTTTAATTCAAACCTTAATAGCATTAGTTTTTGCTCGATTTTTAGATAAAAACCCAGAGATTATCACCGTGCTTCAAAAAGTTGCCTTAGGAGTATTTATAAGTATTACCGTTTTTTTCTTTTTTATAGCAAAAGATACTGCTAAAAAACCAGAAACAGAGGAAGTTAAATCAAAAGCAAAATTATTTATAAGAGGGTTTTTTTTAAGTGCTGTTAATTTATTGCCAATACCATATTGGGTATATATTAGTATTACATTCGCCTCTTTTCAATGGTTTTCTTTTTCGCATTTAAGTGTATTTGCAACTGTAATAGGTTCTACGATAGGTGCTTTTGTTGTAATGCTTGTATATATATGGTTTTTCAGACCAAAAGAAAATCAACGAAAAATGAATTTGAATATGAACTATCTTATTGGAACCGTTACTGCTATTGTTTCGGTTTTTACTCTTATAAAGATTATTAGAACAATTTAATGGCAAAGGACATTGGTTTTTTTAAAAAAGTACATCAAGTAGCCGCAAAAATTCCTTACGGTAGAGNTACTTCTTATGGTGCATTAGCTAAATATTTAGGAAGCCCGAAAAGTGCTAGAATGGTTGGTTGGGCAATGAATGCATCTCACAACAATCCAGATGTTTACGCGCATCGTGTTGTTAACAGGTTGGGTTTGTTAAGCGGAAAACATCATTTTGGAGGTACTAATTTGATGCAACAATTATTGGAAAGTGAAGGAGTAGTGGTGGAAGAAAATCAAATTCAAAACTTTGAAAAATATTTTTGGGATCCCCAAAAAGAATTGTAATTAAATGCGGATATATTTTATTTAATTAACCTGATTAAAAACGCATTTCCTTGTATATTTGTATTTCAAAATTAATCTAAATTAATTATCAAATCATCTCTTGGTAATCCCTATTACTAAGATAATTATAGAGAAATATTGCTATGAAATTTAATAAGGAAGATATTTTAAAAGCACTTGAAACTATTACCGTTGCAGGCGAAGGTAAAAATATGGTAGAAAGTGGTGCGGTGAAAAATATTATGACTTTTGCAGATGAAGTTATTGTAGATATAGAAATATCTACTCCCGCTCTTCATATAAAAAAGAGAGCTAAATCTGATATTATCAAAACTATAAAGGAAAAAGTATCACAAGATGCTAAGGTAATAGTTAATATTAAAATTGAAGTACCTATTCAGCCTGCGAATCCAAACCTTATTAAAGGTAAAAAAATACCAGGAATTAAAAATATTATAGCAGTAGCTTCGGGTAAGGGAGGAGTTGGAAAATCAACTATTACAGCAAATCTTGCNGTTACTTTATCAAAAATGGGCTATAAAGTAGGAGTTTTAGACGCTGATATTTACGGACCATCAATTCCAATGATGTTTGATGTAAAGAATGAACGTCCGCTTTCAAAAACTATTGATGGTAAAAGTAAAATGAAACCTGTCGAAAATTATGGAGTTAGCATTTTGTCTATTGGATTTTTCACAACTCCCGAACAGGCAGTAATTTGGAGAGGTCCTATGGCATCCAAAGCATTAAATCAGCTTATTTTTGATGCAGCATGGGGTCATCTTGATTATATGTTGATCGATCTTCCTCCAGGAACTGGAGATATTCATTTGAGTATTATGCAGTCTATGCCAATTACAGGAGCAGTTGTTGTAAGTACTCCTCAAGCTGTTGCTTTGGCAGATGCTAGAAGAGGCGTTTCAATGTTCCAACAGGACAACATACAAGTTCCTGTATTAGGAATTATTGAGAATATGGCTTATTTCACACCTAAAGAATTACCTGAGAATAAATATTATATATTTGGGAAAGAAGGAGCTAAAAATCTTTCTAATGATTTAAATATTCCATTTTTAGGAGAAATACCCTTGGTTCAAAGTATTAGAGAAGCTGGAGATAATGGAAGACCAGCAGCCTTACAAGAAAACACTGCTTTATCTAATGCGTTTGAAAAGTTAACAAAAGGAGTAATTAAAGAATTAGAAAATAGGAATGAAATATTACCGCCCACTGAAGCTATACAAATGACTAATTCTGTGGGTTGCTCTGCAGCTAAAAATTAATTTATGTCTGAAGAATTAAAAAATAATGTACAAAAAGCATTGGATGAAATCCGTCCTTTTTTACAAAATGATGGTGGAGATATAACCTTACTATCTATTGAAAATGAAAAGACTGTAAGAGTCCAATTACAAGGTGCTTGTGTGGATTGTACTGTTAATCAAATGACATTGAAAAGTGGAGTTGAAATGACTATTAAAAAATATGCTCCTCAAATAGAAAACGTAATTAACGTATCGTAAATAAACGAGTCAGTAATTTTTACAGATCTTCCAAAATAAATTTAATTTTATCATTTCTTTATGAGATGATGCTTTTTATACTAGGTTTTAAATTTCTATGGGTATTTTCTTTATATTATTTAATAATTGAAGACAAGACTTTTTTTAAAGCGAATTATCAATAATTTCTTGAACAATTTCTGGATTTAATAGCGTNGAAGTATCTCCTAAATTATCAGTTTCGTTAGCGGCTATTTTACGTAAAATACGTCTCATGATTTTTCCAGAACGTGTTTTAGGTAATCCTGGTGTGAACTGAATTTTGTTAAGTTTAGCAATAGGCCCTATATGTTCTGTAATCATTTGATTGATTTCTTTACGTAATTTATCGAATGAGTTCTTTTCTAAAGTTTCTTTTAAAATTACATAACCATATAAAGCATTTCCTTTAACCTCGTGAGGAAATCCTACGATAGCAGATTCTGCTATAACAGGGTGCTCATTTATAACGTCTTCAATTGGAGCTGTTCCTAAATTATGTCCAGAAACAATAATTACATCATCAACCCTACCTGTTATTCTGTAATAACCTATGGTATTTCGCAGGGCTCCATCTCCTGTAAAGTATTTATTCTCATAAGTAGAAAAATAGGTTTCTTTATATCGTTGGTGATTTCCCCAAATAGTCCTAGCGATTGAAGGCCAAGGATATTTAATGCATAAACGTCCGTCTATTTGATTTTCNATTATTTCTTTCCCTTTTTCATCCACTAAACATGGCTGTATCCCAGGTAAGGGTAAACTTGCAAAGGTAGGTATGGTAGGAGTTATATTTGGCAGTGGAGAAATTAAGATTCCGCCAGTTTCTGTCTGCCACCAAGTATCTACAATTGGGCTTTTATTTTTCCCAATATGATCATTATACCAATTCCAAGCCTCCTCATTAATTGGTTCTCCAACAGAACCTAGTACTTTTAATGAGGATAAATCGTATTTAGTTGTATAATCTAAATGCTCTTTTGCTAATGCTCTAATAGCTGTTGGTGCCGTATAGAATTGGGTGATTTTATGTTTTTCAACAATTTCCCAAAAACGACCATAATCAGGATAGCTAGGTACTCCTTCAAACATAACGGTAGTGGCACCATTTGCTAAAGGTCCATATACAATATAACTATGGCCAGTTATCCAACCAATATCAGCAGTGCACCAATAAATATCATCGTTTTTATAATTAAATACATTTTTAAAAGTATAAGCGGTATAAACCATATAGCCAGCAGTGGTATGAACCATTCCTTTAGGTTTTCCTGTAGATCCTGAAGTATAAAGGATAAATAAAGGGTCTTCTGCATCCATAACTTCTGGTTCACATTCTGATGAGGCATTGTTTAATAGCGGTTGAAGCCATTTATCACGACCTTCCTTCATAGTTACTTCAGAGTTTATTCTTTTTGCAACTAATACTGAATTAACACCAGCGCAATCATTTAAAGCTTCGTCCACAATTTCTTTTAAATTGATGGTTTTATTACCTCTATAGGAACCGTCACTGGTAATTACTATTTTACAATCACTATCATTTATTCGTGTTGATAATGCTGTAGCCGAAAACCCAGCAAAAACGACAGAATGAATTACTCCAATTCGTGCACAAGCCAATACAGAAACTGCCAAATCAGGAATCATTGGTAAATAGATGCAAACCCTGTCTCCTTTTTTAAGGCCTTCATTTTTTAAAACATTAGCAAATTTATTAACACGCTCATGCAATTGATTATAGGTAATATGCTGTGTTTCTTCAACTGGGTTATTTGGCTCGAATAGGATTGCAGTTTTGTTTCCTTTTGTACTTAAATGTCGATCTATACAATTTTCGGTTATATTAAGTTTTGCTCCTTGGTACCATTTTATTTCTGGTTTTTTAAAATCCCATTCCAATACGTTGTCCCACTTTTTGTACCATGTAAAATGCTCTTCAGCAATTTTTTCCCAAAATGCTTCCGGTTCCCTTACTGATTTACGATATATCTTAAAGTATTCTTCAAGGTGCTTTATATGATAATTACTCATGATTTTGAATATTTAATTTAGAAGGAATGTTTGNAACAATTTACGAAGTATTTTACAAATCAAGTTTAAAGTGAGCTTATTAAATCCAAAAAACCTGTTTAATGATTTAGTATTTGCTAGAAAAGAGTC
Organism: Flavobacteriaceae bacterium; assembly: GCA_002713705.1. Classification (GTDB taxonomy): domain Bacteria; phylum Bacteroidota; class Bacteroidia; order Flavobacteriales; family Flavobacteriaceae; genus Marifrigoribacter. The sequence continues at coordinate 35,937 of PAUJ01000021.1, forward strand.
TGGTATTTAAGATAAAAAAAGCAGTGACTAATAAATCTGTTAAACTTAATACCCATAAAAAATCCTACTAGAAATGATCTAGTAGGATTTTAAATTTATCATAATTTTTATTTATTTAAAAGCATTTAGCCCTGTAACATCCATTCCTGTAATTAATAAATGGATATCGTGGGTTCCTTCATAGGTAATTACACTTTCTAAATTCATAGAATGACGCATAATAGAATATTCACCAGAAATTCCCATGCCACCTAACATTTGTCTTGCTTCCNGAGCAATATTAATTGCCATGTCTACATTATTTCTTTTAGCCATGGAGATTTGAGCAGTAGTTGNTTTACCTTCATTTTTTAAAACACCCAAACGCCAAGTTAATAATTGAGCTTTAGTTATTTCAGTAATCATCTCCGCTAATTTCTTTTGTTGTAATTGAAACTGCCCAATTGGTTTTCCAAATTGAATTCTTTCTTTGCTATACCTAAGGGCTGTATCATAACAGTCCATTGCAGCTCCAATGGCTCCCCATGCAATTCCATATCGAGCCGAGTCTAAACATCCCAAAGGAGCTCCTAAACCAGATTTATTAGGTAATAGATTTTCTTTCGGCACTTTTACATTGTCAAAAATTAATTCTCCAGTAGCTGAAGCACGTAGAGACCATTTGTTATGAGTTTCTGGAGTAGAAAAACCTTTCATACCACGCTCCACAATTAAACCATGTATTCTTCCTTCTTCATTTTTTGCCCAAACGACTGCGATATCTGCAAACGGAGAATTACTTATCCACATTTTAGCACCATTTAAAAGATAATGATCACCCATATCTTTAAAATTGGTAACCATTCCTCCAGGATTCGATCCGAAATCTGGTTCTGTTAACCCAAAGCATCCAATAAATTCACCAGAAGCTAATTTTGGAAGATATTTCATGCGTTGTTCTTCATTTCCATATTTCCATATTGGATACATTACTAATGAAGATTGAACACTAGCGGTACTTCTCACACCACTATCTCCACGTTCAATTTCTTGCATAATTAACCCATATGAAATCTGATCCAATCCAGCTCCACCATATTCTTCAGGAATATAAGGTCCAAAAGCGCCAATATCAGCTAATCCTTTTATTATTTGATCGGGAAATTCTGCTTTTTGAGCATATTCTTCAATAATAGGAGAAACATCTCGTTTTACCCATTCTCTAGCGGTATCACGTATTAATTTATGTTCATCTGTTAATAAATCATCAAGATTGTAATAATCTGGTGCTTCAAATAAATCAGGTTTCATAGTTTATTTATTTATTTGTCAAAAGTAATTAATGCTATGCAATTTTGCACTTATTCTAGAGAGAAATTAATTAAATATTTCAAAATTATTTATTTAAATATAGTGCCAGTAGGCTATGAAAGTGATGTACCCCCTTTTCCCTTTTTGGCGAAAACCTTCCTGCCTTATAAAAAGAAGAATTCACTCCTTTTTGAACATTTTCTACTACAAACTCATCTTCCCGTTCTACTTTATCCAAATCGTTACCCGCTCCTTTATTTAATTTAGTTGGATCATATACATAAGAGATAAAAGACACTTTAGTTCTATTAATATCGATTGGTTTAATTATATTCAAAGAAAGACCCCATGGGTAAAAGTTAAACATCATATTTGGGAAAACCCAATAATAATAAGCAGCTACATTTTTACCATAATCCAAATGACCTTCTGGTAAGTCAAATACTTCAGTAGCTTCATTTGTATAACCAATTTGGAGATTGCAATGCTCGTAGATTTCTGTTTTATAGCTGCCATAATCAAGCATTTTGTTTAAACCTTCATGTACAAAAGGAACATGAAAACCTTCTAAATAATTATCACAATATAATGCCCAATTTGCATGAACTAGAAAATCTTTGCTGATAGAGGTGTCTAAGGAAAATTCATCTAATGGAAGAAAACCAATACGTTCTTTCATTTTATCGATTACTTTTGAAAACTGAAACTCAGGATTTAAACCTACAAACAATAAAGGTCCCCATTTTTCTAATGGAAACTTATGTAAATTATCACAAGGTCTTGGAAAACCATCTGCATCTTCAAACTCTGGCATATATTCAAATGCTCCATCTAAATTAAAACGTCTGCCATGATACATGCAGGTCAGTTTTTTTGCTTTACCAGGATGTAAGGCCACTAAATTCCCTCTGTGGGTACAAACATTAGTAAAACAATTGATTTCATCTTTCTCGTTTCTTACGATGACCAAGGGTTCCGTTAAATAATTATCTAGAAGCACTAAAGGATAAACTGATTGAGGAAGCTTTACTAAATTTTCATCACCAATCCATTGCCAAGTTTTTAAGAATATTTTCTCTTTTACCTTTTCAAAAATATCTTTGTCTTTATAAAAAGTTGCTGGTAAAGTTTCTGCTTTAGAAATATCTGAATTGATATGAAACATTTTTTGCATGGCTAAATGTGTTTATTGTATTTTCGTAAACGAACTTTAAATTTAACTAATTTATTATAATATATGAAAACTAAATCTCAAAAGATTGGTTTGCTGACCACAACCTCACTAGTAGTTGGTAATATGATAGGTGTAGGTATATTTGTTTTACCTGCGGTATTGTCAAGCTATGGAAGTATAAGCCTATTAGGATGGGTATTTACTGCTACTGGTGCTTTAATTTTAGCAAAAATATTTAGTAATTTTAGTAGGATTATTGTTAATAAAAGTGGAGGACCCTATATATACTCAAAAGCAGGATTTGGTGATTTTATAGGATTTTTGGTTGCTTGGGGTTATTGGATTGCTTGTTGGGTTGGTAATGGAGCTATTGCAATAGCTATAATAGGTGCCGCCAGCTTTTTTATTCCTGAACTAACAACCAATCCGATATTATCAGTTAGCCTTGGTTTAGCACTTATTTGGATATTTACTTGGATTAATGCTAGAGGAATTAAAGAGTCAGGTAAAATTCAACTAATTACTACCATATTTAAAATATTACCACTTCTGTTTGTTATTGTTATAGGACTCTTCTTTTTTGAGTTTGATAATTTTCCTGCATTTAATTTAATAGGTGAAAGTAATTTTTCAGCTATTTCTGCAGTTGCCACTTTAACGCTGTATGCTTTTTTAGGTATAGAATGTGCTACCATACCCGCAGGAAATATAGAAAACCCTGATAAAACTATACCAAGAGCTACCATGTTGGGAACTATTATTGTTACGATTTTATATATTTTAGGTACCGTTGTCTTATTTGGTATTTTACCTTTAGATATTTTACAAAATTCTCCTGCGCCATTTGCAGAAGCTGCTAAAATTATTGGGGGGACTTATGGTGGTTATTTTGTTGCTGTGGGTGTTTTAATTTCTGGAATCGGAGTGTTGAATGGATGGATTCTAATTACAGGTCAAATTTCTATGGCAACTGNAAAAGATGATTTGTTCCCAGATTTTTTTAAGAAAGAAAATAAAAATGGTGCTCCTGTTAATGGATTTATTGTCGGTGGTGTGTTGTCATCGATTGTGATGTTAATGAACTATACAGAGGGTTTGGTTGAACAATTTGAATTTATTGTTCAACTAACAGTATTGGTCATATTAATGCCATATTTATTTACTGCAGCATCATATGCTTTAATTGTCATTGAAAAAAAGCTTCATACTAAAAGTTGGATTAAAACATTTATATTGTCTGCTTTAGGTTTTGCTTATTCTTTATGGGCAATATATGGTTCTGGATATGAAACTGTTTTCTATGGTTTTTTGTTAATACTAATTGGAATACCTGTATATATTTATATGAAATGGATTAAAAACAAAAAAAACTAAAGTAAGCAACTTAGTTAATGCATTAATTGCTTTGCGAAAATACAATTAGCTCTTCAATATTCATCAATGACTTTATAAATGAATTCATAAATAATTGATATATAGTGTGTTTATAATTTAAAAATTATAAAAATGGTAGTTGTTTTGTATGCTTATGTTGGTTTAATATGGATACCTCTCCTAACCCCCCAAGCAGAAGGCATTTAAATCGTATTTTATTATCTTTACAAACTTATGAATCAGTTAATAGAAGAATTATTTTTTGTAGCTGCGTTGTTTTTAATGTTCTTAATGATAAATCCTAGAATGTTTGAAGACTGGCTAAGAAAGCACGGAGAATATAAAATGGCAGTACTTGTAGAACGGTTTTTAGTTATATTTCAATGGGTTATTCTATTTATATTATTAATGGTATTTATATTTATTATTGACCATAATTTAATTTAGATACAACTTTGCTTTTTTTATGATAATCATATAGTCTATCCCCTTATAAGTTAACGAAATAAATGGCGAATAATTTGCATACTTGCATCAATTTATATGATGCCATAATTTATTAAACAAGTAAATGAAAAGCCAGGGTAATTTTTTTCACTACCTAAATAATACGATTATAAAAATAAGAAGCCTAATGAAAACGACATATCATTCAGAATATCATCAATTAAAATCAGTATTTATTAAACCCGTACAAAATGCTTTTATTTCAGAAAAACTGTTAGAGGAACAATGGAAAGAATTACATTNTTTAAGTCAACCTAATTTTCAAAATTCATTAAAAGAGTATGAGATATTTAAAAAAGCAATTCAAAAAAGTGGTGCCTTATTAAAGGAATTTCCTTTTAATGATAATGTAACTATAGATTCTATTTATTGCCGAGATGCATCCATTGTAACCGATTTTGGGATGATTATTTGCAATATGGGAAAATCGGGAAGATTAAACGAGCCAGAAGCTCAAATGCAAGCCTATAAGAATCTTTCTATTCCAATATTAGGAATAATAGAAGCGCCAGGAACTTTAGAAGGAGGAGACGTTGCTTGGTTAGATGAAAAAACATTAGCTGTAGGTCATACCTATAGAACAAATGAGGAGGGAATTTTGCAATTAAAAAAGATGCTAGATCCCAAAGGTGTTCAGATAATTGTAGCTGAACTACCTCATTATAAAGGAAGGTCAGATGTATTTCATTTAATGTCTATTTTAAGTCCTATAGCTAAAGATTTAGCAGTTGTTTATTCTCCATTAATGCCTATAAAATTTAGAAACGAATTATTAAAAAGAAATTATCAACTGGTAGAAGTTCCTGAGGATGAGTTTGAATCAATGGGCTGTAATGTATTAGCAATTGCACCTAGAGATTGTCTGATGGTTCAAGGAAATCCCAAAACTGAAAAGGCATTAATACAAGCTGGATGTAAAGTTGTAAGTTACCAAGGTGAGCATATTAGTGTTTATGGTGGTGGTGGCCCCACTTGTTTAACTAGACCTTTACTTAGAGGATTGTAATTACATTTTTAGATAAAAATCGTTAACTAATTTTTTGTAGGCTTCGGTATAAACATGTCTTGAAATTTCAAGAGTAAGTTCTTCCTTTATTGTTTCGATTTTTTCAAATGTAAACTCTAATAAACTCCTTTTTACTTCGGAAGTTAGATTGCCTTTAACTCTGCAGATTCGCTTCGGAAATAATCCAACTTCTGAAGCTAAAGCAATAAAATTTTCTTCTTCTTTTCTAGGAAGTATCAAAGCAAATATCCCTTTTTCTGAAAGAAATTGATATGCAAAAATCACTAAGTCTTTAAAAGGTAGTGTATCTGTAAAACGAGCGGTATTTCTTTGGTTATCCTCAGATTTATAAGTGTCGGAATAAAAAGGAGGGTTTGAAATAATTAAATCGTATTCTTCTTCTATTTCTGATGCAAATTCTTGTGCAGAGGCATGAAAACAAAACAAACGATCTCCCCATGGAGAGTTTTCAAAATTCAAAACACATTGTTCAAATGCATCTTCGTCAATTTCTATTGCATCTAGTGTTTCAGCATAGCATCGTTGCGCTAATTGAAGAGATAGAATTCCTGTTCCTGCACCAATATCTAGGATACTTTGAGGTTTTTTTTCTAAAGATACCCAAGCACCTAATAAAACACCATCAGTACCAATTTTCATAGCACATCGATCCTGTTGAACAGAAAACTGTTTAAAGTCAAACTTCATTATAAAAAAAAACGTTTTGTTTTTAATATTTTTGATTTCCCTAATTTTAAGGGAAGTAAAAAATGATTAAGTTTTCTTTAGACTTGGAGTAAAATTAATTATTTCTAATAACGTATTAAAATTATTTTTTAGGTATTCCTAAAGATAGATTTCAATCAAGCCTTTTGGGACCTCAAGTTGAATAGTTTTATTATCTCTATCTACGTTTATAATAAAATTATCTATCAATGGAATTAATATTTCTTTTCCATTACAATCAATTTCAAATAGCGGTTGGAAAGTGCTTTCGTTGACTCCAGTAATTAATCCTACTTCTCCAAAAGAGCTATCTGTAACCTTAAAGCCAATAATTTCATGGAAATAAAATTTATTGCCAATTAATTTTGGTAATAAATCAAGGGGTAAAAATAAATGACTATTTATTAAAGGGTCAGCATCTTCATCTCCATTTATATTTTCAAATTTTACTCGAAGAAGTTCCGATTTATGAAGAGAACTTCGTTCAATAAAAAATGGAACCAAATTTTTGTTTTTTTCAACAAAAACTGATTCCATTTTAGTATAAGATTTAGGATCATCTGTATCTAATTTTACAAGTAATTCTCCTTTAAAGCTATATTTTTTAACAATTTTGCCCAAGTAGAAGCAATCCTCCTTTTGCATAGTAAAAAATTTATTCTTCCTCTTTCTTAGCTTCTACAACTGGTACCTCTTCTTCANCGGGTGCTGCTGCTTCAGCTGAAGCATCGTCAATAGATTCTTTTTTAGAAGCCTCTTCTTCAGTTGTTGTAGTTTCTTCTTCAACAACTTCCACTACAGGAGTTGCGTCAGCGATACGTTGTTCGTTAACTGCTTTTTCAGCTGCAAAAGCTGCTGCTTTAATTTTATCTTCAGCGTCACTAAGTAGCGTACGTTTGCTTTCTACTTCTTTATTTTTTCCTTCTAACCAAGCATTGAATTTTTCTTCAGCTTGTTCTTCAGTAAATGCACCTTTCTTAACACCGCCAGCTAAATGTTTTTTTAACATCACACCTTTGTAAGAAAGAATAGCTCTTGCTGTATCTGTAGGTTGCGCACCATTATGGAGCCACTGTACAGTTCCATCAATATCAAGATTGATTTCAGCAGGGTTTACATTTGGGTTATAAGTTCCTAGTTTTTCAAGGTACTTACCATCTCTTTTTGAGCGGCTATCAGCAGCTACGATCCAGTAAAAAGGTTTTCCTTTTTTACCATGTCTTTGTAATCTAATTTTTACGGGCATATCTATTAATTTTTGAGGTTCCCGACCCCGGTTTATAATTTAAGTTTGCAAAGATAATAATATTTTATTTTGAAATTCAATAGTTTGAACTTTTTCTTTACATTTGTAAAAACCCTTTTCTATTTATTTATTTATGAAAAACTTACTAATTCTGCTCCTTACAACCATACTTNTAGTGGGCTGTGAAAAAATNGAAACNAATTCTCAAGCATTTGAAGCCAGTATCGAAGATAATTTTTACAGAGCAAGTTTTTCGAAAGCTAATTATATNGAAAATGGAGCATATTTTGTGCTACAAGGAAAAAACAGTAATCAAATAATAACTTTACGTGGTAAATATCCGCCAGAAGGAGTTAGTTTGATTTTTGGAGAAGGNTCAGAGAATTTTGCAATTTATGAAGACCGTAATGGAATGGTATACTCAACAGCTGTTCNTGGCGGTGAAGGATCGATGATCATAAATGAGGTTTCAANAGAAGAACAAANCATTACAGGAGAATTTAATTTTAAAGGTATNTCNATGGGTTTAGACACATTATCTATNACCGGAGGAGTATTCTATAAAGTTCCNTATGATATTGATTTAGGCCCTGGAACTAATGCAGGTTCTTTTTCAGCTGAATTAGATGGGAATGTTTTTGTGCCATTGGATGTCGTTGCTAATGTTNTTGGAAANACTATTTTAATAAACGGTTTTATNAATTCTAAAGAAATACTTATCGGTGTACCTACTGATGTAGAANATGGNACTTTTGATATTTTAAACGAAGGNTTTGTTGCTGAAGCTGATGATGGTTCNGGNAATGAAACTAGTATATCAGGAGAAGTAACAATAAACACTCATGATACTATTGAAAAGACTATTTCTGGAACGTTTCAATTTCAAACACCAACCAATACGGTAAATGCCGGACAGTTTAANGTGACGTATTAATNAAATTTTTATAGAATGTTTTAATTAAAGCTTGTCATTCAGATNCTCGAGTAATCGTGGCGAAGAATCTCAACAGAAAAGGCCTAAAGAATACAGCATNGTAATCTTTAGGCNTTTTTATTTACTCTTTAATANTCTTGTTCGCCATCNATATNCCANAGATGGTTCATAAACATNAAGTATTAGTCANAGCATATTTAAAATTAGTGTCGGAGATCTCTGCGATCTGTCCATAACTCAAATGAAAAAAAAGTTAACAACTCTTTACAATTTTAGTCTATTATAAAAAGTGATTTTTATATTTTTAAACCTTTAGATTAATTACGATTTAAAAACAANTTTAACCCTTCTATTTTTTTATGTTTTTAATTTTTGATACCGAAACTACTGGACTCCCAAAACGTTGGAATGCACCTTTAACGGACAGTGATAATTGGCCAAGGTGTATACAGATAGCTTGGCAATTGCATGACAAAAATGGAGCATTGTTAGAACATNAAGATTATTTAGTGCAACCAGAAGGTTTTAATATTCCGTATGATGCNGAAAAGATTCATGGTATTTCAACCGAATTAGCACAAAAAAATGGAATACTTCTAGAGGAGGTTATTGAAAAATTTNAAAAAGCACTTTCAAAAACTATTTTTATTGTTGGGCAGAATCTTGGTTTTGACAATAATATTATGGGAGCAGAATTCCATCGGTTAGGNATAGAGAACCCNTTGCTTAATTTTCCGGCATTAGATACCTGTACAGAATTAACCGCTCAACTCTGTCAGTTGCCAGGAGGTAGAGGTGGAAAATTTAAATTACCAACTTTATCGGAGTTACATACNTTTTTATTTAANAAACCATTCAGTGAAGCTCATAATGCAACTGCCGATGTAGAAGCAACCACGCGTTGTTTTTTAGAACTAATACGCCGNAAANTATTTACNGCGAAAGAATTAAAGGTGGAGCCTGATTATTTTGAAACTTTTAAAGAGATAAATCCACAACCTNTTNAGTTGATTGGATTAAAACATATTAATTTAAAAAAAGCATCTGNAAAAATAAGAAAAGACTTAGAAAAATTAACTCAAGAAGATGAGATTTCAACAGCTATAATAGAAGAAAATATTGCTGGTCTTGAGGATATTTCATTTGCTCACCTNCACAATCATTCACAGTTTTCAATACTTCAATCTACTTCAAGTACTCAAAACCTTGTAAAAGCTGCTGCCGANNATAATATGCCTGCTATTGCTTTAACAGATTCAGGAAATATGATGGGGGCTTTTCATTTTGTGATGCAGNTTANTAATNATAATCAATCATTGTCGGAAGAAGATGCTTCTAAAAAAATAAAAGCCATTGTTGGTTGTGAGTTTTTTGTNTGTGAAGATCATTTAAATAAAAACCATAAGGACAATGGATATCAAATTGTCTTGTTGGCNAAAAATAAAAATGGNTATCACAATCTTGCNAAAATGTCCTCTTTGGCGTTTACAGATGGTTTTTATTATGTNCCAAGAATTGATAGNACCATCATCGAAAAATACAAAGAAGATATTATGGTACTTACNGGAAGTTTATATGGAGAAGTGCCAAATAAAATTTTAAACATCGGTGAAAAACAGGCAGAAGAATCATTAGTTTGGTGGAAAGAAACATTTGGAGATGATTTNTATGTGGAGGTTTCTAGACACAATCAAGAAGACGAAAAGAGGGTTAATTCCGTATTAATNCCGATGGCTAAAAAACACCAAGTGAAGTTGGTGGCAAGTAATAATACGTNTTACATAGCTAAAGAAGATGCCAATGCACATGATATTTTATTGTGTGTAAAAGATGGCGAAAAGCAGGCAACACCTATAGGTCGAGGTNGAGGTTATCGGTATGGACTTCCAAATCAAGAATATTATTTTAAATCTCAATCTGAAATGAAATCCTTGTTTAAGGATCTTCCAGAAGCCATTACTTCTATTTCTGAAGTCATAGATAAAGTAGAGTCTTATAGCTTAAAAAGAGATGTATTACTCCCTAAGTTTGATATACCTGAAGAATTTCAAGACCTAGAAGATGATAAAGATGGAGGTAAAAGGGGNGAGAATGCATACTTAAGAGGACTTGCTTATAAAGGTGCTAAAAAAAGATATGAAGAANTAACAGACGAAATAAAAGAGAGGCTTGATTTTGAGTTGAGGGTAATTTCAAATACNGGCTATCCAGGTTATTTTTTAATTTGTCAAGATTTTATTGCAGAAGCAAGAAAAATGGATGTTTCAGTAGGTCCAGGAAGGGGATCTGCAGCAGGAAGTGTAGTGGCATATTGTCTTTGGATTACGAATATCGACCCCATTAAATATAACTTGCTTTTTGAACGTTTTTTAAATCCTGANCGTGTGAGTATGCCGGATATTGATATTGATTTTGATGATGAAGGTAGAGGCANGGTATTGGATTATGTAATTAAAAAATATGGAAGCAATCAAGTAGCTCAAATTATTACNTATGGAACGATGGCTGCTAAATCTTCCATTCGTGATACGGCACGTGTTTTAGATTTACCCNTAAATTCTGCAGATCGCATATCGAAGTTAATTCCTAATATGACCAAATTAAAAAAAATATTTGGTTATACAGATTCTGAAATACGNAAAAAATTTAGNAANGACGAAGTNCCCANGGTTAANGAACTTTTAGTAATTGCTGAGGGAAATAATTTAGAAGCGCAAACTGTNAATCAAGCAAGAATTTTGGAAGGTTCGGTTCGTAATGTAGGAACCCATGCTTGTGGTGTNATTATAACTCCATCNGATATNACCAATTTTGTTCCNGTTGCGACTGCAAAGGATNCCGATATGTATGTTACCCAATTCGACAACTCGGTAGTAGAAAGTGCNGGTTTGTTAAAAATGGATTTCCTTGGTTTAAAAACTTTAACCTTGATAAAAGATACCGTTAAATTGGTAAAGTTAAAGCATCAAATAGATTTAGATCCAGATACGTTTTCGTTAGATGATGAACCTACCTTTGAGTTATTTCAAAAAGGAGAAACTGTAGGAATATTTCAGTATGAATCTGCAGGAATGCAGAAATATTTAAAAGATTTAAAACCTACTGTTTTTGACGATTTAATTGCAATGAATGCATTATATCGTCCTGGTCCAATAGAATATATACCAAGTTTTGTGAATCGTAAAAATGGANATGAAGAAATTCTATATGACCTTCCTGCNATGGAAGAGTTTTTAAAAGAAACTTACGGTATTACCGTTTATCAGGAGCAAGTGATGTTACTTTCTCAAAAGCTAGCAAACTTTACAAAAGGAGAAGCTGATGTCCTGCGAAAAGCNATGGGTAAAAAACTAATTGCAGTTTTGGATAAAATGAAACCTAAGTTTATTTCTCAAGCCACAGAAAATGGNCATGATGAAGAAAAACTTGAAAAAATATGGAAAGATTGGGAAGCCTTTGCAAGTTATGCCTTTAATAAATCACACTCTACTTGTTATGCTTGGATTGCATATCAAACCGCTTATTTAAAAGCACATTATCCAGCGGAATATATGGCTGCCGTTTTATCTAATAATATGAATGATATTAAGCAGGTAAGCTTTTTTATGGAGGAATGTCGTAGGATGGGGCTAGAGGTATTAGGTCCAGATGTGAATGAGTCGCATTATAAGTTTACAGTAAATGATAAAGGAGCCATTCGTTTTGGAATGGGTGCAATCAAAGGTGTTGGAGGAAACGCGGTAGCGACTATTGTTGAAACTAGAGNTGATGGGAAATATAAATCGGTATTTGATNTAGCTAAAAGAATTGATTTACGAGCAGCAAATAAAAAAGCTTTTGAAGGATTAGCATTNGCTGGTGGTTTTGATGGTTTCGATACTCATAGAGCTCAATATTTACATCCGGATGAAAAGGGGGTCTTATTTATTGAAAAAGTTTTGCGATTTGCATCTAAGTTTCAGGAATCTCAAAATAGCGATCAATTAGATATATTTGGAGGGGGTAGTGAAGTGCAAATTCCAGAACCGGAAGTTCCTCCTTGTGAGGAATGGGGGACACTTAAAAAATTGAAGCAAGAGAAAGAAGTAGTGGGAATCTATATTTCTGGACATCCATTAGATGATTTTAAGACAGAGATTACCCGTTTTTGTAACTGCACCGCTTCTGATTTTAATAATTTAGAAAATTTTATTAGTAAAGAAATGTGTTTTGGTGGTATGGTTGGAGAGGTGCAACATCGAGAAACAAAAATGGGAAAAGGATGGGCATTATTCATTGTAGAAGATTATAACGAAAGTTATGAGTTTAAAATTTTTGGAGAGCAATACCTTAAGTTTCGTCATTTTTTAGTACCCAATTCTTTTATCTTTATTAAAGCGTTTGTTAAAGATGGTTGGGTTAATAAAGAAACGCAGAAAAAAGGAGATCCACGACTTCAGTTTAATAGCATGCAAATGTTACAAGAAGTGATGGATAGTCATACAAAAAAGCTAACCATTCAATTGCCTATTGGAGATGTTAACGATGTTAGCATAGCGAATTTAAAAGAGATTATAATTAGCCATAAAGGAGATAAGCATTTAGAATTAATAATTTACGAAGCCTCCGAAAAAATAAAAATAACCATGCCTTCAAAAAAATTCAAGATTGATATTTCAAACCAATTATTAAAAAAATTAGAAGATGAGCAGATAAGGTATAAGCTTAACTAATTATTGGCTTAGAGTCATAAAAAATTATGATACTAACATCATATAATCTAATCATTTACTTTTAAGTTAAAGTAGAATTATTGACTACATTTGTATAACAATAAAATATATATATTATGGCATTAGAAATAACAGACCAAATTTTTGAAGAAACAGTTTTAAAAAGTGATAAACCCGTATTAGTTGACTTTTGGGCAGCTTGGTGTGGGCCCTGTAGAATGGTTGGACCAATCATAGAAGAAATCAGTAAAGATTATGAAGGAAAAGCTGTTGTTGGTAAAGTTGATGTAGATGCAAATCAAGAATTTGCTGCTAAATTTGGAGTACGTAATATTCCAACTGTTTTAGTATTTCAAAATGGAGAAGTAGTTGGTAGACAAGTTGGAGTTGCTCCTAAAGCTACTTATGAAGAAGCGTTAAACACATTACTTTAATAACAATCAAAACATAAGATCAAAAAAGGTTTGCTATATAGCAAACCTTTTTTATTTTAGGCCTAATGGACATAAGTAAAGAAATCAACGAAATAACAGGGTTTAATAACTTAGAACTATTGGCTCATCAGGTAGTGGAAGGGTTTATTTCTGGTTTGCATAAAAGTCCTTTTCATGGATTTTCAGCAGAATTTGCAGAACATAAAATTTACAACCAAGGAGAAAGTATCAAGCACATCGATTGGAAGTTATTTGCAAAGACGGATAAATTGTATACCAAGCGCTACGAAGAAGAAACTAATCTACGTTGTCATTTAATAATAGACAATAGTAGCTCTATGCATTATCCTTTATTAAAGGATTTTGATATAAATAATCTTAATAAAATTGGTTTTTCAGTATTGGCTGCTGCCGCGATCATGAATTTATTAAAACGCCAAAGAGATGCTGTTGGATTAAGCATTTATAGTGATAATTATGACTTTTATAGCAATGAAAAGGGTAGTGAACGTCACCATCAAATGTTATTAGCTAAATTAAATGAAGCACTAGCAAATAAAAGAGAACAGGTAGAAACTAAGACTTATACCTATCTACATGAAATAGCGGATAAGATTAAAAGGCGCTCTATGGTTTTTTTATTTACTGACATGTTTCAAAGTGATTTAGAAGAAGAAAAATTATTTGAGGCATTGCAGCATTTAAAGTATAATAAGCATGAAGTTATCTTATTTCATACCTATGATAAAGAGAAAGAAATAGAATTTAACTTTAACAACAGGCCCAAACGATTTGTTGATGTAGAAACGGGCGTACACGTAAATCTATATGCTGATACTATTAGAACTAATTATGAAAAAGTTGTTAAAGATTATTTTAAAGAACTTAAAATACGTTGTGGTCAATATAGGATTAAGTATGTACCTGTAGCTGTTAATGAAGATTTTAGCACCATTTTAACAACATATCTAGTAGAGCATCAAAAGTTTGGATAGTAAAAGAAATAAACTTTTTTATTTTTTTAAAAATAGTTTGCAATAAACAATAGGAGGTGTATATTTGCCCTCGCTAATAATCAATAGTAATATTGTAAGCACGGTCTGGTAGTTCAGTTGGTTAGAATACCTGCCTGTCACGCAGGGGGTCGCGAGTTCGAGTCTCGTCCAGACCGCAATNAAAATGTTGTGTTGAGTCCTTTNAATAGGACTAGGTTTATGTAGTAAACCGATGAGAAGCTTTTCCGAATAGGAGAGGCTTTTTTTGTTTATTGATGTTTCCTTATAAANACACCCATTTATCTTCTAAAAAAGTAGCCATAATTAACTGTTTATAATAATCTTNTAATTAGATTTGTNNTTAATCAATAATTNAATANCANTTTAATCATGAAAAAAATAATTATAGTTTTAGCTGTAATNATTTCNGCTTGTAATCCTCAAGTAGAAAAAGAAACAGCCAAAGAACAAAAAGGTGCAGGTTTCTTTTTGCCTNTAGAAGGCGAAAAGTTTNTAGTCGCAAGCGATTCTTTAACAGAANTATGGATGAACTATATAAAGGCTCATAATGATCGAGATTTAGAAACNATTATGTCAATGAATACTGATTCTATTAGCATAGAAGATCAGGATGGTAGNCTTATTCAAGGAAACGAAATGCATATAGCAGCACTAGANTCCTGGTTTACTGCTGAANATCCAAANTGGGAAGTTTATTGGGCGATGCCTTATAAAGCAGTAAATGGAGGAGAAGAATGGATNATAGCTGGACATCAAGTAACAGTAACAATTGATGGTAAAGAAAAAGTTCAATTGCANATGATTGATGGACAGATTGAAAACGGAAAAATTAAACAGTTTTATATATACAGNANAGGCATACCAGAACCNCCAAAAAATGATTTAGATNAAGCTGAATAAGTCATNNAACAAATTATTTTANAAACNCTTGCCTACACTTGNNAGGGTTTTTATATTANAATTACTTCCCACTTTTTNAGNTTTATAAATCTNTACTTATGAAAAATNACTACTTATTTTTTATACTTCTTTTNGTAACTCTAACTNCTAANGCTCAAATTGTAGATATTCCTGATACTAATTTTAAGAATGCNTTATTAAATCATGATCCTATAATTGACANNAATAANGATGGAGAGATACAGGAATCAGAAGCTGAATCTGTTACNGTTNTGTATGTTGCAGATAAAAATATTTCTTCTTTGGAGGGAATTCAATCTTTTATTTTACTAGAACTTTTATCTTGTTATAATAATCAATTAGCGACGATTAATTTGTCAAATAATTCCGCCTTAAGAATATTAGAATGNTATAATAATAATTTGTTAAATCTAGATTTGTCATTAAATATTGAATTACAACTCTTACATTGTNATGATAATNTTTTAACTAGCTTANACCTTCATCAAAACNTAAATTTACAATATTTACATTGTTATAGAAATCTGCTAACAAACTTGAATATAGGTTCAAATTNATATATTAAAGTGATAAGTACTTCTTTTAACNATTTAGTTGATTTGGACATATCACAATGTCCCAATCTTGAATTTTTATTNTGTNATAATAATAACCTTGTAAACTTNAATACACAAAATAATAATAATTCTTTTCTGATTAGCATGNTNTCATNNGATAATCCAAATTTGATNTGCATACAGGTTGATGATGTAGAAAATTCNGAAAATCGAGATTGTGAGTTGCAAAATAATATGGGTTGGTGTAAAGATAATTGGACAGAATACAGTGAATTATGTGAATTAGGAATAGAAGATAATTTACAATCACAATTTGTTATTTTCCCAAACCCTGCTAATGGAGTAATACGTATNGAAACAGATTATTCTATTAACTCTATAAAGGTTTTTAATACATCNGGTNAATTAGTATTAGANCAAAANAATTCCTCTAATCAAATAGATGTATCTCANTTATCAAGAGGCTTNTTATTTGTAAAGATTGAAACAGATTATGGTAGTTTGGTAAAGAAAGTAATTAAGGAATAAATATTAAAAAAANACTACCTATTATCACCCTATTTATTAAAANTCTAACAGCTAATACTAAATTAAAAAAAAACAAATTTTAACAATAATAGGTAAAANAACAAAANCTGTTTTATTTGATAGANATGGAGATGATGATTTAGACGTATTGTCTGCATCATTTTCAAACGGAGGTAAAGTTGCTAGAATATAATTGAAAACANAANGATAACTGANAGTAATAGTGCTTATNAAATCCTACCATCACNAAATAAAGACATTACCTATANTCAAGGGTTATAGAAAATAGAATACAATCGTTTATTTTATTATTATATTTACTAGTATTTTTAAATGAAAATTAATTCTTCTAAATACTATTCTAATGACTAAAGTATCCGTTTATTTTATAATTGCTTTTTTTTTAAGTGCACCGNTTTTTTCTCAAACCTTTGANAGGCAAATNCTGTCATCAGCAGATGATGCAGAAGAAAAATTTGATGGTTCAGATGTACTTACTTCTAGTTCTGATCTTGAGATGATGTATGATACTTTTAACGATCAAGGATTGCAGACCATTGGACTTAGGTTTGATGANATTACAATTCCATCAAATGCTACAATTTCAAATGCATATATTCAATTTACAGCAGATGGAAACAACTCTGGAAATTTAACCATCATNATNAAAGGAGAAGATGTTGCAAATTCTTCTTCATTTACAGATACAAACAACAATATATCAAACAGAGCCACAACTNCTTCAAGCGCAGTATGGAACAATATTCCTTCATGGGTAGACGATGCGTCTGGGNTNGACCAAAGAACTCCAGACATATCNNCTATTATAAGTGAAATTATATCTTCAAATGGATGGCAAGGAGGCAANCCTATTACNTTTATTTTAACAGGNACAGGTAGCGAAAATGAAAAAAGAAAAGCAGAATCATTTGATGGAANTTCTGCATTAGCACCTAAATTAGTTTTTGAATACTCTTTAAATACTGATGTAGATTTAGAATTAACTTCGTGTATNACNCCTACAAGNNCTATGTATCAGACTGCAGCAGCAATTGTACAAGTAGAAATTACAAATTATGGAAATTTAACNGCNTCAGATTATATGGTTTCTTACNCNATTAATGGGGATTTAATTGCTACCGAACCNGGAACAANANCTCTATCAACAGGAGAGAGTACTATNTTTACATTTANACAAAGCTTAGATNTNAGTGTTTTAGGTATTTATAATTTGAGTNTNGAAGTTNCTATTNCGAGTGATGANAATTTGGNNAATAATATTCTAACCAAAGAAATTTCAGTNNTAAATGAAGTAGATTCAGTTTTCTTTAATCNAGGAAGTTCNTGGCGTTTTTGGGATGATAATTCAGATCCTGGAACATCNTGGAATACTNCAGGATTCGATGATTCTTTATGGCCCGTCGGGTTNGGNCAGTTTGGTTATGGTGATGGNGACGAAGAAACTTTATTAAGCAATGGTTTGGTAAGTTATTATTTCAGAAAAAAAGTCGATGTAATTGATGTAAATGCAATTGATGACATNTATATACACATGATTCATGATGATGGAGCGATGGTCTTTGTCAATGGAGTAGAAGTGTTGCGATCTGAAATGATGCCTCTAGGACAAATCACTCACACTACAAGCGCAAGGCAGAGTATAAANTCTAATATTCAAAATGATTTTTTTACTTATAAGATAGATCCAAGTTATTTTGTAGATGGTGAAAATATAATTGCTATTACTATTCGTAATAGAAATGCAACAGATGGAGACCTTTCNTTTGATTGNTTTTTAACGCAGGACCATACTTATGATCAGGATGGACCCTATGTTTATTATNAGGGAGGAGAGATTATCGTAGANGAAATAACACCAAGNGGATTGGTGAGTAATACATATTCAACAACAGATGGTTTAGAATTAACGTGCNACTTACCAAATATGGGAACGAGTTTTTCATTTTTTCTAAAATCAGAAATTTTAACAGAACCATCTGTTNACATTGAAACACCATCAAAATTTTTAGCAATTTCAGATTTTGATGGACATATNGAAGGTCTTACAATGGTNTTAANAGGNGAAGNAATTATTGATAANGANTTTAATTGGACNTACGGAGATGGACATTTAATGATAAGTGGAGATTTATTTGATAGAGGCTATAATATTACTGAATCNATGTGGCTGTTATATAAATTAGAGAGTGAGGCGGAAGCGCANGGTGGTAAAGTTCATTTAATAATNGGTAATCATGAAATGTTTAATTTGACTGATGATTGGAGATATGTNGANACTAAATATTTTAATGACGCNTATTTAATGGNTAAAAGAATGATAGAACTTTACGATNNTAATACTGAACTAGGNAGGTGGTTGCGTTCAAAAAATATTATAGAGAGGGTTGGAGATTANGCATTTTTACACGGCGGTATCACACCAGAAGTAGCTNCTTTAAATTTNACATATGANCAGATTAANGAATACGGNAGAATGAGNATGAATGGTATTNCNTGCCCTAATAGTGATTGTACAGAAGTAAATAGTTCTGANGGNATTTATTGGTANAGAGGTATGGTNCAAGAAGANCTTACACAAGTTGAAGTTGATAATATTTTAGATGGGTTTTCNGTTGAGTCTGNAATTTTAGGACATACTAAAGATGATAATATTCGATCACTTTATGANGGTAGNGTAATAGCTATAGATATGTACCATGTTAATAATTTTAATAATGGGTTTATGAAAGCCTTACAATATGAATTAGGCTGCTTTTTNANNTTTCTNACAAATGCTTCAGGAGAAACTNATACNCNATTANANNCAGAATGCGAACAAGTATTAGGNNCNATATTNAATATTAATACAAATAATCAATTAATAGTATATCCAAACCCAACTTTAAATGTGTTAAATATTGAAATGCCAAAGGATATGCAAGGGGAATATAGGTATAAAATCTACAGTATGGATGGCAAACAAGTAAGCCAAGGAAGATTAAACCAAGAACTTTCGATTATTGCAATTAATAGTAGAACTGCTGGAAAATATATTTTAGTAATTGAAAATTCTAAAAGAATAATAAAAGGTTCATTTATTATAAAGTAATAATACTGTTTTGAACAACTGTCAGTTTTATTAATGAATTTAGCCTTTAAACCTGAAGGGAATTAGCTATTATTTTTAACATCTTGATAGACATTCTTAAGTCTTGTCTAATTAATTATTACCATAAATGGTTTTAAAAGATAGTTATATTAAATAGATATATAGCCCTTAAAAAGCATCTAACTTATTAGAATTAAAAACAATAATTAAAAATATTACTCTTGTTTTACAATTAATTAGTTATTTTTAAAAAACTTTTAAAAACAACAAAATGAAAACAAAAATTACCGTATTATTATTTCTTGCAAGCACATTGGTGTTTGCTCAAAAGAAAAAAAATGGAACTATTTTTATAGAACATCCAGCTATTGATGTAGTAAACCAAATGTATGAAGCCATCAATACCAAAAATACCGAAATGCTTTCTAGCCTAATCGCTGAGGATTTTAAAGGCTTTAATGGTGATGGTATGGATAAAGATGCCAAGGCACAAACTAAAAAAGAATTTCTTGCTAATATAAAAGCGTGGCAAACTCAGAATCGTTACTTTTCTATCAATCAAACCAAGAATGGTTATCCAGATGCTATAGAGTATAAAGATGAAGCGTTCAATAATGCTACTTGGGTATATGCTTGGGAATTATTAACTGGAATAGGAGGTACAACAGGTGTTAAGTTTTCACAGCCTAGACACTCACAGTATGCTGTAAATTCTGATAATCAAATAGTATTTCTAAGGACTTATATGAACCAAATGCCTTTTGTTGAAAGCTGGAGAAGCCAACGAGAACTCAAAGATGGAGAAATATATTCACATCATCCAAACATCAATACAGTTAGAAAAGCAATGCATGCTTTAGAATTTAACGATATGGATGCTTTTTACGAGGGATTTGCTGATAATGCAGAATTTGATGGGCTTTTTAATGATTGGAACAACGACCCATTAAATGCAGAGGAGTATAAGAAAGCTCAAGAAGACTTTCTTAGCTTAAATATAATTAACGGTATGGACTGTAATTGGATTAAGTTTTATGAATTTGATTCTCAAAGAGACTATGTGCAATCTTGGTGGAGAGTTTCAATTACCCGTAAGTCTGATGGTAAGGTTATTATTATTCCAGTACTTTTTAATCATGGATTTGATGATGACGGTAAAATTATTCGTCACAATGAACTATGGAACGAAGCAAAACTTCAATAGCCTTGTAAACTTTACTTTAAGTAGTGTTTTTTTGTTTTGAACACCTACTAAATGTATCTATAGAACAATTAAAATATTTTATTGATTCTTTAATTAGGATTGAGATAATGTTTTAAAACGATGAGAAGCTTTTCCGAATAGGAGAGGCTTTTTTTGTTTCTGGTCAATTTTTATAAATACCCTTCAAATTCCAACTTATTTTACCTAAAAAGGTGTTCCTAAATAAAGCTATTTATCAATAAAGTAATTCATTAAATAAGATTCTGAAAAATAAGGATATTTTAATTTTTTGTTAAGTTGGACATAGTCGTTTTTAATACTTTTTCTTAATGGTTCAGTCCTGGCCTCTGAATATAAAAACACATCTTGTAATAATTTAATATAATCTTTGTAGCTGTATCTTATAGTATTTAAAATAAATAATTTCATATACTTATTCTTTTTAGCAATATTTTTAGTCAATTTATAATAAAACATGGCCATGAAGTAAAACAAATTTTTTCGTTCCTCCGAAAAAAATAAATGTTGGTTTTTGCTCAAATCTATAAGGTCAATAATATAACGCATTAAAACCATATTTTTTGTGGTAATTGCGGTAATGAAAAGCTCAAATGAATATTCAAATATCTTTGATTTATGCTTTGAATGTATTTGATAATATTTATCTAGAATTGGCTCTAAATTATCGTATTTATTTGCTATTATTTTAACCGATAAAAGCCGACTGCATAAAATAGGATGTAAAGTTGTGTTAAAAGCTAATTCTTTAAAAGAATCTTTGACGGTTATTATATTTAAAAAATTCCTAAACTCTTGGATTGCTTTTGTAAAAATTTCAAGTTCTTTCGTTTTTTTACTTTTATTAATAATTTTTGTCCAATCTGCATAATATCCATTAAGATTTGAATAATCAACAAATGTTAAATAAACACAACGTAAAAAATTAGTATTGTTTATAAATGCCTGGTCTCTCAAATTTTGTTTTCTTAGCAATAAACCAATCGAGTTTCCAATAAATAAGACTTCTGAATAAGAAAAATTTTCATAAGCTAATTCTTCTAACTCAAATACTTGATTTAAAATGGAATACTCCTTGTTATAAAGTAATTCCCTGGAAAGGATAATGATAAAGCTCACAAAATCTTCATGACTACTTTTTGTGTTTTGGACTAATTTTATTATTTCTGCTTTATCAGCATGATAAACAGCCCTAAAAACCAATACCGACAAGTTCTTTGGTTTTTGCTGAAGATACGTTTGCATAAAATGAATGTAATGCTTGTATCCAATAAATTTAGACAAGGTATTTAAGGTTTTTTTATTAGCCTTAACGTTTGGTGCCAAACCGAACAGTCTTCTTATTGTATTATAACTAATTTTAATATCAATTGTTTCTAATATTGCATTTGAAAGTAATTCGCAATCGCCTCGATTTAGAATCTTTTGGTCTAATTTGGTTTCAATCTCTTTTTTTAATATTGCAATCATATTTATGTATCATTTATGTATCAAATTTAAGGTTTTTTTGTTGTAATTTTAATTTTATAAAAAACAAATAGTTTCTAACAGATAAATGTTTTTATGATTTCTTTATATGTAACAAATAATATTGATCATAAAGTTCAATTAATCGCTTAGTTATTAATTTGATGACGCTGTAGAACTGGATAAAAGATACAATAAAGGTATGGCAGATCAAGAAACATACATTAACAGTGCAGTACGTAAATATAAAAGTGAATTAATTACATGGGGATGCATCGCTCTGTTTGTAATTCTTGCATCAATCTTCTTTTACATTATTATCGTTTAATATTAAAGTGGATTAGGATTTCAACTAATTTAAATGGTGTGTTTTAGGTTTTTTTTGTAAATAAAATAGTATTACATTGGATGAAAAATAATTAATAAAAATCATTAATGCCACATAGTTGCATTAATTTTTTTTGTATTTTTAGCTTTATTTTAAATATTAATTTTAGTGAAATCAATAAAATAACTCGTAATATAGATTTTTAAGAATGCATAAGAAGTTACTGTTTGTTATTTTTTTCATTGTATTTAATTTATTTAGCCAAGAAATCTATATTCATGATAATTCAAATTATTCTTTTAATAAGGAAAGTGAAGAGTTATTGGTTTTTCAAAATGATTCTGTTTTTAAATACGATATAAATAGTTTTCAACTACTTGAAAAAAAAGAAATAATATCTCCAACTAATTTTAATTTCTCACAATATCATGTACTAAATCTTAAACCCATTCATTTTGTGGAACTTAATGGAGGTAAAGTGTATCAATTAAATAATGATACCATACAAAGAATAGATAATTCATTTTCTCACAAAATGGTTTGGCAGAGTAATGTGTTTAAGTACAATGACACTATCTATCGTTACGGTGGTTATGGTTACTGGACCTCCAACAATAAACTTACCTTTTATGATACTTCCACCAACGAGTGGCAAATTATTAATTCAGCCAATGAGATATATCCTGAGGGATCATCCGGTAGTATTCATAAAATTCTTAATGATAAACTTTATATCATAGGCGGGACAAAAGTAAGTTTAAAAGATTTGAATCAAAGAATAAGTCATGATGAAATATGGAGCTTTGATTTTAAAACAAAAAAATGGAAAAACATTGGAACGTTAAATGAAAATATTAAACATAATCATAACGTCTTTGAAATAAATGATAATATATTTAATTACACTCTAAATTCTTTACAAGAAATTGATATAAAAAATAATCAATTAAAAAAACATCCATTAGATCCCCTATTGCAAAAAACTATCAGATTTTCTCACAAACCTTTTACACACAAAGAAAATATTTTTTTTTGGGTTTCGCATGATAGTATATATCTTGTAAAAAGAAAAATTGATACATTAAATCTTAATACTATAAGTGAACAAGCTCTGGTTAATGACAATGGTGAAAATATCATAAAGCTAATATTACTTATTGCTTTTGCATTTATATTAATATTTATATTTCATATAAGAAAGAAACATAAAGTTAACTCAAATAAACTTCGATTTGAAAACAACAGCGTTTTTTTTAACGGTCATTCCAAAAAAATGGATACCTCCGAAAATAAATTATTATTGCTGCTCATAAAAAATGACTTTAGGATGTCAACGTATATAATGCAAGAAAATTTTTATAGAGAAAATTTAGATCGAAGCCAAAATATTAGAAATACAAATAAACTTATTAGTGAATTAAATTTAAAATTAAAAATAATATTAGATACAGAAACTGATATAATTTACAAGATAAATAGTTCTTCAGATAAAAGAATGAAAATTATTGTTCTAAATCGGGATTTTATCAGACATTAATCATAACGTTAATAGTATTTAGTTCCGTTTTTGAAACTAATGGCATAGATCTATCTCTTTATTCGACATCAATTTTAAAAATCCCAGGCAATACTTTGCAACACTAATTGAGTTAAAAATAAGAATTTCAAAAAAAGTATTGCGACATAAGTACTTAAAATCAAGTTTTTACACGAAAATTGTCTCCCAAAAATATTCTAACTATATTTACGATTAATTTATAAATTATTATTATGAGTATCGGAACAGTAAAATTTTTCAATAATTCTAAAGGATTCGGATTCATCACTCCAGAAGAAGGGAACAGAGATGTATTTGTGCATGTAAATGGACTAGTTGATGAAATCAATGAAGGTGACAAAGTAAGCTTTGATGTAGAAGAAGGTCCAAAAGGATTGAATGCAACAAATGTTAAAGTAATTTAATTAATTATTTTAAGCATATTATTATTTAGGAGCTTGTCCATCTGGACAGGCTTTTTTATTTTAGAACAAAAATATTTTTTTAAATAGGATATTTAGTATTGCCCTAGGTTCGGCTAAAAAAATTAAAATAGAAAGGTTTCTTCACAGGTTTAATATGCTATTTTTTTACTTTTGAAAAAATTTAAAACGTCCCAAAGTCAATACCTTATATAATTAATGCTTATCAAATTAGAGCTAAGTAGTTTATTTTCAGTATATTTACAATTATCACAAAAAAATATATTAATTATGAGCATTTTAGCAACTTTAATTATTGGAGCCTTAGCAGGTTGGTTAGGCAGTGAGTTTTATAAGGGAAGTGGACTGGGTTTAATAGGTAATATTGTAATAGGTATTATTGGAAGTATCGTAGGGTCTAGCCTTTTAGGTTATTTAGGCGTTAGTTTAGGATCTGGTTGGATAAGTGATGTTTTAACTGGTGCTATTGGAGCCGTTGTGATTTTATTTTTGTTTAATTTAGTTTTTAAGAAATAGTAGTTTTTTTACCTAACAGCCTATTGCTAATCATTTTTTTTAAATAATTACAAGAACTCAAGGCAAAATAATTCCTTAAGGGGCTCTTATGCCATGAATATATAAACTTAACGATTAGAATCGTTTCGATGGCTTATTAAATGGAAAAAATAGGTTTTTAAAAAAAACTATTCCAGTGGTTTAGTACCTCCCAAATAAATAGTCCAAGAAACATACATGAAACTAAAAGTTTCATAGAGGTAGAAGCAATAAAACCTAGGAAGGATCCAAAAGCTGCTTTTAAAGCTTGGTCTCCTTTTGTTTTATTAAAAACAATTTCACCTATAAACGCTCCTGCAAAAGGGCCGATTAAAAATCCAAATGGGATGGGAGATAGAAACCCAATAATTAATCCAAATATAGCTCCAATAGCACCCGCTTTACTTCCTCCAAATTTTTTGGTGCTTATGGATGGCATCATATAATCTAGTAAAAATATACCGATGGCAATAATAAAGGTGACACCTAAAAACCAATAATTATTAGGAATGGCTGTGGTTAGTTCTAATAATAACAATCCTAACCAACCAAAAGGGGGTCCTGGAAGGATCGGTAAAATACTACCTACAATTCCTATAATACAGAAGCCTAAACCTATAATTATTAATAAAATATCCATATTAATTCCCTGTAAAAACAGGAATTTATTTAAATTATTGTTGTTTTGCAAAGATAAATAAAACAATAATCCATCAAAAAAAGAATGATTATGATACTACAATCCAAAAAAGACAAATTGAATTCCTATTTTGCTTTTTTGATTTTATGTAATAATTATAAATGTTATATTTTAATTTAGAGGGATTTAGTATTTTTAACACATGAAAAATAAACTATTTCTTTTCGTTTTTGTATTATTAATAAGTGGCGCTCAACTTCTTGCCCAAGAAATCAATTGGATGACAATTGAAGAAGCTGAAGCAGCAGTTAAAAAAGAGCCCAAAAAAATATTTATTGATGTGTATACGGATTGGTGTGGTTATTGTAAAAAAATGGATGCAAAAACTTTTAAGGATAAAGAACTCATTGAATACCTAAATAAAGAGTTTTATTGTGTAAAATTAGATGGAGAGGATAAAAATACACTTGTTTTTAAAGAAACAGAATTTAATTTTGTAGCTAAAGGTAGAAGAGGTTATAATGAGTTGCCTGCTAATTTTTTAAAAGGGAAGTTAAGTTATCCGACCTTTGTTTATTTAAATAAAGAATTAGAAATTTTATTAGTAATGCCTGGTTATAGAGAAGCTAAAGAAATGCTTCCTATTGTCACTTATTTAGGAGATAATATTTATAAAGAAATGAAATGGGATGCCTATATAAAAGAATCTAAGGGGAAACAATTAAATTAAGATGAAAGTAAAAAACTGTTTAGTTTTAGTTGTTTTATCTGTTTTAATTCCATCTTGTCAATTCTTTGAAACTGAGAAGATTTCATCTGAAACATTTCTTAAAGAAGAAATAAAATCTATTAATTGGAAAGATGTAGATCAACATCCTGTTTTTTTAAATTGCGAATCATTTACTGAAAAAAAACAACAAAAAAACTGTTTTGAAAATACGCTTTCTTCTCACTTGTATCAAGTTATAAACTCAGGCAATACGATGGTAACTGCTGAACTTAACGAAACACTTTTTTTAGATTTCCTAGTTGATGAAAAAGGAAAACTTGTTATTACTTCCATGAAAATGGATAGTTTGTTAAAAGTCCAAATTCCATCATTAGCTGCTAATATCATTGAAGGAATAAAAACATTACAGCCTATTGCACCTGCTTATAAACGAGGAATACCAGTAAAAACAAAATTTAAACTCCCCTTAGTAATTAAGACTAGTGATTAAAATTAAATTCCCAAAATAAAAACTTAATTGGAATTGACTTTTAGATTCTTGAATGATATCGATAATCGGTGTACCTAAAAATTAAATATCTATTGAGAGCATAATCAGTTTCATTTTTAAAATTTAATCAGGCTTAAGTGTGACCATAAAGAATCGTTTTAGATTAAACAATAGCTGCTTTAATGGCTTTTAATCGATAAAAAATTTAAGTACAACCAAAAGTATTGTTTAGATTTGTCACTTAGTGCGAACATAAAAAGCTAAATTAGTAAATCTTTAATTTGAGATTTAAAAAATCTAATGAATTCTGATAAAATTATACTTGGTATTGATCCTGGAACAACTATTATGGGCTTTGGACTTATAAAAGTGGTTAATAAAAAAATGCATTTTTTACAATTAAATGAGCTTCAACTTCATAAATATGATGATCATTATTTAAAATTGAAATTAATTTTTGAACGTACTATTGAATTGATCGATACATTTAAACCAGATGAAATTGCAATTGAAGCACCTTTTTTCGGTAAAAACGTTCAATCAATGCTTAAACTAGGAAGAGCTCAAGGAGTTGCAATGGCAGCTGGACTTTCTAGAGAAATTCCTATTATAGAGTACGCTCCTAAAAAGATAAAAATGGCCATTACTGGAAATGGGAATGCCAGCAAAGAACAAGTAGCTAAAATGTTACAGAGTTTATTACAATTAAAAGAATTACCTAAAAATTTAGATAGTACTGACGGATTGGCTGCAGCTGTTTGTCATTTTTATAATTCAGGGAAAATAGAAATTGGGAAAAATTACACCGGTTGGTCTGCTTTTGTAAAACAAAATGAAGGACGCGTAAAAAAATAATTAATGGACACTTTTATAAAAACTAAAATACCCAGATTTAAATAAATGGCTGGAATTTATATTCATATCCCTTTCTGTAAACAAGCCTGTCATTATTGTGATTTTCATTTTTCAACAAGTACTAAGAAAAAAAATGAATTATTAGCTGCAATTTGTAATGAAATTGAATTGAGAAAAAGTGAAATTTCTGTTCCTGTAAAAACGATTTACTTTGGTGGTGGAACCCCTTCATTATTAAATAAAGAGGAAATAGACTTACTAATAGGAGAAGTTTATAAAAATTTTGAAGTTGAAGAAAATATAGAAGTAACCCTAGAAGCAAATCCAGACGATCTAACCAAAGGTAACCTGTATCAACTTTCTAAAACAAAGGTCAACCGATTGAGTATTGGAGTACAATCTTTTTTTGAAGAAGATCTAACACTAATGAACAGAGCTCATAATGCTTTAGAAGCAAAGCAATGTTTGACAATGGCTACTCAATATTTTAACAATATAAGTGTGGATCTCATATATGGAATTCCGGGTTTAGATGATAATCGATGGGAAGAAAGTTTGGATACAATAATAGCTTTTGGGATTCCTCATGTATCATGTTATGCGCTAACTGTGGAGCCCAAAACAGTACTTAAAAAGCTGATTAAAAATGGTGAAATAGCTCCTGTTAGTGAAATAAATTCTCATCGCCAATATCTAATTTTATTAGATAAAATGAAGAAAGAAGGATACGTGAATTATGAGTTTTCTAATTTTGGTAAGCAAGGATATTTCTCTGAAAACAACACCGCTTATTGGCAGGGTAAATCTTATTTGGGGCTAGGACCTTCAGCNCATTCTTTTGATGGAAACATTCGAAGTTGGAATATTAGNAATAATANTCAATANATAAATCAAATTCAAATAGGTAAATTNCCCATTNAAAGAGAAANATTATCTAAAACTGATCGATACAATGAGTATTTAATGACAGGATTAAGGACCATGTCCGGAGTTTCNTTAAATAAAGTNAAAAATAATTTTGGCATAAAATANTTAGATTATTTATTGGAACAAANTAAAANTCCTATTAATGATGGTTTGTTGGAAATTGTCTTNGCGAAGGTGGTAAAGCCATCTATTANTAATGATAGGANTAGTTCATCGTCCAAAAAANAANAGNTTTTTNCNAATGATAGCGTTTTAATAATTTCAGAGAAAGGAAAATTTTTAAGCGATGGCATTGCNAGTAATTTATTTATGGTCGAATAAAATGCTTATTTTTAAACAATGATTGTAAAACTAGAAATTAACACTATTGCAAAGAANATNGATTTATCTAAACCAATAGATATTTCAATTCCCTTAACTGCTTCANNTGAAAACCCTATAGCTTGGTATTTAAATGAGCCAAAAATAGAACCTGTTAAAGATGGAGATTGGATTGGTAAAGTGAGTNAAGGTGCTTCNGTTAATTTTAATTCGATAGAATTTAATCCTCATGCTCATGGNACTCATACTGAATGCATTGGGCACATTACNACAGAATTTTATTCTATNAATCAAACTTTAAAAAATTTCTTNTTTCAAGCTGAATTAATAACAGTAATACCCTNTNAAAAAGGTGATGATTTNGTGATCTCTAANGAGCAAATTAAAAATGCATTAAATGGAAGTAAACCNGAGGCTATAATAATTAGAACAATTCCAAATTTTGACACTAAGAAATCTAAAAAATATTCAAATACNAACTGGGCTTATTTATTAGAAGAAGCAGCCGCGTATATAAAAGAGGTAGGAATAAAACATTTGTTAATAGATTTGCCTTCNGTTGATANGGAAAAAGACGAAGGGGAATTATTGGCCCACAAAGCTTTTTGGAATTATCCNTTAGCGCCAAGATTGGATGCTACCATTACCGAATTTATTTATGTTCCGACATCTATTTTAGATGGGTGTTATATGTTAAATCTTCAGATAGCATCATTTGAAAATGATGCGACACCAAGTAAACCGATATTGTATAAATTTATATNAATACAATACAATTTAATAATTATTNTTTAATAAAATATTCATAATATGAAATTTCAATGGGAAGGTATAATGCCAGCANTCACCACTAAATTTACGACTAAAGATACTTTAGATTTAGCGANGTTTTCACAAAATATAAATGCACAATTAGAAGCGGGTGTTCATGGAATNGTTTTAGGAGGAACTTTAGGGGAAGCAAGTACTTTAGAAGATTCTGAAAAGAGAACTTTAACTACCGAAACAGTAAAAATAGTAGCTGGTAAAATTCCTGTANTGATNAATATTGCCGAACAAACTACNAAAGGTGCAATTGATGCTGCAAATAAAGCTGAAGANGATGGAGCTAGTGGTTTAATGATGCTTCCACCAATGCGTTATAATGCGGGTAATCGTGAAGTAGTGGAGTATTTTAAAGCGGTAGCCAATAATAGTAGTTTGCCAATTATGGTTTATAACAANCCTGTAGATTATAAAACGGAAGTTACTTTAGATATGTTTGATGCNTTGTTAAAATGTGAAACGATACAAGCTGTTAAAGAATCTACTAGAGATATTTCTAATGTAACTCGTATTAAAAATCGTTTTGGGAATCGTTTAAAAATCATGACAGGAGTAGATACTTTAGCATTGGAGAGTTTATTAATGGGAGCAGATGGATGGGTAGCNGGATTAGTTTGTGCTTTTCCAGCAGAAACAGTTGCNATTTATGAACTTCAAAAAGNAGGTAAAATTAAAGAAGCNCTTGAAATTTACAGATGGTTTTTACCCTTGTTAGANTTAGATATTAATTCTAAATTAGTACAAAACATTAAATTAGCTGANGTCGCTACAGGTATTGGAACTGAGAATNTAAGAGCACCTCGGTTACCNCTAGTAGGANCGGAAAGAGCTCTGGTATTAAAGATTATTGAAGATGGNTTAAAAAACAGACCTCAATTACCAGATTATAAAAATTTATAATGTTAGAAATTAGACTCACTTGCGAGAATTGTAATAAAANGGCACCCTANAAGTAGCTGTCGAAAAACACAAAAAATTAATAAAATACAGAAAATGANAACAGGAGAAAATCATATAGGATTTAAGCGTTCCGCAAAAGGNGGGAAAACATACACAACGTTCAATCCAAAATTGAATATAGAAAACGAACAAATTTTTACAGAAGCAACTTCTGAAGAGATCAACCAAGCGG
Source organism: Flavobacteriaceae bacterium (assembly GCA_002713705.1). Taxonomy (GTDB): domain Bacteria; phylum Bacteroidota; class Bacteroidia; order Flavobacteriales; family Flavobacteriaceae; genus Marifrigoribacter. Next base: position 66,922 of record PAUJ01000021.1, read on the forward strand.
CTGANTTGGCAGCGGAAGCATTTAAATCTTTTAGTAAAAAATCTGGATTAGAGAAAGCAAACTTTTTAAGAACNATCGCTGATGAAATAATTGCAATGGGAGATGATTTGATTGCNATGTATCAATNAGAAACTGGCTTNCCAGAAGGAAGAGCAAAAGGAGAAAGAGGTAGAACCGTCGGGCAGTTAANAAGTTTTGCAACTATGTTGGAAGAAGGATCTTGGGTAGCAGCAACAATAGATACTGCAGATTTAGANAGGAAACCAATCCCNAAACAGGACATCCGAAAGATGTTAGTTCCATTAGGACCTGTNGTNGTNTTTGGAGCTAGTAACTTTCCATTTGCGTATTCAACAGCTGGAGGCGATACGGCCTCNGCATTAGCAGCAGGTTGCCCCGTTATTTGTAAATCNCATCCTATGCATGCNGGAACTGGTGAAATGGTTTCAGATGCAATTATACGGGCAGCTCAAAAAACAAATATGCCCAATGGAGTTTTTTCAAATTTAAATAGTGCTGGAATTGAAGTAGGAATTGAATTAGTGACGCATCCAGATGTAAAAGCTATTGGATTTACAGGTAGTATTCAAGGTGGTAGGGCTTTATACGATATCGCTGCACATAGAGACGANCCAATACCGGTTTTTGCCGANATGGGAAGNATTAATCCGGTANTACTATTGCCAAAAGCGATACAAAATAGAGGTGTAGCTTTAGCNAAAACATATGCTGGATCTATTACTTTAGGGTCTGGTCAGTTTTGTACCAACCCAGGTTTAATNCTTGGANTAAAAAGTGATTCTTTAACGGATTTTATNANCNCTCTTTCTGAAGAAATAGTAAAATTAGAACCTTCTTGTATGCTTCATCCTACTATAATTGGAAATTATGAAAAAAATAAACAAACAGCAATACAGCAAGAAGGACTAACTGTTAATGCTGATTTTCAAGATAGTGTTGCAGTTAATTATGCNAGACAAGNAATTGTGACTGTTAATGGACTAACTTTCNTAAATAANACAACTTTGCATCAAGAGGTTTTCGGNCCTTTTTCTATGNTAGTANTNTGTAAAGATGCAAATGAATTAAAACAGGTAATAAGCCATTTAGAAGGCCAGCTAACTGGAACTATTTTAGGAGAAGAAGAAGAGCTTCAAAAATTTCCTGAACTAATTGACNCGCTTCANANCAGAGTAGGAAGAATTATATTTAATGGAGTTCCAACTGGCGTTGAGGTTTGTCCTGCAATGCTTCATGGAGGTCCTTATCCTGCATCTACAGACNGTCGTTTTACAGCAGTCGGTGTTCATGCGGTNAACCGTTGGGTTCGTCCATTTAGCTTTCAAAGTTGGCCAAATAAATTACTCCCAAAGGAGTTAACAAACGANAATCCTTTAGGAATTATAAGGTTAGTTAATGGNAANAATTCAAAAGATAAAATCTAAGNATGTATGAAAATCTTTAAGGGANTATTTTTAGTGCTATTTCTNCTATTTATGAGCTGTTCTAAAGNGTCNAAGGTCAAGGATTCAGATTTGTTAAATGAAATAATTTTAGAAATAGAAGAAAGAGAAAGTTACGATGAAGTTGAATATCCCTTAGGTTTATTTNCGAGNGAATACTTTAAAAAAGAGGCGGAATACGCGAAGGAACAATTAATTAAACTAGCTAAGATTGATTTANTTTTCTTATCTGAAACNGAATCTATCTCCTTGAAACTATTAAAATTTCAATTACAAGATACCATTGATTACTATGAATTTGAAAAGTATTTAAACCCTTTGTTATCCGATTCAGGATTTCATACCAANTTTTCATTTATGGTTCGCCCATTTCATAATTATNAGCAAGTGAAAGACTATTTAANAAAATTGAATGCAATACCAAGTAGAGTGGGTCAATTCTTGCCTTTATTAAGAGAAGGATTAGAAAAAGGAGTATCACAACCTAGCGTCATATTTAATGGCTATGAGTCNTCTTACAATGACCATATTGTTGAAAATTTTGAAGAAAGTTATTTTTATCAACCCTTTAATAATTTACCAAAAACACTAACNTCAACTCAAAAAGATTCGGTCTTAATTGCTGCTAAAGTCGCTATTATTACTAATGTCATTCCCCAATTTAAATTGGTAAAAACTTTTTTTGANGATGAATATTTTCCGAAAACAAGAACGAGTATAGGAATTTCCGAAACTCCTAATGGCAATGCATATTATCAAAATAGAATCAATTACTATACAACAAGTACTCAGTATAGTGCAGATGATATTCATTCTATTGGATTACAAGAAGTAGCTCGAATAAAAACTGAAATGGAAAAAATAATTTCTGAACTAAACTTTCAAGGAAGTTTTTCAGAGTTTTTAAATTTTCTAAGAACCGACCCTCAATTTTATGCGACTTCTCCAGAACAACTTTTAATGATAGCTAGAGATATGGCAAAAAGAGCTGATGAGCAATTGCCTAGGTTTTTTAGAACCCTACCCAGAAAACCCTATGGAGTTGCACCAGTACCTGATGCCATAGCACCAAAATATACAACTGGCAGGTATGTAGGGACAAGTAAAAATAGTACAGACCCAGGATATTATTGGGTAAATACCTACGATTTATCCAGTAGGCCTCTTTATGTTTTACCTTCTTTAACAGTTCATGAAGCAGTGCCAGGTCATCACTTGCAAAGTTCATTAAATTTAGAATTGGGCGATAGCATCCCTCAATTTAGAAAAGACACTTACTTATCCGCTTATGGAGAAGGATGGGGTTTGTATTGCGAATTTCTTGCTGAAGAAATGGGAATGTATACTACTTTATATGAACAGTTTGGAAAATTAACTTACGAAATGTGGCGGGCTTGTAGATTAGTAGTCGATACAGGAATACATGCTAAAGGATGGACACGCGAGCAGGTGATCAACTACATGGCTGAAAACACAGCACTTTCTATTCATGAAATCAATACCGAAACCGATCGATATATCTCTTGGCCAGGACAAGCATTGTCTTATAAAATAGGAGAAATAAAAATTAGAGAATTACGTAAAAAAGCAGAAATAGAATTAGGAAGTTCATTTGATATTCGTGAGTTTCATGAGGTTGTTTTAGAACAAGGGACCGTAACACTTTCTATTTTAGAAAATAGAGTGAATAACTATATTGAAGATCATAATAATGAGTAAAACCATTTATAAATGTATTGATGCGCATACTTGCGGAAATCCTGTTAGAGTAGTAACTACTGGTTGTCCAGACCTTTTAGGTGATTCTATGAGTGAAAAAAGACAGCATTTTTTAAAAGAATACGACTGGATACGTAAAGGATTAATGTACGAGCCCAGAGGTCATGATATGATGAGTGGTAGTTTCTTCTTTGAACCTCAATTTCCTGAAAATGATTTTGGGATTTTATTCATTGAAACCTCAGGATGCTTGCCTATGTGTGGTCACGGAACCATTGGAGCAATCACCATTGCTATTGAAGAAGGAATCATAGAGCCATTAACTCCTGGAAAAGTAAGAATGGAAACTCCAGCTGGATTGGTTGAAATAGACTACAAACAAACCAATGGGAAAGTAGAATGGGTAAAACTGAAAAATGTAAAATCCTATTTGGCAGCAGAAAATCTGAGTGTAGAATGTCCTGAGTTAGGAACAATCACCTTTGATATTTCATATGGAGGAAATTATTATGCAATTATAGATCCTCAGAAAAATTTTAGTGGAATACATAATTTTACTGCTGGGAAACTAATTCAATATTCTCAGATACTAAGAAAACGGATTAATGAAAAATACCCTAATAGGTTCATCCATCCAGAAAATCAAACGATAAGAGATGTAAGTCATATCCAATGGACAGGAAATCCCATCAATCCAAATTCCTCTGGACGTAATGCTGTGTTCTATGGGGATAAAGCGATAGATAGAAGTCCTTGTGGAACCGGAACTTCAGCTAGAATGGCACAATTATATGCAAAAGGGAAATTGGCCAAAGGAGTGGATTTTATTCACGAAAGTTATATAGGCTCCACCTTTACTGGAAAGATAGAAGAAGAAACCAAATTAAATGGTGACAAGGCTGTTATTCCTAGCATAAAAGGATGGGCAAAGATTTACGGCTATAATACTATTTTAATTGACGAAGAAGACGATCCCTATGCTCACGGTTTTCAAGTGATTTAACAATGAAAAAAAAAGTAATTATTATCGGCGGAGGAATCATCGGTTTGTGTTCTGCTTATTACCTGCAGCAAGAAGGACACCAAGTAACTGTTATTGATAAAAGTGACATTACCTCTGGAGCTTCTTTTGTAAATGCGGGATATATTACTCCCAGTCATATCATTCCTTTAGCAGCTCCTGGTATGATCACCAAAGGAATTAAATGGATGTTTAATCCCTCCAGTCCTTTTTATATAAAACCGCGTTTGGACAAGGATTTTTTACAATGGTCCTTAAAATTTAAAAAATCTGCTACTGCTCCTAAAGTTGAAAAAGCCATTCCGATTATCAAGGATATTAATATTTTAGGAAGAGAGTTATATAAAGAAATTAAATCTTCCGAAAATTTTAATTTTCATTTTGAAAGAAAAGGTCTTTTAATGCTTTATAAAACAGATAAGGCAGGAGAAGAAGAATGGAAAGTAGGACAACGAGCCATTAAAGAAGGGCTTAATGTTAAAAATATTTCTGAAGCAGAAGTGAGGAAAATGCAACCTAATGCAAATATAAATTGTAAAGGAGCAGTTTATTTTGATTCCGATGCGCACATGACTCCCAAAGAGTTTATGACAGAAATGTTGTCTTATTTAAAAGCGAAAGGAGTTAGTATTTATAAAAATGAGAGCGTTCAAGACTTAATTGTTTCTGGACATAAAATTATGGAGGTTGAAACCTCAAAAAGAACATTGAAAGCAGATGAGGTTATTTTAGCTGCTGGATCTTGGAGTCCTTTAATCACTAAAAAATTAGGAATTAAAATTCCGATTCAAGCTGGAAAAGGATATCGAATTAATGTGGAAAGAGAAACAGGGATTACTATACCTGCTATTTTAGTAGAAGCGAAAGTTGCGGTAACTCCTATGAATGGTTTTACACGTTTTGCTGGTACCATGGAAATTGCTGGAATTAATAATAAGATTAATACGATTAGGGTAAATACTATTGGTAAAGCTGCTTCCGATTATTATAAGGATTTAAAAATACAAGCCTATGAAATTGATAATGCTGCTTGTGGATTACGTCCTTGCACTCCTGACGGATTGCCATATATAGGAAGAGTAAGTCAATATAAAAACCTTACAATTGCTACAGGTCACGCCATGATGGGGTGGAGTTTAGGTCCTGCAACTGGTAAATTAGTATCTGAAATTATATCAGATAAGAAAACATCTTTAGATATAAATCCATTCCATCCCGACAGAAAATTTTAAATAGTTAACAAGACATGTCTGCAATAATTTTCCATTCACCGTCTATTTTCTTAAAGATAATTAAAAACACACCATTTGCATCACCTATCATTCTCTTTAAGTGGTATTCACCCATCACCCAATAACTACCTTTATCAATTTTGGAGATGTCTTTAATGGTGAACTTTAAGGTTCCGGAATCCTCCTTGGTTGGATATCCTTTTTTATAATTTTCTAAGGTTTTTAGCCAACCTTTAGTAAGTCCATTACTACCATAAAACTTTAGGGAATCGTTTTTCCAATAACCCTGCATAAAGCCTTCTAAATTATTATTAGACCATGCTTCTTCTTGTAAATTCATTACAGCCTTTATAGCTTCTTTATCAATTTTTTCTGTTGTTTGTGCAAATCCAAGACTAAAGGATAATAAAAAAAGTATTAAAAGTGATTCTTTCATAATTTTTGATCTTATAACTTATTAATATCGCGCGAATATTTTTCTGTACTGATCATAAAATCTTCAGCAAAAATCTTACGCAAAAAGTAAATTAGTTCGTCGGCATTCTCTTTTGTAAAAAGAAGAGGGGGCTTAATTTTTATAACATTATGGTCTGGGCCATCTGTACTCATTAATATCCCATGCTCTTTCATTCGGTTTGCTAAATAATCGGTTTGTATGGCTAATGGATTTAAGTTAGTATCTACCAATTCAATACCAAGAAATAATCCTTGTCCTCGGACGGCTCCAATAATTGGAAATTCTTTAGCGAGTGATTTTAATTTCGATTTCAGAAATTCACCAACGACTAATGCGTTTTCTTGTAATTTTTCTCTTTTAATGACTCTTAAAACCTCAGTTGCAATAGCACAAGAAACAGGATTACCACCAAAGGTATTAAAATACTCCATGCCATTAGCAAATTTATCAGCAACTTCTTGTGTGCAAGCAACAGCAGCGATAGGATGTCCGTTTCCTAGTGGTTTCCCAATAGTCACGATATCTGGTATTACATCGTGTAATTGAAAACCCCAAAATGTTTTTCCCATCCGCCCACAACCGGTTTGTACTTCATCTGAAATACAAATACCTCCAGCTTCTCGAACCATTTGATAGGCTTTTGCCAAAAACCCATCAGGCAACTCTATTTGTCCACCACAACTAATAATGGGTTCAATGATAAACCCTCCCAAATTTCGACCTTTGATTTGAATTTTTTTAATTAGTTTTTGTACTTCATCTGCATATTTTTCGCCGGTATACTTGCCTTTATATTTTCCTCTAAACGCATCGGGTAAAGGGAAAACATGGGTGTGTTCCGGAGCGCCTTTTCCTCCTTTTCCATCAAATTTATAAGAACTAATATCTACACACATATTCGAATTACCATGATAACCAACTTCCGAAGCGATGATGTCTTTTTCACCGGTAACCGCTTTTACCATACGAATTGCTAATTCATTGGCCTCACTTCCCGAATTCACAAAATGCAACACATTTAATTCTGGGGCTAATGTTTTAATAAGTTCCTCAGCTAAAACAGTTATATTTTTGTGTAGGTAGCGAGAATTCGTATTGATCAATGCCATTTGTTCTTGCCCTGCTCTTACAACTTTATAATTTTCATGCCCTACATGTGCTACATTATTAACAGTGTCTAGGTATTTTCTACCCATAGAATCCATTAAATATTGCCCTGCTCCTCGGACCATTTCGATTGGGGTTTTATACTGTAAGCTTAAACTTTTTCCAAGATGTTTTTTTCGATAGTTGATAAGTTCTTCTTGACTCGTATTTTCTTTTTTCTCTAACTCTTCCGATTTAATCAACAAATTTGGGTTTGGACAAATACTTTTCCAAACTGCAATTTCTGAAATATAAGCTACACCTGGATAATCTACTTTAAAATTTAAAAGGGATAATAGCACCTGAAAATGTAGGTGCGGTTCCCAATTTCCATTTTCAAAATAATTTCCCAGATTTCCAATTTTAGATCCTTTTTTTATACAGTCTCCTATCTTATTTTTAGTAGCGCTTTTTTCACTTAAATGCCCATAAAGTGTATAAAATGTAAACGCTTCAGTTTGGTGTTTTAAGACAACTAAACCACCATATTCTTTAAATCCAGCATCATTATAAGCTATTACCACTTCTCCTTCTAATAAACTATGAATAGGTGTTTCTAAGGGTAACCAATAATCGATACCTAAATGAATACTTCTGCTTTCTCGACCATAATTTCCTATTCGTTCATAAGTAGAAGAGGTATAAATAGATCTGGGTTCTAAATATCCCCCAGCTATTATTTTATCAGGGACTTCTTTTTGAAGTTGCTTTATTTTAAACTGAAACCATTCCAAATTATTAAATTCTTCTTGATGCCCCATCCAAGTACTTGAAACACTTAAATCTATAGGATGTACTTTATTTAAATAAATTGATGGAAATAATTCCGAAAGTCGAAAAGGATGCTTAGAAGCCCATTGATCAAATAAATCTTCATTTGGATGTGGTGTAAATCCACAAGCTTCTCTAAAACTATAATGTGCAAAATCTGGAGATATTAATTGCCATTTTTCCAATACCTCCCAGGCTGGTTTTTCACTAATCCATAGATATTCATTGTCTGGTTCTTCAATTTTACTCATAGCAGCTCTAGTAACAATAATAACTAATCGCATCGCAATTGCATGGTATAAATGTTCCAATTCTTCCTCCTTTAAAGGAAACGCTGAATGATATCCTTTTATAAATGCTAGGGAAGCATTTAAGGAGTCATTATGCCTCATAACACCATATGCACATAGAATAGCGACATCATTTATTGTTTGTGTGTAAAGGGCATCACCATAATCTATTGCCGCTTTTGCTCTTGGATGAAGTAGATCTGAAGAAACAATTATATTATTGTCATTGGGGTCATTATGTACTACACTTTTTCGAAGCCTTGAATAGGAAGTTTGAATCGCTTCAAACTCATCCTGATGATGCGATAAAATCTCTTTTTTAGGACCTGAAAATAAATGAAGATAATCTTTAGTCCAAAGAGATTGAGCAATGTCCCAGTCAAAATAGTAATGTGCTTCGGGATGGTCAAAATTTTCAAGTGCCTTTGTAAGTATGCCACATTGTTTACCCAAACTAAATCGAAAATCTACTAATTGAGGATTCACAGAACTCCAAACTCTACCAGAAACCCAAGTTAGCATTCTTGCAAATCGTTTTTTTCCAAAACTATCTATTATTTCGGAAATGGAAAGGTTGTTTTTATCTTTAACGACTCTTGGAGCAATAAGGTTTTTATCACTGCTCTTGATATATTGTAATAAATATTGCTGATAATCAAGGTATTTTTTGTTTTCCTCAGGACGTGATATTTTTAGAATATATCCTTCTTCATTTTCAACCTTTATTCTAAAATTAAAATCTATGTACCCGGGTAAGGAGGACGCTTTTCCTTGAATACCATACAAGTCGAATACTATTTTTTCAGCTTGTTTGACACTTATTTTAATACGGCTGTAATCCATTTCTTTTATAAAAAAGCTTCATTTGCAAATCCATTCGCACCTTTATTTTTTTAAAGCGCTTTTGTTAAAGCAGAAAGATATACTTTTTTATCAAATAAATAATAATAAAAAAAAACATGCTCAAAACCTTGAATTTTTTAATATTTTATAAGGGGTTTTTAGTCATCCGTTCAATAAATAATAGTTAAAAATTTACTTGAAATTATAGCGTTCTAAAATATTCCGCTAGGTATCTTGCTTCCTTTTCAGTTAGGTTTTGATTACCCATGAGGACACCATTAAATTCGATTAATAATGCCTTGGCTACTGGATCTTTTTGAACCATTTCATTTGGATTCAAAATCATATTCATCACCCAAGCAGGAGAGCGTTTTTTATAAATTCCTTTTATAGCGGGTCCAATGTATTTTTTTTTAGGTTTATGACAAACACTACATTTAGATTTAAATATAGTAGCCCCTTTTTTTGCCATTTCTTTGTGAATTTCTGCTGAAAATTCTAAAGATTTAATCGGCCCTATACCTTTGTTAGAAAGATCGTAAATTGCTTCTTTCTTTTTACTATTTTCTTTCTTAGTAGTGTTTGTTTTTTCTCTTGCTTCCTTTTTATTATCTCCACCGCAACACATAATAGTAATGGAAAAAATAAACAGTAGTGAAAACTTAATAATATGTTTCATGGCACCTACTTTTGTATTAATTTATATCCAACAAAAATAATATTGTTCATGCAATCAATGTATTGTTTTTGTCAATTTAAATTAATATTCAAAGGAATAACCCATATAACTAAGAGGGATAGAGGTGTTTGCTACAAAACAAAAAGTAAAGAACGGTTGGAATGGTGTAGCTTGTTTTTGTATTTTTAACAACCTTCTAATCTAATTTCTACGATTTTATAGATGTAATTTTCATCCCTAACATTTACCCTTACTCCTTTGTGTTTTTTTAAAATATCCACCGCTTTTTCTTTGGAAATATCCATTCCGTTTTTATGATGTGGGCCTCCATCAAAAAATAAAAATCGAGCACCTTCATCTGCTAACTTTTCTATGTATTTTAGAGGATCTTTAATAGCTTTAGAAATCTTTTGAACGTGAAGTGGAGGAGGTGGTATCGTTGCTTCTGTGTCATTTTTTCCTTTTATGACTTTAACTNGTTGAGGTGCTTTGGGTGGCGGCGGCGGTACATTGGGATCTTTATCGTTGACCCCCATGATCACCCTTATAGGCTCCAAACTCTTTTCAGGANTTGGTGGATATGGAGGAAAATCAGGAAAAGATTCCGCATTGTTTTTTTGCCTGTCAGACATCAATTGATATAAGTTTTTAAGACGTTCAACATCCGATTTTTTAATTCTCTTATTGGATGTAGCTTCATCGTTGTATTTTTTAGCCAATGTATTGTATTCGGTTATTTGAGCTTTAGTTGCTCCATTTTGAATGGTTACTTCTATGGATGCTGAATTGTATTTTTCGATTTCTTGTACCGAACTAAAACTGTATATTAATACTGTTAATAATGGTAGAAGTAAAAAACTTCTGATCCAGATCTTTCTTTTTGATTTTTGTTTTTTCATGACTGTAAATCGTTTTTTGATTAGTGAAAAATTAATTGAATTTGCCAACACGGGGGTTGTCGTGTTAGATGAGAACAATAATAATAAATTTTGATACTGACTAGAATTTATGCCTTTTGATAGTACCGCTTGGTCGGCTAAAAATTCATGATTTAATTTAATACTTTTTCTTATAAAGTAAATAAACGGATTGAACCAACATATAATTTGTATGAGTTCGATGAATAGGATGTCTAAGCTGTGTTTTTGTATTGCATGTGTTTGTTCGTGAAATAGTACTTCTTTTGGAATTTTTTTTGNTTCAAATTTTGATTGATTAAGAAAAATATATTTCAGGAAAGTATGCGGAATTACCTCATGTTTAAGTAATACATTGACATGAGATGGCGCCTTTAATTTTGGGTTTTTTTTAATTTTTACTATTAATGAGAATAAGTTTTTTCCAAATCTGAAANAAAAAAACACCACTCCTATTAGGTAGATTGTCCCCAATAAGAGGGGCAATATTTCTNATAAAAAGACATTNTTAGCATCCTCTATATTTAAATTTGTAAATACAATTGGAGAAATGGTTTTAGTGCTTACCACATTGGTACTAAAACTAATTAGGGGTATCAGAAAAGAGAAGATGAGNATTACTAATAAATAANAACGTTTAAAAGTATGCATGTTTTCATTTTCCAATAGTAGTTTATAAAACCAATAAAAAATAGCCAAACAANCAGCGGATTTTAGAAGGTAACTTTCCATTTTACTTCTTTTTTATTTCAGAATCGATTAAAGCCTTCAGTTTTTTTAATTCGTCTTTGGTTAAATTGGTTTCCTTTGTAAAAAAGGAAGCAAATTGAGAAGCACTNTCGTTAAAAAAGTTTTTAATCAATCCATTTACATGTTTCGAGAAATAGTCTTTCTTTTTTACCAAAGGATAATACTGTCTAGAATTTCCCATTTGAATGTACCCTACAAAACCCTTGCCAATCATCCTTTTTAATAAAGTTGCAATGGTAGTAGTCGCAGGTTTTGGTTCAGCNTATAATTCTAATAGGTCTTTCATGAATGCTTTTTCCTTTTTCCAAAGAAATTGCATTAGTTGTTCTTCGGTGTTTGATAATTTCATACTTCNTTAAGTTTTACTCTACAAATGTAGAGCAAATATNTTTATTCTACAAGTGTAGAGGTTAAATTATTACAAAATAATGATTAGCAATAGTTTTTACNTACAAAATTTTAAAGTTCACGGCTGTNCTCGAACATACAATCTTTATATATTTGCTATAAAATTAAAATAAACGAAGCGTGATCTAAGAATCTTGCCTTCGTAAGAANTTTATGAGTTTCGAAAGAGAAGTTAAAAAAAGAGCAGGGGATACATGTGAGTTTTGCGGATATGATGAGCATCTTACTATTTATGTGGTTCCAAAAACTCCAGAATATATAGAAGGCCCAGACACNTTGATTTTGGCTTGTAAAACTTGTGTTTTGCAGTTTGATGATGAAGAAAATAGAGATGCCAATCACTGGCGTTGTTTAAANGANAGTATGTGGAGTACTACTAAACCCGTACAAATTATGTCATGGAGAATGCTACATCGATTAAAATCTTTTGGTTGGTCTCAAGATTTATTAGACATGATGTATTTGGACGAACAGCAATTAGAATGGGCAGCAGCAGCAGGCGATGCTAAAGATAAAACAGATGCAATTATTCATAGAGATGTAAATGGTGTGGTATTAAAGACTGGAGATAATGTGGTTTTAATAAAAGATTTAAAAGTAAAAGGTTCCAGTTTGNTTGCTAAACAAGGAACTGCNGTNAGGCGTATATCTTTGGATCATGAAAATGCAGAATTTATAGAAGGTAAAGTAGGNCCTACTCAAATTGTGATAATAACAAAATATGTAAAGAAAATTTAGTTTCTNATATTATTTTTTTGTCAGAAAAGAAATGAATAAAAAANACCTTCAAAATATAATTTTGAAGGTNTTTTTTTGTTTTGTGTCTTTATTTTTTTAGCGAAATGATTTATTTGTTCATTTCTGTAAAATAATGATAAAACTGAGGTATGGTCTCTATTCCTTTTAAATAGTTCCAAACACCAAAGTGTTCGTTAGGTGAATGAATTGCATCACTATCCAAACCAAAGCCCATTAAAATTGTTTTACTTTTTAATTCTTTTTCAAATAAGGCTACAATAGGAATAGACCCTCCGCTNCGTTGAGGTATAGGAGTCTTTCCAAAAGTTNCTTCGTATGCTTTTTCAGCAGCTTTATAACCCAGACAATCTATGGGTGTTACGTANGCTTGCCCTCCATGGTGTGGCGTAACTTTAACCGTTACTGAANTAGGTGCAATACTTTCAAAATGATTTTTNAACAAATCTGTTATATCTTCCCAGTTTTGGTTGGGTACTAATCGCATCGAAATTTTTGCAGATGCTTTACTTGCGATTACCGTTTTTGCNCCTTCACCAATATAACCACCCCAAATTCCATTGACATCTAATGTGGGTCTTATTGAGTTTCTTTCATTGGTTGTGTATCCGTTCTCTCCATGGACATCACTAATATCAATTGATTTTTTATACGCATCTAAACTAAAAGGAGCTTCACNCATTTTAGCTCGTTCTTCTAAAGATAATTCATCTACATTATCGTAAAAACCTGGAATGGTGATGTGATTATCCTCATCGTGAAGGGATGCAATCATTTGAGTTAAAATATTTATTGGGTTGGCAACTGCACCTCCGTATAAACCACTATGTAAATCACGATTTGGCCCTGTAACCTCAACTTCTACATAACTCAATCCNCGCAATCCNGTAGTTATGGAAGGAANNTCTGGAGAAATCATACCGGTATCACTTATTAAAATGATGTCATTAGCTAATTTATCTTGATTGCGTTCTACAAACCACCCAAGACTTTCACTACCTACCTCTTCTTCACCTTCAATCATAAATTTTACATTACAGGGCAATTGTCCTGTATTTGTCATGTATTCCATTGCTTTCACATGCATNTACATTTGACCTTTGTCATCNCAAGAACCCCTAGCAAAAATAGCTCCTTCAGGATGTAATTCTGTTTTTTTTATAACAGGTTCAAANGGCGGACTGTTCCATAATTCTATCGGATCAGGTGGTTGTACATCATAATGGCCATAAACTAATATTGTTGGTAATTTTGGGTCGATTATTTTTTCACCATAAACAATTGGATANCCTGGNGTTTTACAAATTTCAACNAGATCACAACCAGCCTCTNTAAGTCTATTTTTNACTACTTCTGCAGTATTAATTACATCTTCTTTGTAGTTGGAGTCGGCACTAATNGAAGGTATTTTTAATAAATCGATTAATTCGTTTAAAAATCGTTGTTTGTTTTCTTGAATATATGGTTTGGCGCTTTTCATGATTCTATATATTTAATAATTTGNTCAATGCTNTTCGCTATTGTTCATTCTCGTTGATTTATAAAANTACAACANGCTTGTTTAATTTTATGAGTTTTTAGAAGAANGGCTAAGGTAATAAAAAGCATTATTTTTCTGAACTAGTTTCTTTGTAAATTGCAAATCTTGTTTATATTTGCAGTCCTTTAGCGGGCGTGATGGAATTGGTAGACATGCTAGACTTAGGATCTAGTGCTTCACGGCGTGGGAGTTCGAGTCTCCCCGCCCGCACAAAATAAAANACTTAAATATCTGTANTACAGATNTTTAAGTATTTTTTGTTTGTAGTAATCTCCTGTTACTATCNCTCTATTTAATTGTTGACAGTTCATTTAGAATTATTAAATAAGGCTTTTAATGANTCNTGGTTACTGAATTTCAGTATAAAACANTCATTNACTAAACACNTTTTTAGTAAATNTTTTCTTCTGNATTATTTTTCAACAAAAAAANCATAAGATCAACTATTAAAATGCTTTTTTTGCACTTACCTGAAAAATTCTTGGTAAGCTCATCATGGTGTCCCCTCTTTTTCTGAATTGAACTAATGAGGAGTAAATTCTAATAGCTTCGCTTTCGGTTATAAACCCTTCCTCTACGAGTGACTCTGAAACAGCTTTAAAGGTAATTTCAGCCATTAACTTACCCTTTCCACTGATATNAACGGGTTGTGATATTTGAAATTTTACTTCGGTAAANCCTACTTCGTTTAGCAACCAAACTAGNTTCTGTCCTATGTTTGCGTCTGCTCTTCTTGTTCTCAATAACCTCTCATAAAGATTTATATAAAGGTTAAAATCATCTGATTTGGGATTGCTAAAGTGTCCTGCAAAATCGGTATCCTCAATTAATATTAGCCCTCCTGGTTTTAAAGCATCTAATGTGTTTTGGAGTACTGTTTTTGGATTTGTTAAATGTGANAATAAAAATCTGGAATATATTACATCATAAACAAACTTCTCTCTCAACAAATAGGCATCGAAATATTTAAAATTCACATTCTTGATGGCTTCAGTTTTTGCTGATTCAACTGCTAATTGAATATTCTTTTCATTGATGTCTAAGCCAAGAACATTNCCCCGATTTCCAATTATTTTGGCAATTATGCAGGTCACATTACCNNTACCACAACCAAGATCTAAGCAATTTGCTCCTTCATGAATCCCTAAGGTTTTTAAGAAATTTTCGGTACTCGATTGAAGTGTATTACTCAATATNTCTAACCGATTAGCTCCTTCATCTCCTCCTTGTAAAGTATATTCAATCATGTCTCATTTTGAAGTTTATTAANGTTTTTGTATTTGNTGTTACCTNNTGGGATGNGAGTTCGAGTCTCCNCGCNCGCANNNTAANAAAGCCTTTCAGTTTTGAGAGGCTTTCTTAATTTTCAGTATGGACTAAATTTTAAATTTTTTCTTCAAAGGAAGAAATCGTCCTACTTCTTTTATGTATTTTTTGTAAAGTGGATATTTTTTCTCAGTTTCTTCCTCACTAAAATCGGAACTNCCTTTAAATANTAATACAAGTAATAATGCCCCAGCTATGGACCAATTTAGCCAAATGTCAGTGGCAATTACGGAGAAGAAATAAAAAACAATCCATATGGCCTGTTCGGCTGAGTAGTTAGGATGTCTCATATAAGCCCAAAGTCCAGTATGAGTAAANCCAATTTTATAAAAGTCGGCTACTTTTCCTATCTTTTTTTGNCGGTATTTTTCTTCTTGATAATAATACTGTTGATTGTCAGCTATATANTCCATNATCACTAGTGCCACAAAAATGGCTGCAAGGNTGTAATCNAATATACCGATTGGTATATTNCTTTCCATAGCTTTTAAAGCAGGTAACGTAAAAAATAAAATAAGGGCCATTTGATATGCTGAAATAAAGAANAAGTTGAAAGCCGACCATTTCCATTGNGATTGAAATTCTGGTTTAGCNCTTAAAATAGCCCACCGGTAATCTTCCTCTCCAGTCCAAATTTTCCATGAATAACCNCCTCTTCTAGCGAAATTGTAAGTTAGNCGAACAGCCCAAATACTTACTAAGAAAGCCATTAGTANAATGCGAGGCTCGAAATCTGTATTATAGGCAATAATCCAAACGTATGGTATNGGAATAATACTCCATAACTTATCTACTTGACTATAGTTTTTAGTAGCCGAACTTACAATAAAGCAAACACCTGCAGCAATTGCGTATACANCTAACAACGTTTTTAATGTAGATTGCTGAAGTTCGGTTAATGGAACATCAAAATTAAAAGTTAAAATTGGCACAATGATAAGNGTGAAAATTAAAAATAGGACTGTTCTCCACATAGCAATTTATTTTATTTATGTAAAAATATAAAATATTTANATTGATATTAATTTTTATTTCATCAAAAATTGTAAGATTTTTAACAAATAAAATGCAAATACAATAAATACAATAAATACAATCAATATGAAACATTCATTTTTTAAAAAGAGTATTTTATTTTCAANANTACTNCTTCCAATGCTATTATTAGCACAGGATTTTCAGGGTAAGGCTTATTATTTTTCAAAATCTACTATGGAACTTGGTAGTTTTGGTGCTACCATGAGTGAAGCTCAAAAAAAGAAAATACAAGAACGTTTAAAAAACAGGTTAGAGAAGACTTATATNTTAACCTTTAATAAGGAAGAATCNNTTTTTAAAGAAGATGAAAAGGTAGATGCTATTTCGGGAGCAACAGATAGTTGGGGAAAAAATTTCACCCCAGGTGAGCAATATAAAAATATAAAAACCAAAGAGTTATTACAGAANCAAGAATTTTATGGTAAACAATTTTTAATAAAAGACGATTTACTCGCTATTGATTGGGTAACTAGTTCTGAAACTAAGCAAATAGGAAAATACATCTGTTTTAAAGCAACTGCTTCTATTCCTACTTCTGATCTTTCTTGGTATGATTTTTCTTGGGATAGTTTNAATGCTAACAATAANTCNAAAACAACGGATTCAATACCTAATAACTCAAAAACAACCGATTCAATTAATGATTCCATTAAAAAGGAAGCGCTTATTCTTTCTGAAGTGGTAGCTTGGTATTCCCCTCAAATTCCTTTGAGTCAAGGACCCNTAGAGTACTGGGGACTTCCGGGATTGATTTTAGAAGTGAGTGTAGGCAATACGACCATATTGTGTTCAAAAATAATTATGAANCCAGGGGAGAGATCCAAAATTAAAGCT
This sequence comes from Flavobacteriaceae bacterium, assembly GCA_002713705.1. GTDB lineage: Bacteria > Bacteroidota > Bacteroidia > Flavobacteriales > Flavobacteriaceae > Marifrigoribacter. Next base: position 84,112 of record PAUJ01000021.1, read on the forward strand.
CCAGAAAAAGGTAAGATTGTTACTAAAACNGAATATCAAGAAATTATTTCTGGAAAAATGCAAGAAATGAGAAATAACCGNGGTCGACAAAGAGGTAGAAGAAATTAAATTTANATAATTTTTAATTCAAGCAGTTTATTTAATTAACATATGAAAAAAANATTCCTAATTGTATTTCTTTGCTCAATAAATATTCTTTATTCTCANATTAAATTTGATGGTGTTGTAAAAGATAGCTTAGGNAGTACTTTGGAATTAGCAAATATTATTGTTTTAGATCAAGAAACAAATACATTAGATTCTTACTCCATTACCGATGAAAGAGGTTATTATTCCTTTGAATTAGAAAAAAATACCAATTATAAATTTCAAGTTAGTTATATAGGTATGAANAGNTTCGAAGAAATTATTAGCACAAAAGAATCTAATATAACAAGAGATTTTTTACTCCAACCCGATAACGCTTTAGANGAAGTAGAACTTACTTATGAAATGCCAGTTACTATAAAGGGAGACACTATTGTTTATAATGCGGATTCTTTTAAAAATGGTTCTGAAAGAAAATTGGAAGACGTATTAGANAAACTACCTGGTGTAGAAATTAATGAAGATGGTCAGGTGGAAGTAGAAGGGAAGGTTGTTAACAAGTTGATGGTTAATGGTAAAGATTTTTTTGATGGAGATACTAAAATTGCGACTAAAAATATTCCTTCTAATGCGGTAGATAANATACAGGTATTGCGAAACTACTCCGAAGTCGGACAATTAAGCAGTGTGACCAATAATAAGGATAANTTTGCTTTAAACATTAATGCANTTANAGAAGNTAAAGAAAATTTTTGGTTTGGTTCTATTAATTCAGGTGGAGGTTATTCAAAGGAGGATAAAGGTCTCTATCTATTGCAGCCTAAACTCTTTTATTATTCACCTAAAGTTACTTNCAATTTTATTGGCGATATTAATAACATTGGTGAAGTAGTTTTAACACCAAGAGATATTCGGAATTTTGGAGGAGGCTTTAGATCGCCNAGTAGGGNTAGTGGTACCAATATAGATNTAGGAAGTAATAGCCTTGGTTTTTTAACCAATCAGAATAATGCTTTATCTGTTGAAAATATACTCGCGGCTTCAAATTTTAGTTGGTCGCCAACTAATGCATTAGATATTAGTGGTTTTGCGATTTATAATAGCAGNCTTATTGATTCTAAGCAAAGAACTGTTAAGCAATTTACAGATTCAGATTTAGGGATACCTAATGAGTTAACAGAACAAACAAGTCATGAACGTTCCGATCAAGGATTGTTNAAATTAAGTGCTTCCTATAAACCAAACGGAGACAATCAAGTGGATTACGACGTTTTAAGTCGAATTTCAAAAGATTCACAAAACCAGAATTTAGTGTCTTCTGTTATTGGNAANACAAGTCAGTTAGATGAAACAACTCCCTTTAGTGTCAATCAAAATCTAAATTATTATTATACGCTAAACGAAACTAATATTTTTGCTTTTGAAGCACAGCATTTACTAAAAGATGAAGATCCTTTTTATAATGCAATTATAGAAGATAAAGAAAATTATGAATCTACTGGAGAATCTNTAGGTTTAGACGGAGATCAACNGGATTATAATATTAATCAAAATAGGCGTATAAAATCAAGTCAGTTGGATGCTAAACTTGATTATTATTATATTATTAATCCAAAAAGTAATCTTAATGTAACTTTTGGATCTATATTTAGTCATCAAAAATTTAACTCTAATTTATTTCAATTTTTAGATNATGGTTTAACGTNTAATCCAACACCAAATTTTAACAATGGTCTGGCTATTAATGATATTGAATATAATTTTAAGGACNTATACTTAGGTGCTCATTATCGTTTAAAAGTAGGGAAGTTTACAATAACTCCTGGTTTTTCATTACATTCTTATGGGAACAATAATACGCAGTTTNGTCAGGAGTTTAAAGATGATTTCTTTAGAATAATGCCTGATTTTGAAACACGTGTACAATTTAAAAATAGTGAAAGCTTAACACTTAGGTATGATATNCAAAACCAATTTACAGATGTTACAAAGCTAGCGCAAGGATTGGTTTTAAATAACTTTAGTACCATACAATTTGGTGAGNCAGAATTACAAAATGCTTTATCTCACAACCTAAGTTTAGTTTATTCCAGTTTTAATCTGTTTAATTANACAAATGTTTTTGCNCGTTTGGCTTATTCGAAAAATATAGATCAAATTAGAAATATCACTTCTTTTGAAAATGTAATTAGTACAAGTACTTTTTTTAATTCTAATTTTGCAGACGAAAGTGCTAATGCNNTTGGACGTATTCAACGTACGTTTGGAAAATTAATAGCATCTGTCAATTTAAGTTTTAATTACAGCAAAATAAATCAATTAATCGACTCTAGAAGATCNGTAAATACAGGATTTACAAGAAGCTATACTCCAAGATTGCGCACAAANTTTAAAAAAGCACCAAATGTTAGCNTAANATATAAGTATACGGTCTCTACAAATAACCAAGGTCCAAATGAAACTACGTTTTATACCAGCGCTCCNTCTATAGATTTTGATGCTTATATATGGAAATCGGTNACACTTAAAACAGATTACACTTATACTAATCAAAGCTTAAGAGGTGGTAACAGTGATAATTTTCAGACTTGGAATGCATCTATATCCTATAGGAAAAACAGGGATNCTAAATGGGAATTTGAAGTTGTAGCAACTAATNTATTAGACATCGANTCAAAAGTTAGTAATACCGCTANCAATCTTTTTGTTTCTGAATCTCGAATTTTTATACAGCCCCGATTTATAACTTTTAGGTTGCGCTATGAATTATAAANATTATTCCTNNTAATCATTCATNAGCTAATTCTTTCTTTAATATTTGTTCCTTTTTANTGTTAAATATTTCGNAAAAAAAAATATAATGTCTAACAAATGATTACTTTTGATGAACAACAAAAAAAACAAATTATTATGAANAAATTAGTATTTATTTTATCTATTATGATGTCATTAANATTGACTCAAAAAACAGTTGCGCAAAAGACAATTGTAGATGTTGCTGTTGGAAATGAAGATTTTTCTACNCTAGTAGCAGCTTTAACAGCTGCAGATTTAGTTGGTGCTCTGCAAAGTGATGGNCCTTTTACCGTTTTTGCTCCAACAAATGCTGCATTTGCAAAAATTGATTCTAAAACTTTAAATTCTTTATTAGANAAAGAAAATCAGGTGGCTTTAGCAAATATTTTAACNTATCATGTTGTGCCAGGAAAGTTGGTAGCAAGCGATGTAGTTGCAGCTTTAAAGAAAGGAAATGGTTCTGTAGAATTAAAAGCATTAAACGGTCAAGTATTAACTGTTATGCAAAAGGATGGTAAAATTTGGTTAAAAGACCAAAACGATAATTACAGTGAAATTATAGCTACAGATGTAATGGCTAGTAATGGAGTAATCCATGTAATTGATACAGTAGTTATGCCTAATTAATTTATTAAAATTGCTATGAAAAATTAANGCCTCNAATTATTGAGGCTTTTTTTATTTTACCACTTTAATATCCTTACTTATTGGGTTTGTTTAATACCGCTGGCATTTTGTAAATGATGAGCTTAAGNAANAAATCTAGTTATGTGGTAAAACTTGAAAAACACATTAAAAAATAAAATTCNCNNAGTNAAGGTTATTTTGATGTATTAGTCATTTNAAATACTAATTCACCTCCNTCTATGATATCAAAATGTGATAATTGAGTTCCTTCAATTATTTTACCGTTTACGGATACANTCTTTACATAAATATTTTCGTTGCTTTGATTGACCGCTTTTATAGTAAGTGATTTTCCATTCTTTAAGTGAATAATAGCTTCTTTAATTAAAGGACTTCCTAAGGCATAGTTTGAAGACCCNGGAGTTACCGGATAGAAACCTAAACTGCTAAAAATATACCAAGCACTCATTTGCCCAGCATCATCATTACCACAAAGTCCATCGACAGTTGGAGCATACATTGTATTCATAATCATTCTTACGCGCTCTTGTGTTTTTTTAGGATGACCTGTCCAATTATATAAGTAAGGAATGTGATGACCAGGCTCGTTTCCATGAACATAGTTTCCAATGATTCCATCGCGTGTAATATCTTCATGTTTGGAAATGTATTTTTCATCTATTTTCATGGTAAATAGTGAATCTAAATGCTGGCTAAAACGATCTTTTCCCCCCATTAAATCGACCATNTTTTCAATNTTTTGAGGTACATANAAACCATAATTCCATGCATTACCTTCAATAAAACCTTGGCCATGTGTATCCATNGGATCAAAATCTTTTCTGAAAGTTCCATCACTCAATTTAGGTCGCATATAACCAATTTTTGGATCGTAAACATTGTTATAATACTCGGAGCGTTTTAAGAATTCTTTTTCAGTTATTGTATTATTAACTCCCTTAGCTATTTGTGAAATACACCAATCATTNTAGGCATATTCTAATGTTTTTGAAACTGATGAATGGCTTTTGTCATCAGGAACATATTGATAGTCAATATAATCTCCCACACCATCAAAATATCTTACATTTGCGGTGTTTACAGAAGCNTTTAATGCTCGTTGATAGTTAAAATTTCCCACATTTTTTACCATAGCATCAGCAATAACTGAGGTTGCATGGTACCCAATCATGCACCAATTTTCATTGGCATAATGTGACCAAATTGGAAGCATACTGTGAACGCTTTGGTCATGGTGAGCCAACATAGACTTTATTATATTATTATTCCGATTTGGTTGGGTGATATTAAATAAGGGATGTAAGGCTCTATAGGTATCCCAAAGTGAAAAAATAGTATAATTTGTAAATCCGTCTGAATTATGAATGTTTTGATCCAAACCTCTATATTTTCCATCTACATCTTCATATAAAATAGGAGATAAATTGGTGTGATACATCGCAGTATAAAAATTTATTTTGTCTGCATCATTGATGGTATTCACTTCTATTTTAGAGAGTTCTTNGTTCCATTTTTCTTTTGTTTCTTCTCTTATTTTATTAAAATCCCAATGTGGGATTTCAGCTGTTAAGTTTCTTAATGCTCCATTAGTACTGACTGNAGATAATGCAAATTTGATGTTGATTTTTTCGTTTTCTTCTGTGTTAAAATTAAAGTAGGCTCGAATGTCTTTACCTGCNATTTCTGGAAAGTTTTCTTCTTGTTTAAAGCGCCTATAAAAACCATCGTATTTTACGTCATCATACTTTTTATGACCATAGCTTTTAAATGGTTTTGAAAATTGCATTGCAAAAAATACTTTTTTGTCTCTTGCCCAGCCTTTGGTTTGTCGATAGCCAGTTACTAATGAGTCATTTTCTACGCGAATAAATGTCCATATATTTTTATTGTCATGATGGTATACATTGTATACCATGTCAAGTATNATATGCGATTCTTCTGATTTTGGAAACGTATATTGATGAAAACCAACACGATCGCTTGCGGTCAATTCTACATCTATTTGATATCTGTCCAAATTAACTTTATAATAACCAGGAGAAGCTTCTTCTTTCTGATGTGAAAAAGTGGAATAAAANCCTTTCTCGCCTTNTTCTGTTTCTANTGGATCAAGTAATAATTTCCCGGTAGTTGGCATCACTAAAAAGTCGCCTAAATCTGAGTGTCCCGTACCACTAAAGTTGGTATGAGCAAAGCCTATGATTGTAGAATCACGATATTGATAACCTGCACAATATTCGTAAGTTTCAGAATTATAACTACCATCTTCATTAAACATCAACTCAAAACTAGTTTGAGGACTTAATTGTACCATTCCAAATGGTGCNGTTGCACCAGGAAAAACATGTCCCATTTTGCTTGTCCCAATAAAAGGATTCACAAATTGGGTATAGTCTGTTTTAGGATTTTTTGAAGCAGCAAGATTTTCTTCTTTTTTTTCACAAGAAATACATATTGACAAGGCTAGAAGAACTATTGCTATTTTTTTCATATTTTAGACATTATACTTTATTGTTTGTTCCTAAAAGGCACTAAAAGAAAGTATGGTGTTTTCAGAATAAAACAAATATAACAGAAAAGAGCTAAACTTTATGTAAAGGTTTTAATAGCTATCTAAAGGCTCACTTTAATTATTTCTCGTTTCTCCCCTTCATTATTTAAAAAAAACTACCACCAAATTATAAAAAAAGTAAGGTATGAATTTTCATATTTTTGCCAACATAGTGGTGCTTGCTTTTCTTTAACACTTGTTGTAATTTGTTCTTTTACACTATCAAAATTTGTCCAACTATTATTTTCAGAAGGATCCATTCCCCATTCTTTTTTTGAAGGGATATAATATTTTTTTTCAGTATTATCAAAGCTTTTAAATGTATCAAAATTTAAATAATAGCCTCTTATAGCTTTTTTATAAATAGGGCTAAAACTTGCTTTGTATTCATAAGGAATAAATAATGAGACTAATAAACATAAGCATTGAGAAACTTCATCAATTTCTATAGTATTGAATTTTGATTTAGTACCACTATGATATAGCAACGGAAATTGTTTTCTTTTTAATTTATCTAATTTCTCGTTCAAAGAATCATTCCTGTTAGGACCAATCCATTTATTTATTGGTTCTGAGGAAATGGTTGGGTCAAAAAGATAAAATTTATAAGCTAATTCCATATGGATTAAAGCTTTTAGATTTAAGTCTTCAATAATAAAATCAATTTCACCGATGGTTTTTTTACCATCTATTATCTGAATATTTTCATAAAGCACCTTGTAGTTAGACGATGATTTAATTAATTCAGAAACAATTTTTTCTACCAAATGCCCTAATCTTATATTATTTGGCAATTGAAATTCCAGCTCTTTTACTAAGTCTAATTCCGATAAATTAAAAGTTGGTAAACCAGTAATTGAAAAGTCTAGACAATTCGCTTTTAATATCGAAGCTATCCTTTGTTTAGTTTCCATTTTTTTAAATTATATAAATTTTATTTTTTAGTGATACTCATATTAACGAAAAGGTAATTTTCTATAAACTAACTTAATTAAAAGAAAAATCAACTTCAGAAGAAAGCAAAAGCAATGTTAAGATAATGTTTTAAATTGCATCGGTTGTATTATATAAAAAAAATCCGTTAATGTTATTTTAACGGACATTTTAAAAGATTGGTATTAAATTCAACTCTTAAAATATTCGCTTGAATACTAGAGAGATTTAAAAGTATTTATATTATTTTATTTAAAGTTAGTGGTTTTTAAAAGTTGCTTTTCTTTTTTCCAATTGTCTTGTTAAATCGTTAATCGCATTTTTTGCCGCCAATTCAAAATTTTTCTCTTTAGAAGAAGCAAACGCTTTAGGTCCAGGAATGCTTAATTCTATTTCACAAATTTGACTATCTCCTCTAGGATCGTTTTCTGACTTAAAAAATACATTTGCGTTAATGATAAAATCAAATTTTCCTTCTAATTTATTTAGTTTTTTAGTTACATAATCAGTCATTGTTTCACTGGTAAGCATTTTAACGTATTGAACATTTATCGTCATAGTATATAAATTTTAAAGATTGATATCCAAATTTAACCTTTTTAGATAAAATAATTTGTGATATTTATCAGAAATAACAAAAGGTTAACTAATTATAAATCTAATTTCTTTACAACAATAAGAAGCCGTTTTTATTATTAAAGACTTATTTNTACCATTCTAAAAATAAAGGGCGCTTGTCTAGNGGAANAACCCTATAACAAAGAGACAGTATTGTTAAGATATCTTCTCGAAGGTGTATTAAAATNCCAATAAAAAAACTATTTTGATTAAAGAAGTTGATGTTATTATAGTAGGNGGTGGTGCTGCAGGTTTTTTTACAGCCATTAATCTTGTTGAAAATAATCCAGTATTAAAAGTTATTATTTTAGAGCGGAGTAGTGAAGTGCTAACTAAAGTTAGAATTTCTGGTGGTGGAAGGTGCAATGTCACTCATGCTCAATTTTCNCCCNAAGATCTGAGTCAAAACTATCCAAGAGGAGAAAAAGAATTATTAGGTCCTTTTCATACATTTATGACTGGAGATACTATTGAGTGGTTTGAAAAAAAAGGAGTTCCTTTAAAAATTGAAGAAGATGGTAGAATGTTTCCGGAAAGTAACACATCAAAAACCATAATTGATTGTTTTNTTGATGAAGCGGAAAGGTTACATATTGAGGTATTAAAACAACATCCGGTTAAATCGATTCAAAAAAAAGAAAACGATTGGATGGTTGCAACAGAACAAAATAATTATAAAGCTAAAAAAATAGTAATAGCTACTGGAAGTAATGTGAAAATCTGGAAGCTTTTAANTAAGTTAGGTCATACTACATTGCCTCCAATACCNTCGCTTTTCACCTTTAACATCAAAGACAGTCGCATTAAAGATTTGCCAGGTATTGCTACAAACGCCTCTGTTTCTATTTTGTATAAAAACCATAAAACTAATTTAGAATCAGAAGGACCATTATTAATTACTCANTGGGGATTAAGCGGGCCTGCTATTTTAAAACTATCTGCTTGGGGAGCGATAGATTTATATCATTTAAACTATCATTTTAAAATTAAAGTAAATTGGATACCTAGCGAAACAATGGANACCATTTTAGAAAAATTAAAAAACTTAAAAGCACTAAATANTAAACAGTCAGTTTTGAAGTACGCTCAATTAGAAGTCCCAAAAAGACTTTGGCAAAGTTTAGCAGTTTCAAGTGGAATAGAAGAAGCCCAGAAATGGGCAGAAACCACAAATAAACAATTACAAGAATTAGCATTNCAGTTAACAAATTCTGTTTTNCAAGTAGATGGGAAAAGTACTTTTAAAGAAGAATTTGTAACGGCAGGTGGTATCGATTTAAAAGAAATTAACTTTAAACGTTACGAAAGTAAAATTCATAAAGATTTNTTTTTTGCCGGGGAGGTGTTAAATATCGATGCGATAACAGGAGGATTTAATTTTCAAAATGCATGGACTGGTGGATATATNGTTGCAAAAAGTATTGCAGAATAAAAATACCAGCCTAAATGATAAAAAAATNACTAAATTTCTATACAAGACTTCCTAGAATCTTTAAATAATTTATCTTTGANTTAATATTGTTGTCTATGTCTGAATCNAATTTTTTACCGAAAAAGTATGCGAGCGTNTTTAAAAACGGAATCCTNACTTGGGAATCACCTAGTAATATCGCATTGGTAAAATATTGGGGTAAGTATGGAGAACAACTGCCTGCAAATCCTTCTGTAAGTTTTACATTAAATAACTGCAAAACAACTACCAAATTAATATTTCAATTAAAAGAAACACCCGATCAAGAATTTGAGTTTGATGTGTTTTTTGAAGGAAAGAAGTCAGAAGACTTTAAACCTAAAATTGANAAATTCTTTAAAAGAGTTNAAAAATACCTGCCTTTTATTACNAGATATGTATTTGAAATACATACTGTNAATACATTTCCNCATAGTAGTGGTATTGCTTCTTCTGCTAGTGGAATGAGTGCCTTGGCTTGTTGTTTGATAGCTTTGGAAAAGTCATTAACTAATGAACAATTAACAGAAGAATATTGGATTCAAAAAACATCTTTTATCGCTCGATTAGGATCGGGATCTGCTTGCCGTAGTTTAGAAGGAGATTTAGTTGTTTGGGGAGAACATTCAAAAATAAAAGGAAGTTCAAATCTATTTGGAATTAAATATCCGTACAAAGTACATGATAATTTNAATAATTATCAAGATACTATTTTGTTAGTCGATAAGGGAGAAAAACAAGTAAGTAGCTCTTTTGGACATGACTTAATGCACNAGCATCCATTTGCAAAAAAACGCTTTGAACAAGCTCAAGAAAACATGACTAANATGATGTCAATTNTAGAAAGTGGAAATCTTTTAGAATTTATCAAAATTATCGAAAGTGAAGCCCTTACACTTCATGCGATGATGATGACATCCATGCCCTACTTTATTTTAATGAAACCCAATACTTTAGAGATAATTAATAAAATTTGGACTTATAGAAATGAAACCAACAGTAANGTTTGTTTTACCTTGGATGCAGGTGCTAATGTTCATGTGTTATATCCTGAACATGAAAAAGATACTGTTTTGGTGTTTATTAAAAATGAGTTAGTTGCTTATTGTCAGAATGAGCAGTATATTTGTGATNAAATTGGATTTGGCGCAAAAAAAGTGTAAATTTAACAAGCNAAACAAAANCTAAATGTACGGACCGTTATTTTATTCAAAAATATTACTCTTTGGTGAGTATGGTATAATAAAAGACTCTAANGGACTCTCTATCCCTTATAATTTTTACAATGGAGCTTTAAAAATTGATGAAATTCCTGACGCGTCTACTCATAAATCCAATCAAAGTTTAAAACGTTTTTCAGTANATCTTGAAAATCTACAGAAAGAAGATCCTAGTTTAGTTTCTTTTGATATAGAAAAACTAAAGTCAGCTATTGAAGCTGGTTTGTATTTTGATTCAAGCATCCCACAAGGATATGGAGTTGGCAGTAGTGGAGCTTTAGTAGCTGCTATTTATGATAAATATGCTTCAGATAAAATTACNATTCTTGAAAATTTAACCAGAGAAAAGTTNCTGATTTTAAAATCTATTTTTTCAAAAATGGAATCTTTTTTCCACGGCAAATCTTCTGGATTAGACCCATTAAATAGTTATTTAAGCTTACCCATTTTAATTAATTCTCAAGATAATATTGAGCCAGCAGGTATTCCATCNCAAAAGCAAGNCGGTAAAGGAGCNGTGTTTTTATTAGATAGTGGNATTACAGGAGAAACTGCACCGATGGTTCAAATTTTTATGGAAAACATGAAACAAGAAGGTTTCCGAAAAATGATTAAAAACCAGTTTGTAAAACATACAGATGCCTGTGTTTCCGACTTTTTACAAGGTAATGTAACGTCTTTATTTGGTAATGTAAAAGAACTTTCAAAAGTTGTTTTTGAAAACTTTAAGCCCATGATACCAANAGAGTTTCATAAACTTTGGAAAAAAGGAATTGAAACCAATACGTTCTATCTAAAACTTTGTGGTTCTGGTGGTGGTGGTTATATGTTAGGTTTTACAGAAGATATNGTAAAAGCAAAACAAGCCCTTAAAGATTATAAACTTGAGATAGTCTATAGTNTGTAANACCCCTTTTTNATGTTAAATAGAAAGCAAAAATACTTTTTTATTAAGTTATTCAGTTTGTTTTCTATTATTAGAGGCTACAATGTGTTGATTATTGTTTTGGCACAATACCTAACTTCTATNTATATTCTTGCACCTTATTTATCTGTCAAAGAGATTTTATTTGATGTTAATTTATTTATGATTGTATTAGCNTCTGCAAGTGCTATTGCCTCCGGATATATTATAAATAATTTTTACGACAGCGATAAAGATTTAATAAATCGACCAGAGAAAACAATGTTGGATCGTTTGGTAAGTCAACGCACTAAACTAAGTGCTTATTTTGTTTTAAATATTTTGTCGGTATTTTTTGCTAGTTATGTTTCTTTTAAAGCGGTTGTGTTTTTTTCCTTGTATATTTTTGGAATATGGTTTTATTCTCATAAAATTAAAAAGTATCCATTTATTGGAAACTTTGTTGCAGCTACTTTAGCTGTAATTCCATTTTTTGCAGTTTTTATTTATTATAAGAATTTCGATCTTGTCATTTTTGTTCATGCNACCTTTCTTTTTATCATTATTTCCATGAGAGAATTAGTAAAAGATTTAGAAAACTTAAAAGGAGATCTTGCTCAGAATTATCGAACCATTCCTGTCCTTTATGGTAATCTGGTTTCAAAAAAAATANTAATGTTGTTATGTNTANTAGCATTAATTCCTAGTTATTTATTGATATTTAAATACAATATTGGCGATATGGGTTTCTTTTTTTACGGAAGTATCATCGCCTTATTTNTTTTTGTAATAATGTTATGGAAATCGAATAAAAAACTTCATTATATACTGCTGCATAACATTTTGAAATTTATCATCGTTGCAGGTGTTTTTAGTATCGCATTGATAAATGTGAATAGAATTTCTATATAGTCAAAAATTTGAATTCAGTTGTTCATCAATCTTATCTCCATATTATTAATTGATTGATTCTATAAAACAGTATTCAACTTTAGTTTTTAAAATTAATTAGGAANTGGTATTTTTACTTTTGATGCATTAAACCCATTGACATTNATTACCTTNGCAAAANATTAAAAAGAAGCTATCCAGATAGTAANTTAATAAATATGAGCAAGCAGAAAGATAATAANCGTNTAGGGAAATCATTAGATAAAGGAAAAAGAACGAAACCTTTTGGGAAGGATAATCGTGGTAAAAAANCTAAAGAAACTCTTCAAAATAAACCTTCAAAGCCTTCAAAGCCATCGANTCTNTCGAATGGGATTCGTTTAAATAAATACATCGCAAATTCTGGAATTTGTTCTCGAAGAGAAGCAGATATGTATATTCAAGTTGGGAGTGTTTCTGTAAATGGTTCNGTTGTCAGTGAAATGGGTTTTAAAGTAAAACCTAATGATGAAGTGAAATTTGACGGAAGAAAAATCAGTCCCGAAGCAAAAAAATATGTACTGCTTAATAAACCTAAAGGATTTGCAACNACTACTAGTGATAATAAGGGGAATACGGTGATGGATTTAGTAGCGAATGCTTCTAGTATTCCTCTTCATCCCATCGGGAGATTAGGTCGCAATGCAACAGGTTTGTTGTTGTTTACCAATGATGATGATTTTATGCAAAAATTTACGCGTCGAGGTGTCACTCGTTTGTTTCATATTGAATTGGATAAAAATCTAAAATCTGAAGATATTCAACGNATTAAGGAAGGACTTAAAATTAATGGAAAAACCATTGATGTTGAAGAGGTGAGTTGGGTAAATAATGCACCAAAAAAAGAAGTNGGTTTAAAAATAAAACATATCGGAAATAGTGTGATACGAACTATTTTTGATCACTTAAATTATAACGTAGTAAAAGTTGATTGTGTAACAATTGGACCACTAACCAAAAAAGATTTNCCTCGGGGTCGTTGGAGAGATTTAAACGAGCTAGAAATGAATAATTTTAGTATGCTTTAGTAAATTATAATTCTTAAAATTTACTTATCGCGAGCCTCTTCATTATCTTTTGNTAAATCCGCAATCGTTTTAACAATGTAATAGTGTATGNGATNTTGAGAATCGATTTATAAAAANANAAAAANGTTTCTTATAANAGTGTTGCGAGCCAATTGGATGAAATTTCAGAAATAGAAAAAATATGCTGAAAAAACTAAAAAACCTATTAAATAATCTNAATGCTTCATATTCAAAAATTATCTAAAAAGTATAAAGGAGCTGATTATTTTTCGGTATCAAATTTAGATTTAGACATACTTAAAGGTGAGATATTTGGTGTTTTAGGTCCCAATGGTGCTGGNAAAACAACACTAATTTCAATGTTATGCTCTTTAATAAAACCTACATCAGGAACTTTTACNATCAATAATTTAGATTATATTAATAACAAGAAAGAATTAAAGCAATTAATAGGGATTGTNCCCCAGGAATATGCTTTATACCCATCCTTAACGGCCTATGAAAATCTAAGTTACTTTGGCAGCATGTATGGTNTGCAAGGAAAAATATTAAAAAAAAGTATTCATTTATATCTAGAAAAAATGGGACTTTTAGAGTTTGCAAATAAAAAAATTGAAATATTTTCTGGAGGGATGAAACGAAGAATCAATTTAATTGCNAGTNTTTTACATCAACCAAAAATATTATTCCTAGACGAGCCTACTGTAGGAGTAGATGTNCAATCCAAGAATGTTATTATAGATCATTTAAAACAATTAAATAAAGNAGGAACTACCATAGTATACACTTCACATCATTTAAACGAAGCGGAACATTTNTGTAGCCGTGTGGCAATAATAGATAATGGAAAAATAATTTTAAAAGGAACACCAAAAGAACTTATTTNATCCAATGAAAAAGCACATAATTTAGAAGATGTTTTTATTAGATATACAGGAAAAGAACTAAGAGATCATGTATAAATTATGGGCATCTATACATAAGGAATTTCTTCTTCTTATCCGAGATGTTGGAGGGCTTACGATNTTATTTGTAATGCCNTTGGTTCTTGTAATTACGATTACNCTAATTCAAGATAGCTCGTTTAAAAGTGTTCAACAAACAAAAATTCCAATTTTAATAGTTGATAATGATAAAGGAATGATCTCTGAGAATATTTTTGAAGGATTGAAAAATCAAAAATTATTTGAAGTGATTGTAAAAGAAAAAGAAAGCGAAGTTGAGAAACTTGTTTTTAAAGGGACCTATCAGTTAGCAATAGTGATACCAAAAAACTTATCTAAAGANTTAGAACTTAAAATAAGTCGAAATGTNGAAGGNGTTTTAGCAGATTTNGGGTTTGANGATGATGCGACTTCTGCTACTAAAATAGAAATTTCCACTAAAGAGGTCAGACTTTATTTTGATCCAGCTCTTCAACCATCATTTAAAANTTCTATAAANANTGGCATTGATAAAATGATTTCAAAAATAGAAACGGAGTCAATTTATAAAGCCTTTCAAGAGCAATTATNAGANGATGATTCGAGCTTTACTTTTAATTCAGAGAAATTTATAACCTTTAATGAAATAACACCCAATTTAAAGGAAGATGAAGTGCTCCCAAATTCTNCTCAACATAATGTTCCTGCTTGGACTTTATTTGCTATATTTTTNATCATAGTTCCATTATCTATAAATATGGTAAAGGAAAAGAGTCAAGGTACTTTTGTAAGATTAAGAACAAATCCTGTTTCTTACTCAATTGTTTTGGCNGGTAAAACAGTNGTNTTTCTTTCGGTTTGTTTGATACAGTTTTTTCTAATGGTATTAATTGGTGTTTATCTTTTTCCAGTNTTGGAATTACCAACCTTAGGTGTTTCGGGGAAGTTATTTCNAGCATTTATAGTAGCTNTGTTTTCTGGATTAGCAGCTATTGGATTAGGCTTATTATTAGGAACAGTTGCTAAATCACAAGAACAAGCAGCGCCATTTGGAGCTACTTTTGTAGTNGTATTAGCTGCTTTGGGCGGTGTATGGGTGCCTGTTTTTATGATGCCCACCATTATGCAATTTACCTCTAGCTTATCACCTATGAATTGGGGTTTAAATGCTTTTTATGATGTGTTTTTAAGAAGCGGAGGTTTATTAGAAATCATTCCNGACATACTATTATTGTTTTTGTTTTTTCTTNTTACAACACTAATTTCTGTAATTTATAACACTAAAAAGAATGCGGTCTAATACTAAAATTAGAATTTCAAGTCCATTTAGCCTCCAGTTTCTTAAAACTCATNCCAATATTAAATTTACANCAAAAATAAANACTGAACTCAACNCTGACNTAGCATTAAAAATTGATTTTATAGATGAAAACTAGTATATTCATANTTATATTACTTTTAGGTTTATTTTCACCAANCTTAACAAAAGTAAGAACGGATTATAAAAAAAGCTTTAATAGCAAAGAAGTAACACTTCAATTAAATAAATATTTAGCTGAAGTAAAGAAAACAGATAAAAAATTACTAGTGGCTTATAAAGGAGCNGTCNTAATANTAATGGCTAAATATTCCAAAGTTATTAAAGAAAAAAAAACTTTTTTTAAAGAGGGNGCNACTTTATTAAANTTTGCAATTTTTGAGGANCCTGCTAACGTTGAAATGCGATGCATTCGTTTAAGTATCCAAGAAAACGCNCCAAAACTATTAAAATATCGAGCCAATAAAACAGAAGATAAACAATTCATCAAAGANGGATATAAAAATATTAAATCAACTNCTATAAAAACATATGTCAGAGGATTTATCATGCAGTCTAAATCGTTTTCTGANGAAGAAAAAAAAGAATTTAATTAAACACATCTGAAAGTGCTGGATAGAAGTTCGCTTGNACATAAAATAAAAACTCTTAAAATATGTGTAATCATACCCACATATAATAATGAGGGCACTTTAAAAACAGTCATAGATGGAGTATTAGAAATTACAAAAGATTTAATTGTTATCAATAATGGTGATANCGATGCTACTTTTAGAATTCTAAAAACATATACTGNAATAACAAAGATCTCTTTAANAAAAAATANNGGAAATGNAAATGCGTTGCGAATTGCTTTNAAAAAAGCTGAAGNACTAGGATATGATTTTGCTATCACATTAAAAACTGATGGACANTATTATCATGAGAATATATCGTTATTTGTTNATCAACTAGAAGCTNAAACTAATAAAAACCTTCTNNTNATTGGGTCTACAAATAGGNNTCAAAAAACNGTTGCTAGCAGAATGAGTTTTANTGATAAACTTTCAAATTTTTTATATAAACTTCAAACGGGTATTCAATTAAAAAATACGCAATCGGGATTTCGTTTATACCCTTTAAAAGNGCTGAATAAAATTAAATTTTTTACGANCAAGTCTGAATTTGAAATTGAAACTATAGTCAAAGCAGCTTGGAGAGGAATTANAGTAAAAAACGTTCCGATTAAAGTATCAATCGACNCTCAAGAAAGGNCAANTCATTTTAAATCAATCAAAGGTTTTTTAAGAATAAGTTTATTAAATACGTGGTTTATTTTAGTAGCATTCTTGTATATAAAACCACGCAATTTAATANGGGAATTTAGGAAAAAAGGTATTCGACGATTTATAAAAGAAGAAATATTAGGNAAAAATGAATCTCCATTAAAGAGNGCTCAGGCAATGGCATTAGGAGTTTTTATTGGTTTAACTCCGCTNTGGGGATTTCATACCATATTGGTGCTTTCATTAGCAGTATTATTTAAATTAAATAAAGCGATTTCGTTT
This sequence comes from Flavobacteriaceae bacterium, assembly GCA_002713705.1. Taxonomy (GTDB): domain Bacteria; phylum Bacteroidota; class Bacteroidia; order Flavobacteriales; family Flavobacteriaceae; genus Marifrigoribacter. The sequence goes on from PAUJ01000021.1 coordinate 101,065, forward strand.
GCTTTTACGAATGTTAGTTTTCCACCTTTTATTCCTTTTACAGTTTATGCAGGGATCATGATAGGNAACTATGTTTTAGGAGAGCCCACNGATTATTCATTTGCAGATTTTGAAGAAAATTTTGAATTNGTTAAGAGTCTTAAAACCTATGTAGTTGGAAGTTTTATTTTAGCATCTGTGGTGTCTATNATGGTGGGTATAGTAGCTTATNTCTTNTTGTTTTTCTACGCTAANAAAAAACACGNTTAAAATTCGATTTCTACTATAATAAATCTATTTTTTTCAAAATTTAAAGAGGCCAATACACTACNAACAAGGTCTGTATTATAAAAAAGAGGATAAAAGGTAAAACNAGATATCCCATAACATCTCTTGATTGAANTTTAATACCTTTNCCCATTATAGGAATTATAATAAGTAAAAAAAAAGGCTGTAACATATTGCTTAAACTCTCACCATAAGCAGCAGATAAAGANGCTCTAGCAATCATAGCTGTTACTTGAGTTTCTGGTAAACCAGCTCCTAATTCNATAACAGCATTAATTAAACTGGGTCCAATTACTGCAAATTCTCCTCCNGCAGAAGGGATAGCAAAATTTACAATACCTCCAGTTAAGTANGCGAAAAGAGGATAGGTTTCTAAAGTGGCAACAGAAGCCATTAGTTGTCCTAATTTATCCCCCAATCCAGTGTATAACATAATTCCCATAATACCTGCGTAAAAGGGATATTGAAATAAAACACCAGAAATATTACTACTGGAACGTTTCATTGAAATTACATANCGAGACGGTGTTTTATGNAGTAACATTCCAAANATTATAAAAATAAAAATCATGATATTAAAGTTTAAATCAAGTCCTTTAGTGCTAAAATGGTAAACTATATAGCTAAGTCCCATTGCTACGATAATCATTTGTAGTAAAACACTATTATTNAGTCTGTCCGATAACGTTTTAAAGGGTAAATTTAAGCTAGAAGCCTCTTCTTTAATGGTCCTTTTTTCGAGTTCTTCATCCGAAATCATCAAATCTTTTAATTCTTTATTTTTTGAAGACTTTGGACGTAAAATGTACATCACTATTGGAGCACTTATTGCCATNAAAAGANTCATCACTAAATTTAATGATGATTGNAAGGTTAATGAAGTTGGNATTACTTTAGTGAGAANCCCCGTTTCAATTAAAAAGTTTTTTTTAGAATTTAAAAGTAGTGGGATGGAACTAGATAATCCAAATACCCAACTATTAAAAGAAAAATATACACAAGCAATTAAATATGGATAATGAACTCCTTTTACTCTCAGCGCTAATTCTCTAGCGAGTACAGCAGTTATAACNAGCCANCCAAAACTAATTAANGACANGAGCAATCCAATAAATACCACTAATAAATAAACTTGTGATGGTGTTTTTAAATTTTTGGANAGGACATCAATACCTCTTTTAACCAATGGNGATAATGCAATGCTAAAACCTGTTATAATGATTAATGCAATTTGCATGGCAAATCCAATTAAATCGAAAAAACCGGTATACCAAGATTTAATAATTTNAAAAATAGAGGTATCTACCCAAAAAAATGATCCCAATGCTATTGTTAGTGTNAGTAATATNGCAAATACAAAAGCATTTGGCATGAACTTTAAAAACAGATTTGATAATAATTCTCCTAATTTTTGAATCATNAAAAATATTAATAATTTAATATAATTAATTTTATTTCTTTTTACCTCCCTATTACCCAATATTTGCATTAAATAAATAACCAACCGTTGCAGTCANTCCCATAGCAAGTGTTCCCCAAAAAGTAATTCTAATAATTGCTTTCCNNATACTTGAACCNCCTGTCTTAGCTGCTAATGCTCCTAAAATGATAAGAAAAAATAGCGCGAACAAATACAGTGAATATTCCATACTATTTAAAGGCATAAAGAGTGTTACNAAAAAAGGAAGTAATCCTCCTGCCGTGAATGCTGCAAGAGAAGCAAATGCTGCTTGAATAGGCTTAGCTTGACTAATTTTATTAATTCCCAATACATCTCTTATATGAGTACCCAATGCATCATGTTCTGTTAATTCTTTAGCAGCTTTCAATGCAGTTTCTTTATTTAAACCTCTTTTTTCATAAATTTCTACTAGTCGTTGNAATTCGACTTCGGGTTTGTCATTAAGTTCTTTTTTATTACGTTCAATATCTGCATTTTCAGTGTCTTTTTGCGAACTTACAGANACGTACTCTCCAGCAGCCATTGATAAAGCACCGGCAACTAATCCCGCTAAAGTTGCCAAAATAACGGGTTCTCGAACATCAGTAGCAGCTGCAACTCCAATTGCGATACTAACCGTTGATAAAATCCCATCATTAGCTCCAAGGACAACAGCTCTTAACCAATTACTTCGATGTATATAATTNGNATCTATTTTTTCTGTTTTTTTTATCATTTAGGCTGTTCTTTCAAATTAAATATAATTTGAAATTTTATTTAAGGTGTGCAATTAGTAAANGTAGGTTTTGGCAAAATCCATTGGGTAGTGTTTGCATTAAAAGCACCACAAAGTGTAACATTTTCTACATTCCAAGAACTAAGGTTTTGATTATANGAATCCGCATCACTAAACATTCCATACATTTCATCTACAAAGCTCACATCCCAATTTTCAAGTGCTTGGTTAAAACTAGTGGCCTTATAAAACATCCAATTCATATTAGTTACATTTCCAACATTCCAATTTCCAATATCTTGATTAAAATTGCTGGCNTTGACGAATAAACCTCTCATAGAATCAACATTACTCACATCCCAATTTTNAAGNGATTGATTAAATGCAGTAGCGTTTGTAAACATATTACTCATATTAANAACATTACTCATATCCCAATTTCCAATGTCTTGATTAAANTCAAATGCATCCCAAAACATAGCATAAGTATTAATTACATTACTCATATCCCAATTAGTAATAACTTGGTTAAAGTTAGTAGCCCCATAAAATAACAANGCCATGCTAGTAACTTTTGTAGTAGCTAATTTGCTAAGATCATCNCCATTTTCGATCAATTNTTCTAACATTGGTTTATCTACAACGGTATAAGTTATGTCGTTTATTTNACCCGTAGCTCCTACTTCTGCCCATTCTTTTGCTTTTATAGTAATCCCGTTGGTNTCGATATAAACCGGATTGTCGATNTCTTCAATAACCGCAACTTGTCTGGATGCTGAAGCTGTATTGCCAGCNACATCTGAAACATTATAAGTAATAGTATAAGTGGCTATAACATTCATATTTGGATTTCCAGTTANAACGATACTTGAAGTTAAGTCTCCATCTACATTATCTATAGCAGTTGCCCCAGCATCTATATATGTTGTATACTGAGTNATGCTAGTAGGTGAGTTTCCTAACAAAGTAATAATAGGAGCNTTTATATCATTAATTGAATGGNTATCATCATCACTACAGGCAATAATCAATATAGCGAAGGTTAAATAAATAAATTTTCTCATAATTTCTATTTTGATTATTTATTAGAGTCTACAATATAGATAAGTTTTTTTATATTTCATATTTTATAAAANCACNTAAAGACATTGGGTTTAAAGTAAGGATTTATTAAAATAAATAATATATACTCAAAATGNATTCAGAGTATTTTAAGCCTTTAAAAATNNAATAAATTAATAATTTTNTNATATTTTTAGCNCAANCATAAGGGGTAGGAGTAATGCTTAATATAAAGTTTTAAATATAATATTTAACATATTAAAAAGTATTGTTGCAGAAAGCCTAACCCANTTATTAGCTTATAAATCTTATTTTTAGTTTTTTTTATGTTNAANTAACAAGGGGTNATTTTATTAATTTAGCGTGTTTTTTTGATTAAGACATTTGATGTCATATTCTAAAATACTGCANCTNTTTAAATTTGTAGTATCATTTATANTNTAATAAAAAAATTAAAGTAAAAGAAGAAAATGAAGTCCAAAACNAATACAGTCNTGTTTGAAAAAGATAATGACCTTATTAATAANTCGTTAAAGGTTGAGTCTGTTGGGATAATTCTTTTAGANGCCCAACAACANATTATAGAAGCGAACCAATCGGCAGAGCGGATGTTTGGTTATAAAATAAAAGAGTTAAATCAATTACATNTCCAAGTTTTATTCTCTGATGCCAATACGATTNAACTTGAGAATCANTTAAAAGTTTTTTTGAATCAAGGAGTCAAAGANAAAAAGGAGAAAAACCTTAGTATTTATGGCATGCATAAAAGCAAGAGTATGTTCCCTGTAGAANTGAGTTTAAATNTTTTTAAGNTATGCNATAAAGAATATATAATGGCATTGGTCACCGATATTTCAANAAGGAAAGAACANGAANNAANANTCAGTAAGTTAAATGCNNAATTTGAACAAAANATTATTTTAANAACNAAAGAATTAAATGANACAATTAGTCAATTAGAACATGAAAATATGNTANGGGTCGATGCCGAAAAAGATATCAATATTGCCTTTAGAAGAGAACGAGAATTAAATAAATTAAAAACAAATTTTTTATCTTTAGTTTCCCATGAGTTTAAAACTCCATTGAGTGGTATTCTAACGTCTATTATTTTATTGGGGAAGTATAACTTGNCAGAACAACAAGAAAAACGAGATAAACATATCAAAATCATTACTGATAAAGTACAATATTTAAATAATATTTTAAATGATTTNTTATCTNTAGANAAATTAGAAACCGGAAATATAAACTATAATTTAAGCACTTTTAAATTAGGTAAAGTGATAAAAGAGGTAGTTTCTAATGCCAATATTCTATTAAAANAAGGTCAGANGATAGATTACNCANACNNTATCGATGAAATATCTTTATTTCAAGATGAGAAAATCATTGAGTTGACCTTATCAAANCTAATAAATAACGCTATTAAATATNCNTCAGAAAATTCAGTGATAGCTATCANGGTTAGGCAAGANNTCGAAATTACNACCTTAGAAATAATTGATGATGGTATAGGTATCCCAAAAATTGATCAGAAAAATATTTTTAATCGTTATTTTAGAGCTGAAAATGCCNTATTAACAGAAGGTACAGGAATAGGATTAAACATTTCAAAAACTCATATTGAAAATTTAGGAGGATCTATTAATTTCGAAAGTNCAGAAAATAAAGGCACTACATTTACCATTAGTATTCCAAATACAGCACAACTATGAAAAAGCTATTATTAATTGAAGATGATCTTGTTTTAAGAGAAAACACTGCAGAAATCTTAGTACTTTCTAATTTCGAGGTTATTACTGCTNCTAANGGTATNGAAGGAGTTGCATTAGCAAAAAGCAGTATNCCAGATATTATTATTAGTGATATTATGATGCCAGAACTGAATGGTCACCAAGTATTAGAGATTTTAGCCAATGATGAACGCACCAAATACATTCCTTTTATATTNTTATCGGCAAAAACCGAACGTAAAGATGTAAGANAAGGAATGAATATGGGCGCAGATGATTATATCACTAAACCTTTTAAAGAAGAAGAACTAATAAGTGCTATAGAAAGTAGAATNGCCAAAGCTTCCATTTTAAAAGACCGAAGAATTTTAGANGGGGATNCAGTAAATCAAAAAAACAACATCCGTTCATTGAACGATTTAAAAAACTTTTTTACCAATAACGGAACGAAATTTACTNTTAATAAAGACCAAGATATCTATAGCCAAGGTGCACATTCTAATTTTATATATTTAATTNTAAAGGGTATTGTGAAGTCACATCANNTGGATAAAAATGGAAAAGAACTTACTACAAAATTAAATAAAGTAGGCGATTTATTCGGCTATACTTCGTTTACAGAAAACATTACCTACCAAGAAACCGCGACCGCTATNATGGAAAGCAAATTAGTGGGAGTTTCTAAACAGGAATTNAAGTCTATNTTGGATAAAAATCACGGGCTTACTTTAGAATTGATACAGTTGTTAGCNGATGATATTAGTGGAATAAAAGAGCATTTGGTNCACATGGCTTACAGTAACGTAAATAAAAAAACGGCAAGTACTATTTTAATGTTTGTCGAAAAATTATATTGCGCTNCAGAAGAGACTATAAATATTTCTCGTAATGATTTGGCGAGTGTTGCAGGTGTTGCAACGGAATCTTTAATTCGAACTCTATCCAGTTTTAAAAATCAAGGAATTATTCAAATTGAGGGCCGAAATATCAAAATTCTGGATCTACAGCGATTGAGGAAAATTCAATAAATAAAGGGATNTNAAAATTGATNTGAAACTCCTTGAAANAAAATACTTCNTNTAAAATAATCACTAGCACTGATTCGAAAAAAAAGAAATTAATTATAATTTTTGTTGAATCAATTTTTTTTAATCAATCTTTAATANCTTCTTGGTAAGGTTTTAAAAAGTATTGTTTAAATATAATNATCATTAAACCAGTCATAGGAATAGCAATAAGTCCGCCGGGCATACCAAGAAGATAGGTCCAAATACTAAGTGCTAGTGCAATAATCACAGGGTTTATACCGGTATTNTCTTTCATNATTCGTGGCTTAAGTAACCATTCTTCAATAACACTCGCCATAATAAAGACAGCGATAACAATACTAAAGTAGAATAAAAAACTTTGAGAGTTTTCCACAGAGAGNACCATACAGCTAATNGAAAGCGGTATGAGTGCTAANTATTGNAGATAAGAAATNTANGATAGTAATATAATTAATAAACTAATTANAATCGTTCCAGGCATATCTAAAATAATAAATGTACTGATATAAATTAAAGATAGTAAAAGGATGATTTTTGTTTTTAATTTNAAATATTTAACAAAACTTTGATTGAAATCATCAATGATGGTGTGAAATATAGATTTNANTTTACCTCCAAAATANTTTTTCCGAATTCTGGTAAAGTAGTCTANTTGATATAAAATTAGTATAAAATACCCAANGGTGGAGCATAGAATAAATAAGAAACTAAATTTAGGTTTTAATTGTTCAGTATTTATTTTTTNACTTTGAAATATGGCGGTGGCTTTTTCAAAGCCAGTTTTTATAGATTCGGNGTCTAACTNCGAATAATCGATGTTTTTTATTTTATTGATAATGGAATCAGATTTATGTTTTAGTAAAACTTCCACNTGGTCAATGTCATATAAATTATTNATATATTCTTTTACTTTTTGTGTNGTTTGGTTTAAATTTTNTTGATTTTTTGTTGTCAAAAAAACAAAACTTTGATTGAGTCTTTTAAAATCTCGATTGATGTAATTAGTAAAAAAAACAAAAAANAGNATAATTAGCACTGTATTTACTGCCAAAAAAATACTNGTAGCAAGACCCTTACTTTTAACTATTTTCTGGATTCGTNTAATTATTGGTTGCGCAGAGAATGCAAGTAGCATNCCCAAAATAAAAGGTAATAAAATACCATATAAGTAATAAAATGCAATTGAAAAACCGATCATCAATACACCTATTATTATTTCNTTNCTATAGTTTTTCATTATTTGTTTTTTAGGTGTTNGCCANTTTATTATTTCAATTTTTTAGTATTTTATNAAATAAAATTCAATTAAAACGATNATTTACAGAAAGTTATTAGTTTAAAAAATNNACTTATTTNTNATCTAGAAATATACATAATTTTTAATCATAAAATTAAAGAGATTCCTGTGGAATAATTGNTATATTAGTATNAATTNAATGAGTAATACCTATCTTANANTAATTAAACAACAATGGATACCNTAAGNGAATACATAATTATTATTGCTAAAACAATAGAAACTATAGGAGTTTTAACTATTTTTCTAGGTTTGCTATACTCCTTATTAATGTTTATAGTAGGTCTTACTCGAAAGAAATTAAGTCCANTAGAAAAGTTAAGACAATCTATCGGAAAATCAATCCTATTGGGTNTAGAGGTACTTATTGCAGCTGATATTATTTTAACGGTTTCAACNGAGCCGACTTTAAGNTCTGTTACTATTTTAGGCCTCATAGTACTTGTTCGAACTATTTTAAGNACCTCTTTACAAGTTGAATTAGAAGGCAAGTTTCCTTGGCAAAAAAACAAATAGTTTNCCAACTATTTGTTTGNAGTCTTTCCTATATTGANTGTGAATTAAACCTAAATACTGCCTAATACCCCCTAGNCATNTTAGATCAGTAATTACAAATTAATTGATTAGTACTTTCTTTANAATTTCTTGATTGTTTGAAGTAATTACAAGTAAATACATNCCNGAGGTATAGGCTTTTACATCGATATTTGTAAAGTTTTTTTCTTTAGTAAGTAGTAGTTTCCCAAAAATATCATANATCTTTATACTACTAAGNGGTATAGAAGNGCTCAAGTTAATTACATTACTTGCTGGGTTTGGATACACGCTCACCTTATCCTNTAAGTCAATATTTGCANCCGTATTTAATTCGCCTTCTTGATATATCTTAACGTAATCTATTAGCATGGTAGNTTGGTCAAAATCAGAAGATGTATTTCCTGCANNACCTCCCATAGCNATGTTTAATAACACAAATTGGTCCTCGTAAAATGGCCATGTGCTATCATCTTTTATANAAGGATTATAAGTGAAATACCCAACCCCGTCCAATAAAAATGTTATTTGATCNGGAGACCAGTTTAATGAATATACATGAAAATCATTTTCAAGATCTGACGCAATAGTACCTCCTCCATTTGGATTACCAGCATAACANCANGGAGTGTGTAAAGAACTTTTTATNTAGTTAATATTTTGATTAGGAAATATTCCGTGCTCCATCATATCAATCTCTCCACATGCAGGCCAACTAGTTGTTCCATATTGNGAGTCCCAGTAGGCACCNGGTTCATTTATATTCTTACCCAGTGTCCAAATTGCGGGCCAGGTACCAGCCTCAACAGGAATTTTAGCTCGTACATCTACTCTACCATAGGTAAATGCAAATTTTGCATTTAACCTNGCAGANGTNTAGTTTTTTGTTAAGCCTTGATCNGTATANGTTTCTTGTTTTGCAACAATATTTAAAAACCCGGAAGTATCTACAAAAGAGTTATCTATACGGTTTGTNTAATGCTGTTCTTCACCATTNGCCCAGCCTACACCGGGAATAATGACTTGTGTTTGGTGGTGCCAATTTGATGGGTTGACAACNCCTGGAGTTTCAAACTGATCTTCCCATACTAAATTGGTATACTCTACATCAATCTCGTTAAGGTTTACTTCTGTAGAACCATCATCAATGTTGTCAAGCAAATAGGTGCCTGCGGTTGTTACTCCTCCATCAATAAAAACAACCAATTTACTATATTCTCCAGTAGCATTTACCGGTGTACCGTCATTGGCTAATACCGCTTGAGAAAAATCAAAAACAACATTATTGGTCCAACCGCCGCCAGCGGGTATATTTTGACTAACCTCAACATCAGGGTTCTGGCCATTCTCTAGTTTTATTAATACGGTGTGCGCATTAGAGTCAAAGCCATAAAAAGACAAAGAAATCGTGTTCTGAAAATCCAAATCAATGACTCTTTGCAAATCAAGGTAAAATCCTTGCCAATAGAAAGACCCATCATTAAAAAATTGGCCAACCTCATTGCTAGGGTTTTCTGGATCTGTATTTAAAGAGAAGCTGCTACCCCCAAAAGAAGAAAAATTTTCTGTAGGGTCAGAAAAATCTAAAGGCATTTGCTGCGCCAAAGATAGTTGATTCAAAAATAAAAAGATTAAAATTAAATAAGCAGGTATAGGTTTCATAAAGAGATTTTTAATAGTTTCAAAGATAATATATTTTGTGATATTTTTTATTTCCTTGCATACATTAAAGTAAGCTTTACTCATTGCAGTAAACAAAAAAAGCCGAAACTAGAGTTTCGGCTTTTTATCTGTACTGAAGACGGGACTTGAAACCTTTTATTTTAATATTGTCTGAGGCTCTTAATAACTCTAATAAAACCTTTTAAATTTTACTAAACCATTGTTTTACAATAACTATCAGGAGTTAATTAAAGTGAGGTATAATTAATTAAGATTAAAAAACGGTTGGCAAACCGTTGGCAAGAATTCAAAAAGGTCGTAAATTTGTTTTATTAAAATTCAATACTTATGGCTACCGTTAGATATCAACTTCTAAGTGATAGTGAAAATGCCCCCATTTATCTTAGGCTATCTGTAAGACGAGGTTTAACACCACGTGCCAAAACAGGGTTATACATCTCACCTAAAAACTGGAGTACTACTTCAAATTTTCCTAAAACAACCTCAGCAACCAATAAAAAGCTAAAATCTGATTTACAGAAATTAGAAACTTATATTTTAGATGAGATCAATAATACAGGTAGCAAGGGTAATGTAATAAATACGGATTGGTTAAAACATAGGATCAATTTGCATTTTGGTTATGTCACAGAAAATAAACAAAGTGATTTACTAATAGATGCGATTCAAAGTATTATTGGTGAAGCACCCACAAGAAAAAACGCAAAAGGAGGTATTGGTTTATCTAAAAGTAGAATTAATGCCTACATTTCACTTAGAAATATTATTACCGAATACCAAAACCATGATACGCTCAAAGTCAAAGATATAGATGTGAAATTTGCAAAAGATTTTTTAAAATATCTGTTAAACGTAAGGAGGTATCAAAAGAGTTATGCACTTAAAAAAATAGCAGACTTAAAGACAGTTTGTAATGATGCATCATTTTATGGTATTGAAACTAGTAGGCAACTTAAAAAGATTGATAGTACTAAAACAAAGAACGAAAATATACTGTACTTAAACCCAAGTGAATTACAAGCAATAGAAGACATAGTGTTAATGAGTGATGCACTTAAAAATGCTCGTAAATGGCTTTTGTTAGGTTGTAACATTGGACAGAGAGGTGGCGATTTATTAATATTAGATGAATCTAACTTTGTAATCCGTAACGGCTTAGAAGTAATAGAATTAAAGCAACAAAAAACAGATAAAAACGTAACAATCCCCGTACTTGCAAAAACTAAAGAAATAATACAAAACGGCTTGCCGTATAAAATATCTATTCAGAAATTTAATAAGTATATCAAAGAGATTTGCAAGATTGCAGAAATACACGAGCCAATAGAGGGAGGTAAAATTACGGTGTTAGAAAAAGGTAGAGGAAACAAAGAAAAAAGAAAAATTAGTGGAACCTACCTAAAGTGGGAACTTATGTCTTCGCACGTTTGCAGGCGTTCTTTTTGCACCAACTTATATGGAATACTGCCAACACCCTTAATTATGAGTGTATCCGCTCACAGCTCAGAGAAGATGCTATTAAATTACATAGGAAAAGATAGTTTAGACTTTGCACAACAAATTGCAGACTTTTACACTTTGCAAGCATTAAAAGAAAAAAAAGAACCTCAACTAAATGTTATAAAAAACATATCTTAAAAGACAAATTATAAACCTATAAGAGATTTTTATTATATAAATATACACGCTAAAACCCGTTCAAGTTGGAAAATTACAAACATTATACCGTTCTAAAGGAGACCCTTAAAATAATTTCAGAAAGCCATGAAAACTGGCTATCTAATCACGGTCCCCATTCTTCAGATCCCAATCTAAATATTAAGGAGAATGATCAAACACCTAACATTTTTGCAAAAGAGATACAGCTAAGTTTTTTTACTGAATATGATCAATATTACAAGACTGATTATTTTTTTGGATGTAGTTTTGATGTTTATAAGAATACATACAATAAGCGTTTAGAGGATTTTAAAAACGAATTTATTGACGCTAATGAAATTAGTTTTATAACTGATGAATTAAATGAGGGTATTTATAGCTATAAATTTAAAGAGTTTAATACAGATTATATTGACAATGACACAATACTTAGGCATGAAACATTACAAAAACAAATTAATAATTCATTAGTAAAAAGGGTAGAATACTTAAGTCAAAGAGCCAAAGAAAACGGTTTTGATTTAATTTATAATAAAAGTTCAGAGACATATTCTTTAGAGCGAATAAAACAACTTTTAGAGGTCAAAAAAGAAGAAACTTTAATTGACTATGATCAATCAGGCATTAATGAAAAAATAATTGCCTTAAACGAAGCTGGAGTTTTAGATTTTTTAAAAAATAAAGAACCTTTTAATTTAAGCGTAAATAGTCTAGCAAAATATTTAAGCCTTTGTTTAGGTGAGAAGACAAGTTCTATACAGTCTTATTTAAATGCACTACTTAATAAGAGCGACCAATCTAAAAGTCCATACAACAGCCCTAAAACAGTTGAAAAGGTAAAACAAAAGCTAATAGAAATTGGTTTAAAAATAGAGTAGTTTATCTTTTTAGGGAATCCCTAAAAAATCCCTAACGTGTATTTGTTGCAAACAATTAAATAACATTAATTATGCAACAAGTACAATTTATTTCGGTTAAACCCGAACAACTTCAAGAAGCTATTATTGAGGGCGTAAAAACTCAATTAGAAAGCCTTAAACTTCACTTCCAGCCAAAACAACCAAACACTTATTTAAGTAGAGCTGAAGTCTCCAAAATGCTTAATGTTTCTCTAGTTACTTTAAACAAATGGAATAAGAACGGAAAACTGAAGGCAGTTGGCATTGGCGGACGAGTTTTATATCGTCAAACAGATATTGATAACGCTATTGTTGAACTTTAAAATCAGAAAAATGAAAGCAACCGTAAAAAAAGTTCAAAGTATAGAAACAGAAATTGATATCGCAGCATTTAGTTTTCAACTAAAAAGCTTGCAATATATGGAAGTAAAGTTAACAAATGGTAAATGGGTAAGATTAGGAGGAGCAAATTCTGATACTAAAGTGACATATGATCATGGAGAATTCAAATTTGATAATGAGCTAAAAATGGTAAATAATGTTAGATAAAATTATTGATAACGAATTTAGTTCTTCTGTAGATTTCCCAACTGAAATTTTTCCCACACAAATTCAAGCATTAATAAAAGACGCAGAAAAAACTGTGGGATACAATCCAAACTATTTGAGTGCAGGGATTTTATCTGTTTGTGCTACTGCTCTAGGTAATACTGTAAGTCTATTTAACGGGTCTTACAGTAGCCAGCCAATTCTATGGCTTGCAATTATAGGAAGGCAAGGTATAGGGAAAACACACCCTCTGAATTTTGCAAAAAAACCTATGGAAAAGAAGGATAAGGATAGTTATATTGAGTTTAAGAATCTTTTAAAAACTTATGAAAGTCAAGAAAAAAAAGATAAAAAACCAGTTTTAAAAAAGACATTACTAACTGATTTTACGCCTGAAAAACTTGCAGAAACTTTACAGTATAATGACAAAGGAGTATTGATTTTTAAAGATGAATTAATGGGTTGGATAAATAGCTTTGACCAGTATAAAAAAGGAGGCGACCAACAAAAATATCTGGAGTTTTTTAATGGTGGTACTCTAACAGTAGATAGGGTTTCAAAAGATCCAATAAGGGTAGAGAAAACCAACGTAAATATTTTAGGTGGATTGCAACCCAAAAAGTTAAAAGCCTTAGCCTCAAATGGAAGGAATGATGACGGTTTTTTATCACGTATACTATTTGTTTATCCTAAAAATTTAAAGCCAAGTATGTTTACAGGACGAGCTATAGCTGAAAAACACGTTGAGAATTATAAAAGATTCATTTTGAATTTATACGATGCCCCACCATCAAAAATAAAAACAAGAGAAAATCAAATTAAAATATACCAACAATGGCAACATAAAAAGGTGAAGGAATCTTTTAATGACGATATAGAAACCTCTGTTCAAGCTAAACTAGAAACTTATCTCTGGCGACTCACACTCATAATTGAGATGATGCATCAGGTTTCAATAAATAAATTTGAAGATACCATATCAGACGTTAGTATAAATAAAGCTATTAAATTAATAGAGTATTTTAGAAGTAATGCTCTAAAGGTATTTGACAAGATGATTTCCTTAAACCCACTTGAAGACCAGCCATTAAATAAAATAGAATTGTTTAAAAGTTTACCTGCTGAGTTTAAAAGAAAAGAGGTCATGGATTTGTTTGAGCAACATAATGTAAAGGGTGGTTCTGTCAATCGTTTTTTAGGTAATAAATCTTTGTTTGTTAGGCTAGATAGTCTTGGAAATTATAAAAAGAAAATAATATAATGGTAAAGGTGGTAATCATACATGTTAAAATTTGATTATCAGCACTTTGCATTAGTTGCTCTTTACCGAAACTTTACCACGTTTACCAAAGCCTTACCATTTAATAAATTAAGCAAACCCAAGCTATTGTTGAGGTTTACCACCTTTACCACTTTTACCAACCGTTAAAATGAATTATAAATACATACTGGACCCAAGTACTAAAAAATATAGATGTAAGAGGTGTAATAAAAACACCTTAGTTAAATATTTAAATACTCATACAGGAGAACTAATGAATGAAAACTTTGGAAGATGTGACCGAGAATCGAAGTGTGGTTTCTTTGAAAAACCAAAGGGAGAAAAATTGACGAAACATGAGTATATTCATAAAAAGCCAAAACCAACAAGTTTTCATGAATATAGCTTAGTATCTAAAAGTGGTAGAAATTTCAAAGAGAATAATTTTATTCAATTTGTGAAACATTTATTTGGGGATATTGCAACAAAAGAAGTGATAAAAAAGTATCTAATTGGAACTTCAAAAAAATGGAATGGAGCAACTGTTTTCTGGCAAATTGATAATGCTCAAAAAGTAAGGCATGGTAAAATAATGCTCTACGATGTTGTTTCTGGCAAAAGAAAAAAAAATCAGTCAGGTAAAGCTTATATTTCAAGTGTTAGAAGTGAACTGAAACTTGATAGTTTCAACCTAAACCAATGTCTATTTGGATTACACCTTATAAACGAGTCCGAAAGTATAAGTTTAGCAATAGTAGAGAGTGAAAAGACCGCAGTTTTAATGAGTGTTTTTAAGCCTGAGTATGTCTGGTTAGCAACAGGTTCTAAGAGTGGTTTCAAGTATGAATATTTAAAACCTTTAAGGAGCTATACTGTTATTGGATTTCCTGATAAAAGTGAGTACAATAGTTGGAGTGATAAAGCCATAGAGCTTAATAGTCTAGGTTTTAATATTACTGTAAGTAAATGGTTAGAGGAAACCAACTATAAAGAAGGTACTGATCTTGCAGATGTTTTAATAGGGGAGAAGCATTATAAAAACATAAAGCCAAAGAAAAAAAGTAATGTGAAGCCTATAGAAATAATTAACACTCCAACTGAAATCATAGTCAAAAAATTAGCTTCTAAAAATCCTCAAATCCTAAACCTTATAAAAGTTTTTGATCTTACGGATAACAATGGAACAGACATTAGGGTGTAAAAAAAGGCTACCAAATCAATGATAACCTTCAACACTTACACCTATAAGCAGAGGCTTGCACCTGCCCCATATTTTACAATCCTAAACAAAACATAGTCACAATGAAATGCTTCATCTCTTGTATATAAAAAGTTAATAGGGTTTTTAATTGGCAGCTAACACATAGACTACTTTATGACATTTGGAGCCGTTTTAAGAGACAATCAAAGTTACTTGAATAAGGAAGCATTATACTCTTTTAGGCATTCAGGAGCTATATAAATGTTTAAGAGAACAGGATCTATAACCAAGCTAAAGAAAGCAATGAGACATTCATCTATCAATGTAAGTTTAACCTATTTAAGAGGTTTATAAATAGCTGAATTAAAGGAAAAAACATTTTGGTATGGTCATTGTATAGGTAGTAACATGAAAATAATAAAACTATTAATAGGGCTGGCTTTGGGTATTGGAGTTTTAAGTTGTGAGATTGAAGATACCTGTTACGATTGTGACACAATTGTAATCAATGACAATGATGAGCTTGACTGTAAAATTATAGACTGTGAATAGACTACTATTTATAGTTATAATAGCTCTAAGCTATAGTTGTGAGGATGTTTGTGATGCAACCGTTTATGGAACTAACGACGATGGGAGCACTTATGAGGAATGTGTGGTTTATAATGATTGATTAAACAATCGAATCCTGCGATTTTTCCCTAAATAGAATTTTATTTTTTTAATAGTATATAGTTATTAAATCCATTTAATTGTTTAATTTTACACCAGTATCAGGAACGCAATTAAGCGTACCAACCGAGCACAAAAGCTACGGTGGTTTAGTATACGGACAGTTCTGTCAAAACAAATGAACTCCACTAATGATTACCTGATGCATTAATTTAAAACAATGCACTATGAAAAAATTTAGATCAATCTCTTTTATGGAGAAAGGCTATGGCCATTTTCCTTACCTAATCATTCGAATTCGAGCAGGTTTGTACCAACAAATCCCTATTCACCGAACTGATTTAAAAAACGGACCTTTAGAAGGTTTGTTTATAAACTGTAACAAAATAATTGACTACAATCACTATAAAATTGCTTGTAAAGAGGTATTAGAAAACTATTGGCATGAGCAAAAAGATAAAGGAACTCCTAAAGATGTTTGTTTGGTATTAAATAGCCAAGAAGGTCATTATATATCAAAGCTAGGTGAATATAATTTGAGCACTATACCTTCCGGTGGTTGGTTGTATTCTGTAAATGATGAGCTTATACAAGAAGAAGGAGAACATTATTTATACAAACTATA
>PAUJ01000022.1 GCA_002713705.1 Flavobacteriaceae bacterium
TGGAGCTAAAGAAGTACTAACCATTCGTGTGTTAGGTGGAACTAAAAAAAGATATGCTTCAATAGGAGATAAAATTGTAGTTGCTGTAAAAGACGCTACGCCTAACGGAACTATCAAAAAAGGAGCTGTTGCAACAGCAGTGGTCGTTCGTACTAAAAAAGAAGTAAGAAGACCAGACGGATCTTATATTCGTTTCGATGATAATGCTTGTGTGTTGTTAAACCCACAAGGAGAAATGATTGGAACGCGTGTTTTTGGACCCGTTGCAAGAGAACTTCGTGATAAGCAATTCATGAAAATTGTATCATTAGCACCTGAGGTGCTTTAAATTGAAAACAAAGATGGTAAAGCTTAAAATAAAGTCAGGAGATAATGTAGTAGTTACTGCCGGTGATCACAAAGGATCAGAAGGTAAAGTAATGAAAGTTATTCTTGAAAAAAACAAAGCAATAGTAGAAGGAGTAAATATGGTTTCAAAACATGAGAAACCAAGTGCTAACAGTCCTCAAGGTGGAATTGTAAAAAAGGAAGCTGCTATACATATCTCTAACCTCTCCTTAATTGACCCTAAATCAGGATCTGCGACAAGAGTTGGTTACCGAATGGAAGAAGGAAAGAAAGTGCGTTTTGCTAAAAAATCGAATCAAGTATTATAGTTATGGGATATTCACCAAGACTTAAAGAGGAATATAAGAGCCGAGTAATTGATGCTCTTAAAGAAGAATTTAGTTACACAAATGTAATGCAAGTTCCAAAGCTAGAGCGTATCGTTGTGTCTCGTGGAGTTGGATCTGCTGTTGCAGATAAAAAGCTTTTAGAGTATGCTGTTGATGAGCTCACTAATATTACTGGGCAAAAAGCAATAGCAACTATATCTAAAAAAGATGTTGCAAACTTTAAATTACGTAAAGGAGTTCCAATTGGAGCTAAAGTAACTTTGCGTGGTGAGCGCATGTATGAGTTTTTAGATAGGCTAATTACAAGTGCATTGCCTCGTGTAAGAGATTTTAACGGAATTAAAGCAACAGGATTTGATGGTAGAGGTAATTACTCATTGGGTGTTACGGAACAAATCATATTTCCTGAAATCAATATCGATAGAATTAAAAAGATTGATGGTATGAACATCACTTTTGTTACTTCTGCAGATACTGATAAAGAAGCAAAATCATTATTAATGGAATTAGGTTTACCTTTTAAAAAGAACTAATATGGCTAAAGAATCAATGAAAGCCCGTGAGGTTAAAAGAAAAAAAATGGTAGCAAAGTATGCCGCAAAACGAAAAGCTTTGAAAGAAGCTGGAGATTATCAAGCATTACAGAAATTACCAAAAGACGCTTCACCAATTCGTATGCACAATCGTTGTAAACTTACTGGTAGACCAAAAGGATACATGAGAACATTTGGTATTTCACGTGTTACATTTCGTGAAATGGCTAATCAAGGTTTAATTCCAGGAGTTAGAAAAGCTTCTTGGTAATAAAATATTAATTGGGTGCAGGTTCGTTAAAACAAAATAGTGAAAACCACATCCGTAAAATTAAATTATGAATATAGATCCAATAGCAGATTATCTAACTAGAGTTAGAAATGCAGTAAAAGCTGGCCACAGAGTAGTAGAAATTCCAGCTTCTAATGTAAAAAAAGAAATTACAAAAATCTTGTTCGATCAAGGCTTTGTTTTAAGTTACAAATTTGAAGATGAAAAAGGACCTCAAGGTACTATCAAGATAGCTTTAAAGTATGATAAACTTACCAAAGATCCTGTAATTAAAGAAATACAACGAATAAGTAAACCAGGTTTACGTAAGTATTCTAGCTCCTCAGAGCTACCAAGAATATTGAATGGACTGGGTATTGCGATTGTTTCTACTTCTCACGGAGTAATGACAGGAAAGCAGGCTCAAGCTCAGAATGTAGGTGGTGAAGTTTTGTGTTACGTTTATTAAAAAAAGACGAAAGAAATGTCAAGAATAGGAAAAAGTCCGGTAACAATCCCAGAAGGAGTTACAATCGAAATAAACGATAGTGTAATAACGGTAAAAGGAAAATTAGGTGAATTATCACAAGATTTTTCGGGAGTTACAATAAAAGAAGATGAAGGTAACATTCAAGTAGAACGATTATCAGATTCTAAAGAAGATAGATCTAAACATGGTTTATACAGATCATTAATCAATAACATGGTTGAGGGTGTAAGCAAAGGATGGTCTAAAGAACTAGAATTAGTTGGTGTGGGATACCGTGCCTCTAATCAAGGACAGAAATTAGATTTAGCAATTGGATTTTCTCACAATATTGTGTTGAATGTAGCGCCAGAAGTTAAAGTTGAAACAGTTTCTGAAAAAGGAAAAAATCCAATAGTAAAATTAACTTCTCACGACAAACAACTGGTTGGTCAAGTAGCTGCAAAAATTCGTGGCTTTCGTAAACCAGAACCGTACAAAGGAAAAGGAATTAGATTTGTAGGAGAAATAATAAGAAGAAAAGCAGGTAAATCTGCATAACCAATAAAGTTATGGCATTATCAAAAACAGATAGAAGAGAGCGATTACGTTTTAGAATCAGAAAAACTGTTTCTGGAACAACAGAACGTCCTCGTTTGGCAGTTTTCAGAAGTAACAAAGAAATTTATGCTCAACTAATTGACGATGTAAATGGCGTTACGATTACCGCTGCATCTTCAAGAGACAAAAATATAGACGCGTCCAAATCAAATAAAGTAGACGCTGCTAAACTAGTAGGTAAAGCAATTGCAGAGAAAGCAATGAAAGCTGGTTTCGAGAGTATTACTTTCGATAGAGGTGGATACCTTTACCATGGAAGAGTAAAATCATTAGCTGAAGGAGCTCGCGAAGGCGGACTAAAATTCTAAGAAATATGTATCAAGATTATAAAAACGTAGAGTTAGTTAAACCAGGAGGTCTAGANTTAAAAGANCGTTTAGTAGGGGTTCAACGTGTAACTAAAGTAACAAAAGGGGGTAGAACCTTTGGATTTTCAGCTATTGTAGTAGTAGGTGATGAAAATGGAGTTGTAGGGCAAGGACTTGGTAAATCGAAAGATGTTGCAAGTGCAATTGCTAAAGCGATTGAAGACGCTAAGAAAAACTTAGTTCGCATACCTCTAAATAAAGCTACATTNCCNCANGANCAAAAAGGNAAATNNGGNGGAGCNAGAGTNAACATNATTACCAGCNNCNGCNGGNACAGGAGTTATTGCNGGTGGAGCTGTTCGTGCCGTATTAGAGGCGGTNGGTGTTCANGATGTNCTTTCTAANTCTCAAGGATCTTCGAATCCACATAATGTAGTAAAAGCAACNTTTGATGCTCTTTTACAAATGAGAAGCGCTCAAACTATTGCAAAACAAAGAGGAATTTCTTTAGAGAAATTATTTAAAGGATAAACANTAAGTAAGATGGCAAAAATAAAAGTAACCAAGGTTCGTAGCGCTATTAATCGCACTCAAAACCAAAAAAGAGTACTTGAATCTTTAGGTCTTCATAAAATGGGTCAGACTGTTGAACATGAAGATACNTTAAGTATTNTAGGTATGATAAGAAAAGTTAATCATTTAGTTTCAGTAGAAACTAATTAAGAAATAANAAATTATGAATTTAAGTAACTTACAACCGGCAGCAGGTTCGGTAAAAAATCAAGGCAAGCGAGTAGGTCGCGGACAAGGTTCAGGAAAAGGAGGAACTGCGACACGTGGACATAAAGGTGCAAAATCTCGTTCTGGATATTCTAAGAAATTAGGATTTGAAGGTGGGCAAATGCCNTTACAACGTCGAGTTCCTAAATTTGGTTTTACTAATATAAACCGAAAAGAATACCAAGCAGTAAATCTTGATAAACTTCAAGAGCTTGTTGATGATAAAAAAATAAAAGNTGCTATTGATTTTGATACTTTTGTAGATTTAGGTTTAGTTGGAAAAAACGAATTACTTAAGATATTAGGAAGAGGAGAGTTAAAGTCAAAATTGACAGTTACAGCAAATAAATTTTCAGCCTCTGCAAAAGCAGCAATTGAAAAAGCTGGAGGTGAAGTAATAACATTTTAATTTATTATAAGGATGAAATTTATTGAAACCTTAAAAAATGTTTGGAAAATAGAAGAACTACGCAATCGTATCCTTCTTACACTAGGACTTTTGTTAGTGTATCGTTTTGGAGCACAAGTTGTGTTGCCTGGGATTGATGCCTCTAAATTAACAGCAGTTGTTGGTGGAGANGGTCAAGGTATTTTNGGTCTTTTAAATGCCTTTACNGGTGGAGCTTTTTCNAATGCTTCAGTTTTTGCATTGGGTATTATGCCTTATATCTCTGCGTCGATTGTAGTCCAATTAATGCAAATAGCAATTCCTTATTTACAAAAATTACAAAAAGAAGGAGAAAGTGGTAGAAAAAAGATCAATCAAATNACTAGATGGTTAACCATCGGTATTTGTCTGCTTCAAGCACCTACTTACTTAATTGGCTTNCCAGCTTTAGGNGTACCTGTTGAAGCTTTTATAATAGGCCAAACAACTATATTTTATGTTTCATCTACAATTATACTTGTTACNGGTTGTGTATTTGCAATGTGGTTAGGAGAGAAAATTACAGATAAAGGTATTGGAAACGGTATCTCTATTTTAATTATGGTAGGAATTATCGCTAGATTACCACAATCTTTTGCTCAAGAATTTGCTTCNAGNGTAATGGAATCTAATGGTGGTATGATTATGATANTAATTGAATTAGTAATATGGTTTGTTATTATATTGGCNTCTATCATGTTAGTGATGGCTGTTCGAAAAATCCCTGTACAATATGCAAGGAGAACTGCAAGNGGTAGCTATGAGAAAAATATATTTGGAGCAAGACAATTNATTCCTTTAAAATTAAATGCTTCTGGCGTAATGCCTATTATCTTTGCACAAGCAATTATGTTTGTACCTGGACTAATTGGTGGAGCATCNTTTATGAAAGANTCTAACGTCGGNCAATGGATGCAAGTTAATTTTAGTGATATGTTTGGACTTTGGTACAATGTATTGTTTGCGGTATTGATAATTATTTTCACCTATTTTTATACTGCTATTACTGTTCCAACGAATAAAATGGCTGATGANTTAAAGCGTAGTGGAGGATTTATTCCTGGAATAAAACCAGGTACGGACACCGCAGATTTGTTNGACAATATTATGTCACAAATAACATTACCTGGATCTATATTTTTAGCTGGTATTGCAATATTCCCTGCAATCGCTGTTAAAGTATTTGGTATCCAACAAGGTTGGGCATTATTTTATGGAGGAACCTCANTATTAATTATGGTGGGTGTTGCGATNGATACCATGCAACAAATCAATTCATATTTATTAAATCGTCATTATGACGGTTTAATGAAAACAGGAAAAAATAGAAAAGCAGTAGCATAATGGCAAAACAACCCGCTATAGAACAAGACGGAACAATTACGGAAGCATTGTCAAATGCAATGTTTCGTGTAGAGTTAGAAAATGCACATATCGTTACAGCGCATATATCTGGTAAAATGCGTATGCACTATATAAAATTATTACCAGGAGATAAAGTTAAACTAGAAATGAGTCCTTATGATTTATCAAAGGCTCGAATCACTTATAGATATTAAGTTATTATGAAAGTAAGAGCATCTATTAAAAAGAGAAGTGCCGAATGCAAAATAGTTCGCAGAAAAGGCAGATTATATGTTATTAACAAAAAGAACCCTAGGTTCAAACAAAGACAAGGATAAGTTATGGCAAGAATCGCAGGTGTAGATATCCCAAAACAAAAAAGGGGTGTAATCGCGTTAACGTATATTTTTGGTATTGGTGACAGCCGNGCTAAAAAAATACTAAAAAATGCTGGTGTAGACGAAAACAAAAAAGTAAATGAATGGACTGATGAAGAGATCGGAAAAATTCGTGATACTGTTGGAGCAATTACCATTGAAGGTGAATTACGTAGTGAAATTCAATTAAACATTAAGCGATTAATGGATATTGGATGTTATAGAGGTATTCGTCATAGAACAGGTCTTCCTTTAAGAGGACAACGTACTAAGAATAACTCAAGGACGAGAAAAGGAAAACGTAAAACTGTTGCTAACAAGAAAAAAGCAACTAAATAAACACTAGAGATATGGCAAAAAAGGCAAAAACTAGTACGAAAAAACGTAAAGTTAATGTAGAAGCAGTGGGTCAAGCTCACGTCACTGCCTCATTTAATAACATTATAATTTCGTTGACAAACAAAAAAGGAGATGTAATCTCTTGGTCATCAGCTGGAAAAATGGGTTTTAGAGGTTCTAAAAAGAACACTCCNTACGCAGCTCAATTAGCAGCGGAAGATTGTGCAGCAATTGCACATGCAGAAGGTTTACGTAAAGTAAAAGTATATGTAAAAGGTCCAGGTAATGGTAGAGAATCTGCTATTAGATCTATTCATAATGCAGGTATTGAAGTAACTGAAATTATTGANGTTACACCTATGCCNCACAATGGATGTAGACCTCCAAAACGAAGAAGAGTTTAATTCTGAAAATACTCAGAAACTTTTTATAAAAATNATTAATAAGTATAAACTGAAGGATTAAGATTATCAAAGGATAAGTATAAGACCTTAATTTGAAAATCCCTTCAAAAAAAAAATAGAAATGGCAAGATATACTGGTCCAAAAACTAAAATAGCNCGTAAGTTTGGTGAAGCTATTTTCGGAGATGATAAAAACTTCGAAAAANGAAATTACCCTCCTGGGCAACACGGTAATAACCGTCGTAGAGGAAAAAAATCTGAATACGCAATCCAATTAGCTGAAAAGCAAAAAGCTAAATATACCTATGGTATTTTAGANCGNCAATTTAGGAATATGTTTAAAAGAGCAACNGCTTCAAAAGGAATTACTGGACAAATACTATTGCAATTATGNGAATCGCGTCTAGATAATGTTGTATTCCGTATGGGAATNGCTCCTAGTAGAAGCGCTGCAAGACAATTAGTTTCTCACCGNCACATATTAGTAAACGGAGAAAAAGTAAATATTGCTTCTTATCAANTAAAACCTGGTGACACTGTAGGTGTAAGAGANAAATCTAAATCACTAGAAGCAATTGAAACTTCATTAGCTAATGCAAGTCACGTTTACGAATGGATTACTTGGGACAATGCAATAAAAAGAGGAACTTTTGTTTCTAAACCTGAGCGTATTCAAATACCAGAAAACATAAACGAACAGTTTATTGTTGAATTATATTCAAAATAATTAAAACACACAGTTACATTATGGCAGTATTTAGTTTTCAAAAGCCCGATAAAGTTATTATGATCGACTCGACAGATTTCGAAGGTAAATTCGAATTCCGTCCTTTAGAGCCTGGTTATGGACTAACNGTTGGTAACGCTTTAAGGAGAGTACTACTTTCATCGTTAGAAGGTTTTGCAATTACTTCAATTAGAATTGAAGGAGTAGATCATGAGTTTTCTACTATTGCAGGAGTTGTTGAGGATGTTACAGAGATAATCTTGAACTTAAAACAAGTATGTTTTAAAAGACAAATTGACGAAGTAGACAANGAAACAGTTACTATTTCTATTTCAGGTGCAGAACAATTAACCGCAGGAGATTTTCAAAAACACATCTCTGGTTTTCAAGTATTGAATCCAGANATGGTCATTTGTAATATGGATCCTAAAGTTAATTTCAATATGGAAATCACTATCGAAAAAGGTAGAGGATATGTTCCAGCTGAAGAAAATAAAAAAGCAGGAGTTCCTTTTGGAACTATCTTTATAGATTCAATTTACACGCCAATCAAAAATGTTAAGTATAGCATTGAAAATTTTCGTGTAGAACAAAAGACAGATTACGAAAAATTAGTTTTCGAAATCGTTACTGATGGATCAATTAATCCNAAAGATGCTTTAACTGAAGCNGCTAANACATTAATTCACCACTTNATGTTATTTAGTGATGAAAGAATTACNTTAGAGGCTGATGAAATTGCACAAACTGAAACTTATGATGAAGAATCACTTCANATGNGACAGTTGTTAAAAACTAAATTGATAGATATGGATCTTTCAGTAAGAGCTTTGAATTGTTTAAAAGCTGCTGAAGTAGATACTCTTGGAGATTTAGTTTCTTTTAACAAAAATGACTTGATGAAATTTAGAAATTTTGGAAAAAAATCGCTTACAGAACTAGAAGAACTNGTTGATGTAAAAGGATTAAATTTCGGAATGGACCTTTCAAAGTATAAATTAGATAAAGATTAATACATCATATTTTGCTCCTCTAAATGAGTAGATGCAAGATGATGATTAAAACAAAATGTCATGAGACACGGAAAAAAAGTAAATCATTTAGGTAGAAAAACAGCACATAGAAAGTCAATGTTGGCTAATATGGCATGTTCCTTAATTGAGCANAAAAGAATAAATACTACAGTTGCTAAAGCAAAAGCTTTAAAACAATTTGTAGAGCCTATAATAACTAAGTCTAAACTTGATACGACACACAGCCGTCGTATAGTAATGGCAAGACTTCGTCAAAAAGAAGCAGTAACTGAACTTTTTAAAGAAGTTTCTGTAAAAGTTGGTGATCGCCCAGGAGGTTATACACGTATTATTAAATTAGGTAACCGTTTAGGAGATAATGCTGATATGGCAATGATCGAATTAGTAGATTACAATGAAATTTATAATGCTGGTAAAGNAGTTAAAAAGAAAAGTACTCGTCGTAGNCGTCGAGGNGCTTCAAATGTTGCAGCTCCTGTTGTAGTTCCAAGTGAANCTAAGAAAGAAGAAGAATAAATGAAATTTTATTTTAAATAAANAAAAAGGATAAACTTTAAAAGTTTATCCTTTTTTTTGATTAAAAATTATTTGTTTACAAATTCTAAAAACGAAATTATAATAATAATATCATTTAAAGTATTTTTGTAAAATATTTTTAAAATATGAAATATCAAAAAAGAAAAAAAGCTTTAATATTATTAGCAGATGGAACCATATTTTATGGTAAATCTNTTGGAGGAAAAGAAGGTACCGCTTTTGGAGAAGCNTGTTTTAACACCGGTATGACNGGTTATCAAGAAATTTTTACTGATCCCTCTTATTTTGGNCAGCTAATGGTTACCACCAACGCTCATATTGGAAATTATGGAGTTGNTGAAAATGAAATTGAATCTGATTCCATAAAAATATCAGGTTTGATTTGCCGAAATTTCAGTTATCATTATTCTAGAGACCTTGCAAACGATTCGTTAACGANTTTTTTAGATAAAAATAANTTATTAGCTATCGCTGATGTGGATACAAGATCCTTAGTNGCNTATATTCGNGATAATGGCGCTATGAACGCAGTGATTACTACCGATATTGAAAATATAAATAACTTGAAAAAGCAATTGGCAGAAATTCCAAANATGAAAGGGATGGAATTGGCTTCTAAAGTATCTACTAAACAGCCTTATTATTTTGGAGAAAAAAATGCTACTTTTAAAATTGCTGCTTTAGATATTGGTATTAANAAAAACATATTAAGGAACTTATCNCAAAGAGATTGTTATATAAAGGTGTTTCCATACAATGCTACTTTTGAGGAATTAAATTCCTTTAATCCAGATGGATATTTTCTGTCAAATGGTCCTGGAGATCCAGAGCCCTTAACTCAAGCCATTAGTACTACTCAAGCTGCTATTGCAACTGGAAAACCAATTTTCGGAATTTGCTTAGGACATCAAGTATTGGCTTTGGCTAATGGTATTTCTACCTATAAAATGCATAATGGACATCGTGGTATTAATCATCCTATTAAAAANCTTCAAACAGGTAAAGGAGAAATTACTTCCCAAAACCATGGCTTTGCTATTAATAGAGAAGAAACTGAAAAGAATACAGAAATTGAAATAACCCATGTTCATTTAAATGATCATACGGTTGCNGGAATAAAAATGAAAAATAAACCAGTNTTTTCTGTTCAATATCATCCAGAAGCAAGCCCAGGACCNCATGATTCTAGGTATCTTTTTGATGAATTTATAAANAATATTAAAAAATACAAATAACAATAGGAATGAGNATAATAATAGATATANACGCTAGACAAATTTTCGATTCTAGAGGAAATCCTACAATTGAAGTAGATGTAGTTACTGAAAATGGTTTTTTAGGAAGAGCCGCGGTTCCTTCAGGTGCNTCAACAGGAGTNCATGAAGCTGTAGAATTNCGTGATGGAGGAAAAGACTATATGGGTAAAGGAGTGTTAAAAGCAGTTGAAAATGTAAATGATAAAATTGCTTCNACANTATTAGGAGTTTCTGTTTTTGAGCAAGAAACTATCGATCAAATTATGATTGATTTAGACGGCACTCCTAATAAATCTGTACTAGGGGCGAATGCTATTTTAGGAGTNTCATTAGCAGNNGCCCATGCAGCAGCTTTAGAATTAGGAATGCCATTATATCGTTACATAGGAGGAGTTAGTGCTAAAACATTNCCAGTNCCCATGATGAATATTATNAATGGAGGTTCTCATAGTGATGCACCTATTGCATTTCAGGAGTTTATGATTATACCGGTAAAAGCAACAAATTTTTCAGAAGCAATTAAAATGGGAAGTGAAATTTTTCATCATTTGAAAAAGGTATTGCACCATAGAAATTTAAGCACNGCAGTGGGNGATGAAGGGGGTTTTGCACCAGCTTTAGGTGGAACAGAAGATGCNTTAGATACTATTGCTAAAGCNGTNACNAATGCAGGTTATAAATTTGGAGATGAAATTATGATCGCTTTAGANTGTGCTGCGGCAGAATTTTATGTANATGGCAANTATGATTATAGTAAATTTGAAGGAAATTCTGGTAAAATAAGAACTTCAAAAGAACAAGCAGAATACCTTGCTGANTTGGCTAAAAATTATCCTATAATTTCAATCGAAGACGGAATGGATGAAGANGATTGGGATGGTTGGAAATATTTAACGGAACTTATTGGAGCTANCACTCAGTTAGTAGGTGATGATCTTTTTGTAACCAATGTAGAGCGTTTGTCAAGGGGAATTAAGGAAGGAATTTCAAATTCAATTTTGATAAAAGTAAATCAAATTGGAACTTTGTCAGAAACCATTGCAGCNGTTAANATGGCTCATCATGCTGGTTATACTTCTGTAATGTCACATAGGTCTGGTGAAACGGAAGACAATACCATCGCAGATTTAGCAGTGGCACTTAATTGTGGTCAAATTAAAACAGGATCGATGTCTCGTAGTGACCGCATGTCAAAATACAATCAGTTATTACGTATAGAAGAGCAATTAGGGGACATTGCTTATTATCCTCAAAGAANTGCTTTTAAAGTTTAATNAAAACTATTTTAATATTTATGAAAAGTCCGATTTTTAATTAANTCGGACTTTTTTTTTGANCTACTTTTTNAATATNATAAGGANTTAAAAGTTTGNATTAGATCTTAATTTATTAAGAAATTGAGANTCAAAAACCAACGTTTTTTGTATCTTTGCCTACTTTTAAAAAATTAAAAAAANATTATAAATGTCAAGAAAAGCAACCATCGAAGTAGACGGTNAAAANTATGAATTTCCTATTATTGAAGGGACTGAAAATGAATTAGCAATTGATATAAAAACCTTGAGNGNTATTACAGGTGGTATTACAACCATTGATCCTGGATTTAAGAATACCGGTTCTTGTGAAAGTGCAATTACATTTTTAGATGGTGAAAAAGGAATTCTTCGTTATAGAGGNTATTCNATAGAAGAATTAGCTGAAAAAGCTNNTTTTTTAGAAGTTGCTTACTTATTAATTTTTGGAGAATTACCTACTGCTGAAGAATTGACAAAATTTCATAATGATATTAAAGATCAAGCTCATGTNGATGAAGATGTAAAGAAAATTTTAGATGGTTTTCCNAAAACTGCCCATCCAATGGGAGTATTGTCCTCATTAACAAGTGCTTTAGTGGCATTTAATCCTNCTTCAGTTAATGTAGACTCTGAGGAAGAAATGTACAATGCAATTGTNAGAATTTTAGGAAAATTTCCGGTCTTAGCAGCNTGGACTTACAGAAAACATNCTGGCTTACCCTTGGACTATGGAGATAATTCANTAGGCTATGTCGATAATTTTTTAAAGATGATGTTTAAAAAACCTGCTGCGGAGTATGAATCAAATGAAATTGTGGTTAGTGCNTTAAATAAATTATTAATTCTACATGCNGATCATGAGCAAAACTGTTCCACTTCGACGGTNCGAATTGTAGGTTCGTCAAANGCGGGCTTATTTGTTTCGATTTCTGCCGGAATTAATGCATTATGGGGTCCACTTCATGGAGGAGCTAATCAAGCAGTAATAGANATGTTAGAAGCTATTAAAGAAGATGATGGAGATACTAAAAAGTACATGGAAAAAGCTAAGGACAAAGAAGATAAATTCCGNTTAATGGGCTTTGGACATCGTGTTTATAAAAACTTTGANCCTCGTGCAAAGATTATAAAAGTTGCAGCAGATGAAGTTTTAAATGAATTAGGAATCGAAGATCCTGTCCTAGATATNGCTAAAGGATTAGAAAAAGAGGCGCTAGAAGATCCNTATTTTGTGGATAGAAAATTATATCCAAACGTAGATTTTTATTCAGGAATTATATACAGAGCTCTGGGTATACCAACAGACATGTTTACACCAATGTTTGCNTTAGGAAGATTACCAGGTTGGATTTCACAATGGAGAGAAATGCGTTTACGTAAAGAACCTATTGGGAGACCAAGGCAAATTTATATTGGAGAAACACATCGTAATTTNATACCATTAAAAAAAAGATAGATAAATACTATGTTTTTTAAAAAAGCACTTTCAATAGAAAGTGCTTTTTTTATATTTGTNATATGATAAACTTAAATATTACTAACGAAACTTCTAGGTTAAGATCNGTAGTGCTCGGAATCGCTAATTCAAATGGTGCTATTCCTAANTTGGAAGACACCTATGATCCGAAATCTGCTGAGCATATTAAATCCGGAACNTATCCAAAAGAAANTGATATGGTAANGGAAATAGAATCTCTTTATCAAGTTTTTAAAAAGTACGANGTAAAGGTTTATCGNCCTGATAAAATAATAGGTTATAATCAGATTTT
This sequence comes from Flavobacteriaceae bacterium, assembly GCA_002713705.1. GTDB lineage: Bacteria > Bacteroidota > Bacteroidia > Flavobacteriales > Flavobacteriaceae > Marifrigoribacter. Next base: position 13,166 of record PAUJ01000022.1, read on the forward strand.
TTCTAGAGATATTGCATTTNTAATTGATGATAAAATGATTNTNTCAAATATTCTGCCAAACAGAGACAAAGANATTGAAGCCATANAATATCTATGTTCACAAATAGATGAAAATAAAATTATTTTTTTACCAAAAGAAGCTCATATAGAAGGGGGAGATGTAATGCCATGGAACGATTATNTTTTTGTAGGTACNTATAGAGGAAACGATTATGAAGATTTTATAACNGCAAGAACAAATATGATTGCTGTAAAATGTTTANAAGATTTATTTCCAACAAAAAAAATAGTTTCATTTAANNTACGAAAATCTAATACCATAGCNAGGGATAACGCACTTCATNTAGATTGTTGTTTTCAACCACTAGGAAAAGGTAAATGNATTATTCACAAAGAAGNTTTTTTAGAGCAAGAAGAATATGAATGGTTGACTAATTTTTTTGGTAAAGAAAACTGTTTTCATATCACTAAAGATGAAATGTACCANATGAATAGTAATATATTTTCTATATCTCCAGAAATAATTATTTCAGAAAGAAGTTTTATTCGTCTCAATTCTTGGCTTAGNTCTCAAGGTTTTATTGTAGAAGAGGTTTNTTACGGTGAAATATCAAAACAAGAAGGACTNTTNCGTTGTTCTACAATGCCCCTCGTGAGAGATTAATATTTTTAATTATCATTATAATGAAACAAATCACCAATACTCTTTTAATGATTCGTCCGGTGGCCTATCGAATGAATGAACAAACTGCTGTAAATAACTATTTTCAAGAGAATTTGAATTTAAGTGATGTTGTAATTAATNCCAAAGCTCAAAAAGAGTTTGATGTTTTTGTTTTAAAACTGCGCGCAGTTGGAGTCGAGGTTATAGTAGAAGATGATATTTTAGAAATGGAAACNCCAGATTCTATTTTCCCGAATAATTGGGTGAGTTTTCACGAAAATGGAGATGTTGGNTTGTATCCTATGTTTGCGGAAAATAGGCGCAGAGAAAGAAGAGAGGATATATTAATTAGATTAGAAAAAGAAGGGTTTATTATTAATAGTCTTTTTGATTATACCAGTGCAGAACAAGAAGGTCTTTTTTTAGAGGGTACCGGTAGTTTGATATTAGATAGAGTAAACCGAAAAGCCTATTGTGCTCTTTCACCTAGGGCTGATGAAGATTTAGTAATTGAGTTTTGTGAAGATTTTGAATATGATCCTATTATTTTTACGGCAAACCAAACGATAAAAGGACAACGATTACCTATTTATCATACCAATGTATTGATGGCTCTTGGTGAAAACATCGCTGTGATCTGTTTAGACTCTATTGACAGTAAGTCTGAAAAGAAAATGCTTATTCAAAACCTTAAACAAGATGGTAAAGAAGTTGTAAAAATCTCCGAATCACAAATGCAACGGTTTGCTGGAAATATGTTACAAGTTAAAGGAGCTAATAATCATAATTTTATGGTCATGAGTTCAGCTGCTTATCACAGTTTAATTCCGGAACAAATTAGGAGTATTGAAAAAAATAGTACCATTATTCATAGTGATTTAAATACTATTGAAACCTGTGGAGGAGGAAGTGCTCGCTGTATGATGGCAGAAATATTTTTACCAAAAAACTAATAAAATTGATTATCTAAAAAAGAATTACAATCTTAAATCTATTAATTAAGAGTTTGTATATTGAAGATAAAACAAACCAATTCTGCTATCTTTGCATTTTTAAATTAAAGACAATGACGCTTCAAGCAACGCTCGAAATACATATTAAAAAAGCCATAAGTCAGCTGTATAAAGTAGATTTAGAAAGTGTAGAATTTCAGGCTACTCGCAAAGAGTTTGAAGGTGATATTACGGTAGTTGTTTTTCCAATGCTAAGAGTCGTAAAAGGAAATCCAGTACAGATTGGTCAGTCTATTGGAGATTTTTTGGTAGCAAACGTAGAAGAGGTGATCCGTTTTAATGTGGTAAAAGGGTTTTTGAATGTAGTATTTAGTGATTCTTATTTTTTAAACTTTTTTAAGGAGACTTCCGATTATTCGAAATTTGGTAAAGTAACTGGAGAAGAAGAAACCATAATGGTGGAATATTCCTCTCCAAACACAAATAAACCTTTACATCTTGGTCATATNCGAAATATTTTATTGGGATATTCAGTAGCTGAAATTTTAAAAGCCTCTGGTAAAAAAGCATATAAAACTCAAATTGTTAACGACCGTGGAATTCATATTTGTAAAAGTATGCTGGCTTGGAAAACCTACGGGAATAANGTAACACCAGAAATATCNNGTCTAAAAGGAGACAAGTTAGTTGGTAATTATTATGTGAAATTTGATCAAGAATACAAGANGGAAATNGCTCAATTGCTTACCGAAGGTTATTCTNAAAAGGAAGCGAAATTAAAAGCACCTTCATTAATAAAAGCACAAGAAATGCTAATCAAGTGGGAGGCTGNAGATGAAGAAACTGTTTCGCTTTGGAAAACTATGAANGGTTGGGTATATGAAGGGTTTGATAAAACCTATGCATCTCTGGGAGTAGATTTTGATANGTTATATTATGAAAGTAATACTTATCTTTTAGGCAAGGAAGTTATAACTGAAGGCCTGTCTAANGGTGTGTTTTTTCAAAAAGAAGACGGTTCTATTTGGTGCGATTTAACCGATGATGGATTGGACGAAAAGATAGTACAGCGAAGTGATGGAACAGCGGTATATATGACACAAGATATTGGTACCGCGATTCAACGTGTAAAAGATTACCCTGAAATTACGGGTATGATTTATACCGTAGGCAATGAACAAGATTACCATTTTAAGGTGTTGTTTTTAATCTTAAAGAAATTAGGNTATCAATGGGCAGAAAATTTATTTCATTTAAGTTATGGTATGGTAGACTTGCCTTCTGGGAAAATGAAATCTCGTGAAGGAACAGTGGTAGATGCAGATGACTTAATTTCTGATATGGCTCAAACGGCTAAAAAAATTAGTGAAGAGTTAGGGAAGATCGACGATTTCTCGGAAGAAGAAAAAGAAGGTTTATANAAAACCATCGGATTAGGAGCTTTAAAATATTATATATTAAAAGTAGATCCTAAAAAACGAATTTTATTTAATCCTGAAGAAAGTGTNGATTTTCAAGGGAATACAGGGCCATTTATACAATATACCTATGCTCGTATTCAATCAATTTTACGAAAAGCAGGANCACAAACGGAAGTTAGTANTTTATTAGAATTGCATCCAAAAGAAAAGGAATTGGTAAAACAATTACAGTTATTTCCTGANGCTATNCAGCAAGCGGGAGTTCAATACAGTCCAGCATTAATTGCAAATTACACCTATGAATTGGTAAAGTCTTTTAATTCTTTTTACCAAAACGTTTCCATATTAGGANCTGATAATAATGAAGAAAAAAGTTTTAGGATACAACTTTCNAAAGCGGTTTCAGATGTAATTAAAACTGCTTTTAATTTGTTGGGAATTGAAGTTCCTGAAAGAATGTAATATATAANCTATTTTTTTCTTCTTAGCTAAANTTAGCCAGAGNGCTACTCCAATGAAAACTGCACATCATGCTACTATTGCTGTTANAATTACTNCAGACATTCTATTCGTTTTTTAATTATTNTTAAAGATAACCACTTTNTCATCATGGTACCAGGTTAAATAATTATNTTCATTNTCAAGCTCAATTAAATTNCTTTTTANCTTTAAAGTAGGAGTTAAAAAATTGTTCTCTATAGTCCAATGAGTTTTAAAAACAANNCCTTTTTTTATTTTCTCATGATTTTCTAATTGACTATTTAATTGATTAATAGTATTCATTATACTATTAGATANTTCAAGTGAAGTNTTAGAATTGCCAATTTCTGAAATTGTAATTAATGCTATAGGATGAGGTAATCCNCTACCTACTATNCATACTTGTTCTATATTGNTGTTTTTAGAAAGTTCTAATTCGATNGGTGATGGATCTATATATTTTCCTTTATCTGTTTTAAATTGATCTTTTATTCTTCCAGTGATTGTTAAATTACCATCTGAATCATATACTCCTTTATCACCGGTTTTTAAATAACCATCTTTATCAAATATTTTNTCGGTTAATTCAGGGTTTTTAAAATAGCCTTTCATCAGACAATTGTTTTTGATGCAAATCTCTCCTTCACTAGTTATTTTTGTTTTTACTCCAGGTAAAGCCTTNCCTACGGTTCCTATTTTATTNTGAGGAGGTGNATTAAAATGTGAGACACAACAATCTTCAGTCATTCCGTAAATTTGAGAAATTTCTATATCAATAGTCTTAAACCAATGGAGNACATCTTTGGATATTGGAGCTGCTCCTGAAATAATAATTTCGCTATTTTTTAANCCTAATTTTTGTTTAAGTTTAGCTATTACTATGTGTTTAATTATAGGAGTTTTTAAAAGCCAATCNAACTTTTTTTGAGATAATTTGGATGTGATAATTTCTTGAAATTTTACCCAAATTCTTGGGACTCCAAAAAACGCATGGGGNTGAGATTTTTCTAAATCTTTTGCAAAGGTTTTTAATGATTCTGGATAACTAAACTGTGCACCTATAGTTAGACCATAGGTCCAAATAATCCTTTCTGCTACATGAACCAAAGGTAAATAAGAGAATAATCTAGGNTGACTAGGTAGCTTAATNATTTTTTGAATGGTATTTAGACTGTTTACAAAATTCCCTACACTATGCAGNACTCCTTTAGGATTCCCAGACGTTCCTGAAGTGTAAATAATGGTATGTATGTCTGAGAGTTTTGGAAACTTAATTGTAATTTCTGANGTTTCCGATTGAATGATATTTTCCCAACTGTATTCTTCTTGAATTCCATACAGTTCAATTCCTATTTTTGGAATNGATGGTATTCCATCCTTGATGGAAAAATAGTCGTCTAGTTTACCAATAATAATAGCTTTAGACTCACTATGTGTTAATACTTGATNAATTGCTTTAGAAGTTAANGAAGTATAAATAGGAACAGAAACAAATCCTGCCATCATTATTGCTAAATCTGACATCATCCAATGAGCACAATTTTTTGATAGNAGTGCAATNTGACTTTTCTTCTCTAACCCTAGNCTTTGTAATTTTAAAGCTACCTTCCTTAGTTCTTTNCCAGCTTCTCCATAAGTGTATTTTATAAGTTTACCATTAATGGGCTGTTGTAAAAAGAGGTGATTGGGATTTTCTTTTTCCCAGTANAAAAAAGCTTCTAGTGGTGACAAGAATGAGGGTGCTTTTTTTTTGAAAACTTCTTNTGTTGANCTATTTTTCATAATTTGAATGTTAAAAATANGTCATTAAAAGCAGAAATTTTAAANTGAATTGTTTTTTTTATGATTAATAAAATTAAATAAGTTTCTTTAATGTTTACATGAGCATTAAAAATAGTTTGTAACTACTTGCTCAATTGTTATCTTTGTNAATCTTCTGCCAAAAAAGGTAGTATTATATAAAATTTTGCAANTCCATGTTCAATAATTTAAGTGAAAAACTAGANAAAGCCCTTCATGTTCTTAAGGGGCAAGGAAGTATAACAGAAGTTAATGTTGCTGAAACTTTAAAGGAAGTTAGGCGAGCATTGTTAGATGCCGATGTTAATTTTAAAATAGCNAAAGAATTTACCAATAAAGTAAAACAGGATGCCTTAGGTCAAAATGTACTTACCGCACTTCAGCCTGGCCAATTAATGGTTAAGTTGGTTAAAGATGAGCTTACTCAACTTATGGGTGGTGATACTGCAGGTATTAATTTAAGTGGTGCTCCATCTGTAATTTTGATGTCTGGTTTNCAAGGTAGTGGTAAAACTACTTTTTCAGGAAANTTAGCAAATTACCTAAAAACTAAAAAATCAAAAAAACCATTATTAGTCGCNTGTGATGTATATCGTCCTGCTGCTATTGATCAGTTGCACGTGGTTGGTGATCAAATAGGAATAGAAGTGTATAGTGATCGAGGGAATAATAATCCTGTAGAGATTGCNCAAAAGGCAATTGCGCATGCAAAACAAAATGGCTTTAATGTTGTTATTGTNGATACCGCTGGTCGTTTAGCTGTAGACGAAGTGATGATGNTAGAAATTGAAAATATCCATAAGGCCATCCAACCTGAAGAAACATTGTTTGTAGTGGATTCCATGACAGGCCAAGATGCTGTTAATACTGCAAAGACATTTAACGATCGACTAAATTTTGATGGTGTTATTTTAACCAAATTAGACGGTGATACTCGTGGTGGAGCNGCAATTTCAATTAAAAGTATNGTAAATAAACCAATCAAGTTTATTGGTACTGGAGAAAAAATGGAGGCCATCGATGTTTTTCATCCATCTAGAATGGCAGAGCGCATNCTTGGNATGGGAGATGTGGTTTCTTTAGTTGAGAGAGCACAAGANCAATTTGATGAAGTAGAAGCAAGAAAACTTCAGAAAAAAATCGCAAAAAATCAATTTGGATTTGATGATTTTTTGAAACAAATTCAGCAAGTAAAGAAAATGGGTAATATGAAGGATCTAATNGGAATGATTCCAGGAGCCGGAAAAGCAATGAAAGANNTAGANATTGATGATGACGCTTTTAAGGGAATAGAAGCTATTATTCATTCAATGACTCCAGAAGAAAGAAGCCAGCCAACACTAATAAATGCAAGTCGTAAAAAAAGAATTGGTAAAGGTAGTGGTACTTCTGTCCAAGAAGTTAACCAATTAATGAAACAATTCNAGCAAATGAGTAAAATGATGAAGATGATGCAAGGTGGTGGTGGCCGAAANATGATGCAAGCGATGAAAGGAATGCAATAATACTNAGTAATTAAATAATTAAAAAACCGAAGCAACATGGTTCTATTAGATGGTAAAAAAACTGCTAACGATATTAAAGATGAAATTACTATTTCGGTAAAAGAAATGATAGAGCTNGGTGAGAAAATTCCTCATTTGGCAGCAGTTTTAGTGGGTTCTGATGGAGCTAGTTTAACCTATGTAGGTTCTAAAGTTNGAGCNTGTGAACGTGTTGGGTTTAATTCTACTTTAGTAGAATTACCAGAAACAACATCTGAGNAAGCNTTATTAAAAATCATTCAAGACTTNAACGTAAATAATGATATTGACGGGTTTATTGTTCAGTTACCCTTACCTAAACACATCGATGAGCAAAAAGTNTTAAATGCTGTAAATCCAGCTAAAGATGTTGATGGATTTCATCCTGAAAATTTTGGCCGAATGGCATTAGAGATGGAATCTTTTATTCCTGCAACTCCTTATGGTATNTTACAATTGCTAGAACGTTATCAAGTANTGACTAAAGGGAAACANACGGTCGTCATCGGAAGAAGTCATATAGTAGGTCGTCCAATGAGTATTCTAATGAGTCAGAAAGGGCCNGCNGGAAACAGTACCGTAACTTTAACGCATAGTCATACTAAAGACCTTTCAGAAATCACAAAACAAGCAGATATCATTATTGTTGCNCTAGGAGTTCCNGAATTTTTAAAAGCAGGTATGGTAAAAGATGGTGTCGTNATNGTTGATGTTGGAATAAGTCGTGTACCTGATGTTTCTAATCCTAGAGGGTATGTCATAAAAGGAGATGTAGCATTTGATGAGGTAAGCAAAAAGGCTTCATTTATCACACCTGTTCCAGGAGGTGTTGGGCCAATGACCATTGCTATGTTACTAAAAAANACTTTGATTGCACGTAAACGAAANGCTTAAACTTTTTTATCTACATATTCTATTTTATACATTTTCAGTATTATAAANAATAAAGAAATTGTTATTGGTCCAAAAATAAGACCAATAAATCCAAAAAGAGGAATTCCAATAATGACTCCAATTAATGTTATTAATGGATGAACGTCATCCATTTTTTTTAGAACATACAACCTAATTATATTATCGGTTGAGCCAACAACGACTAANCCATAGATTAGGATTCCATANGCAGCATACTCATTTCCACTAGCCAATGTTATTAGAAACACNGGTATAATACCAACAAGTGTACCTACAAAGGGTATCATCGATCCAATAACGATAATTACAAACCAGAATAAGGGGTTTTCTATTCCAAAAATTAAAAAACCTATAAGTGCAACTATTCCTTGTGCAAAAGCTACTATAGGTATTCCAAGCGCATTTGAGCGAATCATTTTACTGCTTTCTTTTACTAGCNTTTTTATATGTTGCTCTGAAAAAGGTCCGTAATTATAAATNCTTTTTTTCAACTGCTTGGGTTTTGTAAGCATAAAATATAGTAGAAAATACATAATNGAGATTGCTATAAGAAGTTCAAAAGTACTNCCAATTAATACTTTTGCATTTTCACCTACCCAAGANGTTCCNCCTGCAACATCTAAATCTTTATAAAAATCATGNCCCAAAGTNTTTTCAAATTCTATGATATGCTTTTGTANGGCTGAAAATAATTTCTCTGCATTAGAAACTGCATTGTCGAGTTTATTACTCAACATCAAGGTGATGCCNAATATTGGGAATAAAACTCCTACAAAGGAGAGNAACATTAAAAANGATGCCGCTAAAGAAGTTTTCCAGCCTTTAGCCCTAAGTATTTTCATGGGTTTTTTTAATAAAATNTATAGCGTTATTGCTCCTAAAAAACCAGACAAGTAGGGTAATAATTCATAAAATATTAAAGAACCCACTATACCNAGTACTACAATAATAATAATTTGTCTAATAATTTTTGAAGGGACTGCTTCCATATTATATTTTTAAATAATTGATACTTACTGTTGCAAGTTCGTTATTTGGAAATTTAGAAAAATGTTTTTGATCTATATTCATTCCAATTTCACTTANTACNTCCTGAAATACATCTAATTCTAATATATACTGATCTGAAAAACCATGAGTGGCATCGTATGCAGTAGCTGCTGTNAAGCCTANGTTTGCNGATGTAATACTTGGGTTGATAGTGTGAAGTTCAATTAATAANAAACCGAATTTCTTTANNTAAGGTGCCCATTTTTCAAAATGCTCCTTTAAATTTTGTTCNACTANAGAATTGTTNAATCTTTTTCCAGNATGTGCAAAAGCACCTTGTGATNTNCTAATTCTGTNTGCTTCTNGTTNATTTGGNTGTGACCAAGGGCGATTGTGATCTAAAAAGGTTCTTACATTTAANAANTCACTTAATTTAATNTTATAATTGGNNTAAATGTCTTCTTGNAGNTGTTTTGGATTTCCAATATCTCCCCAAATCACTTTTGCCCAAATATCTGCTTTTACAAGATTTGAACGAGTTNCTNTTAAGGCAGCTTTGTTATAATCTGCACCNACTAAAAANAGGGGATACTCTTCTAATAAANCTCCGCGTTTTGTTCTTTGCTCTATNACTTCAAATAAATGAATNAGAAAAGCACCATTACCACANCCCATATCTAAAANACCTTTAGGTTGTTCTTCAATTGGTTTNTTAAATAAAGTAATAATAATTTCATCNATTTTTTTAAAATANGCAGAATGTGCTCCTCCACTTCCCCAAACATTCATCTCTCTATCCACATGAGTTTCTCCTGAANNNGGAATAGNACTNCCTAACANATTTNCATNACCAAACATCAACTCTTNTGCTCTTCTAAATGTCGGAATATAAGAAACNGTTACTCCATATGCTGANGACCTTCTAGCAAAAAAGAATCCTTTNTTGGTGAATTTATAATGCTCTTTACTTTTAGTAAACCAACCTAAATAATATAAGANATTTAATATTTTNGAAAANCTTTCTGGGTCTTCATGAAACTCTTCTGCNCTNAAGGAAGCTTCCATAAAATATTTATGNAACATTCCNTCCATACCTAAAAATACAATTAAAGGTCCAACTAAAATACCTTCAATATGACTTTNAATTTGTTTTTGTATTTCTAGTTCTATTGGNTTNTTTGAAGTTGGTTCGTATTTTTTATTTTTATAATTTANAAAGATTCTATTAATNATTGAAACTTGATNCTTATCTAAACTTCTTGGATGAAATTCTTTAGAGGTTTTTAAAAAATGGACCACATCNTCGTATAANANAAAATGCTTAAAAGCTATTTTACTTTTATTATTTTGAGAGATAGTNACTGTATTTTTTAAATTGTCNACATCATAATTAAGCCAACCTTGAGAGGCTAACATTCTNAGACCNACGTTNAGGTANCCTTCGTTTGCNTTGAATTTTTTAGNGATTTCAGAAAGAAGAAAATGTTGTTTTTTTAAAATAAAATCCAAGACTCCTTTTTCTCTTAATGAAAAAGCGATTGGANCAACNGCAATACCATCTAAATGTCTGAATAACTCTTCGCGGTATTTGTTTTTTTCTTCNTTANTAAGCATTAATTTAAANAATTTTANANAGCNNNNGTAAATGTAGAGAAAAAACAAATANNAATAATAAAACTTAAATTAAAAAAAACTNTCAAAACACTANGGTTGATGTCAATNTATTTATTNTNNTAGTTACTCTNTTTNTTNAAGGTCATCAATTTTCCATGATAACATAAAATATTTAATTTTTGCTTCGTTTGGAATATTCGTANCATCAATGACTANATTCGGATTGTAACGAAAATTTTCAGGAAGCTCTTTTTTATCAATATTAATAAATAGATCACTGTCTTTTAAGANAATAAGCACNGTGCTTAATGTAGTTTCAATATTAGCGATTTCATAATTCTCTTTTATGTCTTTAAAAGTACTGTTAATATTTAATCCTTTTACCGTTTTGTANCGATCATCAAAAAATTGAAAATTTTCTATTAATGCATCTGGATCATAATTATTTGCAGGAGATATAAGTAATAACTTTTTACCGCTTTTTTCATAAATTTCTAATTCACCAAAAGACGATGATTGATTTTGTCTAGGGCTTAGTCTAACAATAGAATCCATAGCGAAAATAGAATCTACTTGTTTTATTTTCATTCCNATGGTTAAATNACCCACCGCCTTNTTTGAAATTAAAAATGGATTTCTTTCTTTAGNNCATTGAACAAACAAAAAAATCACTAGTCCTGTTAAAAATATTTTTTTAATCATTTTATTCGGTTATTTAATTTAGATACCAAAACTACTAAAATCGAATTTGTATTTTATCAATTATGATTAAATTATTAGGATACAAATTTTTTCAATTTTTTTTTCTTTTATTACTATTGCAATTGCAATAGTAATAAAAGAAATTCTATTAAAAATTAGNTTTTAATTTCTACCTTTGCTGCAATGCAAAAAGAAATTAAAGAGTTAGTTCGNAAAGGTGAAATGCTTCCTTTAATGGAAGAGTTTTACACCATACAAGGAGAAGGTTNTCATAAAGGTACAGCCGCTTATTTTGTAAGAATTGGTGGTTGCGATGTGGGTTGTCATTGGTGTGATGTNAANNAAAGNTGGAATGCAGATCTGCATCCCCCAACAAATACACAACTTATTGCAGATAATGCCGCTACTTATTCTAATACAGTGGTGGTAACAGGAGGTGAGCCTTTAACTTGGGATATGAATCACTTAACTTCTTTATTTAAAGAAAAAGAAATGCAAGTGCATATCGAAACTTCTGGAGCCTATAAGTTATCAGGCACTTGGGATTGGATTTGCTTGTCGCCTAAAAAAATAAAACTTCCAAAAGAAGAAATATATCAAGTTGCTAATGAGCTTAAAATGATTGTTTATAATAAGGCAGATTTTAAGTTTGCTGAAGAACAAGCAGCTAAAGTAAATGATCATTGTATTTTGTATTTGCAGCCAGAGTGGAGTAAGAGAGATCAGATGATTCCTATAATTGTGGACTATGTTATGAAAAACCCTAAATGGAAAGTTTCCTTGCAAACTCATAAATATCTAAATATACCATAAAAAAAAGCCTTGTGAAATCAAGGCTTTTTTAGTTCAAAAAGATAAAATNATTTTGTGAATGGTACAGAAACTCTAAGAGTGTCCCATCCTATATGCATGATAACGTTGCCATCTTCGCCATCAAAAACTATCGAGAAAGCTTCTAAAGAATCACTAACATAAGTCGTTGGAACTGTAATGCGAGCTACATCATTTTTCTCATTATAATAATAGGATCCCCAAGTGTTTAGATCTGAATTTAAAATAATTGTCCATTCTTTTTCTCCTGGTATCGTTAATAAAGAATAGCTACCTGCTTTTATTTTTGTTCCGTTTAAGTTAAAATCTTTATATAAAACTAATTCAGGAGCTTCGTTAGCGCCAGTTCTCCAAACTTCTCCATTTGGTGCTAATTTACTTAACTCTCTGCTTTTTAGTTGAGGTCTACTGTAAATTACTTTCATTTGTTTGTTAGCTTCTTTGTAACTAGTTGGAAAAGCAGCTGAATCCATCGGGCTTTTGTCTAATTTTCTAAATTCTTGCGCGTTTACTGAACTTCCTATTGCTATTAATATTGCAAATAATAGTGTTGAGATAGTGTTACTTTTTTTCATGTGGTTTGTTTTTATTAACGATGGTAAAAATAATTTCATTTTTTTAATTATTAATAAAATTTGTTAAAATTATGGTTACTAATTCGTGAATAAAATTAAAACTTATGTTTTTTTAAAGAGTTCAGGTAAAAGTTTAAGGTTGAAATTTAGTTTTTAAGCACTTTTTAGTTTCTTTCTTAAATCACAACACTTTTAAAAACTATGGAATGTGTTTTAAGTTGTTTTTTAAGCCTTTTAAGCGTGTTTTAAGAAATCAACAAAAAGTTAATAAGTACCTGAAAAATGGTTTTTGATGCTTTAAATAAAGAAAGGGAAAGAGTATATTTGTTTTAATTCAAAGTAGAATTAGTAAAATTCTTATGAGTTTATAAATTAACATTATTTAATTATTTTATATGAGTGAAGAACAAAAAAAAGGAAATTACGGTGCTGATAGTATTCAGGCGTTAGAAGGAATGGAGCATGTGCGTATGAGACCTTCTATGTATATAGGAGATGTTGGAGTACGAGGATTGCATCATTTGGTGTATGAGGTAGTAGATAACTCAATAGATGAAGCAATGGGGGGCCATTGTGATACTATTGATGTAATNATTAATGATAATAATTCTATTTCAGTAAAGGATAATGGTCGTGGAATTCCTGTTGATATTCATAAAAAAGAAGGAGTTTCTGCTTTAGAGGTAGTAATGACCAAAATTGGTGCAGGTGGAAAATTTGATAAAGATTCTTATAAAGTTTCTGGTGGTCTACACGGAGTAGGTGTTTCAGTGGTAAATGCACTTTCTGTAAATTTAAAAGCAGTTGTCCATCGGGAAGGTAAAATTTATGAGCAGGAATATGAACGTGGAAAAACGATGTATCCTGTCAAACAAGTTGGTGAAACAGATTTTAGAGGAACGGTTGTAACTTTTAGTGCAGATCCAGAGATATTTAAACAAACTACAGAATATAGTTACGAAACGTTGTCTAATAGATTGCGAGAATTGTCATTTCTTAACAAGGGTGTTACGCTTTCGATAATCGATAAAAGAGAGAAAGATGAAAAAGGAGAATTTCTTGCGGAAACTTTTAAAAGTGAAGAAGGACTTAAAGAATTTATTCGCTTTTTAGATGAAACACGTGAACCAGTAATTGGTAACGTGATACACATGGAAGGAGAAAAAAATGGAATCCCTGTTGAGGTTGCCATGATATATAATACTTCTTACAGCGAAAACCTGCATTCTTATGTAAATAACATTAATACGCATGAAGGTGGGACACATCTTTCTGGGTTTAGACGAGGACTAACTCATACACTTAAAAAGTATGCCGATGCCTCAGGAATGTTAACTAAGCTAAAGTTTGATATTGCCGGTGATGATTTTAGAGAAGGCTTAACAGCCATCATTTCAGTAAAAGTTGGGGAACCTCAATTTGAAGGACAAACAAAAACAAAGTTAGGAAATAGAGAGGTTTCTGCTGCGGTAAGTCAATCGGTTTCTGAAATGTTAGAAAATTACCTTGAAGAAAACCCTAACGATGCTAAAACCATAGTACAGAAAGTAATTCTTGCAGCACAGGCTAGACACGCCGCCAATAAAGCTCGAGATATGGTCCAGCGTAAAACCGNTATGAGTATTGGAGGTTTACCAGGAAAATTATCTGATTGTTCTGAGCAAGATCCAGCTATTTGTGAAGTGTTTCTTGTTGAGGGAGATTCTGCGGGTGGTACAGCTAAGCAAGGTCGCGATCGTAATTTTCAAGCAATTTTACCTTTAAGAGGTAANATTTTAAATGTTGAAAAAGCAATGCAACACAAGGTTTTTGATAATGAAGAGATTCGAAATATATTTACAGCCCTAGGAGTAACAATTGGTACAGAAGAAGATAGTAAAGCATTAAATGTAGAGAAATTACGATATCATAAAATAGTTATTATGTGTGATGCCGATGTCGATGGTAGTCATATTGAAACTTTAATTCTTACTTTTTTCTTTAGATATATGAAAGAATTAATTGAAAATGGTAATATTTATATAGCGACTCCCCCCTTGTACCTGGTTAGAAAAGGAGCAAAGAAAAAGTATGCTTGGAGTGATGAAGAAAGAGAAAAAATACAAAAGGATTTTGGAGAGGGTTGTAAAATACAGCGTTATAAAGGTCTTGGAGAAATGAATGCTANTCAGCTTTGGGATACTACAATGAAACCAGAANCTAGAACACTNCGTCAAATAGTTATTGAAAATGGTGCAGAAGCAGATCGTGTATTTTCTATGTTAATGGGAGATGAGGTACCGCCTCGTAGAGAATTTATTGAGAAAAATNCAAAATATGCAAATATTGATGCCTAGCAAAAATTCAAAAATTAGTATTTTTTGTGCTGNATTGATGTCCTCTTTTTTTNGTTTTTCTCAAATNAATGANTTAGATCTCACCAATGCNGTACAAGACATGCTCTATNTCTCAAGCGAATTTGTTTCCTCTGCAGCAGTTGCATCTGTTTATCAGTCTTCGTCATCTTGGTACAGCTCTGCTCAAACCATAGGTAAATTTAAACTTGATGTCTCNGTACATTTNAATATACTTCCTATTCCAAAAAAACAAAAATCATTTGTTATTACTAATAACGAGTTGTTAACTATGGAAATTAGAGACGCTACATCGGCGGAAATACCAACTGCTTTAGGTGGAGATACGGCNACTTTTTTTGATTTTTATATNGATGAAGAAGCCTATGANTGGCAAGCTTTTGAAGGAATTAAACAAGATNTAGTTGCGTATCCTTATTTNCAAGCCAGNTTGGGTTTATGGAAAGAAACGGACCTTACCCTAAGATATGCNCCAAAAGTTACTATAAATACGTCTAGTTATGATATTTTTGGAGCNGCAATAAAACATTCAATTACNCAATATTTTAGAAAAGATTTGAATAGCTCACAGCCCCTAGAATTAGCTGTTTTNGCATCTTACTCTGTTTTTAATTTAGATTTATTNTTTGATGAAGTTTCTATAGAGCCAGTAGATCCNGAAACTGGGAGCGAACCCTTAACTTCAATTAANGCGATAGTAATTGATGCAGATTCATGGTTATTTCAATTAATTGCTTCAAAAAAAGTTAAAAATTNTGAATTTTCAGGATCCCTGGGATATTCTGAGAATAAATTTAACTANACCCTTGGAGGTAAAGAAGGTGTTTTTTTNGATGTATTCAATGACTTATTGTCTCTATTAGACGAGCGTAAAANGGAATTTAAAGGAGACCTAGGTGNAAATTATTATTTCAATAAATTTTATATATCNTCCATGTTTACTTTAGGTAAATTNCCAAATGTTAACATAGGGCTTCATTATCTTTGTTTATAATTAAATTCACTGCCTTTTTTTATTTTATNTTGAGTAATAATGCCAATTATTGTATCTTNGTATTNTCNTNNAAACAAAGGTAGAACCGNTTAAATAATTATTAAAAAAATANAAAAAAAATATGAAAATTACTATTGTAGGAGCAGGTGCNGTTGGTGCAAGTTGTGCTGAATATATAGCTATNAAAGACTTTGCAAGCGAAGTTGTTATTTTAGATATCAAAGAAGGATTTGCGGAAGGTAAAGCGATGGATNTGATGCAAACCGCATCATTAAATGGCTTTGACACAAAAATCGTTGGTGTTACTAACGATTATTCGAAAACTGCAGGAAGTGATATAGTAGTTATTACAAGCGGTATTCCTAGAAAACCAGGAATGACACGTGAAGAATTAATAGGTATCAATGCAGGTATTGTAAANTCGGTTTCTTCAAATTTAATTGAACACTCACCAAATACTATCATTNTTGTAGTCAGTAANCCTATGGATACAATGACGTATTTAGTNCATAAAACTTCAGGTNTGCCAAAGCATCGAATTATTGGAATGGGTGGAGCTTTAGATAGTGCACGTTTTAAATATAGATTGGCTGAAGCTTTAGANGCACCTATTAGTGATGTAGACGGTATGGTTATTGGCGGTCATAGTGATGTAGGTATGGTTCCTTTAACTAGAATGGCAACTAGAAACAGTGTNCCAGTATCAAAATTTATATCTGAAGAAAGATTAAATCAGGTAATGGAAGATACTAAAGTNGGTGGTGGTACCTTAACTAAGTTATTGGGAACTTCGGCATGGTATGCNCCAGGTGCTGCAGTNTCTGGTTTGGTTCAAGCAATTGCTTGTGATCAAAAGAAAATGTTTCCTTGTTCTATTTTATTAGAAGGAGAATATGGATTCAATGATATTTGTATTGGTGTACCAGTTATTCTTGGACGCAATGGCATTGAAAGCGTTGTTGAATTAGAATTAACNGATGCTGAAAAAGAACATATGTCAAGAAGTGCAGAAGGAGTTAGAAAAACGAATGGTTTATTAGCATTCTAATATCNAAANNTAAATAAGATTATTAATAAAGACTGCATAGATGCAGTCTTTTTTTTATATTTGGCGAATGAAACCGAAATGGTACTTAAATACATTTATATTAATTATTGNTTTTTTAGGAGCTGTTCTTCAACAGTTTTCGGTACCTAATCAAGAAATCNTTCTGCAGTTTGAAGGTCATGAGATTTCTTTAGATGAAACTGAAAATGCAATTGCGGATGTAAAAAAGCTACTACAGGATATNGGTATAAAAAAGATAAAAGTTNATAAAGGNGCTAATGGAGTNTTAAAAATTTCTTATTTCAGCCAAGTTGATGTTGTTTCNATTAAAAAAATATTTTCAAAAGAAAAAGCTTTAAAACTAAGTTATTCCTCATTAGATTTTNNTGAANATCCCTTCAAAGTGCCTACTAANAAGAAATCAATTNCCTATCANCTTGATGTATTTGAAATTCAAAAGAGCAAAGAAAATGCATTAGATTCAAACGGTTTAGTTATTGAATCATCTNCCGAAAATGACCNTTNCTTTAATCTCGATGTTTATTATCCTGNNTTATNAAAGGANCTAAGGCTTAAAAATAGAATTGAAAAAGTAGCCTATAATATATTCGGTAACAAATCAATCGAAATTGATAATGCTTCCCANAACATTCCAAAAGTTAGAGCGGGCCCAGTTCTTNTNTAATTGCTCTAAAGNCTACTCATTAAAGTTTAATAAAGCAAAAAANNAATCAAATTTAATATCATTAAAAATAATTGTCAGGTTATTTGGTAAATTCTATATTTGCTCGTTTTAAAAATTTGACATAAAAAAATAAAAAAATGCAAAATAAAGGANTAATTAAAGTATTTGCAATAGTGTTTGGTTTGGTAAGTTTGTACCANCTTTCATTTACTTATATCGCAAATACTGCNGAGGATAAAGCAAAAACATTTGCCAANNCAAAGTTTTCTGCTAATGAAACAGAAAAAAGAAATTCAGCAGAAGCGAGTTANCTAGATTCNATTGGAAACATTCCAGTGGTNTCTCTGGGGCCAATCNTAATAGATTACAATACTGCTAAAGGAAAAGAACTTAATAAAGGTTTGGATCTAAAAGGAGGTATTAATGTNATTCTTCAAGTATCGGTAAAAGATATCTTAAAAGGATTAGCNAATAATACAAGAGATGCTGCTTTTAATCAAGCATTAGATGATGCATTTGTTCTTCAAAAAGAATCACAAGACACCTATTTAGAGTCTTTCTTTATTGCTTTTGATGCACTTCCAGGAGAAAATTCATTAGCTTCTCCAGATATTTTCTTTAACAAAAACTTAGAAGATGACATCAATGCNTCNATGACAAATAGTGATGTTTATCCNGTAATTGAGCGTAAAATTGACGAATCGATTACAGCTGCTTTTGAAGTATTAAGAAAACGTATCGATAAGTTCGGCGTTACTCAACCAAACATTCAGCGAATTGGAAAATCTGCNCGTATTTTAGTAGAATTACCAGGAGCTAAAGATGTAGAGCGTGTAAAAAAGTTATTACAAAGTACAGCTCAGTTAGAATTTTGGGGAGTATATAAAATNGACGAATTACAAGGTTTCTTAGTCACAGCAGATTCAAAANTAGCAGAAATTTATAAGNTAGANGAGCNTGATGCNCAAGAAGATGTTATAGATNCNTNAGACNCAGAAGCAAGTGTTGTTGATGATTTAATTGGAGGTGAGGATGTAAATGATTCTATCGCTGATGCATTAAAAGAAAGACCATTATTGAGTAAAATGTTGTATCCTGGNCAAACTGGAAGACCAGAACTTGGAACCTTTATGCTGAAAGATACTGCTGTAATAAACGGNTATTTAAAAACNCCTCAAGTAAGATCATTACTTTCNGAAAATCAACGTTATGCGAAATTTGTATGGGGTATAGCTACTGGTAATAAAGAATTAGGAGANGAAGTTATTACNCTTTACGCNATAAAATCNAATAGAGATCAAACACCNCCATTGGCNGGGGGAGTNGTTGTAGATGCGATTCAAACATACGATCAATTAGGTAGNGTTGTTGTTAGNATGCAAATGAATGCAAGAGGAGCAAGAGTATGGGANNAAATGACNGGNGANGCTTTTAATAATCAAACGCAAATCGCAATTGTATTAGATGATATTGTTTATTCTGCACCAGGTGTNACAAGNGGACCAATTGCAGGTGGTAGAAGTCAGATATCTGGAGATTTNAACATTACNGAAGGACAAGATTTAGCCAATGTTTTAAGAGCNGGTAAATTACCNGCNTCCGCAGAGATTATTCAAGGCGANATAGTTGGNCCAACTTTGGGTCAAGAAGCGATTGATAGTGGAATATTTTCATTTTTNTTAGCNCTTGNNTTTGTGTTAGTTTGGATGATTTTTTATTATGGTAAAGCAGGTGCTTTTGCNGATGTTGCTNTAGTAGTTAACATCATATTTATCTTTGGAATANTAGCTGGATTGGGAGCGGTATTAACNCTTCCTGGAATTGCGGGTATTATNCTAACNATNGGTATGTCGGTAGATGCAAACGTACTTATTTTTGAACGTATTAAAGAAGAACTNGCAAAAGGTAAAGCTCAAAAAGANGCNATTAATGATGGTTTTAATAATGCATTNTCATCAATTTTNGATGCNAANATTACAACGGGTTTAACTGGTTTTATATTATTAATGTTTGGAACAGGACCCATCCAAGGTTTTGCTACTACNTTNTTNATAGGTATTGCAACATCACTATTTACNGCAATTTTTATTACAAGATTATTTATTGACAGTTATACAAGAAATGGNAAGCCATTACCTTGTTCAACTTCGTTAACTAAAAACATTCTAACNAAAAACAATTTTGATTTTCTNAAAAGAAGAAAANTTTCTTATGTAATTTCAGGNTTGTTAATTGCTNTTAGTTTAGGTTCATTATTAACAGTTGGNCTAAATCAAGGTGTTGATTTTGTNGGAGGAAGAACTTANACNGTTCGTTTTGATAAGGACGTAAATTCAACNCAAGTTGAAGCGGATTTAATTGAAGTATTTGGTTCTGCAGAGGCAAAAACATATGGTGGAAGTAATCAGTTAAAGATTACGACTAAGTATAAAGTAGATGAAGCAGGATCTGAAGTAGATGAAGAAATTGAACAAATGCTATTTGAAGGTTTAAGGCCTAATCTTCCAGATGGGTTTACCTATGATCAATATGTTGGTGATGCTGAAAATAAACTTGCCGGTAGAATGGAATCTTACAAAGTGAGCCCAACCATTGCGGATGATATTAAAAAAGCATCTTTCTGGGTAGTATTAGGATCCCTAGTTGTAGTTTTCCTTTACATATTATTGCGTTTTAGAAGATGGCAATTTAGTTTAGGTGCAGTAGTTGCCGTTTTCCATGATGTATTAATTGTATTGGGAATTTTTTCTTTAACCTACAGGTTTATGCCTTTTAACATGGAGATTGGACAGTCATTTATCGCTGCGATACTTACTGTAATTGGTTATTCGTTGAATGATACCGTGGTAGTGTTCGATAGAATTCGTGAATATTTTAATGATCATCCATCTTGGAAAATGTCTAAAGTAATTGACAGTGCCTTAAATAGTACATTAAGTCGTACCTTGAATACTTCATTAACTACCTTAATAGTTTTAATCTCTATTTTTATATTTGGTGCAGAATCTATTAGAGGATTGATCTTTGCGTTAATAGTCGGAGTTTTAGTAGGTACCTATTCATCTTTGTTTATTGCAACTCCTGTATTCTTTGATTCAGTTAAGAAAAAAGGAATTGATTTGTCAGATAAAAAAGAAGAAGAGAACGTTTAATTAAATCTTTTATAAAATAAAAAAACCACTTTCATTGAAAGTGGTTTTTTTTTTCTTAATTTGAGTCCCTCAAAAAAATATAAGTAATAATTTATTATTTGTTTTCGATTAAATTCAAAAATTATTTAAATGCCTTACCATATTGTCAGTTTATTTAAAAATAGAATAACTTATTTAAGTTTTATCATTATTAGTTTCTTCTTATTCATTTCTTGTTCAGAAAATAGAGGAACTGAAAATGATTTTGAAGGCCCTCTATTTACCTTATTAAATCCAGATTTAACAGGAGTGAATTTTATCAATAAACTTCCAGAGTCTGCTTCAATGAATATAATTGTATATCCATCTTATTATTCTGGTGCAGGAGTTTCAGTAGGAGATATTAATAACGATAGTTTGCCTGACATTTTTTTTACAGCAAACTTTGGAAATAATAGGCTGTATTTAAACAAAGGGAATCTTCAATTTGAAGAAATTAGTGTTAGTTCAGGAATAGTAGGTTCATGGGGTTGGTCAACAGGTACCTCTATGATTGATATTAATAATGATGGATTTTTAGATATTTATATCTGTAGAGCAGGGGATGTTGAAGAAGAAAAAAGAAAAAACGAACTATTTATAAATAACGGAGATTTAACGTTTACCGAACAAGCTGCAAAATACGGATTAGATTACGCTGGATACTCTTCACAATCTGTTTTTTTAGATTATGATAAAGATGGAGATCTTGATATGTATCTGTTAAATGCTCCCATCAACACATTGCCTTTAATAGATAGTGGAATGAATCATATGGAAAGAGACGAGCTTTCAAGTGATGTGCTTTTCCAAAATGATAATGGTTTTTTTAAAGATGTAAGCGAAAAAGTAGGATTAGTTGGCAATGGTATCGGTTATGGTTTAAGTGCATCAATTGGCGATATAAATAATGACGGTTGGCCTGATGTTTATGTTTGTAATGATTATATAGAACACGATTACTTATATATTAATAATCAAGATGGTACTTTCTCTGAAATGTTAAAGGAAAGTGTAAAACATATTTCTAATTTTTCTATGGGATCTGATATCGCTGATTTTGATAATGATGGTTGGTTGGATATTGTAACTGTCGATATGGTGGCTGAGGATAATTACCGCATAAAAACTAATATGTCTGGAATGAATCCTAAAAGATTCAAGAACGCTATTAATAATGGATTTCATTATCAATACATGATGAATACGTTACAAAAAAATAATGGGAATGGTTCTTTTAGTGAGGTTTCTCAACTTGCAGGTATATCAAGCACTGATTGGAGTTGGGCGCCGCTATGGTCAGATTTTGATAATGATGGATATAAAGATTTATTAATAACCAATGGTTTAAGAAAAGATATTAGGAATAATGATTATGTTAAAATAAAAAAGAAGTTACTTAATAAAATGAATAAAGATAAGGAAGGGAAAGATCTGGATTATATAAAAGAAGCCTTAGATCAAACACCTGTTAATCCAATAAAAAATTATATTTATAAAAATGAAGGTAATATTTCTTTTACTAGTATTAGAGAGGAGTGGGGGCTCAATGAAGTTTCATTTTCGAACGGTGCTGCGTATGCAGATTTAGATAATGATGGTGATGTAGATATTGTAATTTCAAATATAGACTCAATAGCTTTTGTCTATGAAAATAACAGTGAGAAAATGAAAGGTGGTAATTTTTTAAAAGTAAAATTAATTGGAAAGGAAAAAAATAAATCTGGATTAGGGACAAGAGTAACAATAAAAATAAATGGTAAATTTCAAATTAAAGAACATTATCTAAGTAGAGGATACCTTTCTTCAGTTGAAGATAATTTACATTTTGGAATAGGAAATCATAAAAAAATAGATTCTGTTTGGATTGAGTGGCCAGATGGAAATAAGCAAACTTATGCAAATATTAACGCGAATAACACGTTAACTATTCCTTATAATAAAACAGATATTAAGGATTCACCTAGTTTAGGTCAAATTACTAAAAAACAGTTATTTACTGAAGTAACTAACCAAATAGATGTTAATTATAAGCATGAGGAAAATGATTTTAATGATTTTGCAAAGGAGTCGTTATTACCACATAAAATGTCAATTTTAGGACCTTCAATGTCAGTGATGGATATAAATTCTGATGGTTTAGACGATTTTTATATTGGGGGAGCCAAAGGTTATAGTGGTAAGATGTATGTTCAAGATTTAAGTGGAACTTTTAAAGAAACAAATCAAGAATTATGGGAAATAGATAAAAATAGTGAAGATATGTCTTCCTTGTTTTTTGATGCCGATGCCGATGGTGACCAAGATTTATATATTGTTAGTGGTGG
>PAUJ01000023.1 GCA_002713705.1 Flavobacteriaceae bacterium
CAACATCTTTACCAAAAATTTTATCAAAAAATTCTTGATTTAGAACCGCCATTTCACGAAGATTAACTTCTTTTAGTTCAAAATTAACTTCAATATCTAACCCCTTAGCATCGTCCTGCGATACGCCAAAATATGTTTGATTTTGATGGTCATTCGCGAAAAGGTTTTTTGTCTTTAGACTCAATGTATCACCAACCTTAGCGCCTATTATTTTTTTTAATTGAGTTTTTCCTTTAATTACATCTAAAGAAAAAGTGGTGTCTTTATTAATTTCTTTTTCTTCGTTAGAAAAAGTACCTGTAATTTCATCCCCTTTTTCAACTTCTTTTTTTGAAATCAATTTTCCATATTGTTTACGGATAGAAGTAACTTGGTCATTTACCATCTTATCATCCGCTTCGATGTTATAATGCGTAATCGCTTTTTTACCCACTACATCTACATCAAATTTGGGAGAGAGCCCCAATTCAAAATCAAATGTAAAATCTTTTGCATCCCAATCTATTTCTGTATCGTTTTTAGGTAAGGGGTTTCCTAAAACATCCAACTTTTCTTCAGTTAGATACTTATGAAGAGCATCTTGGAGGATTTTATTCACTTCCTCTACTAAAACCGCTTTACCATATTGCTTTTTAACCATTCCCATGGGAACATGACCTTTTCTAAAACCCGGTATATTTGCAGTTTTTCTATAATTGTTTAAAATTTTCTGAACTTTATCCGAATAATCTTCAGATTTAACTGCCACAGTAACCACTGCATTTAAACTATCGATGTCTTTTTTTGTAATCTCCATTTTATGTAAAATTTTACCTCTTTATTTTTGGGAGTGCAAAAGTACAAAACGAAAAACCTTGATACAAATATTTTAAGAATAGATTGTCAGCTTTGATTGTCTTCGTTTAAGACGGAATGCAAGAAAGATTGCAAAAAAGTGAGCATTAGGCTAAATAATAATGCCCACCAAAAAGAAGTTACCGTAAAACCACCTAAGAACTTTGCCGCTATTAAAATGATACAAGCATTAATAACAAACAAAAACAAACCTAAGGTTATAAGTGTTGCGGGTAGCGTTAAGAATATTAATAAAGGCCTTAAAAAAGCATTCAATAAACCAATAACTAATGCTACCCATATAGCATAGGTGTAACTTTTAACATCGACACCTGGCAATATATTTGCTAATAATAAAACTGCCAATGCAGTTAGTAATAGTTTTAAAATCCACTTCAAGTCTTGTTTTTTTAAAATCTAAAATTATATGAATTATTGATTTTTTAATTTAAAAAGTTGAAACTTATCTCTTTCTTTTTCAAAATTAAAAATGTTAATATCTTCTGATTGATTTGGACTTCCCCATTGCTTATATATTGTTACTTTAAAAAAGGTAGGTTCCGGTTTTTTATTTCCCAAATAAGTTATATTTATTAGCCACTCTCCTGTACCTAAATCATCAATAAAAAACTCTTTACTTGAATAGCCTATTTTTTTTTCGTTTTCTATTAACTCCTTATTTGAAATTAAATTATGTTCAAATACGAAAGATTGCTTACTTGGGTTTACAAACTCAAGATTAAATTCTGCTTCGGAGGTATTCCATTCAAAAACCAAACGAATGTCTTTTCTAAATTCGCTAATGGTGTTATTTGGTACAAATGATTCTTTAATTTCTGCTTGATTTTTTCGATTATAATAAAGCCATTCCATTTCATTAAAAAGCAATTTATTTATTTTTTGTTCACTTCCCGATTTTTGCTGAAGCATATAACTCATATACATTCTCCAAGCTCTTTTAAATTTATTGTTTTTTATATAAGCATTAGCTAAATCACGATAAGATTGCGCATAATTAGGCCGCAATGTAAAAACCTTTTTATATATATTTTCAGCTTCCAGTTTCGCATTTAATTGATCTATTTGATAAGCAATTGCCTTTACAATTTCTGGATTTTTTTGATACTTAATTAGCAATTCATTTAAGATATTGATTGATATTTCTCGATCGTTGTAGTAACCATTAAATAGTCTAGCAATTTTTATTGATTCACTGTAGCTTTCTGTTTGAAATTTTATATTATTCTCATAATAATCTAATGCTTTTTGTTTATTGTTAAACCGTTTCAAAACAGCATTTTGATTACTATTCCACATTTTTTCTTCAGAAATAACAACAGCATCATTATTATAAATTATTTTATTGGTGTATTGTTCTGCTATGATTTTTTTTTGTTCAATATCATTAGTTAATGCACCATTTTTTGTAGTAATTACAATTACTCCTCCAGCGCCCATGCTTCCATAAAGATTTGTTGCTGCTAATGATTTGAGAATAAATATATTTTCAATAGAGGCAAAATTTATTGGAGGTTCGTCAGTAAAAATAACACCATCAACATCCCATAAAACAGCAGCATCATAAAAAATAGAAGTCTTGGTTCTAATAGCAAGTTTACCAGTACTGGGATCTAATCTAACACCAGCTACCCTTCCATCGAGTGCCTCGGTTAGTGAGGCGTAAATCAAATCTATTTTATTTCCTCCAACATAAACAACAGAATACCCTGCTGCTTCTTGGTTTACTATACCTTTCGAAGTTGAAAAATTCTGTTTAGATTTATTATATTCACTCTCTTTATTCGTTGATTTAATAACTATTTCATCAAGATCATTAGCTTTAACAACCATTTCAATATTTAAAACACTAGTAATGTCTTCTATTAAAATAGTAATTGTTTCAAAACCAACATAGCTATAGGTTATAGTGTCCCCAATATTAGCTTTAATTAGGTAATTTCCTTTTTCATCTGATTCCGTCCCTTGCTCATTATTATTCACAATGATATTAACATTGGGAAGTGCTACGCTTAAATACGTAACTTTTCCAGAAATATTTTTATATTTTTTTTTCTGAGCTGAAAGTGTGAAAACAGTACTTAGAAATAAACATATAATTGCAAGCTTTTTCATATTAATAATCATTGTTGAATCTGTCTTTGAAATATTAAAAATTTACATTTTTTATAGGAAAATTAACTATCCTAATCTTAGTATTTGAAAATTAACCTTCATCCTATATCGATATAAAATTCATTACTTTATTATAAAAATCTTTAGGATTTTCAGCATGTAACCAATGTCCAGCGTTTTTTATTGTTTGAATCTCTGAATTTGGAAACTGTTTTTTTATAATAAGCTCATCTACATTTTCAATATAATTAGAGTTTGCTCCTCTTAAAAATAAGGTTTCTTTGTGATATATGGATTTTTCTGAAAGTGCTTTGCCTACCTCTTCAATATTTTTAATCAGCACCGAAAGATTAATTCTAAGTGCTAATTCATCTGGATGTTTCCAAAACAAGTTTTTAGCTAAGAATAATCTTACTCCATCGTTTTTTATATACTCTGAAATAACTTCATTAGCTGTTTTTCTTGTCTTTACTACTGAAAAATCTAATGCTGAAAGGGCTTTTAAAATATCTTGATGATGCAACGGATATTGTTGTGGTCCAATGTCTGCTATTATTAATTTTGAAAGGCTCTCAGGGTATTTTATAGCATAGTTCATCGCTGTTTTTCCTCCCATAGAATGACCTAATAAAATAAAATCTTCTAATTTATAAAACTCGCAATATTTTTGTAGATCTTCCGCTAGTAAACTATAATTAAAGAGTTTACTATGAAAACTTCTTCCATGATTACGTTGATCTACTAAATGAACTTGGTATCCTTGTTCTGAAAATCGCTTCCCTAAGGATTTCCAATTATCACCCATCCCTAAAAACCCGTGAAGAATTATAAATGGTTTCCCTTCTCCTAAAATATTAGAATGTAATAACATTAGCTCAATTTTCGCAAGTAACTATTAATTACATTATCCATGCCTAAATAAAGAGATTCACATATCAGTGCATGCCCAATTGATACTTCCAATAGATTTGGAATGTTTTCTTTAAAAAAAAGAATATTCTCTAATGACAAATCATGCCCAGCATTAATTCCCAAACCTAATTCATCAGCACTAATTGCAGATTGAATATAGGGTTCAATAGCTTTTTTATTCCCCAAGCTATATTGCAGAGCAAATTCTTCGGTGTAAAGTTCTATACGGTCTGCTCCAATATTAGCTGCTCCCTCAATCATAGCTAAATTAGGATCTATAAATATAGAAGTTCTTATAGCCTGTTTTTTACATTCAGAAATTATTTCAGACAAAAAACTTTTATGGATAATAGTATCCCAACCTGCATTTGAAGTAATTGCATCAATTGCATCAGGAACTAATGTCACTTGAGTTGGTTTGACGTCAAACACCATTTTTAAAAATGAATCTATAGGATTTCCTTCGATATTATACTCTGTGGAAATAACGGGTTTGATGTCATAAACATCTTGATATCTTATGTGTCTTTCGTCTGGCCGAGGATGTATAGTTATTCCTTCAGCACCAAATTTCTGAACATCTATGGCAGCTTGTAAAACACTTGGAGTATTACCCCCTCTTGCATTACGTAAGGTTGCAATTTTATTAATGTTGACGCTTAGTTTTGTCATGATTTAAATTTAGAATGGTAAAAATACAATTTGAACTATGCATTTAAAGCTATTTTTTAAGTAATTTGCAAAAAATAATATTTGTGAGTACACAGGAATACATAATTAACGACATCGCTCCTTTTAATATAGCTGCCAACATATTAGAGGTACAAGATATTTTCAACCAATTAACTTATTCTCATGTTCCAGTTAAGAATGATGGGATCTATATTGGTTGTATTTCTGAAAATGATGCACATTGTTTTGAAGGCACAAAGCAATTGAAAGATTACTTATTTTCTTTGGAAACATTTTTTGTAAGAGAAAAAACGAATTGGCTGGATATTTTGGAAGCATTTGCTTTAAACAATAGTAATATTATGCCCGTGTTAGGAAAAGACAATAGTTACATTGGCTATTATGAATTAAGTGATATTATGTCCATATTTAATGATACTCCTTTTTTAAATGAAGCAGGTGGTATAATTGTAATTGAAAAAGAACAACGCGATTATTCTTTTAGCGAAATATGTCAGATTGTAGAATCTAATAATGCTAAAATATTGGGCTTATTTATATCAAAAATCGAGGGAGATAGGGTTCAAGCTACTATTAAAATAGGTCATATTGGAATGAACGCAATCGTTCAAACTTTTAGACGTTATAATTATCTTGTCGTTTCTAATCACGAAGAAGATCGATTTTTAGAAGACTTAAAAGACCGTTCTAACTATTTAGATAAATACCTTAACATATAAACTCATAAAACGAGCTTGTTAATTTTTTTTAACTCAACTAAAGAACTAATAGCGTTTCTATATTTAACCAATCGACAAAAATAATAATTAAATAAAAATGAAAATAGGTATCTACGGGCAGTTTTATCATAAAGATTCTGAAATCTATATTCAGTACATCTTAGATGCACTTCAAAGTAAAAATGTTGAAATTGTTGTAGAAGAAGCATTTTTAAAAAACATTAAAAAAAACAAAGATATTTCAAAGAATTATTCTAAAATTTTTTCTTTTAAAGAAATAGATGCTAGTTATAATTTTTTTTTAAGCATTGGAGGTGATGGTACTTTATTAAAGTCGATTACTTATGTTAAAGATTTAGGAATCCCAATAATTGGAATTAACACTGGAAGACTTGGTTTTTTAGCAACCATACAAAAAGAAGAAATTACAGATAGTTTATATCAAATTTTAAGTGGGGATTATTTTATTTCGGAAAGAAGTTTACTTTCAATTTCTACCAATCCAAAAAACGAAAAGATTTCACCATTAAACTTTGCTTTAAATGAAATAGCTGTCAATAGAAAAAACACAACTTCTATGATTAAAGTAGAAACTTTAGTCAATGGCAAGCATTTAACTTCTTATTGGTCTGATGGGCTTATTATTTCAACCCCTACAGGATCTACCGGTTATTCTTTAAGTTGCGGAGGACCCGTTATAGATCCTAGCACTAACAGTATGGTTATTACTCCTATTGCTCCTCACAATCTTAACGCTAGGCCCTTGGTTGTTCCTGATAATTGCACCATACAATTAAAGGTTTCGGGTCGTGGAAAATCACATTTAGTTTCTTTAGATTCTAGGATTGCTACTTTAAAAAATAACACAATTATTACCATTAAAAAGGCATCATTTCATATAAAACTTGTCCAACTTTCACAAGACAGTTTTATAAAAACTCTTCGAAAAAAATTATTGTGGGGGGAAGACAAACGGAATTAAACAATAAATCGTTTTAATTAATGTTATGAACAAAGACTGTTTAAAAGATTGTTCTTAGATGCAAAGTTTATTATTATATTTACCAACTTTTAACTTTATGAAGTTAGTTATATTTTTAGCATTATTTACTCCTTTTCTAATGCAATCTCAAACCTATGAGATTGGAGGCTATTTGGGGATGGCAAATTATATTGGAGATGTTGGTAAAACAACATATATATCACCTAAAACACCAGTTTTCGGTGGTCTTTTTAAATGGAATAGAAGTCCAAGACATTCATTTAGAGGAACTATTTTACTTGGACAAATTAAAGGTGACGATAATAATGCCAAAGATACTAGACGCAAAGAACGTGGTTATAAATTTGAAAACAGCCTTGTTGAATTATCCGTTGGTTTAGAATATACGTTCTGGGATTTTAATATGTACAACGGAAAACCAGCTAATACGCCCTATCTTTTTACCGGATTAACCTATTTTAATTATAATTCTCTCGTTAAAAGAAGTGACAATATTATTGTTGAAGATGGAAAAACAGGATCTATAGCTATACCCATGATAATTGGATACAAAGCAACTTTAGGAACAAAATTTGTAATTGCAGCAGAAATTGGAGCTCGTTATACGTTTACAGATAACCTAGACGGTAGCAACCCAAATAAAGTTAGAGAAAATCAAGATAATTTAAGTTTTGGTAATATAAATAACAACGATTGGTATGTGTTTAGTGGAATAACTTTATCTTACACATTCGGAAGAAAACCTTGTTATTGTAATTTCTAAATGAGCCTATTAAAACAAATAAACACTAGCAACTTACCAAACCATATAGCGATAATTATGGATGGCAATGGGAGATGGGCTAAAAAAAAAGGATTACTAAGAAGCTTAGGACATCAAGGTGGCGCAAAAACTGTTAGAGAGATTGTGGAGGTTTGTACGGAAATTAATATTAAATTTCTAACACTTTATGCCTTTTCGACCGAAAACTGGAATCGTCCAAAACTTGAGGTTGAATTATTGATGAAACTTTTAATATCTTCCCTAAAAAAAGAACTTAATACCCTTCAAAAAAACAATATTAAACTTGCCACTATTGGCGATATAAAGTCCTTGCCTACCAAGGTTTCTACTGAACTTATTGATGTTGTAGAAAAAACAAAGAACAATACGAGACTCACTTTAACCCTTGCTTTAAGTTATAGCTCTAGAGAAGAATTAATAAAAACTATTAAAGAGATTAGTCTTAAAGTTAAAAATAACCTAATTTCGCCCGAAAATATTGATGAATCGGTAATTAATAATCATCTTTACACTTGTGATTTACCAGATGTAGATTTATTAATACGGACCAGTGGTGAACAACGTATCAGTAATTTTTTACTTTGGCAAATTGCTTATGCCGAACTGTATTTTACAGATATACTTTGGCCAGATTTCAATAAAGAAAACCTTTTTGAGGCAATATTAAATTATCAAAACAGAGAACGAAGATTTGGAAAAACAAGTGAACAACTTAAATAACACTCCACTATTAAATAACTACAAAAAGATTTATTGTATTCTACTATTTACAATACTATCGGTTTTTTCTCTTTCCGCTCAGCAATTGCCGCTACAAGGAAATAAAAAGTATACTATTAGATCATTAAGTGTTTCAGGAGAACAAAGTTTTAATGAAAAAACAGTAATTGCTTTTACAGGACTAAAAGTAGGAGATCGCATTTTTATCCCAGGTGAAAAACTTAGTGAAATAACTAAAAAACTTTGGGAACAAGGTCTTTTTAGTGATATTGCATTTTATGTAACTAACATTGTTGAAGATGAAGTTGATTTAGAACTTCATATAGTTGAACTTCCAAAAATTAAGAGTGTAACAATTGTTGGTGTTAAAAAAGTACAACAAAAAGAAATAATTAAGGATAATAATTTAAAACCTGGAATAAAAATCACTAAAAACCTTATAGCCACTACAAAAAACTATATCAAAAATAAATATAGAGAAGATGGTTATTTTTATACGGAAGTTGATATTACTTCAGTTCCTTATGCAGATTCCTTAGGAATTGAGTTTTCTAGACATCTTACCATTAATATCAATAGAAACAAAAAAGTTAAAATATCGTCTATTGAAATAGCGGGAAATAAAGAAATGCCAAGCAGTAAATTAAAAGCTGCAATGAAAGATACCAAAGAAAAATCATTCTTTCGCATTTGGAAAAGATCAAAGTTTACTGAATCCGGTTATGATACCGATAAAGAATTAATGTTGACAAAATTTAGGTCTAATGGTTTTAGAGATGCTAGAATCATCAATGATTCAATAATCAAAAGAGATGATAAGGATATTGTTCTAAAAATAAATATTGAAGAGGGTAAAAAATATTATTTTGGAGATATTAATTTTATAGGAAATAGTGTGTATACCAATTCACAATTAAAAAGAGTTTTAGGCATATCTGAAGGCAATGTATATAATGGAGTCTTACTCCAAGAACGTATTGAAGATGTAACAGATCCAGAAGCAAATGACCTTACAAATTTATATCAGAATAACGGATATCTCTTTTCAAGAATAAACCCAGTTGAAGTTGCCGTAAGAAATGATACAATCGATTTTGAAATAAGAATTATTGAAGGTAAAATTGCTTATTTTGATCATATTACAGTAGTAGGTAATGACAAAACAAATGATCACGTAATTTATAGAGAAATTAGAACTCGACCTGGACAAAAATATAGCAAACGAAATGTTGTTAGAACCATAAGAGAATTAGGACAGTTAGGTTATTTTGATGCAGAACAGATTAGCCCCAATTTTAATAATGTAGATCCAAACAATGGTACATTAGACATGGAGTATTCTGTTGTTGAAAAAGGATCTAGTCAAATAGAATTGCAAGGTGGTTATGGTGGAGGTGGATTTGTTGGAACTTTAGGTTTATCATTTAATAATTTTTCCGTTCGAAATATTTTTAATAAAGATGCGTATCATCCATTACCGATGGGAGATGGGCAAAAACTTTCAATAAGAGCTCAAGCAAGTACTTTTTATCAAACCTATAGTTTGTCACTAGTAGAACCTTGGCTAGGAGGTAAAAAACCAATACAATTAAGCACTTCATTTTCTCATACAATTCAATACTTTTATGATTATAGAACTAGAGATGTTGATAAATCTCGTCGTTTTTTAATAACTGGTGGAGCTGTAGGTTTGGCAAAAAGATTAAAGTGGCCAGATGATTACTTTACACTTTCTCATTCCATAAGTTATCAACACTATAATTTAAAAAACTACAATACAGGTTTGTTTACATTTGGGGACGGAGAATCTAATAATTTAGCATACACTATTGGAATAAGCAGAAATAATACTGCGACAAATCCAATTTTTCCTATGTCAGGATCAGAATTTAGTGTTACTGCAAAAGTAACTTTACCGTATTCTGCATTTAGCAGTACAGATTGGGAATCCTTAGATAATGAAAGAAGTGAACTGGAAGAAGTTGGCCCTACAGATCCTGATTATGTAGATGCTACTGCAAGAATTTCAGAAATTGATCAAGAAAAATTTAAGTGGTTGGAATACTACAAAATAAAATTTAAGGGAACTTGGTACACAAAGCTAGTAGGAAAAATGGTGTTACGCCCAAGTGCTGAGTTTGGATTTTTAGGAGCGTACAATCAAGATAGAGGAGTTGTACCCTTTGAGCGTTTCTTTTTAGGAGGTGATGGATTAGGATCCTACAGTTTAGATGGTCGTGAAGTAATAGCACTAAGAGGCTATCCTAATCAATCTTTATCTCCTATAGATGGAAATGCTATTTATAATAAGTTTTCTTTAGAACTGCGTTACCCAATAACTTTAAAACAATTAGCATCAATCTACGCATTAACCTTTGTAGAAGCTGGTGCTGCCTACGATAATTTTAGGAGTTATAATCCTTTTCAATTAAAAAGGTCTGCTGGTTTAGGATTGCGTATATTTATGCCTGCATTTGGGTTATTAGGAATTGATTTTGGTTACGGATTTGATCCTGTACTCGGAGGCATTCAACCTAATGGATGGGAAACACACTTTATAATTGGACAACAATTTTAAAAATGGCACGGTTTTTTCTTAACATACAACTAACAACTATGAAGACAAAAAAGTTATTATTTATTACTCTTACTCTTTTGTGTTTTTCTTTTGTAGCAAACGCACAAAGAGGAGTTCGAATTGGATATATTGATATGGAATATATTCTTGAAAATATTCCTGAATATAAAGAAGCATCTACCCAATTAAATGGGAAAGTTCAGCGATGGAAAAAAGATATAGAAAAGAAAAATGATCAAGTTGAGCTTTTAAAAATTAATTTAAGTACTGAAAGAGTTTTNCTTACNACTGANTTAATTGAAGAAAGAGANGAAGATATTAAAGTTTTAGAAGATGAAATGTTAAAATACCAACAAGATCGTTTTGGTCCTAATGGTGATTTATACATTCAAAGACGTCAATTAGTTCAGCCCATCCAGGATCANGTTTTTAATATTGTTCAGGAAATAGCAGAGAACAAAAAATATGATTTTATTTTTGACAAATCAGCAGATATTGTGATGCTTTTCTCGGCTGATAGGCACGATATAAGTGATATTGTTTTACGTAGTATTAACCGAAGCGCAAAAAGAGAAGAAGTTAGCTCCAAAAGAGATAAAAAAGAAGTAGAACGCAAAGAAGATCTATCTTTAGAAGAAGATAATGCTATTTCAGAAAGAGAACAAGCTNTAGANGAGAAGAAAGATGCTCGTGAAAAAGAAATGGAAGAACGAAAAAAAGTTCGTGATTCTATTCGTTTGGTTAGAAAAGCTGAATATGATGCAAGAAAACAAAAATTATTAGACGAGAGACAGCGNAAAAAAGATTCAATTTTAGAGGNTAGAGCAAANAGAAATAATACAAATCCAACTAACAACGAAGAGGAAAATGATAATGAAGGTGAANAAGGTAATGGGAATAATTAAAATGAGTTTAAAAAAAGATAATCAATAATTAATAATTAAATTTTAATACAATTACAATGAAAAAAATGAAATCATTATTTGTGGCAATTATGCTTTTTGTCGGAGCTACTAGTTTTGTTAATGCACAAAATAAAATTGCNCACATCGATACACAAGCTTTAGCGGAATCTATGCCAGAAATGAAAGCTGCACAAAGTCAATTGGAAAATCTTCAAAGAACTTATGATACCGAAATAAAAACATTGGTAAAAGAGTTTGAAACAAAAATTAAACAATACGAAGTTGAGGCAGAAAGTAAAACTGCTGAAGTAAATGCAAAACGTGCAGAAGAAGTTCAAGGAATGCAAGCTAATATTAATGCTTACAGACAAGGNGCNATGGAAGATTTACAGAAAAAGCAAGAAGACTTAATTGCACCAATTCTTGAAAAGGCTAGAACTGCAATTCAAAAAGTAGGAAGGTCTCAAGGATACCAGTATGTTTTGGATAGCAGTAGCTTATTGTTAGCTGAAGGTAAAGACCTTCTAGTAGATGTTAAAAAAGAATTGGGAATTTAATTTTCTAATTTNAAAACTATTTTTCAAAACTGCTCTCCNATTGGTGNGCAGTTTTTTATTTTTATATAATGAATAATAATCCTATTGGACTTTTCGATTCTGGAGTTGGAGGCACTTCCATCTGGAAAGAGATNCATCATCTCCTTCCTAANGAAAGCACGATTTACTTAGCAGATAGNATCAATGCTCCTTACGGCTATAAAACTGTTGATGAAATTATTTCATTAAGTATTAAAAATACCGAATTATTATTAAAAATGGGAAGCAAAATAATTGTTGTAGCTTGTAACACTGCAACAACAAATGCAATAGAAATCTTACGTGANAAATTCGATGTCCCTTTTATTGGAATAGAACCAGCGATTAAACCTGCTGCNTTAAAATCTTCTTCAAAAAGTATTGGAATTTTAGCAACCNAAGGAACTTTNAATAGCATACTCTTTTCTGAATCTTTAGATGAATACAAAGATCATATAAGGGTAACAGAAATTATAGGTGAAGGTTTGGTTCCTTTGATTGAAATGGGTAAAATAGATGATTCAGAAATAACTATTTTATTAAATAAATACTTGCAGCCAATGCTTAAAAAAGACATTGATTATCTGGTCTTGGGATGTAGTCATTATCCTTATTTAATTCCTCAAATACAAAAAATACTACCAAAGCAAGTAACAATAATTGATTCAGGTGTTGCAGTAGCTAATCAAACTAGAAATATATTGATACATAACAATTTATTAAGTAAAACAAATCAAGAACCTAANCTTGATTTTTATACCAATACAGACACNAGTACAATGGAGTTTCTTTTGAATGAAAATTTAAATAAGATATCAATAANAATAAAATCCTTTTAAANTTTAGATTGTATTTTTATTAATTAATTGCTGGACAATTACAATCATAAGGTTCCGCTCGACCTCCTAAAAAATTAAGTCCTANTGTTATTTGATGGAAACCCCCACTATCAAATTTCACATTACCCATTTGTTGCGTATAGGTATAAGCAAATATAAATTTATTAACATTGATTCCAATCACTGGNGTTAAATATTGTAATTTTTGATTAGCNACATCTACTCCATTTAAATATTCNGCACCATCAAAACTATTCCTATAGGATATACCTCCCCATAATTGTCCAAATTCCATAGCCCTGTAAACTTTACCGTTTATATCAATTGATTGTTCTCCTGTTCGCTCTTGAATTTGAAACATAAAAGACGGTTCGTAAATCCAGGTTGCACCAAAATCACCTATTGCATAAGCNGCNGAAATTATATATTTACGTTGATTAGCAGATTCATAATCTGATGAGTAAATACTCCTGTTTTGAAAAATTAAATTTTTAATTGTAAAATTTCCAGAAAAATTTAAGAAATTATAGGACATTCCTGCATCTACATTAAAATAAGAAGTACTTTGAANNATCCCTGCAATAATAGGATCAAANTCTGTAGGATCAAATTGTGTTTCATCTAATCTAGATTGAATTAGTCCAAAGCTAAGCCCAAAAGATAATTGATTTAAATCTACATANTCATTTCTGGAAAACATAATATGATGGGCATATGTAACATATCCTCCAGTTTGAGAATGGTATCCGTTTCTATCATTAAAAAATATNGCTCCTATACCCGATCTTTCCCCTACCCTAGCATTAAAAGCTAATGTTTGTAGATTAGGCGATTCCTTTTGATCGACCCATTGATTTCTTGCTGTCAATCTTATTTGATTATATGACGCTGCNCCCGCCATTGAAGGATGTAATAAATATAGATTGTCTGTAAAGTAATCTGAATATACAGGAATGCCATCTTGTGAATATGCCATCTGTGATAACAGAATAAATAGTAGTAAGTAGATCTTTTTTATACTCATTGTTCGTGTTTTCTATCTTTTAAGGGTAAAATGCCCTGTAAATTCTTTTTTAGTATCATTTTCGGTATACTCTACTCTAAACCAATAATCACTTGAAGGCATTGGGCTTCCA
>PAUJ01000004.1 GCA_002713705.1 Flavobacteriaceae bacterium
GGAATATCTGCCTTTGGTGACCAAGTTTTAATAGAGATTGATTCTGTTTCAGAAAAATCGATTGGAACATCTAATCCCATAGCAGTTCCTGCAAAAAATGCTGCTCCTTCTGTTTTTGTAAGTCTAACTACGGTATTACTAGTATTGATTCCTGAAGGATCTGGATTCACCTCTACAGCTGCATCTGCTCCTTCAAATCCTATTACATTATAATCGGCAGTTGCACTCTCAAAAGTTACAGGTAACGCTACTAAATCATTTAAATTTTGTTTCAAATTATCCCAATAAGCAACTCTATTTATTGAAAGAGGGCTGTTGAAATACATAAATAAAGTAACTTTATCATAGTTAGCATTAGCTTCTGTACTAAAGTCAAATGTTATATTTTCCCATTCATTTACTGTAGATAAAATTATTTCTCTTTCAATAGAAGTTCCATTAACTGTATTTTCTAGTTTCAATAAAATTGGTGCATCTGGCAAAATTGCTCGTACATCAAGATTAAAAGTATTTCCTAATGAAAGATCTATGGT
Organism: Flavobacteriaceae bacterium; assembly: GCA_002713705.1. Lineage (GTDB taxonomy): Bacteria > Bacteroidota > Bacteroidia > Flavobacteriales > Flavobacteriaceae > Marifrigoribacter. Next base: position 534 of record PAUJ01000004.1, read on the forward strand.
ACTAACGTCAAAACTTACACCTGCAAAAGAGGTGTTACCTGGTACAATATTTTGAGCTACATTCTCTGATGGGTTTAGTCCATCAGGAAATGGATTACTAATTACTTCAGTTTCTGAACCATTAAAATCTTGAAAGTTTGGATTATCTCCGTTTTCAAAAGTAATTGGTAAATTTACTCCAGGTGGTGGTGGTGGTGTAAATAATTCTAAATTATCCCAATAATAAGTCTGGGTGGCACCATCTACCACATTGAAATTCATGAAAATTACAGCTGTTGTGTATTCTACAGCTCCCTCAGCACTAAAATCAAATATAATTTCTTCCCAAGCACCAGTTGTTGTTGTTGTAACTTGACGCTCAACCGGTGGTGGTCCTCCTTCTAATTTTAACAATACAGGTGTATTAGCTACCGGTGACCAAACTTGCATTTTAAAATACTTATCGTTGGTAAGGTTGATTGGAACTCCAATGCCTACTCCAGCAAAAGATGCTCCACCTGGTACCGTATTCTCAGCAACGTTTGCCGTTGTATTGATTCCACTAGCATCTGGATTTGCAATTACTTGAGTTGATGATCCATTAAAATCACCAAATGCAGGAAGTTGTCCTCCTTCAAAAGTTAAAGGTAAACCTAATNNTNGTNGTGTTGATTCAACAATTACACTACCCAAAGANGCTTCCTCAGTAGGATTAGCATTTAAACCTAAAACTTGAAAGCCGTATTGAACAACAGCATCTGAAGCTTCCACATTGGTATAAGAAACTGAAAAGTCTCCTGTTGCTACTATTTCAAAATTTTCCTGCTTTAGAAAAGAAAAATCAGCATTAAAAACCTTAATAAAAGCTAATACTTGATAATCAGAACTAATATTATAGGAAGATACGGATCCTTCGAAGGTCAGTTCACTGCCTACCAATGAATTATCTTCAACATAAGTGTTAGCTTCAAAATTTTTATTTCCAAGACCAGTACCTTGATCAACCCAAAATCCATCTGTTCCATCACCCCAATTATTATAATTAGGTTGGAGNGTTAGAGTATTAGCACTAGCATCAACTACNGTCTTTAAATCTGGAACGCCCCATGCTTGACCAAAAACAAAGCCTCCACCATTTGCTGGTGTTTCAAAAACATTTGCATAACCATTTTGTGNAGCACTTGCGTCTACAGTTACTGTATTTTGAGCAATACTTAAAGAAGTAAAACCAAAAATTAGCAAAATTGAAAAATAAAATTGTTTCATGATATTATTATTAAATTAGTAAATTANTAAATTAGTTTTTTAACACTTTTAAAGTGCTTACTTTTCCAGCTATCGATTTTACCTTAACAAGATAAATTCCAGCATTAAACTCTGTCATATCAAATAAATATTTGTTATTATTAGGTATTGTATTAAAAATATTTTGTCCTAAAATATTGAACAACTTAATTTCCGAAATTTCCTCTAATGATTCCAAATTCAAATAGTTTGTTACNGGATTAGGATATGCTCTAATAAGNAAAGTTTCATTATCATATATTTCTAATGGTTCTACTACCCTAATATCATCGTAATAATAAGTAGTTCCATCACCAGGTAAGTCAATAACAAACTCGAAAAATAGCACTACAGTTAACCAATCNACTCCTGNNGTTTGNCCTGTAAAGTCCCAAGTAAGTGTCTCCCACTCATTTTCTAAAGTTGTATTTACATCCAATTCTATAAATTCGCCTCCTGGACNTTCTAACTTTAAACGAACTGGAATATCTGCCTTTGGTGACCAAGTTTTAATAGAAACTGATTCCGATATTGAAAAATCAATTGGTACCGTTAATCCCATTGCTGAGCCTGCAAAGAAAGCAGCTCCATTNGTTTTAGTACTTTTTACTACTGTGTTACTCACATTAATTCCTGACATATCTGGATTAGCTTCTACAGTGACTTCTGCCCCTTCAAAACCTATAATATCATAATCCACAGCTAATTCAAAATCTACAGGTAATTCAATAACATCTCCCGGTACCGCTGGACCAAATGTAATATTGTCAAAATATATGATATCATCAGCTTCTCGGTCTATGAAATCTGGAAATATTATAATTTGATCNAANCCTGTAGTTTCGCCAAGTCCTATATAGCTNGTAAAATCTATAGAAATAAGTTCCCATTGATTAACGAGTGTGTTAGCAACTTTTAATTCCATTTGTGCACCACCNGATGGGGTAGCATATTTTATNCCTATATCACTAATTTTAGTTTTCCAAACCATNATATTTACTATGGCATTAGTTGGATTTAAATCAAAAANACCTATATCAGCACCATGCATAGATTCAACTCCAGCAAAAGGTTGACCAGTTTCTAAAGCTGTGAACTTTGCAACCGTCTNAGAGGTNTTGATTCCAGAAGGATCTGGATTNGCAACTATTTCTAATGCTGGATCTGTGCCATTTTCAAAAACAGTCCATGTCCATGTATCACCAAAACCACCTGGTTCAAAATCTATNGGAGCATTTTGAGTGATACCATTTGTAAAAATTAATACGACGAATACTTGTAATAATATTTTCATGTTTTTTATTTAACTTCNANAGTTATTTTATTATTTGTTTGAGAGTTTCCACCTATAAATATCTCGAAATCTCCTTTTTCTAAAATCCAATTACCTTTATTGTCATAAAATCCCAATTCTTTTTCGGTAAGCTCAAAATCAACTATTTTTTTTTCTCCAGGTAANAATTCCAATAATTCAAAACCTTTTAATTCTTTAACAGGTCTTGTAATACTTGCGTATTTATCTCTAATATAAAGTTGAACAACTTCTTTTCCTTTTCGTTTTCCTGTATTTGTAACAGCTACACTAACAGTTATTTTTTGGTCTANATCAAAAGATTTTGTTGTTTTTATAGTACCGTATTCAAAGGTTGTATAACTTAAACCATAACCAAAAGGATATAATGGAGTGTTCTCTACATCGTTATAATGAGACCAAAAAACAGTTTCTGCTTCAGGTAAATTTGGTCTTCCTGTATTTTTGTGATTATAATAAAGGGGAACTTGGCCAACGTTTCTTGGAAAAGTCATAGGTAATTTACCACTGGGATTGTAATCTCCATAAAGTACTTCTGCAATTGCATTTCCACTTTGAGTACCCAATTGCCATGCCTCTACTATTGANGGTATGTTTTCATCTGCCCAATTAATAGCTAAAGGCCTACCATTGTTAAGTACTAAAACAATATTCTTATTTACCTTAAATATTTCTTCAAGTAATTCTTGTTGAACTCCTGGTAAGCCTAAATCAGTTCTGCTTCTACCTTCACCACTCTGAAATCCGTGTTCTCCTAAAATCATGAGAACGATATCAGCTTCTTTTGCAATAGTTATAGCTTCCTTAAAACCACTTTTATCAATTGTATTAATTTTTAATGGTGTAACAAACTCAGCCTTTCCNATAGTTAAATTAGCACCTTTTGAGTATAAAATTGAATTCCCTTTGTATTTACTCATTCCTTCTAAAACAGAAATTGCCGTATCATCATCAGCAGCTAATCTCCAATTNCCAAGTGGACTTGTTTTATCTGAAGCTAATGCNCCAATAATAGCTATNTGTTGTCCTTCTTTTTTTAAAGGAAGAAGGTTTCCTTCATTTTTAAGAAGTACTATCGATTTTTTTGCGATATCTAAAGCAGCCGCATTTATTTCTTTACTTCCAGTAATTTCTTTCTCTCTTTTAAGATCACAATATTTATATGGGTCATCAAATAGTCCCAATTCAAACTTTACTTTTAAAATTCTTTTTACGGCATCATCTATAAGCGCTAAATCAACTTTACCTTCATCTANAAGATTCTTTAGATGATCCAGGTATAAGTANGATTCCATATCCATATCTGAGCCTGCATTCAATGCTATTTCTGCAGCATCAGATTCATTTTTTGTATATCCATGGGCAATCATTTCACTTATTGAATCCCAATCTGAAACTACAAAACCGTCGAAATTCCATTCTTCTTTTAATACCTCTCTTTGTAAATATTNATTACCAGTAGCTGGAATTCCATTTAATTCATTAAATGAATTCATAAATGTTTTAACTCCTGCATCCTTAGCAGCTATAAAAGGTGGGAAAACCATATTATGTAGTGTTGATGTTCCTACATCAACCGTATTATAATCTCGACCTCCCTCAGAAAAACCATAAGCNGCAAAATGTTTTGCGCATGCTGCAATCGTNAAGTTTGAAGAAAGNTTTTCACCTTGAAACCCTTTNACTTTAGCTGTGGCTATTTTACTTCCTAGAAAAGGATCTTCNCCTGCACCTTCCATTACTCTTCCCCAACGAGCGTCTCTCGAAATATCAACCATAGGAGCAAATGTCCAGTTAATNCCTGCAGCAGAGGACTCAAGTGCCGCCATTTNAGCAGATTTTTGTATGGCNTCTAAATCCCAGCTAGCTGCTTCAGCAATAGGAATNGGNCTTATTGTTTTATAACCATGAATAACATCGAAACCGATAATTANTGGTATGCCNAAACGTGTTTCTTCTACAGCTATTTTTTGNACAGCCATCACGTCTTTTACGCCNCGAACNTTTAACATTGACCCTACANAACCGTTTTTTAAATCTTGGTATTTTTTTTNAGCATCTCCACCTCTAGGTGAAGGTCCTGTAAAATCCCANAAACCACTATATTGATTCATCTGACCNATTTTNTCTTCTAAAGTCATTTTAGAAAGAAGNACCTCCGCTTTTTCATCAAAAGAAGCAGTTANATCTGTTTCGTTTAAATATGAAAATGAACTTTCAAAAATCCATANAATCGAAAAGATTACTATAAAAAAAANTGTNGCTTTATNTTTTTTTAATATGCNCACTATTGATAAACTCTTATGTAATCAATTTCCATNGTTGATTGTTCAAATGATGGATCAATAGCTCCTCCAAAATCTCCCCCCATTGCNACATTTANTAATANGTAAAAGTCTTGATTAAATGGTACATTAGTATTATTCGAAAAGGTATGATACACTTCACCATCAACTAAGAAATTNATGTTAGAAGCAGTCCACTGAACTTCATATAAATGAAATTCTGAAGATACATTTGGAACAGAAACTGAGTCTGTATTAGAATTACCTCCNGAGTTNCCAGGGTAGTGCAATGATCCATAAATTCTATCTTGGTTATTTCCTTTATGTTCAAGAATATCAATTTCTCCACAATTAGGCCAAGTTACTTCTCCGNTNTTAGATCCTAACATCCAAATAGCTGNCCAAGTTCCACCTCCNTNAGGAAGTTTTGCTCTAGCTTCAATTCTACCATACTTAAATGCAAATTTATCTTTACTTTGAATTCTAGAGGATGTATANTCGCTTCCTTCATAAGANTCTGCAATTGCAGTAATTTTTAATAAACCATCTTCTATTATTATATTTTCAGNTCGATTGGTATAAAATTGTGATTCTCCATTTCCCCAACCATTAGCNCCAAGATCATAATTCCAAATGCCAGAACAAGGAGCACCATCTGTTTCAAACTCTTCTGCCCAAATTAGCACATCATTATTCCCTGAACCTACTTCACCAGTATCACCATTACAATCACCATNTTCATCGTTTGGATTGATGGTAGAAAATTTTTCATACCAAGCCAATGTTGCACCTGAAGGNTCCGTCTGGATNACACGGACATGCATTTCGTTTTCAGATATAGATAAAANTTCATATTCATTATTACCAATGAAATAACTCATAAAATTATCTTGTAGCACAAAAGACGTTTGNGTTGAAATATCTTCAGGAACACCAGATGAGGATGGACTAAAGCTTACATTACTAACNCCAGAAGNATTATATTCGTAACAGGTATCTTCTCCTGGATTTGGTANACCCAAACCATCTTCAACTTCAAACCTATTAAAATAAGTATTTCCTTGATTAAATAATTCAAAGGTTATATTTTCATTTTCATCTTGGGTAAACACGAGTTCATCTTCATAAACACAACCTACAGCTTCCTTGTCATAAGGCCCAGCTGAATAATAACTTGGATCGAATGAATCAGGAGGTCCAACTCCTAAGTGCCCACTTACAGCAGCATGCCAATACCAGGTTTTAGAATTAGATGCACCTCCAGATAAGAAATTTTTAATTTCAATAGGGTTAAAATCACTTTTAACTTCAACATTTATAGTTTTAGAAGAACTAATCCCTCCCCTTCCAGATGCTATTACAGTTACTACATAATTATTTAGACCATTTTGAGTAAACCGATGTTCATTTGAACCTGATGGAGAAACAACATTTTCGGTACCATCACCAAAGTTGTACTGAAAAGTGATTGCATTTTCTGCAGATGCAGTAAAATTGACCAAACCAGATCCATCGCCATTGAGATTGCTTGAATCTTGTCCTACAATATCATAGTCTAATACTATATTTGTTGGTGCTATAATATCACCAAATTCTTGATCCTCTTCTTGGCAAGAAACAAAGGCTATAACGATAAGGATAGAAATGCAATATTTTAATTGATGTTTTATATTTTTCATAGTTTTTTAATTTGTCAATTGAAATTGATCATAATAATATACAGAATCATCACCTGGATTACCAAAATCAAAGAAGATTACAATTCTAGTATAATCGGCTTCTGGTGCATCCGAAAAGTCATAGACTAGTTCTTCCCATTCATTTAATACTGTACTTTCTAAGTCTACTTCATAAGTTGTAGAAGCATCTGCATTCTCTAATTTTAATTTGATAACAGCCCCAACTACTGGAGCATAGGTCATGACACTTAAATTATTAAAAGAACTTAGATCTAGTGTAGGAGAAACTTCAAAAAATGAACCAGCAAAAACTTCTGATCCAGCGGTTTTTAATTGACTAGCAATCGTTAAGGTAGTATTTATTCCTGAGGTATCGATATTTGGAATTATTGTTGGAGCTTCAATATTACCAAATTCTGTAAAAACTGGTGGCGTACCTTCAAAATCTTCAATCATTAAAGAAGGTAAAGTTGAAACTATTGAACCTTCTCCTACTTCCATTTCATCAAAATAATATAAAGAACCACCACCAACAGTTCCAAAATCAAAAAAGATAACTACCCTAATATAATCAGCTTCTGGCGCATCTGCAAAATCAAAAGTTAATAATTCCCAAGAGTTAGCAACAGTAGTTAACATATCAACTTCATGGGTAATTGAAGCATCTGCATTCTCTAATTTTAATTTTACAACTTTATCAACAAAAGGAGAATATGTTTTTAATCGCATCTTTTTAAAACCTGCGAAGTTTATAACTTGGTTATTTAATTCAAAAAAGGTTCCCCCCCAAACTTCAGATCCAACAGCTTTATCAAGTTGAGCAGTATATTCAGTAGAGTTAATTCCTCCTAAATCAGGATTATTCACAACTTGAGTTAAACCAATATCTCCGAATTCTGTAAATACTGGTGGGGTACCTTCAAAATTTTCAAATAATTCAAACGGTATAATTACATCTGATATCGTAACTATTTGAGTTGCTTCTATAGCGCCGTCTATTCCACTTAATGCTATCACTCTAACTTCATATTCACCAACTTCATTATAGATATGAGATATAGTTTCATCTAACATTAAAGGAGTTGGTACTTCATCTATGACATCTCCAAAATAAACTTCAAACATAGTTGCATAATCTGCGGTTGCTGAAATATTTATTTGAAAATTATTAGCAAGGTCATTTTCAAGCGTAATAATTAAATTTTCTGGAGGTAAAAAAGATACAACTAAAGGTACAAGTACCTCGGTCGATTGATCATTTAAACCAATTCCAATAATTTTTACTTGATAATTTCCTTCTGGATACATTCTTTCAACACTTTCTCCAATAGAGAGAATCGCATTTTCATCGGTACCATCATTGAACTGAACTTCAAATTGAGAAACTCCTTGTCCGTTGGGTGTTATCGTAACTGATCCTGTATTATCCTGTGAAATGATGATATCGGCAGATATATTTGAAGGCGCTGCTATCGAATCTACTGTTTCAAAAACATCATTATCACTTGCACAACCCAATAGTAGAATTGTTAAAAGTAAAACATTAATAGATTTTATAATTTTCATTTTTATTTAAATTTTTAGTATCCGGGGTTTTGTTCCCATCTATTACCTGTTAAATTAATTTCTATAGAAGGTATCGGAAATACCTCATTTTTACCGGTCATAAAACCTTCAATTTCTTGAGCAGCTCTATTGGTTCTTACTAAATCAAAAAAGCGGTGTCCTTCACCAACAAGTTCTAATCTTCTATCCTGATAAATATCGGATGTAAGTGCGGTTCCAGAACTTGAAACTTCAGAAAGATTAGCTCTTACTCTCACTCTGTTTAGATATAATCTTGCTCTACTTTCATCTATTCCTCCTCTATTTAATGCTTCAGCAGCCATTAAAAGAACGTCTGCAAACCGTATTGATCTATAATTATTAGGGTTGGTAAGATTAGAATCACCCGTATTCAATCCTCCTGTTCGAGGTAAATATTTTCTATTATAAAATCCCGTATGTTCATATCCTTCGACGTAAGTAGCATTCACTTCAGCTGCCCAAGTAACAATATCCAAAATAGCTACATCTCTTCGAATGTCATTTTCTTCATATGCATCATATACTTCTTGTACTGGTACATTAAAACTAAATCCTGACTTAAAAATGTCACCTACTGAACCGGGTTCTACAGAATAATTACGAATTCCACTAAAGCCAACCGCAACATTTCCTTCACTACACTGTAAACATCCAAATCCAGCTCCTTGCACATCTGTATATTGCACTTCAAAAACAGATTCAATGTTATTTTCATTATCATTTTCAAACATGGTNCTGTAATCTGNAAGTAAATCGTAAGGACCNTTATTAATTACACTTTCAAGTACATTAGCAGATTCTGAAAATTTATCCTGAAACAGATAAACCTTNCCCAACAATGCTTGAGCAGCNCCTTTTGTTACTCTNCCTGTTTCAGCTTGAAAGTAAGGTAATATGTCGGCTGCATANATTAAATCTTGTTCAATTTGAGCATAAACTTCTGCTTTCGGNGTCCTGTCAATTTCAAACTGTTGTCCAAAAAGTATTCTTTGATCAACTACCAATGGAACATCTCCAAACCATTTTACCAATTCAAAATAATAATAAGCTCTTAAAAATCTTGCTTGCGCCAACACTANATCTTTTCCTTCAAANTCAGTTTTATCTTGGAATTCCATAATATAATTTGCTCTNTTTACACCGGCAAACATCCAANTCCAAATATCCCTAAGTTGNGCATTTACAGGTGTTTGAATCATATCNTCTACCTGTTGTATTCCTGAAACATCAGTAGCACTTTCNCCTCCTGCCAATGTATTATCAGAAGCAATTTCCCCTAACATTACATTTAAATAAGTAGATTGCAACAAATCATATGCTCCGATTAAGGCATTTTGATAATCCTCTTCNGAATTAAAGTAATCTTCAGAGTTTTCNTGAGTTGGTGGAACGTCAATNAAGTCGTCACTACAAGAAATAGTAGTTATCAATAAAATTCCTAAAAAACATTTTTNAACTATTTTACTTAAATNCTTCATAATTCAATTATAATTTAAAATTAACGCCTAATAAAAAAGTTCGCGGTGTTGGATAAAATCCGTTATCAAAACCTCCTCCNATNGGATTACCGGATGAAGCTGTTGGATCATAACCACGATATTTAGTTAGTGTAAAAGCATTACTAACAGANGTATAAATTCTTAATTTATCTACTCCTATTTTATCTAATTTACTTTTTGGGAAAGAATAGCCAATTTGCATATTCTGTGCTCTTANGTACGAACCATCTTCTACAAAATAATCTGAAAAAACTGCATTCGATGTAGCTCCTGTAGTTACTCTAGGTACTTCATTTGAAGTTCCTTCNCCCGTCCATCTACCAAGATCNTATATNGTCCTNTTAGTTAAGGATAAATTTCTTTCGTAATTTCTAACCAATTCATTACCTATAGATGCAAATAAATACATNTGAAAATCAAAATTCTTGTANTCAAGAGTTACGTTAAAACCCATTGTAATATCAGGTATNGGGTTACCNATATTNGTTTTATCATTTTCATCAATTACCCCATCGTTATTAACATCTACAAATCTTAAATCTCCAGGTTGAGCAATTGCTCCCAAAGCAACCTGTGACGGATGNGCATCTACTTCAGCTTGATTNTGAAAAATTCCATTTGTTTTTAANCCATTAAAATAACCTATTGGGAGTCCAACTTCCATTCTNGCAACATCGGTTTGNCCAATACCAAATGATCCTCCTGAAATATAACCAAGACTATTATCTACACTCAGAACTTCATTTTCTANGGTCGTAAAATTATAATTTANACTAAAAGACAAATCATCTGTAACTTGATGGTTATANCCTATTTGAAATTCAAAACCACTATTTCTAACATCTCCTCCATTAATAATTGGAGCACCAGAACCAGGAGCAGNTCCGCCTAGAGTTCCTGAAATTTCAGGAATTAATAATAANTCTTTTGTTTTACGATCAAAATAATCTGCAGCTATAGTAACTTGATTATTAAAAAGTCTAGCATCAAAACCTACATCAAATGATTGTTGTTGTTCCCATTTTATTTGTGGNTTAGATAANGCTCCAATTGCTATTCCCACTACTAATTCTCCATTTATAACATATTCACCTTGTCCATTTAAAAGAGAAACGTATCTNTAATCTGGAATTCTNTCATTACCTAAGATTCCGTATGAAGATCTNATCTTTAAAAAAGAAATAGCTTCAGCATTTTCTAGAAAGCTTTCATCTGATAATACCCAACCTGCTGATGCNGTTGGAAAATAACCAAATCTGTTNTCAGGCCCAAATTTAGTAGAACCGTCTCTACGAATTATTGCAGAAAAAAGATATTTTTCTTTATANTTNTAAAAAAGTCTACCGAAGTATGATAATAANCTGGAATCAAATGTTGGATTTCCTANTGGATAGAAATTAGTAATNTCAGTAGCATTTTCTAAACTTGCATTTTCATTACTATTNCCTGGTATATNAAAACCAATAGAACCAGAAAATTCTCCCTCAGTTTTAAATACAGAAGTACCTANAGTNACNTTTAAATTATGATTNTCGTTAATTGTATTCTCATAGTTTATAACTGCATCAAAAGTATAATCATTAAATGTGNTTTTTGTTTCAGAATATTCACTCCTATCTCTATTAAANACTTTACCNGAGCCATAAAATGCNACAGGATTAAAAAATTCCCCTTCAACTTTTGCATAATTAAATTGAATATTAGATTCTGCAGAAAAATGATTAAGAAATTTATAATTAAGACCAAAATTTCCACTTAATTTTTCAACATTGGTTTTATTAAAAGTATTTTNAATTTGTGCAATAGGNTTTATTACCTCATTTCCTAATCCTTCAGAAATTGTATATTGTCCNGTTTCATCTTTAACTTTTAAAACAGGTGAATTGTTTAAAGCGTTAAACAAAACAGACCCCAATGAATTTTCAGGAAGAACTTTTCTTCTAGTTCCNGTNTATATTAATCCAGATTTAAAATTTAAATTTTTAAATATTTCAGTATTAAAGCTNAATCTAGTGTTNTANCTTGTAAAATTAGATTTANCCCCACCAATAATACCATCTTGCGTTAATAAAGAAGAACCTAANGCATANGTAGATTTTTTAGTCCCTCCTCTTAAAGTAAAATCTTGATTTAAAATTAATGCATTTTGAAATACTTCGTTTTGCCAATCTGTTCCTTTTCCTAATTCTGANANATTNGTATAAACTAAATCTTGTCCATTTGCTGCAAAAGATTCATTAATNANAAGTCCNTATTCGGTNGCATTTAATGCGNGTAATTCTCNAGTTGTATTTTGAAAACCTCCATAAATATTAACGTCTAGTTTTAACTCTGAATTTAATTTTCCTGATTTAGTAGTNATNAANACTACCCCATTTGCAGCTCTAACACCGTAAATACCAGCTGTTGCATCTTTTAAAACCGTTATTGTTTCTATATCAGAAGGANTCACAACACTAAGNTCTTCAANAACATTACCATCAACTAAAATTAANGGNCGNTTATCNCCATTTGTTGAAATACCCCTAATACGAATATTTAAAGCGCTACCTGGNGATCCAGATTGGGAAGTAATNTTTACACCCGAAACTTGACCTTGCAAAGCTTGTTCGACTCGAGTTGGAGTTAAGTCTTCAATAGTTTGACTGGATACNATNGAGACAGCACCTGTCAATTCTTTTTTCTTTTGTGTCCCATATCCTACAACTACAACTTCATCAAGNGATTCAAGNTCTTCGGTTAAAATAACATTCATCATGTTATTATTGTTAACNNTTACAATTTTGTCAATAAAGCCTAAAAANGAAAACTCTAAATCAGATCCTACTNTAANATTATTTATTACAAAGTTCCCGTCAAAATCGGAAATAACTCCATTATTAGTTTCAGGNTGGTAAACTGTAACTCCAGAAAGNGGCANTCCNTNNACATNTGTAATATTACCAGANACTTCTAGTGTTTGGTTGTAAGCTAAAGTGGAAATTAATAAAAATAATACTAAAAAATAACTTTGTCTCATTTGTATGGTTTTTTNANGNTCACAATATAAACCATATAATTATAGATTTCTTAAAATAATGATATACAAAAAACATACATCNTAAAAAAAAGATACTTTTATTGCTATATTGCTAATAGGAATTGAAGTTTATCAATACTTAAGAGAGTTAACTTAGAAAAAANAGAAATAGAAANAGCANANGNCTNNTACTATTTATTTTATTAAAACTATGTTAATGTTGTAGTGATGTTGTGTTTTTTAAAATTTTTGTAGTGGTAATTATAAATTAATAAAGTAGTCATTTAGATTAANATTCCTTTCTAAATNTATTTTTTTTCGCAAACGATACCTNTTAATTTCTATACTTCGCGGTGAAATNTTAAGTAAAGGAGCNATTTCCTTTGAAGANAGATTCATTCTTAAATACATACATAAACGTAGGTCATTTGCTGTAAGTTTNGGATGTACCTTTTTTATCTTTTTAAAAAAACCTTTATCTGCATTATTAAAAGCCTCTTCAAACATTTTCCAATCATCGGAGTTGTTAATGTTTTTATCAATNATTTGNATTACAGAAACTAATTTTTCNTCATTAGAAGTGTTTTTTAACTCATTTTTAATTTTATTTAAAAACTCATTCTTTTTTATTAAACTCATTGTCGATGANGCAAGTTCTTTATTTTTATTTTCAATATCCTGTTTTANGTTTTTATTTAAGAAATTGAGTTTTTGATCTTTAATTTCATATTCTTTTAAAGCTAATTCTCTTTTAGTTTTNTCTAAAAGCTTTTCTCTTTGTCTCNTATAATACTTNCTNTAAATTGTATGTATCATTNTTAAAATAAAAATAAAACTTAANACATATAAGCTTATTGCTAAATATGAAAGAAACCANGGTCTTTTAATTTCAAATGAATAGGATGCNGTTTGTTCCGTTTCATTATTCCCAACNTTTGCCCTAACATTGAAAANATATACTCCGTAAGGTAAATTTTCNAACAAAGCATTNTGATCCTTAGACCAATTGCTCCAGTTATCGTGNATTCCAATAAGTTGATATTGGTATTTTGTCTCTAANTATTTTTCATAATTATTAATATTAAAGGAAAANTTGATATTATTTTCNGAATTTTTAAAGACACCAANTGTATTTTTATCTANAAATATTGGATCTTTATTTAAAGCATTAACAGTAATAGTATTGATGTCAAGTTTATTTTCTGTCTTATTTAATTTGTTTAGATCAATAGTAATATAACCAGAAGATGTCCCTAATAAATAACTATTATTTTTATAGTACACAATACTTTCATAACCCCTAACACCATTTCTCATAACNGCATTTAATGCAACACTATTCATTATGGATTGATCACTTAGTTGACCNGGCGTAATATAATTTAGTTCCGTTTTTGAAAAACTCCACAACGATTTTTTATTTGGATCGTAGAGNAATTTTCCGGAAATATAATTATCACTNGTATATAATTTNGTTAAAAAAGTATCTTTAATAAACTTTTTATTTAATTCGTCATATTTTAAAACNCCATTCTTATAAGCATANAATACCTTGTTTTCATNTTTTAAGAGGCTAGAATTCAACCCTTTAATAACTGAATCGATTGTTACTTCCACAANATTATTAAAAGAACTATCNACTTTAATTCTAAACACACCTTTATATTCATGGTTTACAAATATTTCATTGCTAGCTCCNATCTCAAAATATCTTGAAGAATTGTCAAATCCTTTTATTTTATTTTTAAACCTCCAAGTATTATNTANTTTCTCTAATANATTTAATCCGTTATAATTACCTTGCAGTAATAAATCATCTCTTCCATTTATTGATTTAATATTCCAAGTTCCTTGAATGTTAGAAACTTTTTGAATCTCATTATTTATAATTAAGAAGGTCCCATTATTATGTCCNCAAAATAATTGATTATCCAATATGANTAAACTCCAAACTTGTCCTTCAGTTCCTGCAATTAATTTAAAATCTGTNTTGGAATTTATTTCTTTATAAAACAATCCTTGATTTGTACCGAGGTATAATTTGTTGTCAAAGATNTGCATNGCATAAATTGATCCTAANTCACCACTCCTATCATGGTAAATTTTAAAAGGAGAATTCATTTCGACATAATTAATTCCATTATCTAAACCTAACCAAATATTTTTATCAATATCTTCAAAAAGTGACAATACGGTATTGTTTCCTAGACCATTATTCTGATTTATATGATAATTTAAATCTCCATTTGAATTTAAATAAATGATTCCGTCAGAAATAGTCCCTAAAAGAAAACTTCCATCTGATAATTGAATGCTATTATACACTATTACTTCAGACAGTAATTTATTTGACGATATATCCCAAGCANTTAACTTTCCCTTATCTAGTTTATAAAAGCCCTTTTNCTGGGTTTCTAATAATANAAAGTCATCTTTAATAAATATATTTATTACAGTACTGTTTTTTATTAGTTGGTCATTGGTAACTAAAATACTTTTTCCNTTGTCTATTTTATAAATACCTTCATTTTCGTTTTGAAAATATACACTTCCANCTACAGCATACATTTTAGTAATTAATGTTTTAGCTGCTATAATTTGCANGGAATTATCTGTNCTATTAAGAACGTAAATTCTATTTAATGATTGAAATAATATCCAGTTATCAATCTCAATTATATCCCAAAATTGTTCGTCCTCAATTAACTTAATATNAAGTTCTTTAGAAAGTGAAGTGTAAGCTAAAATACCAAAGTTATTTTTTTTCCAATAACCAAAGTCCATNTANCTNCCTGAATAAATCTTTTCACCTATTGCTTTAACAGATCTTAAAATAGTTTCATTAGGTGAAGGATATAGTTTCCATCTAGCCCCATTAAATTCTAAAAGGCCAATGTTGTTTGCTATATAAATATTTTTATCCAATCCCTGCGAAATTGACCAATTTTGATTTTCCGCTTTNTATTCTTTTGGAGTAAAAAAATTAATAGGTGGTAATTCTTGAGAGAAGCTACTATTTATAAATAGTAATAACAATAATGCAAATGCGTTTTTCAAGTAAATTTTATTTAAAGAATGATAAATATATTCTTTTTTTATTAANTCTAGGCCCANGCAGATATGAGTTTTTAAATACAAAAATGCTCTTTACTNNATAAATAATTATTTTAATGAAGTTTTATTAATGGGATGAAAAAAATGAATCAACTTAATNAGGATTTTTAAAAAATAATTTGACNATTTATTTTTTAATANAATATNAATTATTTNAAATTACTAATTCCTTCCTTCAACCATTTTTTATATTCTTCAATATCTGGNGTATATCCTATTGGAGTATTTAAATTTTCTTCCTCTAGACNCATTAGCACGTAATAAGGTTGTGCATTAGCTTGGTAATTTTTTATTTGNAAATCACTCCATTTNTTTCCTATTGATTTAATACGTTTNCCGGTCGTTTCACTAGTGTATTGTTCACTATCAGGCAACATTCGTTTATCATCAACATATAAAGAGATCAATACAATATCCCTGTTTAAGATNCCTAGAATGTGAGGACTTGCCCATACTCTTTCTTCCATTTTTCTACAGTTTACGCAAGCATATCCTGTGAAATCTATAAGTACTGGCTTACCTACTTTTTTTGCATANGCTAAACCATTTTCATAATCATTAAAAGCAATNATATCATGAGGNCCGAGTTCNGNCCCGNTTGGTAATTTTCCTTCTGAACTTAATCCTCCTCCATTATTTAACTTAGTNTATCCAACTCCATAAGGNGCTTCACTATAATTTAATGGTGGCGGAAATCCACTAATTAATTTTAAAGGNGCTCCCCAAATTCCAGGAATTAAATAAATCGTAAATGCAAACACAATNANACCTAGNGATAANCTACCTACTGATATATTATTTTCATTACTATCATGTGGTAATTTTATTTTACCGAATAGATAAAANGTAAGTGTTCCNAATATGGCAATCCAAATTGCTAAAAACATTTCTCTTTCNAACCAATGTAGCTGTAAAACTAAATCTGCATTAGAAAGGAATTTAAATGCTAGTGCTAANTCTAAAAANCCTAAAAANACTTTAACNGTNTTTAACCAACCTCCAGATTTAGGTAAAGAATTCATCCAACCTGGAAACATTGCAAATAATGCAAAAGGNAATGCNATNGCTAATGAAAANCCNAACATTCCNACNATNGGNGCAATNCCTCCTTTAGANGCTGATTCCACTAATAGNGTCCCAACAATAGGCCCCGTNCANGANAAAGAAACAATGGCTAATGCTAATGCCATAAAAAANATACCTATAACACCNCCTCTATCCGCTTGACTATCAACCTTATTGGACCAAGACTGGGGTAATGTNATTTCNAAAGCACCTAAAAATGAAATNGCAAAAACAANTAATANTAAGAAAAAAATAANATTAAACCAAACATTNGTNGAGAGNGCATTTANTGAATCTGCTCCAAATATACCTACAATTACAGAACCTAATAAAACATATATAACAACAATGAAAATTCCATAAATAATCGCATTTTTAATTCCAGCAGCACGATTTTCACTTTGTTTTGTNAAAAAACTTACCGTTAAGGGNATCATTGGAAATACACAGGGNGTTAATAAAGCTGCAAATCCAGATAAAAATGCNATAAAAAATATAGTCCATAATCCTTTTGATCCAGGACTGNTTGAATCGTCATCTTTGTTATCTTCAATTACTTTAGTTTTTTCTTTTGATGTGTAAGCNTCCCATTTATCATAATTATCAATAAACTCAACTTTATTTGCTGTTAAATCAAAAACAACATAATACTCTTCGTTTAAGCAAACATCAATACACACTTGATAATAAAGTATGGCCTTAATTACTTTTANAGCTGGATTGCTNAGTTTTACTTTTTGTTTTAAAATCGCAATTTCTTTAAAGAAAATTTCATCAAAACCCCAAGTTTCACTGTATTCTCTGTGTGTCTCGCTTTCTTCTANAGGTCCATCTAATATATAATCTTTATCTAATTTTTTAAAATCCATAAATAATGGAATTGGACCCAATCCATTTTCTAAATCTTCTGGAGTATACTGAGAATACACATGCCAATTATCATCAATNTATCCNGTTAAAGAGAGCTCATANTCGGTATCTGTTATTTTTTTNATAGCCCCTTCCCATTCTAAAGGATTTTTAATTTCACCTAATTCTTGGCCACTAATTAATGGAGCATTTTGTGCATTCGAATAAAATAAAACTAGCAAAAGACTTANTAAAAGAGATAACTTTTTCATAGATTATTTTTATAANACGGTAATTTTTAATATTTTTTTNGTCTGNTTTTCAACTTTAAATCTGTNGTCGGATCGNATTCCTACTATCCAGACTATTNGATTTCCTGAGCTTAAAACCCAAGTTTTTTCCTTAGCGATCAAAGATAACTTTTCATCTTTAAAAAACTTGCTTAATTTCTTTTTTCCTTTCATTCCANAAGGATAAAAAGAATCNCCTTCTCGCCATTTTCTTAATTGCAAAGGAAAACTTAATTTTTGAANATCTAANTATACAATNCNAGGAGTATAACCTAGAATTTTATCTACANGCTCAATTTTTAAATTAATGGGNNTATCAATNCCTGTATCTGATTCTTTNATTGTANAAGTAGCTTNATTATGAACAAAATTATTTTCAACTAATAAAAGGCTTTTTCTGTTCTTTAGAATGCGATGNCTTTCCGAAAATATTTGCTTTCCACTTTGTGCTGTTAATAAATCAGAAANATCATNCCAGGCAGTAAAACCAAAAGGAGCTAATAGTTCATATAATAAAGCATTGGTATTAGGTAAATCTTGCAATTTCAAAACATCAATTTCAAAACCATCTTCGGTTTCACTTACAACTAAGTTTTTAATTAAAGTCATATAGTCATTCACTAAAGCCATGCTATCATTTAAATATTTTTGAGTTTGATGAAAACCATTTAATAAATTNTGATCCACTTCTTTTAGTCTCGGTATNACTTCAATTCGTAATTTATTTCGCAAATAATCGCTTGTTTGATTGCTACTATCTTCACGCCAAGGACAGTTGTTNTCTTTAGCATACTGCAGAATATCCGCTCTTGGAAAGTTTAAAAAAGGACGAATAATCTTATCATTTATTAAAGGAATACCTATTAATCCTTTTAAACCCGTTCCTCTAGAAAGATTTATCAAAAAAGTTTCCAAATCGTCGTCTAAATGATGAGCTGTTGCTAAATAATCAAATGAATGCTCTGCACAAANCTCAGCAAACCATTGGTAACGGAGTTGTCGAGCAGCGACTTGANTAGATAACTTATGTTTTATTTTATANGCTTTGGTNTTAAATTTTTTGTTAAAAATTGGAATTGATAACTTGTCTGCCAATAAAATTACAAAATTTTCATCTTCATCACTTTCTTTTCCTCTTAATGAAAAGTTACAATGAGCTANAGAAATATCATAATTCAATTCTTTAAACAATCTTGACAATACAACGCTATCCAAACCGCCACTACAAGCAATTAGAATTCTTTTNCCTTTTAAAGCNGGAAACGTATTGGAAATGTGATTTTTAAAGTTAGTTAACAAAGGTGAAAANTTCTNATAAAACAAATATATAAAACATGAGGCCNCCCATTTATAAACAACGAAGTTAAAATTTTATTAATTCTCTAAAACTTCTCTCATTGCTTTTGCCTTAATAAGGCATTCTTCATATTCTTTTTCAGGAATGGATTTAGCAGTGATTGCNCCTCCTACAGAAAAACTAACATATTTATTTTTTAAATTGTAAAGGATGCTCCTAATAATAACATTAAAATCAAAATCTCCTCCTGGTGTAAAATACCCAATNGCTCCACTATAAAGNCCTCTTTTAGCATCTTCAAAGTTCTCAATAATTTTCATAGCTGAAATCTTTGGTGCTCCAGTCATACTTCCCATTGGGAATGTTTCTCTTATAATAGAAACTGGTGACTTATTTATATCCACCTNACAAGTAATGGTAGACACCATTTGATGTACTTGTGAAAAACTATATACCTTACAAAGTTCTGTTACCTTAACTGTCCCTTTTTTAGCAAAACGAGATAAATCATTACGNACTAAATCGGTNATCATAATATTTTCACTTCGCTCTTTTGGATCGTTTGTTAATTCNATTTTTAGCTTTTCATCTTCGCTATGATCGGAATGTCGTCTTGCGGTACCTTTAATTGGCTGTGAAACGATCGTTGTTNCATTNTTACTAATATAGCGTTCTGGTGAAGCAGANAAAGAATATAAGNCNCCTAATTTTAAAAAAGTTGCAAATGGAGGTTTTGAAATATCATTTAAATGAATAAATGTTTTCACCACATCTANCNCAGTATTTTCTNAATAAAATTCTTGACAAAAATTNACCTCATAAATGTCACCCCTTTGAATGTGNTCTAAAATTTTATGAAGTTTATTAAAATAAGAATCTTTTGAGGTTCTCGATTTAATTTTTACAATGGAAGTANTTTCTGAAGCTTTATTAGTTTCTTTATAATTAATAATTTCTTCCCAATCANTTGCTAACTCATCGTNTACAAANTGGAGGTATTGAATTTCAACTTCATTCTCCATAAAAAGAAAAACTTTTTTAGGNTGGAAAAAATATAAATCTGGAAAATGNAAGTCATCNAAATTATTNGAATTTAATCGCTCTACACCATTCTTTAAGTCATAGGTNAGGTAACCAAACAACCAATCTTTAGTCTTGGATTGGTATTCTTCTAATTGGTCAAAAGCTTGATGATAATCAGTNTTAATAGCAGTAAAAGCATCTACAGCTAANATGGCCTTNTATGTTGATTTACTTTGGAGGTTACTCTCTTCATTTGAGTCTAACCAANCTACCTCTTCAAANTGTTGAGACCANCAAAGTANCTTATACTTTAATGCTTCGGTCAATTTAACGGTATACTTTTTTGTAATTCGCATTGATAATTAAAGAGGNATNTTTTATTNNGTAAATNTATTGCAAACTTAAAAACCCTCCTAAGATATTTAACAACAAAAGATGCTTCTTTTTAAAAAGAAGCATCTTTTAACATCTAATTCAAATACAATCTCTAGGTATTACTAATAAATACAAANCAATTTACTTTAGGTTGTTATTACTTTTAATAGAATTATTTAATAACCACACNNTAATATTAATTTAAATATGTANAGGTCTATTGTCTGTTGCAGCTAAGGCTGCTTCTTTTATTGCTTCCGCATAGGTTGGATGCGCATGACTCATGCGAGAAATATCCTCTGCACTCGCTCTAAATTCCATCGCTACTACTGCTTCTGCAATTAGGTCAGCTACACGAGCTCCTACCATATGGACACCTAAAACCTCATCGGTTTTAGCATCACTTAATATTTTTACAAACCCATCAGTATCACCACTAGCTCTTGACCTACCTAATGCACGCATTGGAAATTGACCTACCTTGTAAGTAACTTCATTTTCTATTAGTTGTTCTTCGGTTTTACCTACTGAAGCAACTTCAGGCCATGTATAAACGACACCTGGAATTAAGTTATAATCGATATGAGGTTTTTGCCCAGCTAAAATTTCNGCAACGAACACNCCTTCTTCNTCCGCTTTATGNGCCAACATAGGTCCTTTAATTACGTCACCAATGGCATATATGTTTGGNATATTAGTTTGTAAGTGTTCATTAACGGCTACTTGTCCTCTTTCATTTATTTTTATTCCTACGTTCTCCACTTTTAAACCNTCNGTATAAGCTCTNCGACCAACNGAAACCANACAATAATCTCCAGTAATAGTTATTTCTTTATCTTTTTTATCGGTAGCTGTTACAGTAACTTCAGTTCCGTTATTNCTAAGNCCAGATACTTTATGAGAAAGTAAGAATTTAACTCCTTGTTTNTTTAATGATTTTGTTAACTCCTTACTCTGCGCTTTATCCATCGTAGGAATGATGCGATCCATATACTCAATGACAGAGACCTCAGCNCCTAATCTACGGTATACTTGCCCTAACTCTAAACCAATTACTCCACCACCAATTACTAGNAGATGCTTNGGTATTTCTTTNAGTTTTAATGCNTCAGTNGAGGTAATCACCCTTTCTTTATCCAAAGTAATAAATGGCAAGTTAGCAGGTTTTGAACCNGTGGCTATNATNACATTTTTAGTTTNAATTTCNTCAGAAGAACCATNTTNTTTNGTAATNACAANATGATTTGCATCTTTAAAGCTACCAAAACCNTTAAGCACTTCAATTTTATTTTTCTTCATTAAAAAATCAATNCCNGAAGTAGTTTGCGCTACCACTTGATCTTTTCGAGAAATCATTTTCTCTAAACTAACTTTTACATCACCTGATATTTCAATCCCNTGATCTTCAAAATGCCTNATNGCATCATCGTAATGATGAGANGANTCTAATAATGCTTTGCTTGGTATACAACCAACGTTAAGNCAAGTACCTCCAAGGGTACTGTATTTTTCAATTAAAGCTGTTTTCATCCCTAATTGTGCGCAACGAATTGCGGCTACATACCCTCCAGGACCAGAACCNATAATGGTTACATCGTATGAATTCATAATGTGTNTTTTGTTTTGCGAATGCAAAGATAATTAANTGCCTATTGAATTAAGAATTTAGNATCTTAATTCAATCAATAAAATAAAAAAAACTTATTAAAATATATTAGTTTTGCAATATGATTAAAGAAATACAGCTTCGAGTTACTATTAGTGAGGAAAAACAAGAAGGTATNCTCCTTAAAAAAGCTGCACGATCTNTAAAAATAGANGGGAAATCTATTACNGGAATNAAAGTACTTCGAAAATCAATTGACGCTAGAAAAAATCCAATTATTTTTAATTATAAGCTTTCGGTATACCTCAAAGAAAANATGCCAGAAGTCCCAACCTATTCGTTCTTATACAAAGATGTTTCTAAAGCGAAGGAAATACACATCGTTGGTTTTGGACCTGCCGGAATGTATGCAGCGCTTCGTTGTATTGAATTAGGATTTAAACCTATTATTCTAGAACGNGGNAAAGACGTNCAAGACAGGCGTCGTGATTTAAAAGCAATTAATCAAGANCATATTGTGAATGAAGATTCTAATTATTGTTTTGGTGAAGGTGGCGCAGGAACTTATTCCGATGGAAAATTNTANACTAGAAGTTTAAAAAGAGGTGATGTTCGAAGAATATTTGAAAACTTGGTGTACCATGGAGCGACCGAACAAATTTTAGTAGATGCACATCCACATATTGGAACTAATAAATTACCCAAAGTGGTTAAAAGTATTCGNGAAACNATCTTAAAATACGGTGGAGAAGTTCACTTTAAAACTAGGGTCACTGATTTTGTTATTGAAGATAATAAACTAAAAGCCATTCAGTTAAATGNCACTAATGAAATGACTGTTAAAAAAGTTATTTTAGCTACTGGACATTCGGCTCGTGATATCTATTATTTACTAGCTAATAAAAAAATTGCATTAGAAGCAAAGTCATTTGCAATGGGAGTTCGAGTTGAACACCCACAACANATAATAGATTCTATTCAATACCATTGCGAAGGCAAAAGAGATGAGCTTTTACCTGCTGCTNCTTATAGCTTGGTACAACAAGTGAAAAAACGTGGAGTTTATTCGTTCTGTATGTGTCCTGGCGGATTTATAGTTCCAGCCGCAACAGCACAGGAAGAATTAGTCGTAAATGGCATGTCTCCTTCAAAACGAAATAATTTGTATGCTAATTCTGGAATAGTAGTCGAAATTAATGTGCATCAAGACATTCCTAAATACGATCATTTTGGAGCATTAAAAGGATTGGAATATCAAAAGAATTTAGAAAAGTTAGCATTTACAGCTGGCGGAAGAACACAAACTGCTCCAGCACAAAGATTGACTGATTTTGTTGATGGTAAACTTTCTAATACTTTAAATGACTCTTCATACCAACCCGGTATGAAATCTGCTCCACTACATTCATTATTACCAAAAATTATAGGTGGTAGATTAAGAACTGGATTAAAAGAATTTGGAAAAAAAATGAATGGATATTATACCGAAGAAGCTAATGTTATCGGTGTTGAATCCCGTACTTCTTCACCAGTAAGCATCCCTAGAAAGGAAAACTTAGAACATACAGAAATTGAAGGCCTATATCCTTGTGGAGAAGGTGGAGGTTATGCTGGAGGCATCGTTTCTGCTGCAATGGACGGAGAGCGATGTGCGGAAGCAGCTATCAAAGAGTATTAGGTTCAAGAGGGCTTGAGATGGGTCGGGAAAAATAAATCATCAGTTCATTAATTTATTGTTTTATCATCTCATCATCTAATGAAATTGCAGTTGTATGCTTAACTTCACTTATCATAAACGTACTATGTGTACTACCAATGTGATCAATGGAAGTTAGCTTTTTAACCATAAACTCTCTAAAAGCTTCCATATCTTTTACTAACACTTTCAACAAGTAATCAAAGTCGCCACTAATATGATAACATTCCAATACTTCTTTTAATTGAGTTACTTCTTTTTCAAATTTTATTACATANTCTTTAGAATGTTGCACCAANTTAATATTACAAAAAGCAACAAAACCCTGGTTTATTTTGTTTTTATCTANCAAACAAACACTTTTTTTAATGACNCCGGTCCTTTCNAATTTTTTGATCCGTTCGTANACTGCTGTCACCGAAAGGTTCAATTTTAAAGAAAGTTGTTTGTTGGTTTGCTTGCTATCTTCTTGAAGGTNTTCCAATAAACTCTTATCAATTCTNTCTAANGCCATNTGTTGATTTTTTTTCTAAATGAAATAATATTTTAAGCAATTTAATNANATATATATTATTATTTAAATAATTTATAGATTTATTATCTGTTTTATAAAGTATCAATTGATTTTTAATCTACTAAATAGTATTTTTGATGTATTAATATAATAATATCATGAGAAATAAACCAGCTAATAAAATTCAAGACTTACAAAATTTCGGAGAATTTGGTGGGGTAAACCCTTCCATTTCAGATTCTGCAACCTATACATTTTTATCAGCAAAAACAATGGCTGACACCTTTGAAGGTAAGTCCGAGGGTTGCCATTTATACTCAAGACATACTTCACCCAGTAACTTATATTTGGGAGAAGCACTCGCAGCAATGGAATTTACCGAAACCGCTAATGTTGCAAGCTCAGGAATGGGGGCTATTACAAGTACTTTACTNCATTTTTGTGGTGCTGGAGACCATATTGTATCTAGTAGGACGATCTATGGAGGAACTTATGCTTTCTTAAAAAACTTTGCTCCAAGATTTAATGTCAANACCCATTTTGTAAATATTACTAAATTAGAGGAAGTAGAAGCAGCTATTAATGAGCATACAAAAGTTATTTATTGTGAAGCAGTAAGCAACCCCCTTTTAGAAGTTGCAGATATTAAAGGATTAGCAGCGCTAGCAAAAAAACACAACTTAAAGTTACTAGTAGACAATACTTTTTCACCCATGATCATTTCTCCTCAAAAATTAGGAGCAGATGTAGTACTACACAGTTTAACTAAATTTATTAATGGCACCAACGATACTATGGGAGGCGTAGTATGTGGTTCTCAAGAACTAATAAATGAAATGCTTAGTGTTATTGACGGATCAGCAATGCTTTTAGGTCCTACTTTAGACAGTATTCGCGCATCCTCAATTTTAAAAAACATGCGTACGCTTCATATTAGAATTAAACAGCATAGTAAAAATGCAGGTTATTTAGCAGAAGGCTTTGAAAAATTAGGGTTAAAAACAGTATATCCAGGTTTAGTTTCACATCCAAGTCACGAATTGTTTAAAAGCATGATGAATGAAGAATATGGTTTTGGTGGCTTGCTCACTATTGATGCTGGTTCTCTTGCTAAAGCCAATGAATTAATGGAAATGATGCAAGAGGAAAACCTAGGATATCTTGCAGTAAGTCTAGGTTTTTACAAGACGCTGTTCTCTGCTCCAGGATCTTCTACATCCAGTGAGATACCGGAAGATGAACAATCAGAAATGGGATTAACAGATGGCTTGATTCGTTTTTCAATTGGTTTAGATAATGATATCGAACTTACTTTTAAAAGAATGGTAGCCTGTATGAAAAAGCTTCATATTCTGTAGATTAAAAAAGTTAAATAAAAAAACCTACAAAATAAATTGTAGGTTTTTTTTATTTGAAAAATAATGAAAGTATTCTAAATTATTTAACTATTAATTTACTTGTTTTATAGGCAGTAGTTGACTGTCCTCCCATTCTAACATAATAAATACCCGCAGACATGTTTGTCATATCAATATTTAATCTGTACGCATTATCGAATTTAGGAACTCTTTTATTAAAAGCAACTCTTTGACCTAACGTATTATAAATCGCTAGAAAAACACCTTCTTGATAATTGGTCATTAAAGTGGCAACAAATTGATTGTTTTCTGAAGAAGTTATAATTAAACTTGAATTGTTTATTTCATAATCTCCTAGTCCTAGAGAACCAATATTTACCGTGTAATCTTCTGTTTCACCAAATGCAATATCTTCACAAGCATCACTTGAAACAGGTCCTGTCCCACTTGCTTTAGCTCTCATTAAATGTTCTCCAATTTCAGCATTAGCAGGAACTATTAACTCCATAGTTTCTGTGTATGTTCCACTTCCTTGTCCAGCCGCAAAAAGATAATTATCAACAACAACTTCATCAGAAGTCAATACAGAGTCATCATTAAAATCGATCCATACAGTCATGTATTGATTTCCGTAATTAGAAGTTACTGTTAAATCATTTGTACTTCCAGGCTCTAAATTTGCTATTAGATTAGTGAAATCAGAATAACCATCTTGTTGACATGCAGATGAATTATTAATTCCACCTATTTCAAATGAATAAAACCCATGACCTGCCGAACAGTTTCCAGTTGGAGCACAAATAGAATTTTCAATAATTGTTGTAATCTCATCATTTGAAGGAAATTGATCTCCACCCAATGAAGTCTTTACAGATAGGGTATGCAATCCAACTGCAGAAAAATCACCTTCTTGATCAAAAGTAAAACTCATTATTTCTTCAGCACCAATGTTTCCAGTAAAAGATTGAACTACAGGAGTACCATCATCTAATACATAAGCTACATTAAATCCAGATTGTGTTATTGCACCATAATTTTTAACTTTTACGGTAATTGTTTCAGCACCTAAATCTTGACCTGATGCTGGAGTCACTATTTCATAAACCCCTACATCATCTGAAAATAAATGAGTTAACTCAATTGTAAAATCGTCATTTTCAATATAACCATCATTCGACAAATTTGTTTTTGCTTCTATAACGTATGTGTCTCCTTGAGATGACATGTCAATAGTTTCAGAAAATTGATATGTAGCGGTCTCATTAGAGTTAATCGTTCCATTAAAAGTTTCGGAAGCTATTAAAACTCCATCTAGTCTGAGTTGAACTGGAATATTAGAAACAGGATCTGGACTATAATTTCTAATGCTAATTTCTACCACTTCAGAATTAGTTAAAATTCCATTACTAGGCTCATTAATTGCGTTAACTCCAACATCATTTGCGAAAGGTCCAAATACTCTGAATGAAGCTATTCGTGTTGCCCAAAAATTATTAGAAGAAAAATAATCTGCTGTAGTCCAAAACGTAAAATTATCGGTATCCACCGTCATGTGCGCATAATCACCATATCTATTTGTATTTGTTCTTATGCCTGGTCCATCAATAATAATAGTTTCAGCCAATGTCATTTGTCCTAAAGGATCTCCATCATACCGACCAGTATACCTTAGAGAAATAGGTAATTCTGAGCTTGCAGTAGTGTATGCCATTGCGATATTCCCTTCTGCATCCATTGCTGCAGAACTCATCAAACGACTATGGCCGTCTGCTATTGAATAGGTACCTTCTTGAAATATTTCCCAAGGGTTAACAGCATCGTTTCTTAATTCTATCCATCTAATACCACCAGTTTCATTTGCATCAATAAAAGTATTAAATGTAATTAGCCAAGAGTTATGATCCTCAAAAGCTCTATAATTAGCTGCAAAAGATACTATTCCTCCATGACCAGAAAGTCGTTGACTTGTGTTTGGTTGAAAAATTGCTCCATTTCCATTTCCAAAAACCTCTCCAGCATCAAATGGGTCAGTTGGTAATTCCAAGGGATCTGAAATTGTTGAATTTTCTGGTACATTCCAGTTCATATCTATTTCCCAAACTTTTATATGATCAAATGTTATACCTGCAGCCCAGGCATCATCCTGTAAATAGGTAATATATCCTGGTAAATCAGTATTTACTTCTGTACCTAATAAATGAGCAGGCTCTGCACTTTTTACATTTAAAGGATTAGAAATAACACCTGGCAAATCAAATAAAACTACTTTAGGGTTTGAACCACCAGCCAACATTACATCTCTTTCCATTACAAATGCAGCTGTTTTATTTAAACTAGAATAATTTGCCGTTCCGTAATAACCATCATGCCATAATCCATAATGAGGATAGTCTGGAAATGATCCCATGTCAAATTGATAAACATTATAGGCTCCTGTTGGGTCATTGGTTTCCGAAACACCAATAGCCAGTCCAAGATCAGATCCTAAAGACCCAAACTCACTAACAAACCATCTATCTGCCAATTGATCATACATTACTATAGGATCTCCATTATTAGATGAAATTCCTAGAAAAGAACTAAGATTTACAGGACCATAAAGTAAGTCACCTGTTTTATTAAAAATCTTAACGATGGAGTTTACAGAATGCACATAATGATTTGGACCAACAGCACCTGTTGGATCTGGAGGTAAATAACCTGATTGACCTTGATTTGCTCCTTGAAAATTTTGAAGTATTGGCAAAGCTGTAATTCCTCCTGGTACCGTTTGTAAATTAGGAATAATAGTCACAGGTGATGTTCTATTTTCTTCCTGAATTACGTTAACTTGTTGAGGAACTATCGTGATCTCACTTGAACTGTAAATATTAGGATTGTGAATTGGATAATCTCTTAAAGGTGCTGTTTTACCAATAAAATTTCCTGTAATTACCTCCGAAGGAGTGCGGTCTGCTTGCGCATAAATGCCGACACTTATTAATAGTGTGGCAAGAAAAAATAATTTTTTAATTTTCATTTTAGTTTTCATTTTAGTTTTAAACAAAATTAATAAATATAACTAAATAATGCTGTGTTTTTTTTATATAAAATACTAACTATCAATTACTTGCAAAATAAAATTAATTATTTTATAGATCAAGATTATATAATGGTTAATATTGAATAAAAATCAAGGTATCGATATAATATGCTAAGAGTCGCTAAATAATTTTTCTTAAAACATTTCAAATTTGCAAACTTCTGAGCAATATCGTAACATTACAAAAGCAAAAAACAAACAATGCAGGAAAAAAAAAATAGCTCCGAAATAGAAATTGAAGATCAAAACAGTATTGAAAATAAAGAACTAAACATCAAGGAGGCTTTAGTTCCTGTAATTTTATTAATGGCAATGCTTGCTTATAATATTTTCTTTGTAAAAGATCAAGAATGGCTAGGAGGATATACCAATCAATTTATATTATTAATTGCGGGAGGAATTGCAGCTTTAATAGGCTTTTTTAATAAAGTTACATTAAAGATAATGTTACTTGAAATTTATAAAAATATTAAAAGCGTTTCTATTCCTATTATGATTTTATTTTTAGTGGGAGCACTTGCAGGCACTTGGCTTGTTAGCGGTGTTATTCCAGCGATGGTTTATTATGGGCTTCAAGTATTAAGTCCGACTATATTTTTACCAGCTTGTGTACTTATAGCAGCTATTATATCAATTGCTACAGGAAGTTCTTGGACTACCTCAGCAACGGTAGGAATTGCATTAATTGGTATTGGAGAAGCTTTGGGGATTCCTATAGGTATGGTTGCAGGAGCCGTTATTTCAGGAGCTTATTTTGGTGATAAAATGTCGCCTTTAAGCGATACTACAAATTTAGCTCCTGCGATGGCAGGAACAGATATATTTACCCATATTAGATATATGGCAATCACAACAATACCAACCATAACCATTACTTTAATCGTTTTTACTGTTATTAGCCTAACTATTCAAACTACTGGTGATACTGATGTTAGCAACCTTTTAAGTAGCATCGATGAAACATTCAACATTACACCTTGGTTATTTCTAGTACCCATGGCAGTAATTGTATTGATATTAACTAAAACTAAACCATTAATTGCTTTGGGTATTGGCGTACTATTAGCAGCAATTTTTGCAGTAGTTTTTCAANCAGAGATTTTAAATAGTCTCTCATCTTCCTCAATCAAAGCTCTATTAAATTCTATTTTTGTAGACACTGAAATTATGACCTCAAACGAGAAGTTAAATGAATTATTTAGTGCAGGAGGAATGAAAGGTATGTTGTGGACTATATTTTTAATAATCAGTGCTATGGTTTTCGGTGGAACGATGGATGCCATTGGAGCATTGGCTAGAATCACCAGAGTTCTTTTATCGTTAGCGACTACTATATTTGGATTATTTGTTAGTACCGTATTTAGCTGTGTTGGATTAAATGTGATTGCTAGCGATCAATATTTAGCAATTGTTATTCCTGGAAAAATGTTTAAAGAAGCTTTTGAAGATAAAGGTTTGGCACCAGAAAACTTAAGTAGAACTTTAGAAGATGGTGGAACAGTTACTTCGGTATTAATACCATGGAATACTTGCGGAGCTTATCAATCTGGTGTTTTAGGTGTTGGAGTCGATGAATATTTTGCTTATGCAATATTTAATTGGTTGAGTCCTTTCACCACCTTATTATTTGCTGCATTAAAAATAAAAATTAAAATGCTTAAAGCTTCATAAACAAAATGTTTTACGTAAAAAAGCCTACTCAATAAGTAGGCTTTTAATATTTTACAAATTGTTATTCATCTATTAGTTCAAATCAAAACGATCTAAATTCATCACTTTGATCCAAGCAGCTACAAAATCATTTACAAAACGAGTTTGACCATCATTTGCACCATATACTTCACAAACAGCTCTTAATTCTGTATTAGAACCAAAAATTAAATCCGCTCTTGTTCCCGTATATTTAACCTCACCTGTACTGCGATTGCGACCTTCAAAAACAGTATTCTTATCTGAAGTTGCACTCCAAGTATATGTAAAATCTAAAACATTGCTGAAGAAATCATTTGTTAAGCTTCCAACATTATCGGTAAATACACCGTGATTAGANCCATCATAATTTACTCCCATTACTCTTAATCCACCAACTAACGCAGTCATTTCTGGAATTGAAAGTGTCAATAAATTTGCACGATCTACTAATAAATCTTCTGCAGCTACATTCGCTACCTCTGTGCTCATGTAATTTCTAAATCCGTCAGCTAATGGTCTTAAATATCCAAAAGATTCTAAATCTGTTTGCTCTTGTGATGCATCGCCTCTGCCCTGTGTAAAAGGTACATTTACAGAATATCCAGCATTTCTAGCAGCTTGTTCTACTCCCGTGGTACCGGCTAAGACAATTAAATCAGCAATAGATACCGTTCCGTTAAATTCATTTTGAATNCCTTCAAGAACATTTAATACTTTATTTAATTCTTCAGGATTGTTGACTTCCCAACTTCTTTGTGGCTCTAGGCGTAAACGCCCACCATTTGCTCCACCACGCAAGTCCGAACCCCTAAATGTAGAAGCAGAAGACCAAGCTGTTTTTACCAATTCAGAAACTGATAAACCAGAAGCTAAAATCATATTTTTTAATGACTCGATATCTGAATCACTAAGACTATAATCTACTGCAGGAATTGGATCTTGCCAGATTAATTCTTCTTTTGGCACTTCTGGACCTAAATAGCGAGAAATTGGCCCCATATCTCTATGTGTTAACTTATACCAAGCACGAGCAAATGCATCTTCAAATGCTTTATGGTCTTTATGAAAACGCTCCGATATTTCTCTGTAAGTCGGATCCATTTTTAAGGCCATATCTGCGGTAGTCATCATCAAGGCTTGTGTACCATCACCACCAGCTTTAGGTGCTCTTCGCGCATTAGATGAAGCAGTTGGTGTCCATTGATGTGCACCAGCAGGACTTTTAGTTAATTCCCAATCGTAATTTAAAAGAACTTCAAAGTAATCTGCATCCCATTGTGTTGGATTTGGTGTCCATGCTCCTTCTATACCACTAGTAATTGTATCATCTAAAACACCTGACTGAAATGTATTCTTCCAACCTGTGCTCATTTCCTCAATTGAAGCACCATGAGGTTCAACACCAACATATTTATCTGGNTCTGCAGCGCCGTGTGCTTTTCCAAACGTATGCCCACCAGCTACTAAAGCAACTGTTTCTTCATCATTCATAGCCATTCGACCGAAAGTAATTTTAATATCATGTGCAGATTTTAAAGGATCTGGTTCACCATTAGGTCCCTCAGGATTCACATAAATTAAACCCATATGTACCGCACCTAGATGTCCTTCTAGTTCACCATCATTTGTATCATAACGATCATCATTGTCTAACCAACCTATTTCACTTCCCCAATAAATATCTTGTTCTGGTTCCCAAACATCTTCACGACCTCCAGCAAATCCAAAAGTTGGAAAACCCATAGATTCTAGCGCACAATTACCTGCTAAAATCATTAAATCTGCCCAGGAAATTTTATTACCGTATTTCTTTTTTACTGGCCACAATAATAAACGTGCTTTATCTAGGTTTGCATTGTCTGGCCAACTATTTAAGGGTGCAAAACGATGTGTACCAGTACGAGCTCCTCCTCTACCATCTCCCACTCTATAGGTTCCTGCACTGTGCCAAGCCATGCGGATCATNAAACCTCCATAGTGCCCATAATCTGCTGGCCACCAATCTTGAGAAGCTGTCATTAATTTAACAACATCTAACTTTAAAGCTTCAAAATCAACAGATTTAAATGCCTCTGCATAATCAAAATTTTCTCCTAAAGGATTNGATTTAGCTGCATTTTGCCTTAAAATATTTAATTTTAATTCATTAGGCCACCAATCACGGTTGCTAGTTCCATTACCAGCTGCCTTTTTTTCAGTTCCATTTAAGAAAGGGCATTTGTTTATATCTCCACTATTTTTACTGTTTTCCATATTGTTATTTTTATATTTTATAAATTTATAATTTTAGTAAGCAAAAAAAAAATATTTATATTTTTATAAATTATATCTTAATCAATAAAATTGATAGCCTTTGATAAACATTTTATAATGATTAATTTTAAAAATAATAAAAATTATCATTTGTAAAATATTTTATATGCCTACTTTTATCCTTTAATTTAAAAACAAAATTAATGGCAACTATAACTTTGGGTGGAAACCCAGTAAAAACCTCAGGAAACCTTCCAGCAGTCAATTCTAAAGCTTTAGACTTTAAATTAATAGCAACAGATCTTTCTACAAAAACAATCAAAGATTTTCTTGGATACAACCTTATTTTAAATATATTTCCTAGTGTTAACACAGCAGTATGTTCAGCTTCAGTAAGAGCTTTTAATAAAACTGCTGCAAGTTTAAGCAACACAAAAGTACTTTGTATCTCAAGAGACCTACCATTTGCACAGGAACAATTTTGTGCAGCTGAAGGCTTAGAAAATGTTATAATGCTATCAGATTTTAAAAATGGAACATTTGGAAATGACTATGGATTGATAATGAACGATGGCATCTTTGATGGCCTGCTTTCAAGATGTGTTATCATAATTAATGAAAAAAGCAATATTACATATACNGAACAAGTTCAGGAAATAGGCCAAGAACCAAATTATNAGAAAGCACTAGAGCTTATGATGAATTAAGACAAAAAGATGAGCTAGCNCNTATACAGCAGTGAACCTTAAAAATCTAATTAGGTTTTTACTATTAAAAAGACAGTCGAAATAAAAAATTTGGAGTAAATCCTAAGGAGTATTTATCGACGACCACAACAGGATCATTTATACTATTATTACCTACGTAATCTCGGCTTAAAAGATTGTTTTTGTTATATACATTCCTTAGAGAAAAACCAACTTTTCCTCTTATATTTCTTTTTTCAGAAAAAATAAAATCATAGGTGCTTGAAAAATCCAAACGATGGTAATTTGGAAGCACCCCGGTATTAATCCCAACATAATAATACTGAGTACCAGGCGCTATATAAGCTTCCGTAAATGGTTTTCCAGTTCTCCAATTCCATGCCAATGCTAATTGAAATTGGTTAATTTTATAAGCTATGGAGCTTGTTAGAGAATGCCTGATATTGGTACTTGAAGTAAAAGATTCATTATTATTAATTCCATTAAAATTACTTATTACGTTNTTAAAGGAATAACTAATCCACGTTTTAATAAAACTAAAATCTTTTTTTGCATAAAAATCAACTCCTAAAATACCTTGTTCACCAATATGAAAACTACTGTCATTAGGATTCAAAAAACCTAAAGAAAGTGCAGTTTTTCCATTGATATTTTTATAATAAGTAGCTAAATCTAAACTCCACCCCATTGATTCATATATAAAACCGGCCGATACTTGCTTACTACTAATAATTGGAAATGTTTCTCCATCCGCCAAACGCCATAGTTTGTTTTCTAGAGAAAGATCACTTAAAACAGTTTCGTCTATTTCGCTAATTATCTGATTTTTGATTTCTCCAGATAGCTGAATTTTTAAATTTTTGTAAATATTTTTATAAATTAAAATTCTTGGCTCCAACCTTACAGCATCTAATTCTTTATAATAACTAGATCTAAGCCCCAT
The DNA here is from genome assembly GCA_002713705.1 of Flavobacteriaceae bacterium. GTDB lineage: Bacteria > Bacteroidota > Bacteroidia > Flavobacteriales > Flavobacteriaceae > Marifrigoribacter. The sequence goes on from PAUJ01000004.1 coordinate 35,042, forward strand.
ATTAATAACAAATAATTTAGGATTATTATAGTGGTATTGAGTATAAATAGAATGTGTAGCAATGATTGTTTTATCTGCATCTAAAATAATTGGTGAGCCAATATTCTCTTTAAATAAATAGCTAACATCCTTTAAAACATATTGATAACCAAAAGTTAGCTTATTATTACTTTTTGTAGTTAATATCAATTCGGTAGAAACACCAGAATCATAAATCTCATTCTTCTTTTCAAAATTTGAAATCTGACCACCGTTTGCGGAAGTCATATAATTATATGCCAAACTATATCTAGATAAGAAAACTTTTGTATGCTGAACAAGTGAAGGATTCCATATTTTATTCCAACCAAAACCATATCCATCATTTTTAATTTCTAAAACATCATTAAAAGAAGTGTTTAAATCGGGATCTATTACTAAATAATTCAAATCATTATCTATAAAAATAGTACTGGCATAAAAACTATTAGTATCATTTAATTGATAATTTAATTTTATATTATAATCGATAAAAAAGAAATTATTATTAATATTTTGAACATTCATAATTTTAGTATCCTGAAATACTTTATCAGCTATTTTAGTGAAGGTAATTGATTGATATAATTCTGTATAACTTCGCCTTAACGATGCTTGAATACTCAATTTATCTTTAATAATTGGTGCTTCTATGTAAATATCTGAATTAATACCATTAACACCAAGTCCAACTTTAAAATCATCGGTAATCTGATTAATTGAAGAAATGTCAATAACACTTGATGCGCGTTCACCAAACCTAGAATGAGTTCCTTGATTATGAAAGATCACCTTTCGAGTACTATTTGGATTAAATGCTGAGAGCATACCAAATAAATGGCCTTTATGATATATATTAATACCATCCCAAATAACTCTATTTTGATCCATAGCCCCCCCCCTAACAGTAAAACCTGTAGCAGTTTCATTTGGACTAATAACTCCTGGTAATAACTGTATGCTTTCTAAAATATCAGCTTCAATAAGTCCGGGAAGAATGCCTAATTTTTCAGGGCTAATCGTAAAGGTTGCATCTTTGTTTTTTTCAATTCCTTTTGTCAAGTATCCAGTGATAACGACATTGTCCAGTAATTCTATATTTTTTTTAGTTAGTTTAGATTCATAAACTATAATATAACGCTCATCAATTTTTTGAAAGCTTAAAGAGGTTAGAGTTGAAATTTCAGCTAATACTTGGTCTAAAGTCCTCACTGATTTTTTTAATGTTAACGTCTTATCTTTAAGTACTTGATCTTGATAAGAAAATCTAACATCAAATATTTGCTCGAGGGAAGCTAAAGATTCAGATACGAATACCTCATTGTATTCTATAGAGAAGCGAGCCTCTTCTTGGGAAAAAACTACTGAAAGGGGCAAAAAAAGAAGTAAATAAACTAAATTTTTATTTTTCAACTACGTTTTTATTCAAGACTTAAAATACCATTTTTCTCTTTAGTGTACTTTATATCCATTGTTTTAAAAACGGATACCAATGCAAGTTTTAAATCTTTGTTACTGAAACTTCCAGTAAATATAATTGAATNATCTATTCTTCGAGTATCAATCTGAATGTTATACTGTTTTTCTAATTCTAAAATCACATATTTTAATGGAACACTTACAAAACTACTTTCTCCATTTAACCAGGAAGGTAAGGAATTTTCTTTATCATATTTTTCAGAATTTTTGCCATTAATTTTTCTAATAGCGTTGCCCGTACTTAATACATGCTCATTTTTATTATTTGTGACNCTAACCTTACCCTCGTAACAAACAACTTCAAAAAAAGTATCGGTATCTTTTATATTNAATTGAGTACCTAAAACTTTNACTAAACCATTAGGGGTTTGAACGCTAAAGGTGCTTCCTTTTTTGACTTTAAAAAAAGCTTCTCCTTTTAACTCTATTATACGGTTATTGGTCCAATTTTTTTTTGTGAAATTTATAGCTGACTTAGCGTTTAAGACTACCTCTGAGCCATCAGGTAAGTTAATTTTTTTTTGCTCTGCATAGGAAGTTTCATGTGTTATTTCTTCAAAANTAAAAGCAAAATAGCATCCTATTACGACCAGGATAGATGCTGCTATTGAAAGCCCCCATTTAAAGCTTGTTTGTGTTTTTTTAAAGTTTCTCTTTTTGCTTATACTATCATTTATTGTATTAAATGAGGAAGCTACTGGCCGATTTAATTCATCCAATAATACCAATCCATTTTTAATTTTTTTATAGTCAATAAAATCTTGTTCAGAAACCAACTCTTTTAAAGTCACATCCGAAATAGTTCCATCTAGCCATTTTGCTAAAAAACTTTCCTCTTCTTTTGTTAAATCTTCTCTCATCTTTGTTATATGACAACTTTAAAATAAAATACCCTACTTTTTTAAAAATAATTAAACTTTACCAATTTTCTCTTTCATTTTAAGTAAGGCTAAATGCATTCTTTTTTCTACTGCTTTTACTGAAATTCCNAGTAGTTTTGCAATTTCTTTATATTTCTTTTTTTCNATTCTACTTAATAAAAAAACTTCTTTTTGCTTGTCTGGCAGTGTTGCAATTGCTTCTTCAATTTTCACTAAAAACTCTTTTTCAACTAATAAATATTCTGGTGTTTCGTAATTACTAGATTTTAAGGTACGTTTTTGATGGTTCATCACTACTTTTTCATGTTTTTTGTAATTAAAAAACATATTNTTAGCTACTGTAAATAAAAAACTCTTTGCTTTTTCAGGGTTTACATTATTACAATTATTCCATAATTTTATAAAAGAATCCTGCAAAATGTCTTCTGCAAGATCAATGTCCCGTGTTTTAAAAAACAAAAAACGTCGTAAATCCTTTGCATGTATATTAAATAGTTTTTCAAATANTTTTTGATTACAAATATTATTTAAATCTTTAATCATTTTATAATTGACAAATTAGATAACAAAGTTAGGTAAAAAATAAAAATGTATTTTTGTAGGGTATTATATCTTTAAGTTGTTTTTATTNCAGGGAAAGAAATAATTAGTTTAAGATTAAAAAAATGAAAATATTTAAATCATTATTTTTCAGCTTATTTATTAGTGCCAGCCTATTAACATCTTGCACTAATGATACCATTAATGATATACCAGANATGCAAGAGAGCAAAGCTACTCAAGTTGCTATCAACCAGCTCATCAATTTATACAACGATGATGGAACAATAAATGAAAGCATGAACCCTACTGGTCATCTTATTTTCGATTTTTGTTTTGAATTTATTTATCCAATACATCTAATGTATAACAACGGTTCTATCATTACAACTAACAGTAATGAAGAATTGATTGAGGTATTGGTTAACACAAGCGAACAATTGTTTATAAAAGGCGTTGAATTCCCTTTTAATGTAACTATTTATAATCCAGAAACCAATGAAATTGAATTGTCAACGATTGAAACCGAAAATGCCTTTACCAATTTACTAGAAAATTGTTTTTTTGACAATCCCTGTGTTTGTAATGAAGAATTTGATCCCGTTTGTGTTGAAATAATCCAAAACAATCAATCTTTAATTATCACATTCCCAAATTCTTGTTATGCGAATTGTGAAGGATTTACAACTGAAGATTTTGTAGACTGCGGATTAAATAGCTGTGAAGATGATTGCTCCCAAGAGGAAAATCCTGTTTGTGTGGAGGTGTTAAATCCCAATGGTGAATCCGAAATAATTACTTTTTTAAATGCTTGTTATGCGAATTGTGAAGGATTTACAGTAGAAGACTTTCTTGATTGTGACAGTACTACTGCTTGTGGTATTTCTCAACTAGAAATAGAAATTGGTGAAACGCATTGCGGCGATTCCTATCAATTAACAGTNAACTTTCAATACGAAAACACTAGCAGTCAAGAATATTTTGATCTTTATTTAAGAAACGAAGTCGTAATTGCTCATTTTCAATTATCCGAATTACCATTAACCATTGAAAACTTCCCATTAAGTGGATACGAAGATGACTATATTAAGATTTGTNTAGATAATAATCAAGATTGTTGTGAAGAAATAGAATGGCCAGCACCAGATTGCAGCACAAATNACTGCAACGAAGGTATAATAGCCTCTTATTTAGTAGAATGCCCTTGGGATATAAATGCTAGTAGCGGAGATTACGTTTATATCTTTAATAATGATCTCTCTTTTAGTATTGCTTTAATTGATAATTCCTATTCAACATCAGGNACTTATAGTCTTAGTACAAATGCTTCAGGAGAAATTGTTGTTACAATGCTTGAAGAATTTAACGATTTTAATCATGAATGGACCTTTTCTAATTGTGATTTTGCAAATTTGCAAGTCACTAGTTCTGATTCTAATACCAATACAATTGAAATAAATTGCTCTGACAATGATGATTGCTATGAATTTGTGTTTCCAATACAGATGACACTAGGTGGTTACGTTGTAGAGGTAGCAAGTAATGCACATGTCGATTATAAATTAGGTTTAGGCTATGAATTTATTTATCCGATCGAATTGATTATTAACGGCGAAATTATTCNAGTATACCAAGGCATTCTCGAAGGTGTTTATGGTGAACGATGTGATTAATTGAAATTTTATAAGGGTACTTTTTACAGACCACCTTTCAAATTTTGATTGGTGGTCTTAATTTTTAATTTATTTTTAACCTTTTCTATTTAAACATGACAAAAAAAGAACCCTTTATAATCAATCGAATAAAAAGTTTAGGCTTTGCTTTTAGAGGCGCCTTGTTGTTGTTAAAAAATGAAGCAAGTGTCCAAGTTCAAGCAATTATTGCTGTTTTAGTTATTATCGCAGGTTTTTATTTTGAAATTTCTGCAATAGAATGGATGGTTCAGCTCATAGCGATTGCTTTAGTGATGAGTGCAGAAGCTTTAAATAGTGCTATTGAAGAAATTGCTGATTTTATCCATCCTGATTATCATAAAAAAATTGGCTATACAAAAGACATTGCTGCTGGAGCTGTATTTTTTGCTGCCATTGTTGCAATAATTATCGCTGGCATCATATATATTCCTAAGTTTTAAAGTAAGAATCAACATTTTTTTAAAACAAAAATTATTTTAGCTTTAAAACGTTTGATATTTGTATTTTTGTTAAAATACAAGTCCGTAATTAATGACTCAAAAAAATAAAAAAACAACTAAAAACTCCTTAAAACAAAGGAAAAAAACAAGATTTAAACTAAGCAAACAACAAACTATTATTTGGGGTGTCTTTCTATTTTTACTTGGTATTGCCCTTTTTTTATCCATTGTTTCTTATTTCTTTAATTGGCAAGCAGACCAAAGTCTTATTGGTAATTTAACAAGTCGTGATCTTTCCCCTCAAAACTGGTTAAATACATTTGGAGCAAATATTGGAGAACTATTTGTCTACAATGGTTTTGGGGTTCCCTCCATCATAGTTTCTTTGTTAATAACTCTAACTGGTGTTTATTATTTTTTCGATTTCAAAAAATTTAAAATCGCAAAATATTGGTTTTGGGGTAGTTTAATGATGATTTGGCTTTCTATATTTTTTGGTTTTTTTTCAACCATAAACCCATTATTTAGCGGTGTAATTGGTTTTGAAATTAACGATGTATTGCAAGATTATCTTGGCTTAATTGGAACCGTTTTATTATTGACATTTTTATTAATCACGTATTTGGTTATTAGATTAAAACTCACTCCAGAACATTTAATCCATTTATTAAAAACTACGAAAAAAGACATTAAATCAGATTTTAATCCGGAGACCACCGTAAAAGACANCTTTAAAGAAGAACCATTAATTCCCAAAGAGCACCTAGAACCCTTATCTAATGAAATAGAGCTTACAAGTGAGGTAATTGATGAGACCAAAGAGACTGTTTATCCTCCTCTAGAGGAAATAAAAATAACAAAGGAACCCGAAGTTGATCTAGCGATGATTGTAGAAGAAACTAGGGAGGAAACGATTCTAGAAAAAAATCTAAGTGATAAATTAGTAAGTGATTTTGGCGAATTTGATCCTACATTAGAACTTAGTAAGTATAAATTCCCAAGCATAGAGTTGCTAAAAGATTATGCTAATAATTCAGGAATCACTATCAATCAAGAAGAATTAGAAGAAAATAAAAATAGAATTGTAAGCACATTAAACAATTATAAAATTGGAATTGCCAGTATAAAAGCTACGGTAGGCCCAACGGTTACCTTATATGAAATTGTTCCTGAAGCGGGAATCAGAATTTCAAAAATTAAAAACCTAGAAGACGACATCGCACTTTCTCTTTCTGCACTAGGCATTAGAATTATTGCTCCAATACCAGGACGCGGCACCATAGGTATTGAAGTTCCAAACAATAATCCCAGTATTGTTTCCATGAAATCGGTAATTGCCTCTCCTAAATTTCAAAATGCAGAAATGGAACTTCCCATCGCTTTTGGAAAAACAATAAGCAATGAAACCTTTGTAGTTGATTTAACAAAAATGCCTCACTTATTAATGGCAGGAGCTACTGGTCAAGGAAAATCTGTAGGTTTAAATGCTATTTTAACCTCTTTAATTTATAAAAAACATCCAGCAGAAGTTAAATTTGTATTGGTAGATCCTAAAAAAGTAGAACTGACCTTATTTAATAAAATAGAACGTCATTTTTTAGCAAAATTACCAGATACGGAAGAAGCCATTATCACCGATACCAATAAAGTTGTTAATACATTGAATTCATTGTGTATAGAAATGGATGCTCGTTACGATTTATTGAAAGATGCAATGGTGCGAAATATCAAAGAATACAACACCAAATTTAAAACACGAAAATTAAACCCTAACGAGGGACATCGGTTTTTACCTTATATTGTTTTAGTAATTGACGAATTTGCCGATTTAATAATGACCGCTGGTAAAGAAGTGGAAACACCAATTGCACGTTTGGCACAATTGGCTCGAGCGATAGGTATTCATTTAATAGTTGCTACTCAAAGACCTTCTGTCAACGTTATTACTGGTATAATTAAAGCCAATTTTCCTGCACGAATCGCATTTAGAGTTACCAGTAAAATAGATTCTAGAACCATATTAGATAACTCTGGTGCAGATCAATTGATTGGACGTGGAGATATGCTCTATACACAAGGTAATGATTTAATTAGACTTCAATGTGCCTTTGTAGACACGCCCGAAGTAGCTGATATTACAGACTATATCGGTTCACAAAAAGCCTATCCAGACGCCTATTTATTGCCAGAATACATTGGAGAAGATGGAGCCGGCACAACTATTGAGAATAATGTAAGTGAGCGGGATCAATTATTTAAAGATGCTGCAGAAGTATTGGTAATTGCTCAACAAGGATCTACTTCGCTGCTGCAGCGAAAACTTAAATTAGGTTATAACCGTGCAGGTAGAATTATAGACCAACTAGAAGCCTCTGGTATTGTAGGACAATTTGAAGGAAGTAAAGCCAGACAAGTTCTTATACCAACATTAGAAGCGTTAAACCAACATTTAGAAAATGAATACAATGACGATTAAAAAAACCTTATTAAGTATTTTTTCTTGTATGTTAATTTCATGCATGACCATTCATGCTCAAGAAGCTAAAACTTTATTAGACAAGGTATCTACTAAAGTAAAGAGTTATAATAACATACGTATCGAATTTAATTATACCTTAAACAATATTAGGGAAGATGTAAAACAAGACACCCGTGGTAATATTACATTAAAAGAGGAAAATTATGTATTAAATATGCTCGGAGTAACTAGAATATTTGATGGCAAAAATATATATACCATCGTTCCAGAAGATGAAGAGGTTACTATCTCAAGCTACAATAAAGATGAAAACAAAGGCATTTCTCCTTCTAAAATGCTTACTTTTTATGAGCAGGGATATAACTACAATATGGGAGCTTTAAAAAAAGTAAACGGAAGAAGAATTCAGTATATTAAATTAAGTCCTAAAAATTCAAATGCTGAAATAAAAGATATTTTATTGGGCATTGATATGCAAAGCAATCAAATATATCAATTAATACAAACAGATGCTTCTGGCACCAGTTATACCATCACGGTAAATTCATTTAAAACCAACCAATCCATATCACAAAATTTATTTGTTTTTGATGAGGAGAAGTACAAAAACGATGGATATTATATCAATAAGTTGGATTAAGTGTTCATGAAAACCTTAGATCGATATATCTTAACTACCTATTTGAAGACGTTTTTTAGCGTCTTCATTATTTTGATGTTTATTTTCGTTCTTCAAAGTATCTGGTTATATATTTCTGAACTTGCAGGTAGAGGGCTTGATCTAATTATTGTTCTTAAATTTCTTTGGTATGTTTCCCCACGACTCATTCCTTTAGTCTTACCACTCACAATTTTAGTAACCTCATTGATGGTTTTTGGTAGTTTTTCTGAAAACTATGAATTTGCAGCCATGAAATCTACAGGAATTTCACTACAAAGAGCAATGAGGAGTTTGACTGTTTTTATCGTTTTTTTAAGTGCATTGGTGTTTTTCTTTGCAAATGATGTCATTCCATATTCAGAATACAGATGGCTNAACTTAAGGCGTAANATTCAACAATTTAAGCCTTCAATGGCCATTGCCGAAGGTCAATTTAGTCANGTAGGTGATGAGTTTAATATNAAAGTAAAAAAGAAAAGTGGCGAAAATGATCAGTATTTAGAAGAGGTGGTCATTCATAAAAAAGATGCGCAAAATTATAACAGAAATAGCACCGTNATNATAGCAAATCGGGGTGAACTAACTTCAGAAATAGGTAGTAATACACTTTCTTTAGTTTTAAATGATGGAAATTATTATAGTGAAGTATTTACAAAAGATCGAAAAAGAAAACTCCAAAAAGAATTTGTGAGAAGTTCTTTTGAAGAATACATTATTAATATTGACCTCACTGAATTTAACAATAAAGATATAGACAAGGAAAATAAATTAAACAATCAAAACATGTATAATGTTAAGGAGCTGAGAGCAGAAATTGATTCTCAATCTCAACGTTATACCAATACTATAAAAGCATTCTCTAACAGCATGTATTTTAGAACAGGTATCACTAAGTTTAAAAATAAAAATAATAAAAAACTTTTTTTNAACAAGGATTCTATNTCTTTTNATAAGGACGACACCTTATTAACTATTTTTAATGCAAAACACCAAAAGGAAATAGTAAAAATGGCATTGAACAATATAAANAGTTCCCTCCAAGCAGTAGATTCAAAAAATAAAGATTATGCCAATAAAGAAAAACAACTTAATAAATACGAAATAGCCCTTCACGAAAAATATGCATTGGCGGTTACTTGCATTATTTTATTTTTTGTTGGCGCACCATTGGGAGCAATTATTAGAAAAGGAGGAATGGGATTGCCTTTAATAGTCGCTATTGTTTTGTTTTTAACCTACCATTTCATTGGTATTTTTGCAAAAAACAGTGCNGAAGACGGTACCTTACAACCTTATATAGCAGCTTGGCTAAGTACCTTGATCATGTTACCTTTTGGTGTATGGCTTACCTATAGAGCAACGACAGACCAAGGTATTTTTGACTTAGATGAGTTTAGAAATAGAATTAAAAAATTATTTAAGAAGAACAACAAAGACATTACAAAGAATACATAGAATTAATATCTTTGCCGAGTTAAAATTTTTAAGATGAGTGCTAAAAAAGCGAAAAAATGACAAAATTGAATACAATCCCTGAAGCTATTGATGCAATAAAACAAGGTAAAGTTGTTATTGTTGTTGATGATGAAAACAGGGAAAATGAAGGTGATTTTATCGCAGCTGCAGAAATGGTAAGTCCAGAAATGATTAATTTTATGGCAACCCATGGAAGGGGGCTTATTTGCGCTCCACTTACCGAAGAACGTTGTGAGGAACTGGGCTTAAATATGATGGTTAAAAACAATACCGTCTTGCACAATACCCAATTTACAGTTTCTGTAGATTTAATCGGAAATGGATGTACTACTGGAATCTCTGTTCACGATCGTGCGAAAACAATTAAAGCATTGGTAGACGAAGATACCAAGATTCATGATTTAGGNCGTCCTGGCCATATATTTCCGTTGAGAGCAAAAGAAGGTGGTGTATTAAGAAGAACTGGACATACAGAAGCTTCTATCGATTTGGCGCGTCTTGCCGGATTAAAACCTGCAGGAATTTTAGTGGAGATTTTAAATGAAGACGGTACGATGGCTCGATTACCAGAATTGATGAAAGTTGCTGAAAAATTTGATTTAAAACTAATTTCTATTGAAGATTTAGTAGCCTATCGAATGGAACATGATTCCTTAATAAATAAAAAGGAAGATTTTCAAATAAATACTAAATATGGAAGTTATCGATTAAGAGCTTACCAACAAACTACTAACGACCAAGTTCATATAGCCTTAACAAAAGGTCATTGGAAAGATGGAGAATCGATATTGGTTAAAGTAAACTCAACATTAATAAATAACGATATTTTAGGAACCTTGACCAACAATGCAGATAAAAAGATAGACGATATGTTTTCTGTTTTTAATAAAGACGGAAAAGGTGCCATCGTATTTATCAATCAACAAAGCCATACCGTCAACTTACTTTCAAGGCTAAAAGCTTTAAAAGAAGCACAAACAGATACAGCAATCGCAAAAGCTCCAAGAATTGTAATGGACGCTAAAGATTTTGGAATTGGCGCTCAGATACTACATGATTTAGGAATTCAAAAAATTCGATTGGTTTCCAACTCAAAAAACACCAAGAAACGAGTTGGAATGATTGGTTATGGTCTAGAAATTATAGATTACGTTAATTATTAAATGATTTTGTTTTTCTAGTATAAAAAAGTCCATTCAATTGAATGGACTTTTTTATGCAAAATAATTTAAAGATTATAATACAGAAGCAATCGCTGCTTTCATTTTTTCTGCTCTTAGCTTTACTTCTTCTTCGGTCCAGCCTATCTTCACTAAAGAAGAAATGGTTCTGCCCATAATAGCATCACTCTTAGAAAAATCAGTGCCATTTAATTTTTCTAATTGANTTCTAATNCCATCACTTACAGCTCCTAAAGTTTTAATGGTTCGCAAATGCTCCCAACCATTAATGTAATGCCAATTATTGGTATACCAATAAAAATTAGCCTCAACTCCGTGATCAGCCATTGCCTTGTGTGCTTTTTTAGCTAGTTCTTCATTTGGTAAAAAGAAATTTACAAAAGAATAATTTTCTTCTCCACCTTCTGGAACTTCTCTAAAGGTTATACCTTTAAGAGTAGACAAGGCATTTCTTATAATCGTATAATTTCTTTTTTGGATGGCTAAAATAGTATCAAACTTTCCCAATTGACCTAAACCAACTGCAGCATGCAATTCAGAGATGCGGTAATTATATCCCATNACTGGATGTGTTTCTGCTCCACGATCATTTCCGATGTGGTCATGACCATGATCTTGATATACATCAGCATTTGTATAATATTTTTTATTATTGGTAATAACAGCTCCTCCTTCTCCACAGGTAATGGTCTTCACAAAATCGAAAGAAAAACAACCTAAATCGCCATAGCTTCCTAAGGCTTTTCCTTTATAGGTTCCTCCAATTGCTTGACAAGCATCTTCTAATAAAAGCAGATCATGCTTATTACAAATGGCTTGTAATGCATCTAAGTTCGCCATAGACCCACACATATGGACTGGCATCACACAACGTGTTTTTGAAGTTACTGCCGCGGCAACCGCTGCTGGATCTAGAGTTAAGGTAGCGTCTATATCTACTAAAACTGGTATTGCCCCTATGGCTAAAATAGATTCAAAACTAGCTACAAAGGTAAAACAAGGCATAATTACTTCATCCCCTGCTCCTATTCCTGCAGCCGCTAAAGCAACCGTTAAAGCAGCGGTACCATTAGAAACCAATTGACAATNATCCACACCCATTTTATGAGCAAATCCTGTTTCAAATTCTTTTGCTTTCCAATGATTGTTTCTCATTCCATCGAAACCATAACGCATTAAAACTCCGCTTTCTAAAACGTCATTTACTTGTTTGCGTTCTTCNTCTCCAAATATTTCAAATCCAGGCATATTNTATNATTATTAATTAATTTTTCTTTTAAGCATTATTTTAAAANCACCCNACAAAGATAGTAGTTGCGTTTTAAAAACAGGAACGCAATTAAAATTATTCTATTTCAATGACGAGNTCATCAACCCCTCTTCGTACTTTTTTAAATTCTGAAAACACATCATCTTTAGCTCTATGACCAACTGCCATTACTAATACAGCACTCAATCCTTTTTCTGAGAGCGCAAAGTATTCGTTATATTTATCGGGNGAAAATCCTTCAATAGGGCAAGAGTCTACTTTTTCTATAGCACATACCGTTAATANATTNCCCAATACCAAATAGGCTTGTTTGGTGGCCCAAGACTTGATNTCTTCTGTTGTCTTTTTAGAAAAATCATCAATTAAAAAATCTTCAAAAGAACTCAATATTTCCCGTGGAGTATTTCTTGTTTTTTCAATTAAATCAAAATATTTTTTTATAAAAGCGGAATCTACTTTATTTTCGATGCACACAACAAATATATGGGAAGCATTTCCAATTTGTCCTTGATTAAACGAGAGTGGAACTAGGTCTTTTATAACTTCAGGATTGCTAACTACTAATAATTTAAGAGGTTGTAATCCATAAGAAGTTGCTGTTAAATTAAATGCTTCTTTAAGCGTTTCTATGGTATCGGAAGAAACTTTTTTTGTTTCATCAAATTTTTTGGTGGCATAGCGCCATTTTAACTGTTCCAAGATATGTAATGCCATAAATAGTTAATTTGTGACTACAAAAATAAGCATTGTAATATACAGAGCCAATGAATTAATCAGATAATGATATATTTAAGTATGGTTTCGTCAAGGCTAAAAATTTAATTTCAGTATTTTTTTATGGGAGCTGTTTTAAAACAATGAGACACTATTTTTTTAAAAGTTCAAAAAGCCTTGTTTTTAATAGTATTTTTTCTTTAACCAAAACGCAACCTTAACCAATAGTATTAAAGCGGGTACTTCGACCAATGGCCCAATAACCCCCGCAAAAGCTTGACCAGAGTTTAAACCAAATATCGCGATAGATACTGCAATGGCCAATTCAAAATTATTACCTGCAGCTGTAAAAGAAATTGCCGCATTTTTATCATAACCTGCTCCTAATGCTTTGCTAGCAAAAAAGCTGATAAAAAACATACTGATAAAATAGATCAGTAAAGGAATGGCTATTAATAGTACATCCATTGGTATTTCAACAATTAGCGCTCCCTTTAATGAAAACATAATTACTATGGTAAACAACAAGGCAATTAAGGTCAATGGAGAAATAGAAGGTATAAATTTATTCGCATACCAATCTGCTCCTTTTAGTTTTACTAAAATTAAACGGCTTAACAAGCCTAATACAAATGGAATCCCTAAATAAATGGCGACACTTTCTGCAATAACTCCAATAGAAATATCAACAATGGCGCCTTCAAAACCAAAATAAGGAGGTAAAATAGTTATAAATAACCAGGCATAAAAACCATAAGCAAAGACTTGGAAAATACTATTTAAAGCGACCAAACCAGCACCATACTCAGCACTTCCTTCAGCTAAATCATTCCAAACCAAGACCATTGCAATACACCGAGCCAAGCCAATTAATATCAAGCCCACCATATAAGCTGGATGATCTTGTAAAAATGTAATGGCGAGTACAAACATTAAAATAGGACCAACAATCCAATTTAAAACCAAGGAAATAGAAAGCACCTTTACATTTTTAAAAACTTTGGGCAGGAGTGCGTAATTTACTTTTGCCAAAGGAGGATACATCATTAAAATTAATCCTATGGCAATCGGGACATTGGTAGTTCCGCTATTAAAAGTATCCAGAAATTCAGGGAAAGTGGGTACCAGGTATCCGATTCCGATTCCTAAAGCCATCGCTATAAAAATCCATAGGGTTAAATTACTATCTAAAAAACTTAATTTTTTCATATTTTTTCTATTTTTTTATCGCAGAAAAAACATGATACATTTCGGCGGCAATTTGAAGACTACATGCTGCGTACATTGCTGCCTCTTGGGAGCTATTATCGTATTTTTTTGGATCTTCATAGCGCATTAATATTCTTTTTTCAGCACCAATAATCATGGGACAATTTTCATCTGCATGTGAACAGGTCATAATGGCTGCAAAATTTGAACTTGGATTAAAAAGAGCATCGTATTTTTTGGAAAAACCAACAATCGCAGGTTCTGTGTCTGAAAAAAGGATGTGATAATGTGGATTTGTTCCTGTACTGGTGATTTCAAATACAAAACCCTGTCCTTCTAATGTTTTTTTAACGCTTGAAAATAAAGCGGTCGCTTCGGTTCCGCCTGAAAAACAAAACAAGGAATCAATATTAAAATAGCAAGCCATTGTTTGTGCCCAAATTTGAGTGAAATGACTTCTGCGAGAATTATGGGTGCAAATAAAATTTAGGTTAATAGGCGCTCCTAAAGCTACTTTATATTGCAAATAATTGATGAATTCTTGAAGTGTAGCTTTTCGTTCTTCATCGATGGAATTTACCGCTAAGTCTTGAATCGTTTTGTTGATTTTTTTTAGTACCATTTTTAAGCTTTTAACAACAACCGTTGGATGGATCACAAGAAGATGCTGT
>PAUJ01000024.1 GCA_002713705.1 Flavobacteriaceae bacterium
ACCCCTCGACTTGCATGTGTTAAGCCTGCCGCTAGCGTTCATCCTGAGCCAGGATCAAACTCTTCATCGTATAATCTTAAATAATATTTAAGTACAAAAATCGAGTTCTCAAAAAAATCTCAGGTATTTTACTTAGTTTAGTTTTTCAATATAAATAACTACATAAATGTAGCTATCTACGCTGTCAATTTCAATATCTCAATGAACTTTTATTTCTGGATCCTAAAACCCAAAAGATGTCTTTTTGGTCGCTTATTTTTCCCTAAGCGGGTGCAAATATACAACTCTTTTTTATCCTCACAATATTATTTAAATATAAATCGAAAATAAAAATTTAAAGAACTTTTTCGCTACTAATTAAAAACCTCTAGGTCTCTATCAAAGCGGGTGCAAATATAAAATCTTATTTCAATTTATCACTATAAAAAATAAAAAAAAATGTACTTTTTTTTTGCCTTTTTACCAATCAGCTGATAAAGCAATATTTACAAAGAAAAAAAAATACCTTAATATATACATCATAAAAAAAAAACAACTTAAACTTAGAAGCAAAAACAAACTAAAATAAACTAAAATAAAACTAAAATAAAGAGCCTATAGAAAGCTCTATAAGGCTATGAAACAAAATTTAAATTAAAGAATGTTTGTCTATTCTTTACTTTTTTTATTCCAATAAGCGGTTAACTCTAAAAAATCAATTGAAAATGCTGGAGCTTGTCTTTTTAATATATTTTCTTGAAAGGATCTCTCTAAAATATCTTCAATTAAATAATCTTCAATATTTACATAAGGATCATATTCCTCTTTCAAAGAAATATCAAACATATTAGCAGTCGTATTGTACCAAAAAGCCTTCCATCCTGATCTTAATTCTTTCACTAGATCAAAGGCAGTTCTTCCAGTTTGCCTATCTATTAATTTTGCTAAAATCTGTCCTTCAGTTCTAGTAAATTTTTTCAATTTTTCAGTAAACTCTTCTTCTATGTATTTTTGAACTCTTTTTGTGTATTTCTTTTTGTCACGTTTTTTCTTAATTGTTTTTAATCTTTCCGTCATTACTGTTAATCTTTCAGCAGCTAATTTTGCATAGGGATAAACTTTTCGAGTTTTACGACGGAGAATTAAATACTTTCTTCTGTTTTCGTTTGAGGCGAATTTTAATTTATTCAAGAGCACTACTTCTTCTAAATCGATAAACTCCCTAGGAATTGTATCTCCTCTTATAATGTAATAAAAATTTGTACTATCAATTTCTTGCTCCTCTTTTATTTGAATTGTTTGGCCAACTAATAATAATGGAACAAATAACACTATAAAAAGAAATATTTGTTTTAAAATATTCATTTAAAATATTGTTTTTTTCATTTAATACGAAAACAGTTTCAAAATTAAACAAAATGTATCAGTGAATAATCAATAAATCACTAATTTTGACTCTTATATAACTTTAGATTTAAACAAAATATTATGGCAAAATCAATATTGACAAAAAAATCACTTATTTTTTTAGAGAAATATTTAAATAATGCATCACCTACAGGCTACGAATGGGATGGACAAAAGATTTGGATGGATTATTTAAAACCCTACGTAGATGAATTTATAACAGATACTTATGGGACTGCAGTTGCTGTAATTAACCCTAAAGCAAAATACAAAGTAGTTATAGAAGGTCATGCTGATGAAATTTCTTGGTATGTTAATTATATAAGCGATAACGGTTTGGTATATGTTGTTAGAAATGGTGGTAGTGACCATCAAATAGCCCCTTCTAAAATTGTAAATATCCATACTAAAAGTGGAATCGTTAAAGGTGTATTTGGATGGCCCGCTATTCACACACGAAATAAATCTAAAGAAGAAGCACCAAAACCAGATAATATCTTTATTGATATTGGTGCTGCAAATAAAAAAGAAGTTGAAAAAATGGGAGTACATGTAGGCTGTGTAATCACCTATC
Organism: Flavobacteriaceae bacterium; assembly: GCA_002713705.1. Classification (GTDB taxonomy): domain Bacteria; phylum Bacteroidota; class Bacteroidia; order Flavobacteriales; family Flavobacteriaceae; genus Marifrigoribacter. Next base: position 1,961 of record PAUJ01000024.1, read on the forward strand.
CTGATACATTCCATGTACTCAATAATGATAAATTTGTATGTAGAGCTATGGACAATCGAATGGGAGGATTTATGATTGCTGAAGTAGCAAGACTATTGCATGAAAACAAAAAGAAATTACCTTTTGGACTTTATATAACCAACTCTGTTCAAGAGGAGATTGGTTTAAGAGGAGCTCAAATGATAGCAGAACGCATAAAACCTGATGCAGCTATTGTAACGGATGTAACTCACGATACCACAACTCCTATGATTGACATGAAAAAAGAAGGTCATATTGAATTAGGAAAAGGTCCCGTTATTGCCTATGCTCCTGCAGTGCAACAAAAACTTAGAGATTTAATTACTAAAACGGCTGAGGATAAAAAAATTCCATTTCAAAGAGCTGCTCTTTCTAGAGCAACTGGAACAGATACAGATGCCTTTGCTTACAGTAACTCTGGAGTTGCAAGTGCGTTAATCTCTTTGCCTCTACGTTATATGCACACCACCGTTGAAATGGTTCACAAAAAAGATGTTGAAGCTGTTATTAATTTGATTTATGAGTCATTATTAAACATGAAAAATAATGACAGTTATAGTTACTTTGAATAAATTTAATTGAAAATATTTATTAAAAGAAGGGCTAATAATGGTAGCCCTTCTTTTATTTTAGTTAAAAATCAAAAAGTGATTTCTTTAGGCTAATATTGTTTGGGTATATTTTACTGAATATCTAAATATAGAAAAAACAATAGTTTTCAACTTTAGACAATTTACACCGATCAACTTGATAAGTATTCTAAAACATTTTTATTTATTCGTTGATCAATTTCTGAAACATCTGCCTTTAAAAAAGTCGCTCCAGTAATGTTTTCGTAAAGTTCGATATACCGTTCTGAAACCATATTTATATATTCATCACTCATCTCCGGAACGGACTGACCTTCTAAACCTTGAAAACCATTTTGAATTAACCATTGCCTAACAAACTCCTTAGAAAGTTGTTTTTGCTGCTCTCCCTTTTCTTGACGTTCTTCATATCCGTCCGAATAAAAATAACGTGAGGAATCTGGTGTATGAATTTCATCAATTAAAACAATTTTTCCCTCTTTAGTTTTACCAAATTCATATTTGGTATCTACTAAAATTAATCCCCTTTTAGCAGCTATTTCAGTTCCGCGTTGAAATAATTTTCTTGTATAATCTTCTAAAACCAAATAATCTTCTTCAGTAACAATTCCTTTATTTAAAATAGCATCTCTTGATATATCTTCATCATGATCTCCCATTTCAGCTTTTGTAGCTGGAGTAATAATTGGTAGCGGAAATTTATCATTTTCAATCATACCCTCAGGCATTTCAACACCACATAACAACCGTTTTCCTAGTTTATACTCACGAGCAGCATGCCCACTCATATACCCTCGAATAACCATTTCTATTTTAAAAGGTTCACATGCATACCCAATAGCAACGTTAGGATCTGGAGTCGCTGTTAACCAATTAGGAACCAAATCTTCAGTATCTCTCATCATTTGAGTAGCTATCTGATTTAATATTTGACCTTTATATGGGATTCCTTTAGGCATTACTACATCAAAGGCACTCAACCTATCGGTGGCAATCATTAATAAAGTATTGTTCTCCAAAGTATATACTTCACGAACTTTTCCATGGTATACTTTTTGTTGTCCTGGAAAATTAAATTGAGTGTTTATAATGGTATTGCTCATATATTTATAATACAACGTAAAGTTTATAATATCAGGAGTTTACTTTTAACTTTTAAATTTAACATGCCATATATAAATCACTTAGCTGATCCTATTTTTTCGTAAATAACTGAATATTCGACAAATATAATCATAAAAAAAACCTCTACAAATGCAAAGGGTTTATAATCTATTAAATATATTATGTTAAGGAGTACAATTAGTGAATATGGGTTGAGTTAATGTCCAAGCTGATGCCTCATAGCTAAAACCACTACATTCACTTACATTACTTACATTCCAAGAACTCAAGTCTTGGTTAAAATAAGACGTAAAAATAAACATATTCGACATATCAATCACATTACTCACATCCCAGTTACTGATGTCTTGGTTAAAAACAGACGAACCAAACATACCATTCATATCAATCACACTACTCACATCCCAAAAAGTTATATCTTGGTTAAAAGGATTATACGCTGCAGCCGTTCCTAAAAACATATTATTCATTTCTGTTACACTACTTACATCCCAATTACTAATATCTTGATTAAAAAAAGTAGCATTATAGAATAACCTTCCCATTGTAGTTACATTACTCACATTCCAATTGTTGATCTCTTGGTTAAAAATAGAAGAAGAAAACATACCATACATATTAGTCACTTTACCTACATCCCACGAACTTATATCTTGGTTGAAAACTGAAGAAGAAAACATAAAGCTCATATTTGTTACATTACTTACGTCCCAATTTCCAATAGGTTGATTGAAAGCTTGAGCATTATAAAACATTCCGTATAAATTATTCACACTACTCAAATCCCAATTTCCAATAGGTTGATTAAAAGAATTTGTATTATCAAACATAATTTCCATATTTGTCACATTACTTACGTCCCAAGAACTGATGTCTTGGTTAAAAGTTTGAAGATAATAAAACATCCTACTCATATTAGTCACCTTAGTGGTAACCACTTTAGTTAGATCTTCTTGATTAGCCACCATATCTCTTAACTTAGCCTCATCTACCACGGTATAAGTTATACCCTCTATAACTCCCACATCACCAACAATTGACCATTCACAAGCCTTTATAGTTAAACCATTATTTGCTAAATAAATTGGATTGTCTCCGTTACAAGTATTTGATTCAGTCTCACTACTATCAGAGCTACTGCAAGCAACGAATATGACTGTTAAGAATAAATAGATAAGTTTTCTCATCGTTATTATACTATAATTAATTTCTATTTTCTATAGATTTGTAGGCAGAAATTACTTTTTTAACTAATTTGTGTCGAATTACATCTTTATCATCCAAATGGATAATTCCAACCCCAACTACATCTTTTAAAATCAACAATGCTTCTTTAAGTCCAGAAAGTGTGTGCCTGGGCAAATCTATTTGACCAGGATCCCCCGTAATCATAAACTTAGCGTTTTTTCCCATACGAGTTAAAAACATTTTCATTTGCGAATGAGTAGTATTTTGCGCTTCATCTAAAATAACAAAGGCATTATCTAGCGTACGCCCTCTCATAAATGCTAATGGGGCTATTTGTATAACTCCTTTCTCAATTAAAGTTTCTAATTTTTCTGCAGGTATCATATCTCTTAATGCGTCATATAAGGGTTGCATATACGGATCTAATTTTTCTTTTAAATCACCTGGAAGAAAACCTAATTTCTCTCCTGCTTCCACTGCTGGGCGAGTTAATATTATTTTTCTTACTTGTTTTTCTTTTAAAGACTTTACAGCTAAAGCTACACCTGTATAAGTTTTNCCNGTACCTGCCGGNCCTACAGCAAATAACATGTCATTTTTTTGCATTAATTGAACCAACTTACGTTGATTTGCAGTTTGTGGTTTTATTTTCCTTCCATTAACTCCGTGAACTAAAACTTCATTAGAATTTTCTGAGGTCTCATAATCGTCTTTACTCCTACTTAAAAAAACACGTTCGATTACATTTTCATCTAACTTGTTATACTTTGCAAAATGATCGAGTAACATTNCAATTCTTTTATCAAACTCTTCTAAAACTTCTTTATCACCAAAGGCTTTAATTTTATTTCCNCTAGCAACTATTTTTAATTTCGGAAATAGTTCTTTTAACTTCTCAATATTAACATTTTGCTCTCCGAAAAAATCACGTGGACTTATTTCAGATAATTCAATTATTAGTTCATTCAAAAGCAGTACATTTAAAAATATTAATACTATACTATAAATAGTTTTTCTCTAAAACAAAAGTACAGTATTTTTGCCGTTATTAGTTTAAATAAATATTAACAAAATGCCTAAAGCTATTATCACTCTAACNACTGACTTTGGTGAGAAAGATCACTTTGCCGGAGCGGTTAAAGGTGCTATTTATAGTGAATTGGAAACGATTAAAATTGTTGATATCTCGCATTNTATTTCTCCTTTTCATATTTCGGAAGCTGCATATATAATTCAAAATGCCTANAAGAATTTTCCATCTGGCAGTATTCATATCATTGGAATAGATTCTGAATTAAATCCAGAAAATAAACACATTGCNGTTTATTTAGACGAACACTATTTTATATGCGCTAACAANGGAATTATCTCTATGCTAACCTCACAGATAAATCCTGNAAAAATTGTTGAAATTAATGTTCACGATAATATAGAATCTAATTTCCCGGTTTTAGATGTTTTTGTNAAAGTAGCTTGTCANATTGCAAGAGGAGGAACNTTGGAAGTTATTGGNAAACCNATAGCTGAAATAAAAGAACTTATAGGAATAAAACCCGTNGTAAATCCTGAAAACAATCAAATAATTGGGAATGTAATNTATATCGATAATTATGGAAATGTAATTTGTAATATCAATAAATCACTTTTTGAAGAAATTGGAAAAGGAAGAAATTTTACGATTCAAGCNAGATCTATTAAATTTACAACTATTTACAACCGATATAGTGATTTTATAAACTTTGAAAACCCGAAAAACAAGCGTGTTGAAGATGGAAAAAAACTAACATTATGGAATTCCTCTGGTTATTTAGAATTGGCTATTTACAAAAGTAACCCAAACACAGTTGGAAGCGCATCTTCNCTTTTTGGACTTAATTATAGAGATACTATTAGTATTAATTTTGAATGATGATATGTTTACAAGAATTGTAAAAATGGAATTTAAAAAAGAAATGATACCTACCTTTCTTTTTAATTTCGAAAAAGTAAAAGAAAAAATTCGTGCTTTTGAAGGTTGTNCGTATTTAGAACTATATCAAGATAAAAATAACAGCGAAACTTTTTTCACCTACAGTAGGTGGGAAAATGATGCTGATTTGGAAAATTATAGATCTAGTGATTTATTTAAGAATATTTGGACAACAACAAAACCAATGTTTCGTTCTAAAGTAGAAGTTTGGAGCGTTAACACTCTAAATCATTTGGGCTAATCTAGTTTTTGAGTTCATGATTAAAGCAAAAGAAAAAAAGAATAACTTTTACACAAAAAAANTNAANACTAAAGACCTATGTTTGCCATATTAAAAAAAGAAATCAATTCCTTTTTTTCAACATCTGTTGGCTTTATGGTCATTGCATTTTTTTTGTTGGTAAACGGTCTTCTACTTTGGTTTATTCCTGGAGAATTTAATATTTTTGACAACGGATTTGCTGATTTATCTTCCTTTTTTATAATAGCACCTTGGGTCTTATTATTTTTAATCCCAGCAATTACTATGAGGTCTTTTAGTGAAGAACAGAAANTGGGAACTTTNGAGCTTTTGATTACTAAACCGATCTCTTTAAGAAATATNATCTTAGGAAAGTTTTTTGGAGCTGTAATTCTAATATGTTTGGCNATTGCACCCACCTTGCTTTATATTATTACCATCNCTAAACTTGGCAAATCGANCGGTAATTGGGATATAGGAAGTACTATTGGCTCTTATNTTGGTTTGTTGTTTTTAATATTAGCCTATACATCCATCGGAATATTTTCTTCTACGGTTTCAAAAAATCAGATTGTAGCTTTTATTATCGCTGTTTTTTTATCCCTTTTCATTTATTATGGCTTTNATATTTTGACCTCTNTTTTTAACATTTCATCTATTGAAATAAATAACNTAGGAATGAAANCTCATTTTGATAGTGTTGCTAGAGGTGTTTTAGATACACGCGATATTTTATATTTCTTAAGTGTTTCGACTTTGTTTTTAATTTTCACCAANATTAATTTAAGAANAGGTTAATGAAAATCAGAAAACAATTAACATTTGGATTATTAGGTATTATTATAATTAATANCGTTGGAAATTATTTTTATAAACGNTTTGATTTAACAGAAGATCANAGATATACNCTATCAAATCCAGCAAAAGAAATCATCGCTAATATTAATGTTCCCATATTTATAGACGTTTTTTTAGAAGGAGATTTACCTTCCGAATTTAGACGATTACAAACTGAAACCAAGCAACTTCTNGAAGAATTTGAAGCTTACAATCCTAATATTAAATTTAAATTCCTTAACCCTTCAGAAGAAAAAGGAGATATCGAAACACTATTTAAGTTTGGTGCAAAACCTGCTCAGATAGAAACTAAACAAAACGGAAAAACAAGTATTCAACAAGTATTTCCTTGGGCAATTGCATCTTTTAATAACAATTATATAAAAATTCCTCTATTAAAAAATCAATTAGGTGTTAATACGGAAGAGCGAATTAACAACTCAGTTCAGAATTTAGAATATGCTTTTGCAGATGCATTCAATCGACTCATTGAACCTAAAAAACGTAAAATTGCTGTTTTAAAAGGAAATGGAGAATTAGAAGATAAATACATNGCTGATTTTTTTGCAACACTTCGCAATTATTATTACATAGCACCATTTACTTTAGATTCCGTTGCTAAAAACCCTAAAACAACCTTGTCACAAATAAAGCAATTTGATTTGTTAGTTATTGCAANTCCAACTGAACAATTTACGGAGGAAGAAAAATATATACTTGATCAATATTCCATGTCTGGAGGGGCTTCACTTTGGTTAATTGATGCTATTGAATTAGTTAATGATAGTGTTAGCGGAAATAATTTTGCCTTNGGGAAANATTTAAATTTAACAGATTTTTTCTTTAAATATGGAATTAGAATCAATCCAAATCTTATTAAAGATTTATACTCCGCTCCTATTTTATTAGCAACAGGTAANGAACGNGATTCACAATACAACAAATATCCATGGTTGTATAGTCCATTATCTAATAATAGTTCGAGCCATCCGATAGTAACAAATATAGAAGCGGTTAAGTTTGATTATGCGAGTAGTATTGACACCTTACCAAATTCNGTTAAAAAAACAATTTTATTAAGTTCTTCTCAAGTTTCCAAGATTGTGGGAATGCCAAAAGAAATTGATATTACGAAGGAAATAAATAAAAACTTAANAATAGTTAATGATGGACCTTCTCCAAAAGAGTTTGGAGCTGGAGAAATTCCTCTTGCNGTGCTATTAGAGGGATCGTTTAATTCAGCTTATTCAAACAGAATAAAACCATTCAAAATACCGAATGNCNTCGAAATTAGTAAAGAAACTAAAATGGTNGTAATCAGTGATGGAAGTATTATTAAAAATCAATTTCAAGGAAATAGACCTTTAGAATTAGGGTTTGATAAATGGACCAATACCTTTTATGGAAATAAAGAATTTTTGCTGAATACTGTAAACTATTTATTGGATGATAATGGACTTATAAACATTAGAAGCAAAGATATATCAGTTCCATTTTTAGATCCTGTAAAAGTAGCTGAAAACAGGTTTTTTTGGCAATGGGTTAACTTGTTGTTACCCTTAAGTTTAATTAGCCTATTTGGACTTATATTCAACTACTTAAGAAAGAAAAAATACACTTAAATTTGTTAATAAGTTTCTTTTGAATTGAAAGGGAATAGAATACAATTTNAAATATATTTGTAGTGCGNACACAAATAAATTATTACCAAAACATAGTTTTTGGCACAATCATAAAAATATTAAAATGAAATTTATAGTATCTAGTTCATATTTATTAAAACAACTTCAGGTTTTAGGAGGAATTATTAATAGTAATAATACCCTGCCAATATTGGATAATTTTTTGTTTCAACTAGATCAAAACNCATTGACGGTTTCTGCATCTGATTTAGAAACTACCATATCATCAAAATTGGAAGTGGAAAGTAGTGAGAAAGGAACTATTTGTATTCCTGCACGCTTATTATTGGATACTTTNAAAACATTCCCAGAACAACCTTTAACTTTNACTGTGGAAGATAATAATACAATTGAAATNAGTTCTAACCATGGNAAATATGCCTTAGCGTATGCAAGTGGTGAAGAGTTTCCTCACGCAATAGAGCTTCAAGACCCAAGTTCAACTTCTTTATTGGGAGATGTTCTAGCNACTGCAATTTCAAAAACTATCTTTGCTGCAGGTAATGATGATTTACGTCCTGTAATGAGTGGTGTTTTCTTTCAATTTTCTACAGAGGGCTTAACATTTGTTGCAACCGATGCACATAAATTAGTGAAATATTCTCGTGAAGATATTTCAGCTTCACAAACAGCTGAATTTATNATGCCTAAAAAACCTTTAAACTTAATAAAATCAATTTTAGCTGGAAGTGAAGAAAAGGTAACTATTGAATATAACGATTCTAANGCAAAATTCTCTTTTAACAATACTGAAATGGTTTGCCGTCTAATAGATGGAAAGTATCCAAATTATGAGGCTGTTATACCAAAAGAAAATCCAAATGTTCTAAAAATTGAACGCAATCAGTTTTTAAATTCAGTACGCCGTGTTTCTATTTTTTCTAACAAAACAACACATCAAATTCGTTTAAAAATTGCTGGAGCAGAACTTAATATTTCTGCTGAAGATGTCGATTATAGCAATAAAGCAGAGGAACGTTTAACTTGNGATTANCAAGGAGATGACATGCAAATTGGTTTTAACTCTCGTTTTTTAACTGAAATGCTTAACAACCTAAATAGTGATGAAGTTTCCTTAGAAATGTCCATGCCAAACCGNGCAGGGATTTTAACTCCTACTGATGGATTAGACGAAGGAGAATTAATAACGATGTTGGTAATGCCAGTAATGCTTAATAGTTAANCTACTTTAAGAAAAATAAACTTTTNCCTTTTTATTATTNCTATTAACCATCAATTTTGGNTTTTAATTGTAAATAAAAAAAAGNATAAATTTNTATAAATACAATCANAAAAAATACCCGAAATTATTTCATGTTATAGCGCTTTATTATTTGACCTCCAAATACTCCTTCGACGTTAGAAATAGGAGCTGTAGATTTATCATACGCTTCAAACTCTTTTTGTGAAGTAATAATCTTCTCTCTAATTTTTAAAAATTCACCTAGATTAGCTGCATATGCTCCAAAATGATGTGTCACATTCTTATTTGATCCAGCTATAATTTCATACAAACCAAAACTTCCTGAACCACGCATTTTTTCAGTGTCTTTTGAAAATTTNGTAAAAGCATTCGCAAAAACAGCTACATCTTCGACATTTAATTGCCATATATTAAAATAATCACCCATTAANNTTGAAGTTTCGATTAATGGAGAACCTAAAATGGTTTGATTCACCTNAACATTTTTAGCAAAACTAATTTGCAATAAAATTCCNTCAGGTGTAGGAGGTGGTTTTGATCCCCAATCTGCTAATATCTCAGCATTTTTAGCTAAAAAACAGATTTGATGTGAGAATTTATTATCTGCATTTCCAAAAAANATTTCTGATAAAATGACAGAATAAGGAAGTTTAGCTCCAGCGTCAGACAACATAAAGTTATCTAAAGCAGCAGCAAAATCAGAAACACCATCGTTTGAAACCTCAACATTATAACAAGCAAAATAAGATTTTTGAGCTTGTAATTGAGTCAAAGAGAAAGATACCAATAATAAAAAAATAATTTTTTTCATTTGAATAGTTTTATAAATATGAAATAAATATAAAAAATAAATTACACCTGTATTAAAATTAATAAAAAAAACATCGTTAAAATAATTAAGTTAAAAAAAATATTGATCTATTTAACACCTATTAAATTAAAAACAAATAGAACTTAATTTCATTATCATTGAAATAAAAAATAAGTTAAGCTTACATACTTACTATTCTCCAAATATTTTATTATTATTTTTGCAGAATGATACAACAAAACACTATTGTCGCTTTAGCGACTCCACCTGGAGCTGGCGCTATTGCAATTATTCGACTTTCTGGTAAAGAAGCTATAACTATAGCCACTGAAGTTTTTAATTCGATAAGCGGTAAGGAACTATTAAAACAAAAATCTCATACGGTACATTTAGGAAATATCGTTGATGGAAGTAGAATTATCGATGAAGTATTGGCTACTGTTTTTAAGAATCCTAACTCCTACACAGGAGAAAATGTAGTAGAGTTTAGTTGTCATGGAAGTTCTTATATTCAGCAAGAAATCATTCAATTATTACTTCGAAAAGGATGTAGAATGGCTACTGCTGGTGAGTTTACACTTCAAGCTTTTTTAAATGGTAAAATGGACTTAAGTCAGGCGGAAGCAGTTGCAGATTTAATTGCTAGTGATTCAAAAGCATCACATCAATTAGCCATACAACAAATGCGAGGTGGTTTTTCTACAGAAATTGAAGAACTTAGAATTCAGTTATTAAATTTCGCATCATTAATAGAACTAGAATTAGATTTTTCTGAAGAGGATGTGGAGTTTGCTAATCGAGAAGAATTTCAAAAATTGATAAAAAAAATAACCATTTTATTAAAAAAATTAATCGATTCGTTTGCTACAGGGAATGTTTTAAAAAATGGAATTCCGGTTGCGATCGTGGGCAGACCAAATTCAGGAAAGTCAACACTTTTAAATTCTTTATTAAATGAAGAAAGAGCTATAGTAAGTAATATAGCTGGAACGACAAGAGATACAATTGAAGATGAAATCACTATAGGAGGTATTCGTTTTCGTTTTATTGATACTGCTGGATTAAGAGAGACGACGGACGAAATTGAAAAAATAGGGGTCGAGCGTGCATTGGAAAAATTAGAAAAGTCTGCGATTTATATCTATTTATTTGATAGTACAGAAATGAGTGTATTGGAAGTAAAAAAAGAACTTGACAGCTTCACTACCACTTCTAAACAGCTTATAGTAGCCAATAAAATTGACAAAGCTTCTAAAGAAGAATTATTTGCAATCAATAATAGTAATTTACCTTTCTTAACTATTTCAGCGAAAAGCAAAGATAGCTTGGATGTATTGAGCAGTTCTCTTTTGAATATTGCAGGAATTGAAGCCTTAGATTCTAATCAATTAATGCTTACTAATTCGAGACATTACGATGTTTTAATAAAATCCTTAGAAGAAATTTCTAAGGTGCAAGAAGGCATTGATAATCATCTTACAGGAGATTTGTTAGCAATCGATTTAAGACAAGCTTTATACTTTTTAGGAGAGATTACCGGAAAAGTAAGTAATGATGATTTATTAGGAAATATTTTTGCAAACTTTTGTATTGGAAAATAACCAAAACAAACTAAAATTAAATCTATAAAATCATTCCAGCTGCAACGGTTTCATGGGTAGTATCGTCAATTAAAACAAAACTACCTGTTACTCTGTTATCTCTATATTCATCAACCATAAGGGGTCTTGTAGTTCTTATTTTAACACGAGCTATGTCATTCATATTCAAATTTTTATCCTCTTCTTCACGACAGTATGTATTAATGTCTATTTTATACATAACGTCTTTAATCATAGCCTTTTGCTCATTGGAAGTATGCAAGATGGTATATTTTGCTTTTGGACTTGCTGAATTATTATTTAACCAACACAACATGGTATCAAATTCTTGAACAGCTTTTGGCTGGTTAGTTGTTTTTACAATCATATCTCCCCTACTAACATCAATATCATTTTCCAAGGTAATGGATACGGACATTGGAGCATAAGCTTCTTTTAAACTACCTTCATACGTATCTATTGATTTAATTGTGGCTGTAAAACCAGATGGCATAACAGTTACTTTATCACCGGGTCTAAAAATTCCGCTTGCTACTCTTCCAGCATAACCTCTGTAATCTATAAATCCATCTCTTTGAGGACGTAAAACAGTTTGAACCGGAAAGCGGGCATCTGTTTTATTAATGTCACTACTTATGTGTAAATTTTCTAAGGTATTTAGTAATGGAGCTCCTTGATACCAATCCATATGTTTCGACCTGTTAACAACATTATCACCATCCAAAGCACTTATGGGAATAAAACGAATATCCTTTGCATATAATTTAGAAGAAAACTCTTCAAATTGAATATTAATTTTATTGTAAACTTCTTCAGAATAATCCACTAAATCCATTTTATTAATACAAACAATTACGTGCGGTATCTGCAGTAATGAAGCTATGAAGGCATGTCTTTTAGTTTGCTCAATCACTCCATGACGCGCATCTATTAAAATAATTGCAACATTAGCAGTAGAGGCTCCAGTAACCATATTTCTAGTATACTGAATATGCCCTGGTGTATCTGCAATAATAAATTTTCGCTTGGGTGTGGTAAAATATCTGTAAGCTACATCGATAGTTATTCCTTGCTCTCGTTCATCCCTGAGTCCATCTGTAAATAATGCAAGATCTATTCCTTTATGTCCTTTTCTTTTACTAGTTGTAGTTACAGCTTCTAATTGATCTTCAAATATTGCCTTACTATCATACAACAATCTTCCAATAAGTGTACTTTTTCCATCATCTACACTACCAGCTGTTGTAAAACGTAATAATTGATTATTATCTATTTGCATAAATTGTTTAGTTTTTAAAAATAACCTTCTCTTTTTCTATCTTCCATAGCAGTTTCACTTCTTTTATCATCACTGCGATTTCCCCTTTCTGTTTGCTTAATAGCTGCAACTTCTGCAACAATTTTCTCAAGAGTATCGGCTTCTGATTCTATTCCACCTGTAATGGTTATATCACCTAAAGTTCTAAATCTTATTTTTAAGTTTTTAATTTCTTCACCTTCATTTAACTTCATAAACTTGGAAAAAGGAATCCAAGAATTGTTTCTCCATATCATATCCCTTTGGTGTGCAATGTAAAGAGATGGAATATCAATTTTTTCTCTTTTAATATAATTCCAAACATCCATTTCGGTCCAATTACTAATTGGAAAGGCTCTAAAGTGCTCTCCACCAGAATGTTTTCCGTTTAAAATATTCCATAATTCTGGACGCTGATTTTTAGGATCCCATTGCCCAAAATCATCTCTATGTGAAAAAAATCGTTCTTTTGCTCTTGCCTTTTCTTCATCTCTCCTACCTCCACCTATTGCACAATCAATTTTATATTCTTCTATGGTGTCTAAAAGAGTAGTTGTTTGCAATACATTTCGAGTAGCGTTTTTTCCTCTTTCTTCTACAACCCTTCCATCATCAATAGACTTTTGAACAGATCCAATAATCAATTGAACTCCAAATTTATGAACTAAATCATCTCTAAACTTTATGGCTTCAGGAAAATTATGTCCTGTATCTACGTGTAGAAATTGAAAAGGAATAGTTGAAGGATAAAATGCTTTTTTTGCTAAATGAGCTACTAAGATGGAATCTTTACCTCCAGAAAATAATAAAACCGGATTCCGAAATTGAGCCCAAACTTCTCTTAGAATATAAATTGCTTCCGATTCTAATTCATCTAGGTAATTTAAATAATACTTTTTCATAGTATAGACTTTTCCAATTTGGTTTCAATTGTATTCAAAATCATATTTACTGCTTCGTCAACAGTGGATTTTGTTGTATCAATTCTTAAATTAGGATTTTCTGGTCTTTCATAAGGGGCATTTATTCCTGTAAAATCTTTTATTAACCCTTTTTTTGCTTTTCCATACAATCCTTTTGTATCTCTTCGCATACATTCTTCAAGAGGAGTATCTACAAATATTTCAATAAAATTAATATCTTTTACTTTACTTTTTACCATCATTCTATCTTTTATGTAAGGTGAGACAAAGGCAGATAAAACAACCAATCCAGCATCAATCAAAAGGCTTGACACTTCTGCAATACGTCTTATGTTTTCAGCTCTATCTTCTTGAGAAAATGTTAAATCCACATTTAAACCCTGTCTGACATTATCTCCATCTAATAAGTAAGTATGTATCGAATTATCGTTTAATTTACTTTCTAGAGCATTTGCAATTGTAGACTTTCCTGCTCCAGATAGACCAGTAAACCAAATTACAAAAGAAGTATGATTGTTTAATTTGTTACGCTGTTTTTTTGTTACATAGAATTCGTGACTTATAATATTTTTATTCATATGCTTAATTTTAATATTATTTAAATAACCAAATGGGATTTTTAACCAGACACGTTCATGAAAATAATAAAGAATAAATTTACTAATTAACTCTAACAAAGCAATAAAAAAAGCGGCTTCGTAAAAATTTTTTAAAACTGCACCAGTGATGATGAATGTAGTGGTTGTTCCAACTATTCTCCAAGACACTGATTTAATTATTATTTTTTTTTTAGAAACATTATTTAAAATAGTAAAAAATTGCCAGATACGCTCATGTAAATAATAAATCAGTAGTTTTAGAATAAATTCAATAGCTCCAATTTTAATAGCGTTTTCAAAACTACATTTACCATATAAGCAGGTAATTAACAGTACTATTAAAAAAATATCTGTAGTTGCTATAAATCGCCATGAGATCCCTTTTATGACACTTCTTAAATGAGATTCTTTGCTTTTCATAACTACTAAACTGAAACTAAGAAATTTGAATTTAATAAGTTTTCTTTATTATATCTTAAAGGAAGTTTGGTCTCGTTATCTATTACCTTAACACCTACCGCTTGACAAATTGCTTGACCAGCAGCAGTGTCCCACTCCATAGTTGGAGCAAATCTTGGATATACATCAGCGGTTCCTTCTGCAACTAAACAAAATTTCAAAGAGCTCCCTTTTGAAACGATTTCAGTTTTCATTTTCTTTTCAATTTTTGATATAAACTTTTTAGTAGCTTCATTTAAATGAGAACGACTACCTACAATGCGAATAAGTTCACTTTTTTTATGTGAAGGTTTAATTTCGATTGAATGTTTAAAAATAAAATCCAAAGAAACTTTTTCATTTACTAATTCTATTTTATAAGATTTTGAAGCGTCTTCTAAAGTATAATACAAGGTTTTTGAAACAGGAACATATATAACTCCCAATAAAGGGTTTCCATTTTTAATCAAAGCAATATTAACAGTAAATTCTCCATTTCGCTTTATAAACTCTTTAGTACCGTCTAATGGATCCACCATCCAACAATATTCCCAATCTTTACGTTGAGAATAATTAAGTTGAATATTTTCTTCACTTATAATTGGAATACCTGTATCAATAAGATACTTATTAATTACATCACTGGCATTTTTATCAGCTTGAGTAAGTGGGGATTTATCTTCTTTAAATACTATTTCTATCTTCTTTGCATAAACTTCCATTATTGTATTACCTGCAGCTAAAGATGCTTGAATTGCGATACTCAATAATTTTTTCATTTTGGAATAAGTTTATAAATCAAAATTATAAAAACAATATCATAAATAAACTATAAAATATTTTAAAAGAATAGTATTTAATTTATTTTTACAAATTATTGAACACTTATGAAACATATTTATATTTTATTAATTACAACATTCACATTAATTTCTTGTAATTCAAATAGTGATTTTTATACCCTAGAAGGTAATGCTATTGGTTTTGAAGATGGTACTACTATTTTTGTAAATACCATTTCTACCAATAATCAACCAAAAGCAATAGACACTCTTATTGTTAATTCAGGCTCTTTTAAGGGAATATATCCAAAAAGCGAAGTACTTTCCATTAATTTACTTCAGGTTGAAAATATAAAAGCAAATATTTTCTATTTCCCTGAAAACAGCAATCTTAAAGCTACTTTATATAAAGATAGTATCCAATCGTCCTTTATTATAGGTAGCCAGCAAAATAATTCCTATAAAGAGTTTATGGATCAGTTGAAAACATTTAATAAAATAAAAAGTGAAAAAAGCGAACTTTTTAAACAAGCTCGTAGAGAACAAGATGGAATCGCAGCAAAGGACCTTCAAAGTGAAATTCAAGATATTTCGGTAGCGGAAAATGACTATAAAATTCAATTTGTTTCTGATAATCCAAATTCGTTATTTGCTGTTTTACTATTAACAGAATTAGTAAATAAAAAAGAAATCTCAAGTGCAGATGCAAGTACTATAATTAATAAATACAGTCCAAAAATTGCTGCAACCCCTAGTTCTAAATCTCTTAATATCCAAATTCAGTCCATGAAAAAGGCAGATATAGGTGGTGTAGCGCCCAATTTTTCTGCACCAAGCCCAGATGGAAATCAATTAACATTAAATGATGTTTTAGGAAAATATACGATTATAGATTTTTGGGCATCATGGTGTAAACCTTGTAGAAGAGAAAACCCTAATGTAGTAAAGGTTTATAAGGAGTATCACGATAAAGGATTAAACATCATAAGTGTTTCTTTAGACAAAGCTGGACAAAAAGAAAGATGGATAAAAGCAATTGAGGCTGACAAAATGAATTGGGAACATGTTTCCAACTTAAAAGGGTGGAACGATCCCATTGCTAAAATGTATAACGTACGTTCAATCCCTGCTACTTTTCTTTTAGATGAAAATGGTACTATTATTGCAAAAAACCTGAGAGGTGCTGCCTTAGGTGCAAAAATTGCTGCATTATTAGGCCAATAATTAATTAAGTAAAAAACTTACATTAACTTTTGTTATAACTTCTATTTCACCAGCCGCTATGGTTTGTTGTTCCATTCCAGAAGTATCAGAACTCATCATCATCCTTTTGGTATTAACTTGACCCTGATAGTTTGTGTTATTAAATTCAGTAATTAAAACTGCTTTTCCGATACTTTGATTAAGCACCTTTGTATATTCTTCAGCTTTCATTTGAGCATTTTGCATTGCTTTAATTCTTGCCTGTGATTTCAAGTCATTAATTTTAGATGCAGAGAATGAAATACCATCAATTCTATTAATACCTCTATCCATTAAACCATTCATTAAAGACTCATAAATTTTTAAATCTTTTAGATAAATAGAAACAGACTGATTTGCTAAATAGTTATAAGTTTTGGTTTGGTAATCGTAATTCTTATTCAACCTTACATACTCAGTTTGCACCTGTTTATCTGCAATATTCATGCTTTTTATAAAAGCTAAAACATCATTTATTATAAAATCATTCTTTTGTTTTAACTCTTTTGGGCTTTGTCCTTTATGTTCAACTTGCACTTTAATAGTTACTTCATCTGGCGTCACTTTAACAATGCCTACTCCCATGACTTCTATTGTTGGCTGTATAATTGTTGTATGTGTATTATTTTGTGCCATTGCTAAATTGTTCAATAAAATCATTAAAATAAATAGATTTTTTTTCATAATTATTGGATTTAAATTTTTTTAAGTTTAATTAAAAGAAATAGTAGCAATAATGGTACCGATAATAAAGCAATGACCCACAATTGAGTAGTTAATAATGAGGGTGCAAATAAAATAGTTAAGATATAACCTGCCAAAGCTCCTCCAAAATGAGCATCGTGACCAATATTGCCTAAACTCTTTTTCATACCATAAATAGAATATAACAAATATAAAATACCAAATACCCAAGCTGGAATTGGAATGGGTATAAAAAACAAATACAAACTCATATTTGGATAAAATAAGATAGCAGAATATAGGATACCAGATACGGCTCCACTAGCGCCAATAGCGCTATAATTGTATTCATTTTTATGAAAATAAAAAGATAATAAATTACCTACCAATAAACTCGCGAGGTAGATTAAAATAAACTTCAGATAACCGATAGAACTTATCACTACATCTGCAAAAAAATAAAGGGTCAACATGTTAAACAACAAATGAGAAAAGTCCAAATGCAAAAAACCGGAACTTATCATTCTAAATTGCTCTCCTTTTCTTATTCCTCCAATATTAAACTTATATTTCTCAAAAAAAGAAAAATCTTTAAATCCTTTAAGCGATATAATTACATTCGCAGTTATAATTGCTAATGTTGCCATATTAATATTTTCCATATAATTTCTTTTACAATAAGACGATAAAATTAGTTAGTTTTGCTTTAAATTATACTATGCAACTACTTATTTATATTTTAATTTATCCATTTTTATGGTTTCTTTCCATATTGCCTACCAGATTACTTTATGTTTTCTCTACATTTATATTCTATTGGGTCTATTATGTGTTTGGATATAGAAAAAGAGTAGTGAATGATAATTTAAATCTTTGTTTTCCTAAAAAATCTAAAAAGGAATTAAAAACGATTGAAAAAAAATTCTATCGGCATATGTGTGATATGCTTATAGAATCCATCAAATCAATAAGTATTTCTGAATCTGAAATGAAAAGAAGATTTAAGTTTACCAATATAGAAGAAATTCATAAAATTGAAAAAGCCAATAAAAGCGTTATGTTAATGTGTGCTCATTATGGAAGCTGGGAATGGATATTTATCATTCAAAAACATGTAAACCATAATGGATATGCTATATACAAACGAATTGAAAACAAGTATTTTGATAGACTAGTAAGAAAAATAAGAGCGAGGTACAACACCTATTTGATTACTAATAAAAAAACCATGTCTACATTAAGGCAACATAAAGCAGATGGAATTAAAGCAATCTATGGTTTTCTTTCCGATCAGTCA
>PAUJ01000005.1 GCA_002713705.1 Flavobacteriaceae bacterium
GTAGATATAATTATTTGATCAAAAAGATTCCAGTTATCTCTGTAAGCAAGCGACCCTAAACCTTTTTTAGCTATATCCTCCATAGGATTATATAATTCTAATGATAATAGCACTATTGCTTGGTTAATTATGCCAGAAATTGATTTTGATGCTCAAGATGGAGAAACGATTAGCTTTAAAACTTCTAATAGTTTTTCTGATGGCAGTGTATTAACGTTATTATTCTCCAGTGATTGGGATGGAAATTCAAACACTATTACTGCCAGTGCTTGGGATAGTTTACCAGGTGCTTATATAGTTCAAGATGATGATTTTTATGGAGATTGGTATACTTCAGGAAAAATAAGTTTAGATTGTATTAACGGAAAAGGGTATATTGGATTTAAATATATAGGAAGTGGTAAAGAAGATTTTGACGGAACCTATGAAATAGATGAAATTATCATAAACTCTAACTAGTTTAAGTACGTATTAATTTTTTTCAATTTTATATATAAAATAGTAGATGATTTTTTATTACTACCAAGAATGACCTTTCAATTTTAAAGCAGCTTTTAAGATGTCTTTTTGACTAATTTGCCCTATTAATTTACCTTCTTCTAAAATAGGAAATCTTCTTCTTTTTGAAGAAATAAATTTTTCAGCAGCATCAAAAATATTCATATCACCATTAATGGTTTCGACATCTTTAATCATGTGTTCTTCTATATTTATATTTTCTAAAGGTTGATTATAATAACGGCTTTCGGTAATTTGTTTGATACAATCCCCTTCGGATATAATTCCAACTAATTCATTACTTTCATTGACAACGGGTCCTCCAGAAATTCGATTTTTAATAAGTTGATTCATTACCAACAGGATTGACTGTTGAGGTTTAAATACAATTAAATTTTTGGTCATATAATCAGAGACAGTTATGTTTTCGGCTTTGTCTTTTTTACTTTTAAACCTTTTTCCAATAAAACTTTTAATTCCCATAATAATGGTTGTTTAACTCCCTAAGTTAATCATAAATATTAAGAACTCCTTCCAGTAAATAGTAAAATTTACTTTTATTGATATTATTTGGTACTTTTAAAGCTTATAAAAATCCTATTTATGAAGCATTTTCAACCCTTAATATCTTTCTTTTTAATAATTGGCTTGGTGTACTTAAGTTTTTCCAGTTTAATGCCTAAAAGTGGAACTCCAGCCTCAATTTCTGAAACTAAATTTTCTACTGAAAGAGCTTTAATTCCTCTAAGAGAAATTACGAAAGCTCCTCATTACATTGGAACTGAAGAACACGCTAGAGTTAGAGAATATATTGTAGAACAATTAAATGGATTGGGTTTAGAAACTGAAATTCAAGAAGGATTTATAATGAATCCTAAGTGGAAGAGTTTAGACAAACCTAAAAATATACTCGCAAAAATTAAAGGGTCTGGAAACGGCAAGTCTTTGTTGCTCTTGTCTCATTATGACAGCGCCTTAACTCCCTCGTTTGGAGCTAGTGACGCAGGAAGTGGAGTCGTTACTATTTTAGAAACGATTCGTGCTTTTCAAGCGAGTGCAAAAACACCAAAAAACGATATTATAATTTTATTTACCGATGCGGAAGAAGTAGGATTGGATGGAGCTAGACTTTTTGTCAAAAATCATCCCTGGGCAAAAAATGTAGGGATTGCTTTAAATTTTGAAGCTCGTGGTAGTGGAGGTCCTAGTAATATGATTGTGGAAACCAATTCCGGTAATAAAAATTTAATCAATGCTTTTATGGAAGCTGATGTTAAGTTTCCGGTGGCTTCATCCTTAATGTATAGTATTTATAAAATGTTACCTAACGATACAGACTCTACNGTGTTAAGACAAGGAGGNGATATTGATGGTTTCTTTTTTGCATTTATAGATGATCATTTTGATTACCACACTGCCAATGATAATTTTGAAAANCTAGATCGGAATACCTTACAGCATCAAGGAGAATATTTACTACCATTGGTTCATTATTTTGCGGATGCAGACCTTAGTTCTTTAAAATCTTCNGAAGACNATGTNTATATAAATGTGCCAATTCTTAAAATGATTAGCTATCCTTTTGCATGGATAATTCCAATGTTAATTTTAGCGATTTCAGTTTTTATTGTTTTAATCGTTTATGGATTAAACAAGAAGGTGCTTTCTGGTAAAACGATNGCAAGAAGCTTTGTTCCTTTTTTATTAGNATTNGTTAGTTGTGGACTTATAGGTTTTTATGGATGGAAGTTGCTCTTGATACTGTACCCACAATATTCAGAAATTCAACATGGTTTTACCTATAACGGGCATACTTATATTTCATTTTTTGTACTTNTATCATTAGCAATTTTATTTGGNGTTTATCACAGGTATTCTAAAAAAACGAACGTTGCNAGTTTNTTAATTGCGCCACTTATATTTTGGCTACTNATCAACGTAATGGTTGCTATCTATTTAAAAGGTGCAGCATTTTTTATTATCCCAGTTTTTNTAGGACTTCTGTCNTTGTGGTTATTAATACGTCAAGAAAAANCCAATCTAATATTAATGGTTATCATTGGAGCTTTAGCCATTTTTATGTTTGTGCCNCTAATTCAATTTTTCCCGGTAGGTTTAGGTTTAAAAATGTTGGTAGGAAGCTGTTTAATTACTGCATTGCTTTTTGGAATTTTACTACCCGTCTTTGGGTTTTATAGCAAGAAGGGAATTCTTTCTGCGNTATTTATTCTCTTTNCGATAGTGTTTTTTATAAAAGCACATCTAACCAGTGATTTTACTGCGGAAAGACAAAAACCAAATAGTTTAGTGTATTATTATGATGCAGATACCGATGCAACTTATTGGGTTACTTATGACAAAATATTAGACGATTGGACCAAAGGATATTTAGGAGAAAACCCTGAAGAAGCATCTAACTATATTACCTATGCATCTGGAAGTAAATACGCTAAAGGCTATAGTTTTGCTGCGGAAGCACCTACTAAAAATATTCCTTTATTTAAANCANTATTAAATAGTGATACTATTGTAAATGATATTAAAAAGAGAACTTTTACCATCATTCCAAACAGAAATGTAAATCAAATAAGTTTATATGTAGCAGAAGGGATTNAGTTTGATTTTTTATCTTTTAATGGTCAAGTTTTACCATTAAACAACAATNAAAATGGTGCTTCACAAAAAATTAAGAGCAAAGAATTAGTGCGGTATTATGTTTCAGATAAAGATAGTTTAGAGGTTTCTTATGAANTTTCAAAAGATCAAAAAGTTTCTTTTACGGTGATGGAATACTCGTATGATTTATTAGATCACNCTCAATTTAAGATTAATAATAGAGCAGAAAATATGATGCCAAAACCATTTGTAGTCACGGATGCTATTATTGTAAAGAAAAAAATTACTATTGATGACTTGCCTTTAGAGGNCAAAGNTTCTAAAAATAATACCCTTATTTTAGAATAAAAAAAAAGCGTGTTAAGAATTTTCTTAATACGCTTTTTTATAAATTTAATGGTGCTACCAAATTCGAACGCGTTCTTCAACAGGAACAAACATTCCGTCACCTTCTTTAATATCAAATGCCTCGTAGAAAGTGTCAATATTAATAAGAGGTTGTGTTGCTCTTNTCCTACCTGGAGAATGTGGATCTGTTTTAATNCGATTTCTTAATTCCTCGTCTCTAGTTAAGGTTCTCCAAACAGTAGCCCAACTCATAAAGAATCGTTGTTCTGCCGTAAAACCATCTATATCCTCTGGTCTTCCATTTTTTTCGTAAAGCATTTGNAAACCATCATATGCACCTAAAACTCCTCCAAGATCTCCAATGTTTTCTCCTAAGGTAAATTTACCATTGATGTAAACACTATCCAATACCTCTATCTTACTGTATTGNGTTGCCAAAGCATCTCCTCTGGTTGTAAATTGTTTTAAGTCTTCTTCAGACCACCAATTTACAAGATTTCCGTTGGCATNAAAACGAGCACCACTATCNTCAAATGCATGAGAAATTTCATGACCAATTACGGCACCAATTCCACCATAATTTACAGCATCATCTGCTAAATAATCATAAAAAGGAGCTTGTAATATTGCAGCAGGAAANACAATTTCGTTATTTAATGGGTTAAAATATGCATTCACAGTTTGTGGTGACATACCCCATTCTGTTTTATCTACAGGTTCTCCTATTTCAGATAAATTATTAGCTGTTGACCATTTGTTAATTGCACTTATGTTTTCAAAATAGGTATTGCTCTTTTTAATGTCCAACGTTGAGTAATCTTCCCAGGTATCTGGATAACCAATCTTTACNGTAAATTTATCTAATTTTTCAATGGCTTTTGTTTTAGTTTCGGTACTCATCCAATCTAGCACTTGAATACGAGCTTGATAAGCAGCAATTACATTAGCAATCATAACTTCTGCTTTTTCTTTTGCTTCTGGTGGNAATTTAGNATCCACATACAATTGACCTAATGCTTCTCCAACATTATTATTAACGACAGCTAATGCACGCTCTTTAGCAGGTCTCATTTCTTTAGCATCTCTTAAATAATTACTATAAAACTCCCAGTTAGCAACTTCAATTTCTTCAGTTAATCGACCTGCACTACTAACAAAAGTATCCCAACGCAATAGTGTTTTAATATCATCGATAGTATGTTTTGTTAAAAATGAATTTAATGCATTGATAAATTTAGGCTGAGTTACGATAAGGGTATCGATTTTTTGTTTAATTTTTTTATCAGCCATCATTTTTTGGATATCGAATGATGGAATTAACAATTGTATATCTGAAATAGATGTTGGATTGTTATAATTACGCATATCTCTACTTTGTACTTTATCCANTCGCGGTATTGCTAATTCTGTTTCCATCGTTAGTATTTTTTCTGCAGAAGCGATAGCAGAAATTTCATCATCCCCTAAAAACTGTAGCATTCTTGAAATGTGTTCTACGTATTTTGAACGAATTTCCACAGATTTTGTATCCATATCTAAATAATAATCACGTTCACCNAGGCCAAGACCATTCTCTGTCAGATAGGCAGCATTAATAGTACTATCATTTAGGTCTCCAAATGAAACAAACTCNATAAATGGGGAACTTACATTGGGAACCGTCATTAAAACGGTTTGAAGGTCATTTAGATTATTTATACTCGCAATAGCATCTAAAGCAGGTTGTAAAGGATTTATTCCCGCAGTATTACGAGTGTCAATATCAAGTTTAGAATCGAATAAAAATAATGCTTTCGCCTGATCAGTATCTGCATTNTAGTTTCCGTTTTTCTTCGCTTTTGCTAAAATATCTAATACATCTTTATCGGTTGATTTTCTCAATACTGAAAACCCTCCCCAGATGGTTCGATCCTCAGGGATTTTTGTGTTTTTCATCCAATTTCCATTCACATAATTATAAAAATCATCTTTTGGGTTTATGGTAGTATCCATGTTTTTCAGAATAATACCGTGTGATAATTCAGCTGCTTTTTTAGANTCTTTAGTGACTTCAGTACAAGATGTTAGCAGTAACGCTACAGAANCGATTAAAGTTGAAAACTTAGATGCTNTTAATTTCATAATATGATTATTAGTTATAATTTTAAAGACATTAAATAGTAGTTTTTTTAGAGTAAAAAACTATTTATTAGTTTGNTCTTCTAATTCTGCTTTATAAACNGCATCCATAAATTCTTTTTGAAGTGNTAATTCTTTTGTTTCACTGTCAANTCTTTGTAAATCGATGGCATCTTTTTCAAATTTCTCATTGATNTGAATAAATAGGTTTCTCACGGAAATATTCATTTCCTTNAAATAATCTTGAAGCCTTACAGAATCAAAATGAGCTTTATTTANTTCTANATTTAATAGTTGAGTTCGCGTTTTTACTACNATTACTCTTGAGAAAATTAAAGGNGTATTTAAGGTGTCGGGGATTTTTTTAATGATNGAGTCGATATGAGAAACCATAAGAATTGATTTGATTTGTAAAGCTTCCATAGCGTTACCATTAATAGTTTTTGCTTGTTCTTCAAAATCTTCGAAAGCTCCCCAATGCATTACTTCTGTTCGAGCATTTTCTGAGATTTTTGGAAATTCAAAATTAGTGTTACCGTAAATACTTGAATTAATTTTTTGAGGAATCACCTTTTGAGTTGATTCNCCCTTATTGTTTCCACAAGAAAATAGNATTAAACTTACTATAAAAAAAATAGGAAATTTCATTTGATAAAATGTCTNTANTTACAAATATACAAGTTCTATGGACATATTAAAGTTAATTTTGAGTGAATGTAAAAGAGAAGAATATCCTTATATTTACACTTTAAAANATAAAAATTTGAAAAAAATAATTCTNATNNTAGGCGCATCGGGNCAAATAGGCACAGAACTAACAATGCGATTGAGAAAGAAATATGGNAACCAAAATGTAATTGCTACCGATATTAGGGAAGACGACGGGACCTTAAGNAAAGATGGTCCTTTTGAAGTTTTAGATGCCATAGATTACCAGGGTATTAAAGACATAGTTATAAAGTATNAAGTTACAGATGTTTATTTGTTAGCGGCTATGTTATCNGCTACTGCTGAAAAGTTTCCGANGCGTGCATGGAATTTAAATATGAACTCATTATTTAATGTTTTAAACCTTGCTANAGATCAAAAAATTAAGAAAGTNTTTTGGCCTTCAAGTATTGCAGTATTCGGGCCCTCTTCTCCAAAAGAAAANACTCCACAAACAACAATAATGGAACCTTCTACAGTTTATGGAATTAGTAAACAAGCTGGTGAAAGATGGTGCGAATATTATCATAATATTTATGGTGTGGATGTTCGAAGTATTAGATATCCAGGTTTAATAAGTTATAAAACTCCACCTGGTGGAGGTACAACAGATTATGCAGTAGATATTTACCATCAAGCTATTAAAGGCAATAACTATGTGTGTTTCCTAGATAAGCTAACCACATTGCCTATGATGTATATTGATGACGCCATAAGAGCTACAATAACTATTATGGATGCTCCAAAGGAGTCGATTAAAATAAGAAGCTCTTATAACCTATCAGGATTAAGTTTTAATCCAATTGAAATTTTTGAAAGCATAAAACAACAAATTCCAANTTTTGAAATTTCTTACAAGCCAGATTTNAGACAAAAAATCGCAAATTCNTGGCCAAAAAGTATAGATGATACAAATGCCAAAGATGATTGGGGATGGAAAAACAATACATCATTAGAAGAAATGACTGCTATAATGNTAAAAAATTTACAAGATTAAATAACAGTATTTTAAAACCAAGGTCGTTTACCAACCTGGTAGGTATTGTAAAATTCTTCATCACTTTTTGTAAGATAAATAATACCCTCTATAAACCCTATAATTCCAGCAGCACCACAAGTTAAAAATGTGATGACCATTTGAATTATTCCTTCTTTAGTATAACCTAAAATAAATTTATGTATNCCTAATGGTCCAAATAAAATAGCCATAATACCAGCTATTACTTTTTTGTTTTCACCATTAGAAGTTAAATCATTCCAGTTTTCTTTAAATTCATTTGCAGTTTGTTTTGCCTCATTTTCAAATGATTGTTTGTTTTCTTCGCTCATTAATAGTTGTTTTTTAGCAAGTTGATATGTAAATATAATAAATAAGCACTATCAATTAGCTCTCAAAGTAGAATTTTATTAACTTCATTTTTTAAATTTCAANCAAAACNCCATAATCATGAGTGTCTAATTTCAAATGGGTTTATATCATTTTTTTGCTCTTTCGCTTTAAAAATAACTAAGCTTCTAATCCAATTATCCGTTTTATGATCTTAGGTTTTAATTTCTTTAAATTTGCGCACTATCTTTTCTGCAATTACTTGGGCTAATTNCTCTTTACTTTCTATTGTCCATCCTGCAACATGAGGACTTAAAATTACATTATCCATACTTAATAAGTCAGATAAAGATGCTGGGATTTTATTAGAAAATAATGATTCAAACGAACTCTTTTCAAACTCTAAAACATCCAAACCAGCTCCTAATAGTTGNCCTTTTTTTAATGCTAAAATNATGTCTGAAGTAACCACACTTTTTCCCCTAGCGGTGTTTAATAACCAAAATGCTTTTGAAAATTGATTGATAAAATTGCTATNTACCATNCTGTTTGTTAAGGGGGTCCAAGGAATATGTAAACTCACAACATCCACTTCTTTTTGAAANGTTNTTAATGAAACTTGAGTAGCGTTTTTATCACCAACATTTTCTTTAATATCATAACAAATCACTTTACAATCAAACCCCTGTAGTTTTTTTGAAAAAGCTTTACCCATATTTCCATATCCAATTATACCAACTGTTTTTCCATCTAATTCAATTCCTCTGTTTGNTTCTCGATTCCATTTTCCTTTTTTAACTTCAANATCTGCTTTGTTAAGTTTATTAAATAAGGAAAGAAGCATCCCTAAAGTATGTTCGCCTACAGCATTACAATTTCCTTCAGGTGCTGAGATTAAAGTAATTCCTTTAGATTCAGCATAAGGAATATCTATGCTTTCTAGTCCAGCACCTACTCGCGCAATAAACTTTAAATTAGTTCCAGCATCAATAAAAGTTNNATCGNATTTAAANCTNCTNCTTATAACGATTCCGTCATATCCTGAAATGATTTGTTCAATATCAGATTTAGAGGAGGTGTAATNTTCTTCATTTTTATATCCAGCTTTAGTTAGCTGNTCAATAAGNAAAGNATGGTTTTTATCTAAATGAAGAATTTTCACTATTTAAATTTTTGGATAATTACTAATTGTTTTTTCGTGTTTAATAGTGCCTGTATGAGCGGTACTCAATTTCTCAAATAATAACACTTGAACTTCTTCTCCATCTTTTGTTACGGGACAATGTTCTACTCCTTTTGGGACNACTATAATTTCTCCTTCATTAANAATTTCAATACGATCNCTAAAATGCATTTCTAAACAGCCTTTAATCACTTGAAATAATTCATCTTCTTTTTCATGCTGATGCCAAACAAACTGACCTTTTATTTTTGCTAAAAGCACTTGCATATCGTCTACGATTGCAATTTGATGAGGGTGCCANTTCTTGCTAAATTTCGAGAACTTTTCTTTAATGTTTATGGAGTCCACAGTCTTATAAATTAGTCAAACAAGGTACTAATTTCTTCTGTTATTTTAGTTGGACGAAGTGTTTTTTCATTTACTAAGCACCAGGTAGTTGTTGCTTCGATGATTATTTTGTGATCACTTAATCTAATAATTTTATAATGGCGATCACTTTTAACTCCTTCGTTTTTAGCGATCCACGTAGTTAATTCTAATTTTTCTCCCTCAAAGGAAGCGGCTTTATAATTAATGTTGTGATTAATCACGTACCAAATATAATTTTCTTGAAAATTTTTAGGCGCAACATCATTCCAGTGTTTTTCAGCAGCATCTAAGCACCATTGTAAATAAGTAAGATTATTTACATGGTTTCTTTTGTCTATTGCAGATGGAGGAACTACAAATATTTTAGTATGTATTTTCATTTAAAAACCAAGAATAAGTTTTGCAATATAAAAGAACAGAAAAATACCAAAAATATCATTACTAGTAGTAATAAAAGGTCCTGTTGCTATTGCAGGATCTATCCCTTTGCGATCCAAAATGATTGGTACAAAAGTTCCTATAAGTGCAGCTATTATAATTACTACTAACATAGAAATAGCAATTGTGATACTTACAATAAAATCTTGATCAACAATGAAACCAAAAAAGATTACTAATAATCCTAATATGGTTCCGTTAATTAGTGCCAATCCTAATTCTTTTAACAATCGATAAAACAAACTTCCTTTAACAACGTCGTTTGCTAAACCCTGCACAATAATAGCGCTAGACTGAACACCAACATTACCTGCCATTGCAGCTATTAATGGTGTAAAGAAAAATAATATTGGATAATTGAATAATGCTTCTTCAAAACCTTGTAAAATATAGACACTACCCAATCCTCCAAATAAACCTAAAACCAACCAAGGCAGTCTTGCTTTGGTTAATTCTAAAATACTATCATCAGCTTCAACATCTTGTGATATACCTGCTGCCATTTGATAATCTTTCTCTGCTTCTTCTTTTATAAAATCTACAATATCATCAATGGTAATTCTACCAACTAATATACCATTTTCATCAACAACAGGGATGGCCTCTAAATCATATTTCTGCATAATTCTTGCTACTTCCTCGTCTTCTGTAGTAACGGTTACAAAATCTACTTTTGGAATATAGACATCAATAATGTGTGTTTTTACAGAAGCAGTTAAAAGATCTTTTAAAGAAAGACGCCCTTTTAATTTTCCATCTTTATCGGTAACATAAATAGAATGAACACGAGTTATATTTTCTGCTTGTCTGCGCATTTCTCTAACACAACCAGCTACAGTCCATGTTTCTTTTACCTGAACTAACTCTTTTGCCATTAATGCACCAGCAGTGTTTTTATCGTAGGTTAAAAGTTCCACAATATCGGATGCGTGCTCTTCGTCTTCAATTATTTCAATTACCTTTTTTTGAATGTGATCATCGAGTTCTGCTACTACATCGGCAGCATCATCAGTATCCATTTCTTCAATTTCTTTAGCAATTTCTTTTGTTGAAAGATAACTTAGAATTTTTTCTCTATCATCTTCATCTAATTCCATTAAAGCTTCAGAGGTAATTTTACTTTCTAAAGATTTAATAAGGTATGCTGCCTCTTCAGGTTTTAATTCTTCTAGTAGTTCAGCAATATCAGCAAAGTGGACTTCGTGTAATAAATCTCTAATTACATTGCCATCTTTTTTGGCGATGAGACGGATTATTTTTTCTAAATAATTAGTTGTTAGTTGAAATTTCATCTTTCTCTAATTTTTGAGTAAGCATAATAAATTCTGAAACCGAAAGTTGTTCAGGTCGCTGTCCAAATATAATATCTTCTTTTAATCTATCGGAAAGATTAAAGACTTTTAAACTATTACGTAATGTTTTTCTTCTTTGTTGAAAAGCAGTTTTTACTACTTTAAATAACATTTTTTCATCACAAGGAAGGCTATAGTTTTCTTTTCTTCTTAAGCGAAGCACTCCGCTATCTACCTTTGGAGGAGGATCGAATACAGTGGGAGGGACTGTAAATAAATATTCTGCATCGTAAAAAGCTTGTACCAAAACCGACATAATTCCGTAGACTTTACTTCCTTTTTTTTCACAAATACGTTTTGCTACTTCTTTTTGAAACATGCCTGTAAATTCTGGAATTTGATCTCGCCATTCTAAAGTTTTGAATACAATTTGTGTGGATATATTATAAGGGAAGTTACCAGTGATGGCATAGGGTTCTCCATTAAAAAATTTTTCTAAATCAAATTTTAAAAAATCAGCAGATATTACTGATAGGTTTTTGTTTTTAAAATGTTTATTTAGATAAATTACAGATTCTTGATCTAATTCCATTGCTATGATTTCTAGATTTTGTTCTAGAAGATATTTGGTAAGCACTCCCATTCCAGGCCCAATTTCCAATACATTTTTATAAGTATCTTGTGTTAGTGTATCGGCAATTTTTTTTGCAATACTTTCGTCTTTAAGGAAATGTTGACCTAAATGTTTTTTTGCTTTTACAGACATTTTCAATGATGTGTTATACTATATTCATCTATTATTTCTAATTCCGTACTAAAAGTAAGCATCTTATCCGCAAATTTTAATAAACCATCTTGCCTGAGCTTATCTGCATCATTTTTATAATAACTGTCCAAAGCTTCGCGAGATTTTGCTCTGTATTGTATGGCATAAGTAGTACCTCCCATTTCTTCTTCAACTAGTACTTTGGTAAGTTTAGCATCTGTAAATTTTTTGGTAGCTAAAACCAATGGGATATAATTTTTAATCCAAATCAGCCATTCGTCGTGGATACTTTTTTCAATATTTACGGTAACATTATATATAATCATTTTTTATTCTATTTCATCACCCCGAAGCATCCTGTATTTTTTTCTTGCTTCTACAAAGTAAATACTATCTTCAAAATTGAAGATTAATAACTCATAGTATTTTTTTGCTTTTTGAGGTTGATTAAGTTTTGTTTCGTATAGTCTTGCCAATCGATAATGTGCATCATCGGCTAATATATCTTCATTATAAAATTCTATTAAAGCAAGATAACTTTCTATGGCTTTTTCATAGTCACCATTGTCTTCATACAACTCACCTAGTTTTAGTAAAGCTTCATCTTCAATTTTTTCACCTTTGTGATTATCTAACAAGCTTTTTAAAACTGAAATCGCTTCCGTTTCTTTTTTCTGGAATTTTAAAAGATCGGCTCGAGCAAATTGTTTTAAGGCAGTTTGAGTAGAATCTTCTAAGGAATTATCTTTTATCAGTAAACTCAATTGCATTGCATCATTAGCAATTAATTGTGTTGCCGATTTTTTAAGGACATCTAACTGTACCTGAGCCCAAGTAAAATCAAAATTAAAATAACTAGTCTTTGCAACTTTAAAACGTGCTTCTTGAGCTAATAAATCACCTTTTACTTCCTGTTGAATTTGTGAATAATAGATCAATGCTTGATTGAATTTTTCATCAAAAACCAAAATATCTGCTAAAAGCATTTTAATTCGTGCCTTTTGGTATCTTGATAAAGGCTGTTTAGAAAAAGATTTTAAATTTGAAACAGCAAGGTTTTTTTTATTGTTTTGGAAGGCTAAAAAATAATTATAGTCTAATTGAAGCTGATATGTTTTTTTCCCATTTCCAAATTCATTAAATAAATCTTCATAACTTTTTTGAATTTTTGGATATTCTTTTTCGGAAGCAGTTTTTAGTTTAATTTTCATTAAATGTTGATAACCTGCTATTTTTTCTTCAGGTGTTGAAGCATTTTCGATTAAAAAATTGACTATTAATATGGCATTTTCATCATCATCATCATTACTAGCAAAATAAGCAATATCTACTATACCAGATAAATTGTTATTTCCGGTACGTTTGTAAATTGCTTTTTCTTGAGTAAATGCTTTTTTATATTCTTTTTGTTGAATAAACAACCAGCTTAATAATTCATTATACAAAACATCAGGTTGCTTTTGTAATTTTTGAAGTAATGCTTTTCGGAGTAACACATTTCCTTCTTCGGCAGGGTTTTCAGAGATGTATAGACTGAAGTTTTGTTGAGCGATTCCTTGATAAGAAGGGTTTTTTTTGATTAATACTAAATAACTATCAAACATTTTTTCAAGATTGCCTTGTTCACCATAAATACGTGCTAATTGATAACTAAAGTCAGTATCTGGAAAAGTATTCATAGCAATTATATAGGTTTCAATTGCATAATTTAAAAGGCTATACCTTTCAAACGATTCACCAATACTTCTTCCATAATTAAATCTTTTACTTTCATTTACAAAAAGAAGTGCTTTGTCATAATTAATATTGGCTAATGAATCATTTTTTTGTAGCGAATAGTTATGGCCTAATTCTACATAAAGTTGAGGGATAATTCTTTTATTATTTAGCCTTTCTTTTAATAGTTGTTCTGCTTCTTTAAAGTTTTCTAATTGTTGGTGTGAAGCCACAATAGCCTTAAAATAATTAAAATTTTTATTTTTTTTATAAAGATTGGTGTAAAGCGCTAGTGCTTTCTCGTATTCTCCTTGTTCAAAATAGTTTTTTGCCAACAAATTATTTTGAGCATTAACGATACTTAGTGATAGAAAAAATAAGATTAAAATAATTTTGTGCATGGGTTAAAGATAGGGAATTGATTCCTTAATAAAATGTCAATTTAATAGAGCATTATCTAAAAAATAGGCACTCCTTCTAATTGACCCCATTCGGACCAAGAGCCGTCATATAAAAAGTGATTATCTTCTGAAATTAATGTTGATGCTAATATTAAGATACATGCGGTTAATCCAGATCCACATGTGAATATTTTTGGCCGTTTGTCTATCTTTAACTTTTTAAAAATAGCAGAAATTTCATTTATCGAAAGAAATTCCCCGTCTTTTAATACTTCTAAAAATGGGAGGTTTATAGCATTTGGGATATGGCCAGATTTTAAATTTTTTCGAGTTTCTGGAATCAATCCGCAAAACCGTCCATTAGATCTAGCATCTACTAAAATAGCTTCTTTTGATTTTATGTTTTCTAAGATATTAAAAGCTTTTTTTAGAAGATTTGGATTAAATTTTGCTTTAAAATCACCTTCCGATAGTACTCGATTTTGAATTGATTCTGTAGGGTACTTTTTATTTTTCCAAGATGGAAGTCCACCATCTAAAACAGCAATATTTTTATGCCCCATAATTTTAAACATCCACCATACTCTGGGACTGGCGTAAATTCCTATATTGTCATAAACTACAATGATACTATTGTTATTTATCCCAAGATTTCTGCATGCCAATGAAAAATATTTAGGATTTGGTAATGTATTTGGTAATCGGCTTTCTAGATCAGAAAATTTTCTTTTTAAATCAAAATACCGAGCACCTTTGATTTGGATACCAGGAAATTCAACTTTAATATTAGCTATATTACTTTCTAAGCTAACATCTAAAACGACTAAATTAGGTGTGTTTAAATTTTGAGAAAGCCAATTAACAGAGACTAGTGGATTCAAATAAGATTAATTAATTATGTTAAAGCCGCAATAAGGCACTAATACTTCAGGTATTTTAATTCCTTCTGGGCTTTGATAGTTTTCCAAAATTCCCGCCAATACTCTTGGTAAGGCTAAAGAACTACCATTAAGTGTATGTGCTAATTTATTATTACCATTTTCATCTTTGTAGCGTAATTTTAGTCTATTTGCTTGAAATGTTTCAAAATTTGAAACTGATGAAATTTCTAACCAACGATCTTGAGCGGTAGAAAAAACTTCAAAATCATAGGTTAATGCAGCAGTAAATCCTAAATCTCCCCCACACAACCTGAGGATGCGATACGGTAATTTTAACTCTCTAAGTATATCTTTAACGTGAGTTACCATTCCGGTAAGAGCAGTATAAGAATTTTCAGGCTTTTCAACTCTTACAATTTCCACTTTATCAAATTGATGCAATCTGTTTAATCCTCTAACATGTGCTCCATAACTTCCGGCTTCTCTTCTAAAGCAAGGTGTGTATGCAGTACATAAAATGGGTAATTCTGAATGCGCTTTTAAATCACCACGGAATAAATTAGTAACTGGAATTTCTGCGGTGGGTATTAAGTATAAATCGTCTGCAGTAGAATGATACATTTGTCCTTCTTTATCTGGTAATTGACCAGTTCCAAACCCTGAAGCTTCATTTATCAAATGTGGAACTTGATATTCGGTATAACCGGCATCCGTATTTTTATCTAAAAAATAAGAGATTAAAGCACGTTGTAGTTGAGCTCCTTTTCCTTTGTATACAGGGAATCCAGCACCTGTAATTTTCACACCAAGTTCAAAATCTATTATATCATATTTTTTTGCCAATTCCCAATGAGGTAATGCACCTTCAGAAAGTTTTGGGATTCCACCTTCAATAAAAACCTCTTGATTATCATTTTCGTCAGTTCCAGCTGGAACCAATTCATTTGGAATATTAGGTATGTTAAAAAGTAATTGCTGAAGTTTTTCTTCAGCAGTATTTAATGTTTCTGTAAGTTGTTTTGAAACTTCTTTTAATTGGGTTGTTTTCTCTTTTAAAAGATTTGCTTTTTGAGGGTTCCCATTTTTAAATAGAATTCCAATTTCTTTTGAAACTGTATTGGATTGCGATAAAATTTCATCAAGTTTAGCTTGAGTTGCTTTACGTAACTCATCGGTTTTTAAAACTTCTTCGAAAATAGTTGTTGCATCAAAATCTCTTTTGCTAAGAGCTTGAATAAATTTTTCTTTGTTTTCGCGTATTTGGTTTACTTGTAACATTTTATTAAAACTTTTAAGCCTGCAATTTAGGAAAAAAGAGGGGTTTATTAGGAGATTTTTCGGTCCTTATTTATTTTGATAATCTTCAGGTGAAGGTAATAACCAATTACTGTGTTTAAATAGCTCCCAGTTTAGATTTGCAATGTCTATTTTAGGATTGGTAAACTGATGGTAAGGCCCTCCATTGACACTTACTTTTGAATTTACATAAATTGCAACATCATTCCCTTTTTTAGTTTCAATTGCTTTAATTTTTTGTACTAATTGCCATATTAAATCTGGTTTTGTAGCTACAGATCTTACTTGTTTAGGTGACAGTAATTTTTTATAATCATACACTTTGTTTTCTTTTGTTTTTTTATCTTCAATCCTAACAATTAAAGTACCACTTTTAGACCTTAACATCATCCTCCAACTCATCCGATGACCTTCTTCTGTCCAAAGTACATCATCTTGAATCATCCAATGGCGAATGGGTAAACCTATCTGAAATAGAAAATACACTAATAATATACCGATCAGTATATTATTTTGTTTAGGTATGGTGACTTGGTGTTCATCGTAAATTTCATTTTTAAGTTTGAATCTTTTTTGGATGGTTTCCGAACTAAAGAAAAACAATAAAAAAGCAATTGACATATAAGGGAAAATACCTACTTGAAAAACAATGGAGTTAAACAAATTAAAAAAGAGCGAAAGGTAAAAGCCAAGTACTCTTGTTTGTTTCCATAATAACATTGGGATGATTAGTAAATCGAAAAATATTCCAAAGTAGGCAATAATATAATGTACCCAATTATATTGAAGTAAGTCTCCAATTATGAAATAATCTTTTTTAGATTTTAATATAATTTCAGGAGCAGTTCCATTTATCCAATCGGGATACCATTTTGCAACAGATCCATAAATAAATACAATAGCAACTTGCAATATCAGTGTCCATTTAACCCATTGAGGCATTGAAAGTGATTTAAACAAAGGGTTAAATTTAGCATCTAATGAATACCGTTTATTTGCAGGTAAAAAAGTCATTATCCAACAAAGTAATACCATTAAGTAATAATGATTGTTATAGGATGTTTTTTGCATTAAATAAACCGTAGTCCATAATAAAGCATAACAGAACATCGCTAATCGATATTTATATCCCAACATTACGAAAATTCCGAAGATTCCCATTAGAGCGAAATAAAAATACATTCCTTCGCCAACAAAGCATTGTAAAAAATCAAAGCCAATAAAATTAAATGTGAAATCTGGTTTTACTAATACACGTCCAACCCATCCTGTAGCAATCGCTCCAAAAGCTTCCAGAGTAATTAAAAATCCAAAAACAACCCTAAAGAGGCTTAAACTTGTATTGTCAATTTGTTTAAAAAAAAAATTATTCATTAATTTTTAGATAATCTCGCGCGAATATTTCATCTTCTTTAATGGCGATTTTTAGCGCTTCTTTAGAGTCAAATATTTTTTCTTCTCTAATTTTTTTTATAAAATTTATTCGAATATTCTTATTGTATAAATCATTTTTGTAATCTAAAAAATGAGTTTCAATTGATTTATGAATACCCCCAAAGGTTGGATTAGTACCGATATTGGTAAGGCCAAAAACCTCTTTTTTAGCTATGACAGATCTTACTAAATAAACACCATTTTTTGGGATGAGTTTATAATCTTCCTTGATTTTAAAGTTAGCAGTTGGAAACGCTAATGTTTTTCCAATTCCTTTTCCTTTAACTATTTTCCCCGAAAGCATAAAAGGATATCCAAGATATTGATTGGCGGTTTTCACATCACCTTCCTCTAATGCTTTTCGGATTTTTGTAGAACTAATAGATACATTTTGTAATTGTTGAGCGGTAATTTCAAAAACTTCAAAATCATAGATGTTACCAAACTCAATTAAATCGTTAATAGTAGCAGTTCTATTTCTTCCAAATTGATGATCGTAACCAATAATTATTTTTTTAATATGTAGTTGATTTACCAAAATATCTCTTACAAATTCTAAAGCAGTTAACCT
Source organism: Flavobacteriaceae bacterium (assembly GCA_002713705.1). Classification (GTDB taxonomy): domain Bacteria; phylum Bacteroidota; class Bacteroidia; order Flavobacteriales; family Flavobacteriaceae; genus Marifrigoribacter. Next base: position 17,963 of record PAUJ01000005.1, read on the forward strand.
TGAGAACTCTTTTGTGAAAGGATGGATGATTAAATTTGAAACTCCTGTTTGTTTAATTATTGCTGAACGTTCATTTATAGTATTTATCAATTTTAAGGATGAATTTTTTTGTAAAATCATTCTTGGATGCGGAAAGAATGTAAGTAAAATTGATGATAGATTGTCCTTTTTAGCAGTGTTAACTAATTGATTTATAATTGCTTTATGTCCTAAATGTAAACCATCAAAAGTGCCAATAGTTATTACAGATGGATTGGTTTTCTTATAGGAAGCTAAAGATTTATATACGTCCATATTATTTTCCATTAAAGGAATTCATGGTATTTGTTATTCCTGCCAAACCAAAGGATTTAATGATCTCAGTTGCTTTCTCGATTCTTTCAGGTAATAATTTTTGTTCTTCACCTATCCATTCTCCTAAAACATAATCTACTTGTTTTCCTTGTGAAAAGGTATCTCCAATTCCAAAACGAAATCGATTGTATTTGCTAGTATTTAAGACTTGTTGAGCGTCCTTTAGGCCATTATGTCCGCCATCGCTACCTTTTGTTTTTATTCTAAATGTTCCAAAATCTAAATTTAAATCATCTGTAACAACTAATAAATTCTCTAAGGGAATTTTTTCTTTTTCCAACCAATATTTAATGGCTTTACCACTTAAATTCATGAACGTACTAGGTTTTAACAATAAAAATGTCCTGCCTTTTAATTTGTAAACTGTTACATCACCTAGTTTCTTACTTTCAAAAGTAAGTTCTTCTTTTTCAGCTAAAAAATCTAGAATTTTAAAACCAATATTATGTCTGGTATTTGCATATTTAGGACCAATGTTACCTAAACCTACAATGAGATATTTTTTCATGGGATCACCATCAGTTAGATTTCTGTTAGAATTTATTGTAAAGAGTTCTCTAAATATTGAAAACATGTGATAATTAAACTTTTGTAAAAATAAAAAAAGCATCCCAAATAAATAGGATGCTTCTTAAGTATATTTTATAAAAATTTTTTATTCAGCAGTTCCTTCTTCAGCAGCTCCTTCTTTAGCAGTTCCTTCTTCAGTAGCTCCTTCTTCACCCTCTTCATCAGTTTCTTCATCTTCAACAGCAACACGAGAAGTTCTAACTTGACAAACAACTCTACTATCATCTTGAAGTATCGTATAGTTATCTCCACTTAAATCTGCTACAGTCAAAATTGCTCCAATTTTCATTTTAGAAATGTCAGCATTTAAGAAATCTGGAAGATCTTTAGGCAATGCTTTAACTTTTAACGATCGGTTTACAATTCGTAAGACACCACCATTTTTTACACCAGGAGAATTCCCTGTCATGCGAACAGGAATTTCCATACTTACTTCTTTATCATCAAAAATTTGGTAAAAATCGATGTGTAAAATTTGATCTGTTACTGGGTGAAACTGTATGTCTTGTAAGATGGCATCAATTTTAGAACCATCTTTTAAAGCAATTACCACTGTGTGTACATCTGGAGTGTAAACTAAGTTTTTAAATGCCATAATTTCTGCTGAAAAGTGAATGGCTTTATCTCCTCCGTATACTACGCAAGGAACCTGACCAGCATTACGTAGAGCTTTAGTAGCTACTTTACCTACGCTTTCTCTTTGAGATCCGTTGATTGTAATTGATTTCATTTTTTTGTTTTATGTTTAAAATTTAAATTGCCCACTATTTTGTGAAAGCGGGTGCAAAGATGCGTTTTTTTTCTGAATAGAGAAAAGAAATAAGTGCTCTTTTTTTAGTCAAATTATGCTACATAACTTCAAAATAGATTTTCTTTTACAAAATCTTAGTTTAATCTATGCTTACTGGTTTTCTGAAGATTACATTAAGAAATTTGTGCTAATTGATTTATTAGAAGTAACACTAATCATTACTTCTGCAAAAAGTTTCGCACAACTTAATACCCTCACTTTAGGACTATTAATTTTTGAAGGAATAGAATCAGTTACGATTAACTCTTCTAATTTAGAATTTTCTATTTTTTCGTAGGCATTACCAGACAATATAGCATGTGTACAAATAGCTCTTACACTTAAAGCGCCTCTTTGAATCATTAAATCGGCTGCTTTTGTTAGCGTACCTGCAGTATCAACCATGTCATCTACTAATACTACATTTTTTCCTTCTACATTGCCAATAAGCTCCATGTGTGAAATTACATTCGCTTTTTCACGTTGCTTATAGCAAATTACCACATCACTTTTTAAGAATTTTGAATACGCATAAGCTCGTTTAGATCCTCCCATATCTGGAGAAGCAATAGATAAATTATTTAAGTTTAAAGACATCAAATAAGGTAAAAATATAGTTGAGGCAAAAAGATGATCAACAGGTTTTTCGAAAAAACCTTGAATTTGATCTGCATGTAAATCCATAGTGATCACTCTAGTTGCTCCTGCTGTTTCAAGCATTTTAGCTACTAATTTAGCGGCAATTGGTACACGAGGTTTGTCTTTTCTATCTTGCCTTGCCCAACCAAAATAAGGTAAAACTGCAGCAATATGTTTAGCTGAAGAACGCTTTGCAGCATCTAACATCAATAACATTTCCATTAAATGATCACTATTAGGATGTGTAGAGCCTACAATAAAAACTCTACTTCCTCTAACTGATTCTTCAAATGATGGTTGAAATTCCCCATCACTATACTCAGAAGTAATAACGTTCCCAAGAGGTATTCCGTAATGTTTAGCAATACTTTCGGCAAGTTTTTTACTTTGTTTACAAGCAAAAATTTTAGATTCAGGAATATAAATGTCCATTTAATTAGAATTTGTTGGTTATTAGCAAATGTAAAATGAATCCTTACAAGTAACCAAAAAATGAAGAGGTTAATTATTAATACTTATTAATTAAATGTTTATTTTTGTACTCTTGATGCTCAAGTGGTGGAATTGGTAGACACGTTGGATTCAAAATCCAATGCTTCACGGCGTGCGGGTTCGATTCCCGCCTTGAGTACAAAGCGAGAATCTGTAGGTTTTTGACCTCTTTTTCTCGCTTTTATTTTATCTCTGTTCCCGGTTAACATTGACATTAATAAGTTTTACTTAGGAACTCGATAACTTTTTTTATTTTAAAATAAGGTTTAGGCCTAGTCATGATTCGTCAGCATTCCATAAATCTTTTTTATTTATATTTAATAAACGTACCAAAAATATAAAAAGAACTCAATAAATAAAATCTCTAAAATTTAGGCAGAAATGTTTATATCATTTTTTTCGTCGATTTGATAAATTGAACTTAGCTTTGCTAAATGGAAGAATGGTATCATTATGTTCTTTTAATTGTTGTTGGTTTCGCTGTGGGGTTTATAAATACCGTTGCTGGTGGAGGCACATTACTGTCCTTACCAGTCCTTATTTTTTTAGGTTTGCCTCCCAATGTGGCTAATGGAACTAATCGGGTTGCGATTCTTATTCAAACTGCATTTGCCACAGCAGGATTCAAAAGTAAAGGTGTAACAACTTTTCCATTTAATACATATTTGGGAGTTTCGGCCTTACTAGGAGCTATTATTGGAGCTAGTATAGCAGTCGATATAGATGGCGCAGTTTTCAATAAAATACTAGCTGTAATCATGATTGCAGTTATTTTAATAATCGTTTTTAAGCCAAAAATTAATCTTAAGGATGTGCATGAACGCATTACAGGTAAATATTTATGGTTAGGGATGCTTACTTTTTTCTTTTTCGGAATTTATGGCGGATTTATAAATGCCGGACTTGGCTTTATTATTATTTTATTTCTGCATTTCTTTAATCACATGTCTTTAGTGAGGGCTAACGCTACCAAAGTCGCTGTTGTATGTATCTATACGTTATCGGCATTGGTTGTTTTTATATTGAATGACAAAGTAAATTGGGCTGTCGGTTTTGTACTTGCAATTGGAAATGCTACAGGAGCATGGATTGCCAGTAGAGTATCGGTTAATAAGGGAGATGGTTTTATCAAAACCTTTCTTCTTGTGGTCGTTGGAATTATGGCGATTAAACTTTGGTTCTTCTGAGCCTAAGAGATTATTTTAAGATATTAAGAAAAAATTCTTACTAGTAATTTGGTTCATTCTATAATTTCGTAGTCAATACTTAGTTTTCGCAAAGCTCTTAAAGTAGAACCAGCGTTTTTATCTTTCATTTCAATCTCTACTGGATCTCCTTCTAAGAGTATATCTGTAAATTCATTTGACAAGGATTCACTAATGTTAGATGAAATTTCTACAATACATTTAGCTATGGCTCTTCTATCTGGTCTTTGAGCATCACAAGACAATAAATTTAACTTCATAATGATGATAATTTATTTCTGCAATATACTAGAGTTATGTCAAGTCTTAATTATAACTATACCTTTATTAAAAATTCACAAAAGTTATGATGTTTAATTGGTCGCGACTATATTTTTCAAAAAACTGGTTCATATAGCCTACTTCAAGTTTTATGTTTTTATTGATGCGATATCCAATTCCTCCATACAGTCTATTTCTATCAAAGACTGCCGGTTCTGTATTTAGAAATATCTCATTGTAAGCAGAAAAATATAACTTGTTGTTTTCTTTTTTAGTTAAAGGAATGTTTAATGCTAAGAAATAACGTAGGCGCATTTTAAAATCACTTTGAACAAAGCGTTGTTCAAAACGATATCGATGGTTTAGGCTAACAATTCCAATTTTTTGTTTGGATGTGAATTGTTGAAATATCCGGTGTTCGTTAACCGAAACTTTATCGGTATTATTATCTAAATAATTTTCAGATAAAATATAGCCATAACCAAGCAGCACGTTATTCTTGCTTTCATTAAATGTATAGCCCAAACCTACTCGTAACAATAGTTGTTCTAAATCTCCAATAGCATTATAATTTCTGTATTGTACTTCATTATGCAGGTTCCACTTATGACTCAGCTTTTTATTACCTATATAAATAAGCCAATTTCCAAATTCACTATCTTGACTTTGTGCAGAAATAGGCAGTATTAATCCTAGAATTAATATTGCAATCTTTATTTTATTTTTCATTTTATTATGATTTTTCTAGTTAATTACTTCTATGGAAGTATTGACCAATGCCAGCAGAATCAAATTTATAAGCGGTGTCGTTTTCAGATTTATCCAATTTATTATTGATTGTTAATCCCCATAAAACTAGCTCCATGCAAAAATATTGATCCTCCTTACTCAGTTTTGAAGCATATTTTTCAATTACTGATGACAAAGGTGTGACTGTTTTAAGATTGGTATAAAATTCGGTATCAGTATCTGTATAGTTCAATTCAATAAAGTTATTATCGAACCAATGAATTAAATCTGTGTAAGGGGTTTTAACTCCTTCTTTTTCTAGTTTAGGTATGCGTGGAAATATTTTTTCAAATTGCTTTATAACCGCATTATCAATTAGTATTTTCGCCACTTCATCAGCACCTTCTTGTTCACCTTCGTAAACTAGCTCAATTTTACCAGTTATGGATGGAATGATAGATATAAAGTCTACCAATCGAATCCTTGTCTTGTCAGAACTTGTTTCAATCAATCGCAGTTTTGCAGCTGCCATTAGGTTTTCCATTGCACTAATGGTTAAACGAGCACTTACTCCGCTTTTGGCATCTACATACTCGCTACTTCGAGCTTGAAATGCTACCTCTTCTAAAAGATCTTTTGCTAGACTAGGAACTTGAATTAACGCTTTATCTGCACTTGAAACCTTCGCTTCTTGCTGCGTAATTTTTCGGGCCAATTCAATTGATTTTGGATAATGGGTAAAAATCTGAGATCCAATTCTATCTTTTAATGGGGTAACAATACTTCCTCTGTTGGTATAATCTTCTGGATTTGCAGTAAATACGAATTGGATATCCAAGGGCATCCTAAGCTGAAATCCACGTATCTGAATATCACCTTCTTGCAATATATTAAATAAGGATACTTGTATACGCGCCTGTAAATCTGGAAGTTCATTTAGTACGAATATAGAACGATTTGCCCTTGGTATCATCCCATAATGCAATACACGTTCATCTGAGTAAGGTAATTTCAAAGTGGCTGCTTTAATAGGATCTATATCTCCAATTAAATCTGAAACATTAACGTCTGGAGTTGCCAATTTCTCAAAGAAACGATTTGATCTGTGTACCCAAGAAACCATTGTTTTTTCTCCTAGTTCAGCGATTTTATCTCTTGCATATTTCGAAATAGGTTCAAATGGACTGTCGTTTATTTCAGATCCTTTTACGATGGGCATGTACTCATCGAGTAAGTCAACCATACTTCTAGCAATTCTTGTTTTAGCTTGACCGCGCAACCCTAATAAATTGATATGATGTCCAGCAAGAATAGCTTTCTTCATCTGCGGGACTACGGTGTCTTCATATCCCATTAAACCCTCAAAAACTGGCTTTTTTGCTTTAATCCGTAGAATTAAATTCGCCTGAATTTCTTCTTTTATCGTTTTACTTTTATATCCAGAATCTTTTAATTCTTGAAATGTGATTTCTTTTTTCATCATTACTTATATTCTTTTAATTCTATTTTTTTCATAATCTTCAAAAATCATTTGTCCTAATCCAGAAAGTCCAGTTAAAAAAGCTTTCCCTTTGTTTTGTGCTGTAAAAAGTTCTACAAATTGGCGTAGGTATGGATCTTGTGCAATCATAAACGTAGTGATCGGAATTTTTAATTTTCTCGCTTGTGCAGCTTTGTTAAGGCATTTTGAAACAATCATTTCGTCCAAACCATTACTGTTTTTGTAATACTCTCCAGATGGCAATCGAACACAACTCGGTTTTCCGTCGGTAATCATAAAAATCTGTTTATTAGTGTTTCGTTTTCTACGAAGAATATCCATGGCCAATTCCAATCCAGCTACAGTGTTAGTATGATAGGGTCCAACTTTTAAATAAGGTAAATCCTTTATTTTAATGGGCCAAGCTTCATTTCCAAATACAATGATATCTATGGTATCCTTAGGATACTTGCGTTTGATCAATTCAACCAGTGCCATTGCCACTTTTTTAGCAGGAGTAATGCGATCTTCACCATACAATATCATGGAGTGACTAATATCGATCATAAGAACTGTGCTCATTTGCGCCTTGTGTTTGGTTTCCTCAACGATTAAGTCATTTTCGGTTAAGCGTAAATCTGATATTCCGTTGTTAATTTGNGCATTTTTTAAACTTTCTGTCATATTAATCCTGGCTAAATCGTCTCCATACTGAAAAGAACGATTTTCACCATCACGTTCATCTCCAATACCTGCTTTTGTAGTCTGGTGATTTCCTATACCACTTTTCTTTAGCTTACCAAATATTTGATCTAAGGCATATTCGCGCAGTGCTGATTCTAGTTTAGCAGTCAATAGGTTTTTACCTTTNCCTTTCCCTTTTTCACCTTCTTTTGGATCAATTTCTTCNTTGATATACCCTCTTTTCTTAAGCTCTTCTTCAAAGTCGTCTAGTGAATAATTATCACTGAATATGTTATATTCTTTGTCAAGTGTATTTAACCATTTAAATGCTTCATCGATATCACCTGAGGTATGGGTAAGCAAGTCTTTAAAAACATCAAATATCCTGTCAAAATTTGATACTTCTTTTGAAATATGTTTACTGATTGTAAAACCTTTTCCAAAATTAAAATCTTTAGCCGTCATGTTATATCTCTTTATTACTCAAATTACAATTATAATCTTCAACTCCTTTTAAACATTAAAATTATATATGNTTGAATTTTTTTATTTTTTTATGATCATCAAAAATACAAAAAGTTCAATAAAATAAATATTTAATTAAACAAAANTACAATTGTATTAAAATTAAAAGTTTACAATTCTTAATTTTTTACNTCAATTTATTTAAAAAGGATTTCTCTNATAATTAATGCCTGGCNATANATTATTANAAAATTCAAGATTTTTAGAAGAAAAATTAAATACTNCTCAAAAAGGAATATTTAATTTATTAGACGAATAATACAAAAGAAACAAAATACTTTTATAAATTGAAAAAAATAAAAACCACCTAATGNTTCAGTTTATTATCATTTTTTTTAAGTTAATAAAAGACGTTTCTATTCATTTTTTTAAAAGTAATACTTTTCAAAAAGGAGCAGCATTAGCCTATTTCGCTGTATTCTCTTTTATTCCNATGATTGTAATAATTATTTCATTATTNGGAATATTTTTTGGTGAAGATGCTATTTCTGGAGAGGTTTATTCAAAATTAAAGGGTTTTTTAGGGAGTAAAGCTTCTTTGCAGGTTCAAGATTTAATTAAAGTTCAACATATTAATCGTGATAGTATTTTAACCACCATAGTGGGGTTTGTAGTTTTATTCTTTACGGCCTCTCGAATGTTTAATCAAATACATAATTCATTAAATAGCATTTGGGATATAAAATCAAAACCTAAAAACGGGATTATNTATTTCTTAGTTAAAAATGTTTCCTCGATATTTCTTATTATAGTTTTGTTTTTTTTAATTTTTATAAGCACTTCAGCTACTAGCTTTATCCATAAGTANACTGAAGGTTTTTATTATATAAAAAAATTCTCTTTTATTTATGAGTATCTAATTACTTATCTATCCATAAGTNTNATGTATGCTATTATGTATGCTTTTTTTGCTGATGCAAAAGTCTATTGGAAAGCTTCATTATTTGGTGGATTGTTTACTTCAGTTTTATTTTTAATTGGAAAAGCTGGAATTGTAATTTACATCAGCAATACTAACTTTAATTCNGCTTTTGGTTCCGCCAGNGTNTTAGCTTTATTTATGATTTGGGTATTTTATATTTCGCAAAGTATTTTTGTNGGAGCCTCCTTTGTAAAAGTNTATAGTGACTATTTAGGTGTTAAAATCATACCCAATTCTGATGCTGTAAAAGTTAAAGAAATAGAGGTAAATANNTAGCTGCAATCATCTTAAATAGATAAAACCTAAAGATTTTAAACTNTTTANAGTTTTTATTGATTTCAGTTAANGCCCAATTAGCCACAACGTTTTTTTNGATTCTAGATAAAAAATGATAGGAAATCAAAAAATAATTTTTCATGNTATGAAANNTTAGTGGATCATTTTTNAAATATAANAATTAGTTCATATTCGTTACCTTTGAATTTAAACCTNCTAAATTCCCTTTATATGTCAGATTTTTTGCTTTATTTAAAGTTAGGGTTAACTCATGTGCTCGATTGGCAAGCATACGACCATATATTATTTTTAATTGTTTTAGTTACAGCCTATAATTTTAGCAACTGGAAACGAATTTTTATACTAGTTTCATTATTTACAATTGGNCATACCGTTTCTTTATTGTTGGTAAATTATAGTGNNGTTNCTATTTCNAGTAAATGGGTAGAGTTTTTAATACCTGTTACNATTCTGGTNGCAGCCTNTTATAATTTGCTTACTTCAGGAAAAAATAATCGCAGCGAAAAAGTAGGTTTGTTCTATGTGATTACTATCTTTTTTGGATTGGTCCACGGATTTGGATTTGCTACCTATTATAAAATGATTAATGGAGGTAATGGGATTTTACCTTTATTAGAGTTTGCAATAGGAATTGAGTTGGCTCAAATAATCGTTGTCACCATTGTTTTAATTTTCAATTTTATCTTTCAATCTATTTTACGATTTAANAAAAAAGATTGGGTATTGGTCGTATCATCTATAGTTATTGGACTTGTTATTCCAATGCTTCAAAATAATTGGCCTTTATAATTTATCGATTAAATAATTTATACAATATTTAACTCCCTCAAATTTTGATTGTATGTATTTCCTTTTAAATTCGCTNTATATCCTAAATTTAACTTTTAGACACTAATTTAATGAAACCAGAAAAACAACTTAAATACGATAAGGCATATCTTAAAATGGCANTGGANTGGAGTNAACTTTCNTATTGNGATAGAAGACAAGTAGGNGCTTTAATAGTTAAAGATAAAATGATTATTAGTGATGGCTATAATGGCACTCCGTCTGGTTTTGAAAATATTTGTGAGGATGACGAAGGATACACCAAATGGTATGTATTACATGCGGAAGCAAATGCTATTTTAAAAGTTGCTTCTTCCAATCAAGCTTGTCAAGGTGCAACGCTTTATATTACTATGTCACCTTGCCAAGGATGTAGTAAATTGATTCATCAAGCGGGGATCAAACGATTGGTTTATATAGAAGAATATAAAGACACTTCAGGAGTTAGGTTTTTAGAGAAAGCAGGTGTAAGTATTTCACATATCACAGATTTGTCTTAAGCCATGAGGATCAAAAAAAAATACCTGCCNTTATTACTAGGTATTGCAATTGCGGCAGGGATTTTATTAGGTTCTAAACTTAATTTTAACGANAACTCAGATAAAACATTTGCAACAAATGCTAAAAAAGATAAACTTAACCGTCTTATAGANTATATAGATTATGAGTATGTTGATAANGTAAATACCGATAGTATTGTAGACGTTACCGTAAATGAAATTTTAGAAAATTTAGATCCACACTCTGTTTATATTCCTGCAAATAAATACCAAGATAATGCCGACGACATGCGCGGTAATTTCGTGGGTATTGGAGTTAGTTTTTATATATATAAAGATACCATTGCTGTTATTAAAACAATCNAAGGTGGTCCTGCTGAAAAAGNAGGAATTAAAGCTGGTGACCGTATTTTATATGCTGATGAATATAAAATATTTGGNGACTTTATTCTNAGAGAGAATATTATAGNACGATTAAAAGGTAAAATTAATAGCAAAGTGTTGCTGAAAATATTTAGAAAAGGAGAAAAGAGTTTATTGGAGTTTAACTTANAACGTAAAGAAGTTCCTTTGGTAAGTATAGATGCTTCTTATAAACTAACCGATGAGTTAGGNTACATTAAAATAAATCGTTTTTCTGAAACTACTTATAAAGAATTTAAAGTCGCGCTTGAAATGTTAATTGATAAAGGGATTACATCGCTAGTATTGGATTTACGCGATAATCCTGGAGGCTATATTTCAACTACTCAACAAATTATTGATGAATTTTTAGTAGATGATCAATTGATATTAATTACCAAAAATAAAAGTGGAAAAGAAGATATAACTTTTGCAAGTAGNAAGGGGAGTTTTNAAGATGGNAGACTTTATGTTTTAATGAATCAAAATTCTGCTTCAGCAAGTGAAATTGTAGCGGGTGCTTTGCAAGATAACGATCGAGGAACTATAGTTGGAAGAAGATCTTTTGGGAAAGGATTGGTACAAAGAGAAATGTCTTTAGGGGATGGAAGCGCTGTAAGGCTCACTATTGCAAGGTACTATACNCCAACAGGTCGCTCTATTCAGCGTCCNTATGGTAACGGAAATAACGCNTACTACAATGACTATCAAAATCGTTACAAAAATGGAGAAATGGTAAGTNTAGACAGTATAAAAGTANNAGATTCCTTAAGATTTTTAACTGCAAAAGGTAAAGTTGTTTATGGAGGNGGAGGTATTATCCCAGATGTATTTGTTCCAAAAGATACCAGTNTAGAAAATGAAACTTTAGAATATATTTCTAGAAGTGGTTTTGCAAGTTATTTTATATTTGAATATTTGGAAAAAAACAGAACTCAATTTTCAGGTATTACACTTGAAGATTTTTTAGTAAATTATNAAGTGGATGAAGATTTNCTTAATGAATTTATCGACTATTCAACAATTGATAAGGATCATTCAGAATTTAGAAATCATTTAGATCAGATTNAAACAATCATTAAAGCTAGTATTGCCCAACAAATATTTGACNCNAATACCTTTGAGTTGATACTTAATAATGAGGATAAAATGATTCAAAAAGTNCTAGAAATAGAATCTGAATTAGAAACAAAACCATAAAACGATAGCTAGTAACCTTTTTTCTTGGCAATCTTTTTTGCGGTACGTAAAATAAGTACTAATAAAATAGCACATGCTCCNGTTAGTATTNCGATTAATGCAACCCTACTTTGACCTTCTATAAGGTTTGAAAAGTCTAAAAAAGTAACATTATACACAATTAAAATAATTGCAATACTTATAAATATATAATTGAAATATTTCATTTTTTATCGATCATTTGGGATCTCTAGATAATTACTTTCTTCTGCGAANAAAGCTTTAGAAATCGATGTTTTATAATTAATTAAATAATAGTTGAATGTTGGTAGTAAATAGTTTTACAGCAATTGCTAATAAGATAACTCCAAATATTTTTCGAATAATTATAATTCCATTTTTGCCTATTACTTTTTGAATTTTACCAGAGGTTTTTAAAACAATGTAGATAAAGATTATATTTATAATTATAGCGATAATAATATTTTGAATGTCATATTCTGATCGAAGAGAAAGGAGAGTTGTTAAACTTCCAGGNCCAGCTAATAATGGAAAAGCTAAAGGAAATACAGAAGCTAATTTAGGGCTGCTATCTTCATCTTCATTAAATAATGTGATTCCTAATATCATTTCCAAGGCTAGAAAGAATAGGATAAGAGAACCCGCAACTGCAAATTCATTAACATTAATTCCAATTAAATTTAGTATTTGTTCTCCAACAAAAAGAAATGAAATCATTAAAATCGCAGCAATAATTGAAGCCATTCCAGATTGAATATGTCCAGCTTTTTCACGTAAAGATATAATGATTGGAAGNCTCCCCACAATATCTATTACAGCAAACAAAATCATGGTTGCAGTTAATATTTCTTTAGAGTTGAAATTCATTATTTTTAGGTTTTAATGTNACAAAATTAAGCATATTACCCTAATAATTTTATTATTTTTGCTAAATGTTTCAATTAGGAAAAACCATCGTATCTGAGGATATAATCGAAAAAGAATTTGTCTGTAATCTTGGTGCTTGCAAAGGTGCTTGTTGCATTGAAGGTGANGCCGGTGCACCAGTAACAAAAGAAGAGGTTGATATTCTAAAAGATATTTATTCAAAAGTAAAACCCTATTTACGACCAGAAGGTATAAAAGTTATTGAGGAATTAGGAACTCATATTGTAACTGAATTATCAGAAATAGAAACCCCTTTAGTCAATGGTAAAGAGTGTGCTTATGTGACTATTTCAGAGACTGGTTNAACAGGTTGTGGTATTGAAAAGGCCTACAATGATGGAAAAATTGGTTTTAAAAAGCCCATATCNTGCCATTTATATCCAGTAAGAGTTCAAGATTATAGTGAATTCGCTGCAGTTAATTATCATAAATGGCCNATTTGTAATGATGCATGTTCTTTAGGAAAGGAGTTAAAGGTTCCTGTTTATAAGTTTGTNAAAGAAGCTTTGATCCGAAAATTTGGAGAAAATTGGTATTTNGAATTAGAAAAAATTGCNGCTGATTATCAAGATTAATTTTTGAATATTATTTTCCATTATTTTTTATTTTATTATTCTATTTCTGCATTTTTCTAACAGTTTGTTAATAAAAAACTAGGTTTCTTTTTGTTAAAAAATATCCTAATGAATACAGTAANTTTTGTGGATTACCACCTTTAAAACATTGACTTATCAAGGNTTTCAGAGATTAANTTACNGATTGTTTGTAAATAAATAGGCTTAATATAAGTAANTGAANTTCAAATANATAAACTAATGTATTAACAAAATATTTGTAAACGGATAAAAATAATTGTTGTTGAAAACTTGTTGAAAACCTAAATATTTTTCTAAAAAAANACNTCTAATTTTTTCCATATTTGTAAGAGTCAAAACTTCTAGANATCTAGAAGTAATTACNAGAATTAAAAAATANATAGAAATCANAATAAAAAAATAGGTATTAGNTACCATTTAAAATTGTGAATCTAGCTACAAAATAACATTACAACAGCCAAGGATGGATATGCAAATTAAACACATAATTAAACGAGATTACGAAACCGATATTTTTGAATTAGATAAAATTGTTAATGCTATTGAAAAAGCTATGCAATCTGTAAATCATGGAACCAGAGAAGATGCTGTTGCCATTTCAAAAATTGTAATCGGTACTTTGTTAGAAAGAAAGCTTAAGGAGCCAAAATACATTCCAAATGTTGAGCAAGTGCAAGATATTGTTGAATACAAATTAATGGATAGCCCATTTCATGATGTGGCTAAAGCCTATATCCTATACAGAGATGAACAAAACCGAAGTAGAACAACCAATATTTTTGAAAAAAGAATTAATTTAAAGCCTTATGAGTATCCTGAGCTAAACGAATATGTAGATGCGATTCGTCATTCTTATTGGATTCATACAGAGTTTAATTTTACCAGTGATATTCAAGACTATAAAACAGCATTAACCAATGTAGAGCGTAATGCTTTAAAAAACTCAATGCTTGCCATTTCACAAATTGAAGTGGCTGTAAAATCCTTTTGGGGAAACATCTTTCAAAGAATGCCAAAACCAGAAATAGGTTCTGTTGGTGCCACTTTTTCTGAAAGTGAAGTAAGGCATCAAGATGCATATTCACACTTATTAGAGATATTAGGATTAAACACAGAATTTAATCAACTAAAAAAGAAACCCGTAATCATGAGGCGGGTTAACTATTTAGAAACCGCTTTAAAAAATTCTAAATCAGAAGACAATAAAGAATATACTGAGGCTATTTTGTTATTCTCTTTGTTTATTGAACATGTTTCGCTTTTCTCTCAATTTTTAATTATTATGGCATTTAATAAGGAAAAAAACCTTTTTAAAGGAATTTCTAATGTAGTAGAAGCGACCTCAAAAGAAGAGCAAATTCATGGAGATTTTGGAATTGATCTGATTAACATTATAAAGAAAGAAAACCCAGATTGGTTTGATGATGACTATAATAAAATGATTCAAGATATATGCCATGAAGCTTTTATCTCTGAAAGCAAAGTTGTCGATTGGATTTTTGAAGAAGGAGAATTAGATTTCCTGCCAAAAGATGTTATTAATGAATTTATAAAACAGCGTTTCAATAACTCTCTAGAAAGTATTGGAATTACAAAAATATTTGAAGTAGATGAAGCTTTAGTTAAGAAAACTGAATGGTTTGATGATGAAATAATTGGAACCAAACACGGGGATTTCTTCGTAAAACGATCTATTAACT
Organism: Flavobacteriaceae bacterium; assembly: GCA_002713705.1. Lineage (GTDB taxonomy): Bacteria > Bacteroidota > Bacteroidia > Flavobacteriales > Flavobacteriaceae > Marifrigoribacter. The sequence goes on from PAUJ01000005.1 coordinate 33,064, forward strand.
ACAGTAAAAGAACAAAAAGTATAACCAGTGACGACCTTTTTTAAACTATGAACAACCCTACAACAAACCAAGAGACCAACTCTAAAGAATTTCTTTCCGAACAAGATCGATTACTTCAAGCAAGAAAAGAAGCGATGCAAAATGCAAAAAGTAAAATGGACTTGCCAAACATTAAATGGTTAACAGAAAATAGCCGTAAATTTTTAGAATCTGGATATTTAACTGGAGATACAACTCCCGAAGAAAGAATTTTAGAAATTGCTCAAAACGCAGAAAAAATTCTTGGAATTAATGGATATGCCGAAAAGTTTTATAAATACATGTCTGAAGGATTTTATTCATTAGCATCACCAGTTTGGTCAAATTTTGGAAAAAAACGTGGCTTACCAATAAGTTGTTTTGGTTCTTGTATTGCAGACGATATGGGTGATATTTTATACACACAATCTGAAGTAGGCATGATGTCTAAACTAGGGGGTGGTACATCTGGTTATTTTGGGAAAATTAGGCACAGAGGTGCTGAGGTTAAAAATAATGGAAGTTCTTCAGGTTCCGTCCATATCATGCAGTTGTTTGAAAAAATGGTAGACATCGTTAGTCAAGGTTCTGTTCGTCGAGGACGATTTGCTCCTTATTTACCAATAGATCATCAAGATATCCATGAATTTTTAGAAATTGGAACTGAAGGTAACGCAATACAAGAACTAACTCATGGAGTTACAGTAGGAGATCAATGGATGCAAGAAATGATTGATGGTGATGTTGAAAAAAGGACCCTTTGGGCGAAAGTTTTACAACGTAGGGGTGAAATAGGATACCCATATATTTTCTTCAGAGATCACGCTAATAACGGAACTGTAGATGTTTATAAAGATAAAAAATTAGAAATTCACGGGAGTAATCTTTGTACTGAAATTATGTTGCCCTCAAATGAGGACTGGTCTTTCGTATGTTGCTTATCATCAATGAATTTATTGCATTATGATAAATGGAAAAATACTGACGCTGTAGAAACACTTACCTATTTTCTAGATGCAGTTATGGAAGAGTTTATTACAAAATTAGAAGTGTATAAAAACTCAACAGATCGTGATGACCAATTAACTTTTACCTTTATGGAGAAAGCTTATAATTTTGCAAAAGACAATAGAGCATTAGGTTTAGGAGCTTTGGGTTGGCATTCCTTATTACAGTCTAAAATGTTACCTTTTGATAGTGAAGAAGCTTTTAAATTAAATTCTGAAATATTTAAAACAATAAAAGATAAATCTTATAAAGCTTCAGAGGAATTAGCAAAATTATTTGGTGAACCTGCCGTATTAAAAGGGTACGGTAGACGCAACACAACACTTAATGCAATCGCTCCTACTACTTCCTCAGCTTTTATATTAGGACAGGTATCACAGGGTATTGAGCCAATTTGGTCCAATAGTTATGTAAAAGATATTGCTAAAATAAAAACAACTATTAAAAATCCATTTTTAGTAGACCTTCTAGAAGAAAAAGGGCAAAATACCACTGAAGTTTGGAGGAGTATTAGAGATTTTGACGGCTCTGTCCAGCATTTAGACTTTTTATCTGAAAATGAAAAAGACGTATTTAAAACATATCCAGAAATAGACCAAAATGTAATCGTATATCAAGCGGCTAATAGACAAAACCATATAGATCAAGGACAGTCTATTAATGTGATGGTTCATCCAGATATGCCAATTAAAGATGTAAATAAAATTTATATCACCGCTTGGAAATTAGGTGTTAAGTCTATGTACTATCAACATAGTATGAATGCAGCTCAAAAATTCAAACAAAAAAAATCTTGTGATAGTTGTGAAGGATAAATACTTTAAAATTTAAATCAAGTGTGTTAATAAAAAAAGGAATGCGAAAGCTTTCCTTTTTTTATTAACTATAAATACTATAGTATTTATAGTTTTTATTTAGAATTTATTTAAATTAGTTAAAAACAAAAAGCCCCACTATTAAAAATTGTGGGGCTTCATTATAGTTATTGTATTGTTACTTTTTGGTATTATAACTATTGTAATATTCTTCAATTAAATTCATAATTGCAGATACTAAATCTTTAGTCTCTAATAGCAAACTAAAATGCAATGCAGTGTTTTTAGGACTAACATCTTCTTCAGAACGTGTTCTAGTTATTTGACTTGAAATTTTTACAGCTAAATCATCTTGAGCTTTTTGTTTTCCATTGATGATATCTCCTAATTTTTCAAACTCACGATTGTTAAATATCATTTCAATTTCATTTAATAAACTTTCAAATGAGTTGTTAATGTCTTGCAAATCTTTGATTTGACTAAATTTCAGCGCCTTGTGGTTGTTGTTTATATGTTTATAACTAGTTTTAGCTAAGAAATCTAGGGACTGGGCTACATCTTGTAAATAACCTAAAATAATAATATAGAAATTAGATCCACGGACACTAGTTTCATCTAGATTTTTTATAAAATAAAAAATATCATCTCTAAGTGCATCTACTTCCATATTTAATTTTTCAACACCCTTTCGACTCTTTTTAAGTTTAGACAGATCCTCCGTTGCCAAACCATTTAACATGTGAGAATATATTTTGTTCGTTCTCGAAACTACATTAGAAATATTATCTGCACTTTCCTCAATGATTCCTTGAACGGTTTTACTTTCGGTTTTTTTTAACCCATCTTTTAAATGAGCATTGTTACTTTTTTTCTTGTAACTTAAATAATTCCTTACCAATAATAAAACAGTAATCAACAATAAAATAGCAATCATTAAGTTTCCACCTAAGTAGATAAGGTAGGCAATGATACCTGATGCGACAAATGCGCTAAAAGCGGTAAAAAACCATCCCCCAATCACATTTAATACACCAGCTATTCTGTAAACTGCACTTTCTCTTCCCCAAGCTCTATCGGCTAGTGAGGTTCCCATGGCTACCATAAATGTAACATAGGTAGTAGATAAAGGAAGTTTCATAGAGGTCGCTATGGATATTAATATACTTGCAACCATTAGATTTACTGAAGCTCGAACCATATCGAAGGCTGGTAATTCTTGATGTTTATCTACTAACTTTAACACTTTTGGTTTTTCAAATTGTTTTTCAATTTTATCTTGTATTTTCTTAGGTAAAATAGTGCCATGATATTTTGAAATTACTGTAGAAAATCGCACAATACCTCGAGATAAAAAGTTAGATTCGAATCGTTCTTTTACAGAATCTTGATTTGATAAATCTAGCGATGTTTTTAAAACTCTCTTTGCTTTTTTAGAAAACCAAAGTGTCAAGACCATAACCAATCCTGCTAGAAATAAAAGCAGGCTAGGTGTTGGAACTTTTTTCGACATTACTTCCATACTAAATTCAGTTGCAGGTACTCCAGAAGCAACCCATGCTTCATAAGATTGCCAAGCTGCTATTGGTACTCCAATAAAGTTGACTAAATCATTACCAGCAAAAGCCATGGCAATAGCAAAAGTTCCAATAATAATAATGAACTTATAAACACTCATCTTAAAAACGGCAGTAATCAATGAGCATAAAGCTGTCCAAAATATAAAGCTTAAGGTAACAATTATTATGGCGTTTTCAGAAATAAACGACTTAAAATCACCTGAAACAAAACTTGCTCCCTTTAATCCTTTTATTAAAATAAAATAAGTAATTGCTGTTGCAGCTATTCCACCAAACAAAGCCGATACCCATTTTGCTTTCTGCTCAAAATTAAAAGTTAATAAGAGCCTAGTATTATATTGTACAAAAGCCCCTATCGAGAATGCGACGACAACAGACAGCAGAATGCCTAATATGATCTCGGTGGCCTTTGCAGTATTTATGTATTGCCCCAAGTCTGCTATTGTTTGTGAATCTGAGGTACTGATTTTTATTAGAGACATTATTACTGCAGCACCTAATAATTCAAAAACAATCGATACCGTTGTAGATGTAGGCATTCCTAGGGTATTAAAGAAGTCTAATAGCAGAATGTCTGTGATCATTACTGCCATAAAAATGATCATAATTTCATTAAAGTAAAATTCACTTGGCATAAAAATACCTTTTCGAGCAACTTCCATCATACCACTGGAAGATAAAGCTCCAAAAGCAACTCCTAAACTGGCGACGATCATAATAGTTTTAAAAGAAACGGCTTTAGATCCAATAGCAGAGTTTAAAAAGTTTACAGCATCATTGCTAACTCCAACTACTAAATCTGCAATAGCTAAAATAGCTAAAGCAGCAATCATCAAAATGTAAATGTTATCCATTATAAATTAGTTTTAAATTGTAAATATCTTATTGTTTGAAGTATTTAATGTTATCTAAATGTTATTTTAAAAATGAACTTCTAATTGTAAACGAAACAATAATTCATTGGTAATGTCTGCGATTGTTAAATAACTAATATCCGATTGAACTTTTAGTTTTTGACCAAATATATATTTAGAAAACCCTAATGTGTATTGATTAGAAACTTCTTTCTCTTTCATATCAATAGTTGAAAAACGTCCTGTGAGTTCCCAGTTTTTAGAAAACAAATAACCCGCCTGTAAATTAACACCATATCCTTCAGATACAGTAACACCTGTTTCACTTCCATCACTATTTTTAGCAATTGGGTCATCAGCATCTCTGTTTGAATATTCTGCCATGAATGAAAACCCTTTGTATTTTAACATAGCATCTACAAATAAAGTATTAATATTCGTTTCGAAAAACCCAACATCATTTACCATATAAGTACCTCTATTACTTTTATTTCTAACTGCATTATTATTAAAATCATACGAAATACCCACTGCTAATTTAGGTTTAGACTCTCTTTCTAATGAGCTTCCTATGTAATCTCCATTGTTTTTAAATTTACCAAAAGGTAAAAACTCAATACGCCCTGTATATTGGTATCCGCCTATATTTCCAGTTACGACATTTCTTCCTTCTCCTTGTGAGATAGAAATAATTTCTCGGACAATAAATTTATCTGTAATGTTAATGTGATGCCTCAATTGAATACCTAAATCTCTATCAATATTAAAGCTTGAATTTAAGAGAGACCTGTCCACTAATTGTAAATTAGCCGATGAGATTACTCGTTCTCTATTTCCAGGTAATTTTGTTTGTCCTGCCCACAATACAAAATTTTGATAAAAATTCCATTTTACTACAGCGTCTAAAATAATTCTTGGTGCATTGCCTGTATATACAGAAGCGCCAGCAATATCTCTATTGGATAATCCCAATTCAACTTTATATTTTAACTTTGGAGACAATACAAAACCACTAAACTTTAAACGAGCTCTCCGAATTAGAAAGTTAGTGTTTGCTGTGCCAAATTCATTGTCTTCATACTTCCAATTGGTAGAGGAAAGTATTTGAATTCTAGGAGCAAATTTAACACTCCAAGAACTGTCTTTAGCTATATAGTTTACCATTCCTTTTCCAAATCCTTTTTCCTTATAAACTTGAGAATGAATAGTAAATGAAATTAGGAAGAAAAATAAAGATATTCTAATAGAAGATTTATTCATTGTAAGATCGTTAATAGTTTTTGTCGATGCAAATAACTGCACTCAATGTTAAGTGAATGTTAACTTTAAGTAAATAAATTAAAAACTTTAAAGTAAATAACAACTCTAAAAAACAAAAACTGTTAGACTTTAAAATTTATAAAAATTATAACAAAAAGGTTTGAAATTTATATGCATTAAGTATTATTTTTGTAGCTGTGATAAAATCATTTATTCATATAATATTTGCATCAGTTTTGATCTTTTCAATTCTAGCACCCACTGTATTCAATTTATGTTTTGAAACAGATACTATTGTTTTATTAGATTCTACAGAGGAAGAGAAATCTGAAAAAACAGAGAAAGATATCGAAGAAAAAACCATCAATTATTACACTTTAAATGACAAGTCTTTATCTTTTCTTAAAAAAAGAACTGCTCAGCTGATTTACTTAGAAAGTTACATCGACTATACCTTAAAGGTACTTTTACCGCCTCCCAAACAATATATATAGTTTTAGTTTTTATCAATTTATTTTTATTAAGTTTTCATATTGTATTGAAGACAATCAAACTATGTATATTATGTTTACATTTATTAAAAACGACTTGCCTGCAAGTATCGTTGTATTTTTTGTTGCTTTACCACTATGTTTAGGTATTGCATTGGCTAGTGGTGCTCCATTATTTTCTGGAGTTATTGCAGGTATTATTGGTGGTATTGTTGTGGGAATATTAAGTGGTTCTCAAATTGGAGTGAGTGGCCCTGCTGCAGGATTAGCAGCAATTGTATTAACAGCTATAAGTGCTTTGGGAGGATTTGAAAATTTTCTTTTAGCTGTAGTCTTAGCTGGAATAATCCAAATTGTATTGGGGTTTTTAAAAGCTGGAATAATTGGGTATTATTTTCCCTCATCAGTAATTAAAGGGATGTTAACTGGTATTGGAATTATTATTATTTTAAAACAAATACCCCATTTTTTTGGTTACAATATGATCCCAGAAGGAAATTTTGCATTTATGCAAGTAGATGGAGAAAATACATTTTCAGAGATTTTTAAAACTTTTAAGTACTTGAGCTTTGGATCTTCTCTAATTGCGACTATTGGTTTAGCTATTTTAATTCTATGGGATAAAGTATTACTCAAAAAAGCAAAAATATTTCGATTAATTCAAGGTCCACTAGTTGCAGTCGTTATTGGAATTATTTATGTATTAATAACTACAGGGAAAGAGAATCTTGGTATTTCATCAGAACATCTAGTAAGTGTTCCAATTCCTAGTGATATTTCTTCTTTTTTAGGCCAATTCCGTTTCCCTAACTTTAGAGCAATTACAAGCGCCGATATTTGGATTACTGCTTTTACAATAGCTTTAGTTGCAAGTTTAGAAACATTACTTTGTGTTGAAGCCACCGATAAATTAGATCCCGAAAAGAGAGTGACTCCCACCAATAGAGAATTAATTGCACAAGGATCTGGAAATATAATTTCAGGACTTATTGGAGGGTTACCCATTACTCAAGTAATTGTAAGAAGTTCAGCAAATATTCAATCTGGAGGAAAAACAAAAATGGCCGCTATTATCCATGGAATATTTTTATTAATTTCTGTAGTATTAATTCCAAGGCTTTTGAACCTAATTCCGCTTTCAGTTTTAGCATCTATATTATTGGTGGTGGGATATAAACTAGCAAAACCAGCATTATTTAAAACAATGTATCAATTAGGATGGAAACAATTTATACCTTTTATTGTTACTGTAATAGGTATTATTTTTACTGATCTTTTAGTTGGAATTAGTTTAGGAATAATGGTTGGTGTTGTAGTTATACTTATTAAAAGTTATCAAAATTCTCATTTTTTACACATGGAAGATATTAGTAATGGTAAAGTGAAATACAAAATAACGTTAGCAGAAGAAGTTACCTTTTTTAATAAAGGTGCCATTTTAAAAGAACTGGATCAATTACCAGAAGATTCTTATTTAGATTTAGATGTCCGTAAAACTCGTTATTTAGATAATGACATTATTGAAATTCTCGAGGATTTTTCTGAAAAGGCAAAAAGTAGAAATATTTATATTAAATTGATTTCCGAAAAAGGAATCGTGGAAAATCCAGATAGTTATATCAAATTTTTTAATTTAAACCCAAAAGTAGCATAGCATGTACACACACACACAAGAAACACAATCTAAAATGACACCAGTATCGTCATTGCAAAATTTAAGAGAAGGAAACAAAAGATTCCAAGAAAATGTTCGTTTGAGCAGAAATTTAGTCCAACAAGTTAGAGAAACAGCAAGTGGTCAATACCCTTACGCAACTGTGTTAAGCTGTATAGATTCTAGAGTTTCATCAGAATTAATTTTTGATCAAGGGATGGGCGACTTATTTAGTATTCGCATAGCTGGAAACTTTGTGAATGAAGATATTCTAGGTAGTATGGAATTTGCTTGTAAGTTAGCAGGAACAAAACTAGTTGTGGTTTTAGGACATACGGCTTGTGGAGCTGTTAAAGGTGCTTGTGACCATGCTAGGTTAGGAAACCTAACTGCACTTATAAACAAAATAGAACCCGCAGTTGAAGCAGTTACTGAACCTCAAGATCAAAGTGTACGTAATTCTGGTAATATAGAATTTGTAAATAACGTTGCAGAAAAAAATGTTTTAATGACTATTGAAAATATTCGAAACCAAAGTCCTGTATTGGCCGAAATGGAAGCGAATGATGAAATAAAAATTATTGGCGGTATGTATGATATTTCAGATGGTAAAGTAACATTCTATAGCTAATAAAACGAATTAGTTTTAAAAAAAAGAGGCTGTTAAAAAACAGCCTCTACTCTATAAATCTAGTTGACAAAAACTAAACGATTTTAAAGAGATGTTGCAATAACAAAAATTAATGTGATTTGTATGTATTTTTAAAATCAAGAAATTATTACTTTTATGTTAATAATATAATTAATTAATAATTAGCTATTTAAAAAATCAATGTTAACTTAATGTTAACTTAACTTGTTTTTAATGTTAATAATCTTTAATTTTGATTAAGTAATTATTAAATACTAAGTTATGAAAATTAAAATCATACTAATAATGTTTCTTTTTATGTCTGGATTATTATTTGCTCAGGAAAAAGAAGATAAATATATAGAAAAAAACAACTTAATTGAAGCTACTTTATACAGTGATAATGGTCAAGTTTCTCAGAGAGGATTCTACAATAAACAAGGTAAATTACAAGGAGAGTGGATTAGTTATGACTCTGAAGGATTAAAAACTGCTGTGGCTTATTACAATAATGGTGAAAAGGTAAATACTTGGTTATTTTATCAAAATAATATAATAAATGAAGTTACTTATTCTAATTCGAAAATTTCTAAGGTGAAAGTTTGGAAAGCAAAAGAAGTTAGTATAGTTACAAATTGATTTAATTAACACAAAAATAGTATAGATAAAAAAACCAGTTGATTAACTGGTTTTTTTTGTCTGTATATAAAATTATCCTAAAACTTTACATTGTAACTAATACTTATCTTCTGTCCAGGATTCCATTTTGAATATATTTGATTCTCCGCTTTATAAGACTCATATACACTTTCGATATTACTATTTAAGAGATTTTCAAATTTTAATGAAATAGTAGCGTTTTTGTTTTTTCCAAAAGTTTTTGAAGCATTAAATAGTAAATTATTGAATGGTAAGGTATAAACATCAGGAATATCACCACTACCAACTATTTGCAATGTTTTTCCTTGTACATTATAAAATAAACCAGCATTCCACCCATTATCATTAGTATAATCTATTCCAAAGTTAATAAGATAAGGGGACTGTCCCTGTAAAGGCCTTGTGTCGTCTAATACTTCGCCAGATCTAAGATTATCTTCTCTATTTGCTTTCTCATCATCGCTAAACTGTTGTTCAGAGTTTATAAGTGATAAATTTGTATTTATTCTAAATTTTTCTAAACCTGGAATAAACCCTAAATTCTTCCGTATTTCTATTTCAGTACCATATACGATAGCATCTCCTAAGTTTAAAGGGGTAAATTGACCAGTAGCACTTCTAATAAACGAAAGTTCTATAGGGTTTTTAAACGATTTGTAAAAACCACTAATAGCATAAAAGTCTCCGTTTTCTCCATATTTTTCATACCGCAAATCAAAGTTATTTATATAGGTTGGTTGAATGTTAATATTTCCTATAAAAAAAGTATTATTAATTGGGTCAAATATTTCTGCTAAAGAAGCTTCCTTAAAGGAGGGTCTTGCTGTAGTTCTTGCATATGAAGTTCTAATTTTTTGTGAACCTTCTTCATTTAAGTCGAATATTAAATTTGTAGACGGGAAAAAATCAGATTTATCTAAAATGGCAGCCTTATTTAACTTTGTTCCATCTTGTCTTTCACCAGTATAAATTAGTTGAAATTTTTCAAAACGCAATCCAACTGCTGCTTGAAACCAGTCTGTTATTTTAAATTCTTCAGATGCATATGCTGAAGCTATACTCATTTGTGAATCATAAGTATCTGAAATCCCAGAATCTCTTCTTACAAACACACCGCTATTTATTGATGCATCATATATATTTTGATCCGCTAATATTTGATCTGGATCTCCATTTGCAAAATCACTGGCAATATTTAATAATGGAAATGAAAACCTTTCAACTTCAAAACTTCTAGTTTTATAAGCATAACCAACTCCGAATTTAAGTTTAGCTTCTTTTCCAAGAAATGTATTTTTATTAATGATGTCTATATTACTAACTATGTTTCCCTCATTTAAATCTCTATAAATTCTAGTTGGCAATCCCGATTCACTAGGTTCTATGGTATAGGTTTCTATCCCTGTCAATTCGTCTATAGAAACCTTAAAAGGAGTTACTCTAAAATCTTTATCATATACTAATGCTATAGAAGGAGAGAGTTTCCAATCTAAAGTCCAATTAGATTCTTGATCTATCGAATGTTTTCCATTAAGTAACAAATTAGTGATGGAACGCTGTGTATAAATTAAGTTATCTTTTTTAATTTGATTTGAATTCTGGATTCTATTTTGTTGATTAAAAATGGAAGCTTTAGTTTCTCCATTTTGAATATGAAGAATATTAAATTTATATTTAGATTTTTCAGTTTTAAAAGATAATCCAGCAATACCACTTATTAATACATTATTAGTACCTCCTTCGCCTTGTTGAGTTCTATCAGTATTTAGTTCATAAATTGTTGGGTTTACATTCTTTCTAAAAACTTGACCGTCTATATATTGTGAAAAATATTGAGTTTCATTTCGATAAGATATAGCGGCTACATAGCCTAATTTGTTATTTCCAACATCAAATTGATTGCCAGCAGTAAAAGAAAAATTATAATCCATAAAACTAGTTTCTCTTCGAGCTGCTAGATTTTTTGTAAATCTTTTAGTTAATATTTCTACAACTTCCCCATTTTCTTGAGGTAAAGGGATGTATTGCTGGCTAGGGATTGGATTATCTCGCAATCCATTATCAAAGCCTAGAAAATCTGTTTTACTTCCTTTATAAGTTAAATAGTTTTTATTGAAATGAAAATCTGAGTTATAACCGAGACCTAAAGATGCACTATACCCTTCTTTATTAGGAATATCTTTAGTAACTATATTTATAGCTCCTCCAGTAAAATCTGCTCCTTGATCAGCAGTGGAAGATTTGCTCACAATTACATTTTCTAAAATTGAAGATGGAAATAAATCCAATTGTAAAGTATTTCTATCAGGATCTAAACCTGGTACATCTACTCCATTTAAAGAGGTCTTTGTGTATCGATCTCCTAAGCCTCTAACGTATACATATTTACCCCTTTGAACAGAAACCCCAGGAATATTTTTAACAGCAGAAGCAATGTCACTAGCACCTGAGTTTTTTATGCTTTCTAGCGATAACCCATCCATTAGTTTAACAGAGTTTCGCTGTAAATATAAAATAGAAGCTTCGGTATTTCTTTTTAAGGAAGTTGTAATTATTACTTCATCTAATTTAGCTGTTGATGCTTTTAAGGTGACATCGACAACTGTAGTTTCACCATTTTTTACAATTACCTCATTTATTTCTAACATTTGATATCCTACAAATGAAAATTGTACAGTATATATTCCGGGTTTTAATTCTAAAGAGTATTTGCCTTCAAAATCACTTAGTGCTCCACGTTGTGAATCCTTTATAATAACATTTGCAAATGGTAATATGTCATTGTATTCACCATCGTTAACAGTTCCTGTTATTATTCCAGATTGTGCAAAGGTTATAAAGGATAATAAACCTACTATTATTGTAAGTGTAATTGATTTTTTCATAGTTGTTTTATAATAAAAATAACTCGTCCCAAAACTTGGGGACGAGTTTGTAATAACTTATTTCTTGGTTAATTAAAATAAACTATATAGCTCCTTTAGCATTTGTGTAAGTCCACTCAAAATCTGAAAGGTTTGCACCTACCGTTCCTCCCTCAGAAACTGCTTGTGCATCACCTCCAAATCCTGAAACTGTTACATTTTCAGCTTTATTTACAAATATATCTTGAACATTTGTAATCCCTAAAGGCAGTACAATTTGCCAAATTCCAAATTGTAATTTTCCATTGTTATAATTTGTAGCAACACCATTGTTATCTAATTCAACATCTGAAGAATCCTTAAACCCAATTGCATATACATTGTTAGAAATTCCCATTGCATTACTTCTATAGTCAGCATATTCGCCATTTTCAGTATTTTGATTGCCAATTAAAGTTATGCCATTTAAATTAAAGTTACCCTCTAATGCACCTTCTGGACCATCAATTTCCATCGCATGATCAGAAATATCCCCTAAAATCACAACTGAGTTACTGATTGTGCCAGAATAAGCTTGGTCAATATCTAAACCATCATCTCCTTGTGCCCATACTAAAGCATTAGATATATTTACAGCTCCTCCAAAAAATTCAATTCCGTCATCTACATTTGCAACTACCTCAACATTAGAGATAGTTGTACCTGAACCAACAGCACCTAAGGTAAGTCCGTTAATTTCGTTTCCTTCTCCAATTTCAGCTCCTCCATGACGAATAGATATAAAATTAATTTTACCAGAATTATCAGAATTATTATTTCCTCCATATAATCCATTGGTATCACTAGCAGGAATTCCTTCTATTTGAGTTTCTGTAGCATTTCCTTCAACGGATATATTAGCATTCCCTAATACTATAAGACCACCCCATAATCCTCTATCATTTTCTGTTAAATTTCCACCTACAGTTTGACCTAATTGTATATTGTCTGCAGTAGAAGTAAAAATAATTGGATTATTAGACGTACCATTTGCCATTACCTTAGCATCTCTTGCTATAATTAAAGTAGAGGCATTAGCACCACTTCCTGCATAAGCTTTTATAATAGTACCTGCTTCGATGGTTAATGTTACACCTGCAATTACAGTTACCCTTCCTTCAATTTCCCAAATCAAATCATTCGTTAATGTTTTATCTTCTGTGATTTGCCCGCTTAAAACAGTATCTGTTCCTTGACCTCCGTCATCGGTAGGAATAATTGCTCCATCGTCATTGCTACTGCAACTTATAAATGATCCAATTGTTAAAATTGCCATTGTTGTAAGTAATTTTTTTTTCATCTTTAAATTATTTATTATTTATTGATGCAAATAACTAATACTAATGTGAAGTTTTTGTTATCTAGAAATTAACAATAGATGATTTTAGTGTTAATTAATTGTTACCTACTTAACATTTAAAATTGATTAAAAAAGAACTTAATAATAGTATATTGCATATTAAAATTAAACCACAATGAATTGGGAACAGCTATTATCACTTAGAAGGCAAGGTGATACAACTAAAAGATTGCGAATAGAGCAGGATGAAAACCGTTTGGGTTTTGATGTAGATTATGATCGCATCATTTTCTCATCAGCATTTAGAAGTTTACAAGATAAAACTCAAGTAATACCCTTATCAAAAACATCTTTTGTTCATACTCGCCTTACTCATAGTTTAGAAGTATCTGTGGTGGGTCGTTCTTTAGGCAGAACTATTGGAAAAGCAGTTTTAGAAAAACACCCACAATTACATACAGTTCATGGGTATCAAAGTAACGACTTTGGCGCAATTGTAGCTGCAGCTTCATTAGCTCATGATATTGGGAATCCTCCGTTTGGACATAGCGGTGAAAAAGCAATTGGTAATTATTTTTTAAATGGAAATGGAAAACGATTCAAAACACAATTAACAAATAAAGAATACCAAGATTTAATTGACTTTGAAGGGAATGCCAATGGGTTTAAAATACTTTCAGAATCAAAAAATGGAGTAGAAGGTGGTTTGCGTTTATCTTTTGCAACCCTTGGTGCTTTTATGAAATATCCCAAAGAATCGTTACCTAAAAATCCAACCAGTCATATTGCCGATAAAAAATATGGAGTTTTTCAATCTGAAAAAGATTTTTTTGGAGCAGTAGCACAGGAATTAGGATTGCAGAAAAGAGGAGAAGATAAAGATCTAAGTTTTAACCGTCATCCTTTAGCTTTTTTAGTAGAAGCAGCAGATGACATTTGTTACACCATTATTGATTTTGAAGATGGTATAAACTTAGGGCTAATTGAAGAAGAATTTGCATTGGAATATCTTATCAACTTAGTAAAAGAGAATATCAATACAAAAAAGTACGCTAGTTTAATAAAATCTAAAGATAGACTGGCATATTTACGTTCTTTAGCGATTAACACTTTGGTTGCTGAAGCTGCTTCCGTTTTTTTAGAAAACGAAGAGAATATATTAAATGGAGAATTCACAACATCACTATTAGATAAAAGTAAATATAAAGCTCAAGTAGCTGATATTATAAAAATAAGTGTTCAAAAAATATATAAAAGCACTGAGGTAATCGATAAAGAAATCGCCGGATATAAGATACTAAATTCTTTATTAGATGTTTATACGACTGCTGTTGAAAACGTATTTAATGACTCTTTAACTCCCTTTGATTCACTTGTATTAAACGATTTGTCATTTAATACCAATGAAAAATATACCACCTACCAATACCTAATTGAAAGCTGTAATTACATATCAAGACTTACAGATGGTAATGCCATGTTAATATTCCAAAAAATTAATGGTAATCTTTAATGCTTTTTTAATAAAAAAAACACTTATCAGATAAAAGTAATTATTGACAATACATTAGTTGCTTTAGCAACTAATTGATATTAAATATTTTCTTTAGAAAAGTAGGGTATTGTTAATTTTAGATGTTCTATATTTACGAAGATATAATTAATAAAGAATTCCTTATGAAAAAATTACTTTACATGTTTGTATTTATGGTTGCTGGCTCTGTTTTTGGACAGGACTTTAGTAGCTCTATAAATACGTATTTAAATTCAAACCAATCAGAACTAAGTTTACAGTCTCAAGATATTGAGGATATCGTTATTGATAAACATAGTTATTCAAAAACTATGGATGTTGAAAACGTTTATGTTGTTCAGCAATACCAAGGAATTGAAATATTTAATTCAGTTTCGTCTTTTGCAATAAAAAATGGACAAGTAAAAAATGCAAGTTTATCTTTTTCTAAAGATGTGTCACAAAAAGTTAACACGACAACACCTGCTATTTCTGCTGCTACAGCAATTGGGAATGCAGCTTTAGAATTAGGTATTAACAGCCCTACAAATCTTGAATTATTAGAAACAGTTTCTGTAAATTCTTTTATCTTTTCTAATGGTAGTATCTCTTTAGAAAATATTCCAGTAAAATTAGTTTTCCAAAAAATGGAGGATGGTTCATTACAATTAGCATGGGACCTTAGTATCTATGTATTAGATGCAAGTCATTATTATAGTGTACGTGTAGATGCAGTAACAGGATCTGTAATAAATTNAGGAGACTGGGTAGTGAGTTGTAGTTTTGGGGNACATAAAAATAATTCTGATTNATCANNTACAGAAAATAGTGTATTATTTTCAAAAGAAGATGCAACAATGGCTTCTTTAACTGATGNTGCACAATACANTGCAATTNNATTACCGNNTCAAAGTCCAGNTGAAAGTNNNTTCTCACTAATTGTANATCCTTCAGCTCAAGGANTTGGATCTCCTTATGGATGGCATGATACTGACGGTNTTNCAGGACCAGAANNCACAATAACTAGAGGAAATAATGTTTGGGCTCAAGAGGACGAAAATGGTAATAATGGAACAGGCTTTTCTCCAGAAGGGNNAGCGGAATTAATTTTTNATTTTGATTTTGATTTTACTCAAGATCCGNCTCNNTCTTTAGNTGCTTCTATTACTAATTTATTTTACCTGAACAACATGCTTCATGATATNTTTTATGAATATGGTTTTGATGAAGCTAGTGGAAATTTCCAACAAAATAANTANGGTAATGGTGGTAATGGTAATGATTTTGTNTATGCAGATGCTCAAGACGGAAGTGGAACCAATAATGCAAATTTTGCAACTCCCGGAGATGGAGGAAAACCAAGAATGCAAATGTTTTTATGGGATGGTACAGTAACTTCTGGACCTTTATTAACCATAAATGATGGCCCTTTAGCAGGTGATTATGAGGGAGTGCCAGCAGCTTTCGGTGGTGAAATCGTTGACTTAACAGAAGACTTAGTATTAGTTGAAGATGATCCATCCGGNACATCTGATACAAATGATGCTTGTGATNNNATNACNAATGGNNGNGATTTATCAGGAAAAATAGCAGTAATAAGAAGAGGAGANTGTGAATTTGGTTTTAAANCNTTAGCAGCTNAAAATGAAGGNGCTGTNGCNGTAATTATGGTAAATAATGTAGAGGGTGAAGCNATTACAATGGCAGGTGGAGCTGTNGGAGANCAAGTTACTATTCCATTATTTATGGTAAGTGATACAGATGGTGAGGCCATNATAGAACAATTGTTAAGCGAAACAGTTAATGCTACCATCAATGGAGTAACGGTAGGTCCAATGATTGATGCGTCTCTTGATAATGAAATTATNGCTCATGAATATGGTCATGGAATTTCAAACCGTTTAACAGGAGGTGGAAACAACACAGGTTGTTTAAACAATGCNGAGCAAATGGGAGAAGGTTGGAGTGACTACCTAGGTTTAATAATAACCATGAAAGTTGGAGACCAAGCAGATGACGGCAGAGGTATGGCTACTTATTCTGCAGGACAAGGTNCANATGGTNTTGGAATTCGTCAANNTAAGTATAGTAGAGACATGACCGAGAATCCACTTACCTATTCAGATTTACCTGCTACAGGTGGGCAAGTTCACGCAGTTGGAACAATATGGGCAACAATGCTTTGGGACNTAACCTGGGATTTAATTGACGTNTATGGATTTGATGAAGANATGTTTAATGGTACAGGAGGAAACAATATCGCCATGCAATTAGTTCTCGACGGGATGAAATTACAACCTTGTGCTCCTGGATTTGAGAGTGGTAGAGATGCTATNATAGAAGCAGATGAACTTGCAAATGGTGGAGCAAACAAATGTTTGATATGGGAAACTTTTGCAAGAAGAGGNTTAGGGTTTGCTGCTACTCAAGGTTCTTCAAGTAGTGTTTCAGACGGGACAGCTGCTTTTGATATTCCTGTAGAATGTGAAAATTTAGGCATTAATGATACTAATTTAGATAATAAGTTTATTATTTATCCTAATCCATCAAATGGAAATATAAATATCAAACCATTATTAGATTTTGGAGATGCTAACGTATCCATTTACGACATCAACGGTAGAAAAGTATATAACACAAATGTTAANCTACAAAATACGGTTTCTATANANGCTCAAAACTTAAGTTCTGGGATGTACATTATGCAAATCGATGGTGTTGATTACAGTCATACAGCAAAACTTATTATCAACTAAATAATAAGAAATTGAATAATTTTAAAAAGCTGCCTTTTAATTAAGGNAGCTTTTTTTNTAGNTAAGANTTTAAAGTTTGCGAGATTTTATTGCTTGAAATACCAGCGATTTCATGTAATTCATCAATAGTTCCTTGACCTGGAAATTTGTCTGAAATTCCAAGGTTTTTGATAGGTATATTATAATTATTTTTGGCNGCAAATTCTAAAATAGCACTNCCAAAACCNCCNANNANGATTCCATCTTCNACNGTNATNATNGTNTTGTATTTTTTAAANATNCNNTGTAGNAATATTTTCNTCTAATGGGNTTNANAAAACGCATGTCATAACAAGAAATTTCAAAAGCTATTGAGCAATTTTCAATAGCNTTGATAACATTATTTACTACCGTACCAATCGTTAAAANTGCTATNTTTTCACCTTNTTTTATAGANACAGCTTTTCCTATTTCAATTTTTGAAAANGGNTTTCTCCANTNTAATAACTTTCCTCTNCCTCTNGGATANCTTATNGCAATAGGNTTTTTTAAACCNAATTGNGCNGTNTACATNATATTTCGAAGTTCTACTTCATTTCTAGGAGCAAAAACGATGAGGTTTGGAATACACCGTAAATAGTTGATATCAAAAATTCCGTGATGTGTTGCNCCNTCNTCNCCNACNANACCCGCTCGATCTAAACAAAANATNACNGGTAAGTTTTGNAAACANACATCATGAATTATTTGATCATAAGCTCTTTGTANAAAAGTNGAATANATATTACAAAATACAATGTTACCTTGAGCTGCCATACCTGCTGAAAATGTAACAGCATGTTGTTCAGCTATTCCCACATCAAAAGCNCNTTCGGGAAATGTTCATNCATCATATANNTNAGNGAACTTCCNGTNGGCATNGCNGGAGTNATNCCTATTATNTTTTNATTNNNNGTNGCNAATTCNACNAATGTNTTNCCNAANACATCTTGANANTTTGGAGCTTGTTTGGTTTCTTTTTTTGGATNTAATTCTCCNGTTATTGCATTGAATTTACCTGGAGCATGATAAAGTACTTGGTTTTCCTCTGCTTGTTTTAATCCTTTTCCTTTTTTCGTTATTATATGCAATAGTTTGGGGCCTTCAATGTTTTTTAAACGCTTTAATTCTGAAATTAAACCACTTAAATTATGACCATCTATTGGACCAGAATAATTAAAATTTAATGCCTCGAATATATTATCTGTATTAGGAGTTTTATCTAAAGTTACTTTCAATAAGTATTGCTTTAAAGCACCCACACTTGGATCAATACCGATAGCNTTGTCATTTAAAATAACCAATAAATTAGTTTTACTAACTCCCGCATGGTTTAAAGCTTCAAATGCCATTCCACTCGCAATTGAGGCATCACCTATAACAGCNATATGTTGTTTTTGAAAGTCTTTTTTTAATCGAGAGGCTATTGCCATTCCTAAAACTGCAGAAATAGAAGTACTNCTNTGACCNGTACCAAAAGCANCATATTTACTTTCANTTATTTTTGGGAAACCACTAATNCCATTTAATTGACGATTGGTATTAAAATTTGATTTTCTACCTGTTAATATTTTATGCCCATAAGCTTGATGACCAACATCCCAAACGATGATATCTTCGGGAGTATTAAAAACATAATGAAGNGCTATNGTTAATTCTACCACCCCAAGNCTAGCACCTANATGNCCTTCTTTAGTTGCTACCATCTTAATAATCATTTCTCTTATTTCTTTAGCAAGTTTTGGTAAGTCTTGCTGTAAAACTATTCGAAGATCTTTAGGTAATTGAATTGTATTTAAAATNGNATTTGGCACTCTGCAAAGATACAGTTATTAAAGATTTGTTATTTAGTTAATTTGTATTTTCGTTGCGAACAAAACTTGTTTACAGGTAATTCATCTATTAAATNTTTTTATTTTTGAATCACTTGGTGTATANTAATANATAAATAATAATAAATTGATACTACCCTTCGANGATAATTATTTTATGAAACAAGCTTTAATTGAAGCTAAAGAAGCCTATAAAAAAGGGGAAGTTCCAATTGGAGCAGTTATAGTTTGTGAAAATCAAATAATTGCTCGTGGTCATAATTTAACAGAAACCTTAAATGATGTAACCGCTCATGCTGAAATGCAAGCAATAACATCTGCTTCAAATTTTTTAGGAGGCAAGTATTTGTTGAATTGCACTTTATATGTAACCATNGAGCCTTGTCAAATGTGTGCGGGTGCATTATTTTGGAGCCAAATAGCAACTATTGTTTATGGAGCAAGAGACGAGCAACGGGGTTGTATAAACTTAAACACAAAGTTGCATCCAAAAACAAANATAAATGGAGGGGTGTTAGCAGANGAATCTTCTCAAATTCTCAAAGATTTTTTTATTGAAAAAAGAAATTTAAATTAAAAAAAAGACCCATTTCCTNTATCATCATTTTATCCAAATATAATCACTTAGAGTCATTATAATCACGCATCTTTTCTATGTTTTCTTTGGTTAGCATATAGTCTTTAACATCTTTATTTTTCCACCTTCTATAAATAAAAATAGGCATTGTGATAAAGATTAATAAAACCAGTGATAATCCAACTAACAGGTCTCCATTTTGTNGGTTTACTGGTTTTAAATACAATCCATAGCAGATTCCTATTATAGATGATAGTACAAGAAATTGTAAAAAATATTTCATAATTTNATATTTTGAGAAANAAATAACCCAATTTTAAATATAATATACCGAAAATAGTATACCATCTTCATCAAATTTACTCCAAAAATGAACTATTTTATGGTTATTTCGCAATAAATAATGACCACATCTTAATTGGGATTATCCTGAGGCTTATTTTTGTATGTCTAATTTAATACTCAGCTCTTTTAATTGATCATTGGCTATAAATGCAGGTGCATCTATCATTATATCTCGTCCTGAATTATTTTTTGGGAACGCAATGAAATCTCTAATGGTCTCTTGGCCACCTAGAATTGCTACCAATCTATCCAGTCCAAATGCTAAACCTCCATGCGGCGGTGCACCGTATTCAAAAGCATCCATTAAAAATCCAAATTGTGCTTTGGCATCTTCTGCTGAAAATCCTAAATGACGCAACATTGTAGCTTGCATTTGCTTGTCATGAATTCGAATAGAACCTCCACCAATTTCATTTCCGTTTAAAACCAAATCATATGCATTAGCTTTTACAGCTCCAGGATCGGTATCTAATAATTCCATTTGCCCTGGTTTTGGGGCTGTAAATGGATGATGCATTGCATGATAATGACCTGTTTCTTCATCTAATTCTAATAAAGGAAAATCAAGCACCCACAATGGCGCAAATTCATTCGTTTTCCTAAGACCTAATCGATCCGCAAGTTCCATACGCAGTGCACTTAATTGTGCCCTAACTTTATTGATTTCACCAGAAAGTACACAAATTAAGTCACCTGTTTTAGCTCCTGTAACTTTTGCCCAATTCGCTAAATCTCCTTGATCGTAAAATTTATCTACAGAAGATTTAAAAGTACCGTCATCGTTACAACGAGAATACACCATTCCTAAAGCACCAACTTGAGGCCTTCTAACCCAATCTATAAGTTTGTCAATTTCTTTTCGAGAATAACTATTCCCACCTGGAATTGCAATACCAACTACTAATTCTGCAGAATTAAAAACTGTAAAATCTTTATGTTTTGCAAATTCGTTTAATTCTCCAAATTCCATTCCAAAACGAATGTCTGGTTTGTCATTTCCATACCGTTGCATTGCATCGTCGTAGGTCATTCTTGGGAATTTATCAATTTCAATTCCTTTAATTTCTTTTAATAAATAACGGGTTAATCCTTCAAAAATATTTAAAATGTCTTCTTGTTCTACAAAAGCCATTTCACAATCAATTTGCGTAAACTCTGGTTGCCTATCTGCTCTTAAATCTTCGTCTCTAAAACATTTTACAATTTGGAAGTACTTATCCATTCCGCCAACCATCAACAATTGTTTAAAGGTTTGAGGGGATTGGGGTAAAGCGTAAAATTGACCTTCATTCATTCGTGAAGGAACTACAAAATCTCGAGCTCCTTCAGGAGTTGATTTTATAAGATATGGAGTTTCTACTTCAATAAATTCCTTTCCAGAAAGATAGTTTCGGACCGCCATAGTTACTTGATGGCGAAAAATAAGATTTTCCCTTACAGGCTTTCTTCTTATATCTAAATAGCGGTATTTCATTCTAATATCATCACCACCATCTGTTTCATCTTCAATGGTAAAAGGTGGAGTAAGGGAACTATTTAAAATTGTAAAATTAGAAACCAAAATTTCAATACTGCCTGTTGGAATTTTAGGGTTTTTAGAGGCTCTTTCAATTACAGTTCCTTGAACTTGAATTACAAATTCTCTACCCAATAATCTAGTTTTTTCAATCAAGTCTTTAGAAGTGCGTTCTTCATCAAAAATTAGTTGTGTAATTCCATAACGATCTCGCAGATCTACCCAAATCATAAATCCTTTATCTCTTGATTTTTGTACCCATCCTGCTAAAGTTACCGAACTATTAATGTGACTTTCTCTTAATTCACCACAAGTATGACTTCTATACATTCTAAAATATTTATTTAGTATTAGTTTCCTTAGCATTTTTAAGGACTACAAATTTAATAAGATAAAAGAGCATTTTACGTTCTTTTTAAAAAAAGATTAAAATGGGGATTAAAAAGTAATTATATTTAATAATTCTGTTAATAAAATACAAATAGTTCATTCTAAATTAGAACCAATTCCATTAGTTTTTAAAAACCCCTTTTCAATAAAAAGGGGTTTTGTTTTTATCCATTAACGGTATTGGTTAATCCTCTCCAGAATTGAGTTTTTAATTTAATTTTATGGGTAATAAAAAATAATATTGGAACAATAACTAATGTTAAAAATGTTGCAACTATTAAGCCATAAATTACAGTCCAAGCTAAAGGTCCCCAAAACATAACATTATCTCCTCCAAAATATATATTTGGATTAAATTCACTAAACAAAGTAAAGAAATTTATGTTAAAACCGATTGCCAATGGTATTAAACCTAATATGGTCGTTATTGCGGTTAATAATACTGGACGCAACCTTGCCCTACCTCCTTCAATAATAGATTCTTTTACATTATCAGCAGTTAATAAATCATTATCATCCATTCCTTTCGCAATCATTTTTCTGTCAATCAATAACTGAGTATAATCAAGTAATACCACACCATTATTTACTACAATTCCCGCTAATGAAATAATACCCATCATGGTCATCATAATAACAAATGCACTACCGGTAATTACAATTCCACCAAAAACTCCAATCAAACTTAAAAAAATTGCAAGCATGATTATTGCTGGTTTTGAAACAGAATTAAATTGGAAAATTAAGATTAAAAAAATGAGCCCTAATCCAGAAAAAAAAGCTCCCAATAAAAATGACATCTGTTTTTCTTGCTCCTCTATCTGACCCGTATAATCAATTTTAATATCACTTGGCAACTTTGCAAAATTTTTCATTTCATCTCTAATATTTGAGACTATTGCTCCTGCATCTGTATAACCTGGAGCCAAAGCAGAATAAACAGTTACTAAACGTTTTGAATCTTTATGCTTTATAGCACTAAACCCAGAACTATTTTTTTGTGTAGCAATTACAGAAATAGGGATTTCTTTAATTTTTCCTGAAGCAGCATCTCTGAAAATTATATTTTGATCAAATAAAGCACTGGTACTATACCTGTCTTCTTTATTAAATCGAACATAAATATCATAATCATCTCCATTTTCTTTATAAATTCCTGCTTTAGATCCAAAAATTGAATTTCGTAAAATTTGACCCACCTGTCCAGCACTCACACCTAATTCTCCTGCTTTTTGACGGTCAATTTCAACTTGCACAGAGGGTTTAGATTTATTTACATCAATTTTCAGTTCATCAATTCCTGCAATGTTTTTTGTATTGATAAATTCCCTCATCTTTTCGGCAACCAATATTAACTCTGCATAATCTGGGCCCTCAATTTCAATGTTAATTGGTGCTCCAGCTGGAGGTCCATTTGCATCTTTTTCTACAGAAATTAAAACTCCAGGAAAAATACCTACCAGGGCTTCTTGTACCTTTTGCCTTAGTAACTCACTATCAGCTCCTCTTCTATATTTATATTCTCGCATAGAAGCTGTAATTTTACCACGATTTGGCATTTCTGCAGTTGAACCCCCATCGGTTTGTGGGTTACCAGCTCCTTCTCCAACCTGAGAAACTACACTTTCTATTAAAAAATTATAGGCTCCGTCAGTATACTCAGCGTCATCTAAAATTCTATAAACACGATCTTCAATTTCTTTGGTAATAATATTTGTTTTTTCAATATCGGTACCTTGAGGATACTCTACATACACTATAATTTGATTGGGAGTATTGTCTGGGAAAAACTCTATTTTGGTTCTTTGGGTTCCAATAGAGTAACCAAAACCAGAAAAGGAAATGATCAGTAAAAATACAGTACCAATGGACAACACATAAGGCATATAACCTTTTAATGCTCCTCGTAATATCTTTTCATATATTCTTTCCCATTTAGGGATGGTTCTTGTTTGAAAACGATTGGCGATTTTACGCAATCCAAAGCGGTAAACCCAAAGCATAATAGCGGTGAAAATCATGACACTTCCTAATGCTTTATATACTCCACCAAATAATAAAATTAGGAATCCAATACCAGTAATAAAAATAGACAAAGTAATAATTTTTTTAAGGGGCATATCATTATCCTCTATGGTCATAAACTGAGAAACCATTACTGAATTAAAAAAGATGGCGACAAACAGGGAGGACCCTAATACTACTGAAAGTGTTATTGGAAGGTATATCATAAATTCACCCATGACTCCCGGCCAAAGTCCTAAGGGTATAAAAGCTGCAATTGTTGTTGCTGTAGATATTATAATAGGAATGGCAATTTCACTAATTCCTTGTTTGGCGGCTTCAATTCTAGGGATTCCTTCTTCATCCATTAAACGGTATACGTTTTCTACTACCACAATCCCGTTATCAACCAACATACCAAGCCCCATAATTAATCCAAAAAGAATCATAGTGTTCATGGTATAACCTAGATAGTTTAGTATCATTAAGGACATAAACATGGACATAGGAATCGCAAAACCTACAAATAATGCATTTTTAAATCCTAAAAAGAACATTAAAACCGTTACTACTAAAATAATCCCAAATAAAATATTATTTACCAAATCATCTACTTGCCCAATAGTTTTTGAAGACTGATCGTTAGCTATAGTTACTTTTAAATTACTAGGAAAGATATCTTTTTTAGCTTTTTCAACAATAACTTTTATTTTTTCAGCAGCTGCAACCATGTTTTTTCCTACTCTCTTTTTAACGTCAAGCATTACCACAGGATTACCAAATTCTCTTGCATAAGTGGTTCTTTCCTTTTCTTTAAAATAAACAGCTGCAATGTTTTTTAAATAAATTGGACTGCCATTATCAGATTTCACAACAAAATTCTCTAAATCTGAAGGATCTGTAATTTCTCCAATAACGCGAATAGTTCTTCTTTGACCGCTAGCTATAAGATTCCCAGCAGACATAGTTATATTTCCATTATTTATAGCTCCAATAACATCGTTAAAACTTACTTTGGCAGCCATCATTTTGTAGATATCTACTGCAACTTCTACTTCTCTTATTTGAGCTCCTCGGATATCAACTTTTTTTATTTCAGGTAAGTTTTCTATTTCATCTTCTAAATATTCGCCATATTCTTTTAATTTTCCTATAGGATAATCACCAGAAATGTTAATATTTAATATAGGTATTTCTTCAGACATACTTAAAGCGAACACATTGGGTTCAACTTTAGCACCATTAAATATTGGCCAATCCTCTCCAGATGTCTCAGTTTCTATTTCGTCTTTTACTTTTTGTTTGGCAAATTCAACATCTATGTCTTCATCAAATTCTATTACAATAGAAGAGACATCCTCTTGTGATGTAGAATTTATTTTAACAACATTACTTAATGTTTTTAATTTATCTTCTAGGGGTGTAGTTATAAATTTTTCAATATCTTCTGCTGTATTGCCTGGGAAAACAGAACTGACATAAATTTTAGTTTCTTTAATTTCTGGAAAATTTTCTCGAGGCATACTAAAATAAGCTGATATTCCTAAAAATAAAATAATTGCCATCATCACATAGATGGTAGTTTTGTTATTAATTGCCCAAGAAGATAAACCAAATTCTTTGTTGATATTTTTTTTCTTTTTACTCATTATTTTCCACGTTTAAAATTCTCACACTTTGACCGTCTTTCACATTTCTAGCACCTTCATTAATAACGATGTCGTTACTTGTTAGACCCTGTAATATTTCTACAAAACCTTCTTTATTTTTTCCAGTTTTCACAATCATTTTTTTAACAATAGCTTCGTTGTCTTTATTGGTGTTGTTGNCAATAAAAATGTATTGCTCTCCTAATGAATTTTCTGAAATAATACTCTGAGGTATCAATATTGCTTGCTCATTAGTGTAATCATTTATCTTAATTTTAGCGGTAAGATTGGGCTTAATGAGTTTTTCTTTGTTTTTGATTGGAATTGTAATTTTAAAAGTTCGATTGTTTGGGTTTATATAATTACTAGCTTGATCTACTTTCGTATTTAAAGTCTGACCTAAAACTGGAAAATAAACTTCAACTTTTTTTCCTGGTACAATACTACTTAAATAAACTTCTGGGACTTCAACTTCAATATACATATTATTCAAGTTTACAATTCTTAATAATTTAGAAGCACCTGCTCCAACAACAGTTCCTTGTTCTGTTATGATATCATCTATAAAACCGGAGAATGGAGCGCGAACCGAAGNTTTTTCTAATTCAGATTTCATTTGGTTTACAGCATTTTGTTGACCTTCATAGGCTGCCTTAGCTTGTAAAAATTCAATTTCACTACCTATTTTTTGTTCCCAAAGACGTTCTTGTCTATCAAACGTGGTTTTCGCTAAACTTAGCTGTACTTCTATTTGAGCTAATTGTTGAGATAAACCAGCGTCATCGATAGTTGCGAGTAACTGGCCTTTTTCTACTTTTTGTCCTTCTTTGACAAATAATTTTGTAAGAAGACCNGAGAACTCTGGATATAAAATTAAATTTTGCTTGGTAGCAACACTACCTTGTAACTCTAAAAANTGATTAAAATTAGTTGCTTTAACCTGAAATGTAGTTACGAGAGGGTATTTTTTAATTGTATCTAAACTAGATATTGCTTCATCAATAATTTTTATTTCTTTNATAATGGCAGTTTCTTTGTTAACTAATTCATCGCGTTGTTTTCTTATTTTTTTGAGGTCTTTACTTTCTATAATAGATGTTGTAGATTTTGAATCATTAACACAAGAAATTGATAGTATTGCTAAGGTTAATAGTAAAAATATATTTTTCATTTTAAATTAAATTATAATGGTGATTAATTCGTTGCTTTTAATTGCGGTGTGTTTAATACAGTTTCAAGATCAGCCTTTGTTGTAATGACTCTAAGCATGGCTTCGAAATAATTTTGTTGAGCAGTATATAATTGAATTTGCGCTGATCGCAAATCGAAACTTGTTGCAAGTCCCTCTAAAAATTTTATTTCATTTTTTCTCTCAACACGTTTAGATAAATCCAAATTCTTTTTGTTGTTATTATATATTTCAATAGCAAAGCGATAATTATTTTTTGCAGTATTTATTTCTAATAAAACTTTTTGATAGGCTTCCGTAAGATTAGTTTCTGATTGTTCTAAAGCTATTCTTGCTTGTTGAGTTTTTGCATTCCTTATACCACTGCTTAGGATTGGTATATTCATGCTAATACCTACTACCGATGATTGATACCATTTTTGATCATTATTTAAGAAATTAAAGTTCTCACTATTAGCTTGAGTACCATAATTTACAAATGCTATAAGATTTGGAATGGAGTAAGACTTTTCTAATTTCAATTTTAAAACTTGTTGTTCAGTGAAGTTATTTGCTATTTTGTAATCAATGTTATTTTCAATTTTAATATTTTCTTCTAAAAATTCAAGGCTAATGTTTTGTTGTGTTAAAGAAGCTAAATTATCAAGCAAAACTACTTCGCTTTCCACATTTATTCCTAAAGCTAGGTTGAACATTTGTTTTGCGATTATTAATGTTCTTTCTGAATTTTTTAATTGAGTTTCCAAATTAATTAGTGTAATTTCCAATTGCTCTACACTTTCNTCTTCGGTAAATCCATTTTCATAAAATGCCCTAGTTTCAAAAATATTTTTTTCAAGATTAGNTTTGTTAAGCTCAAAAATTTCAACTAATTCTTTTGAAAGTANTACACTNCCATAAGCATTTATAACACCTCTTCTAACTTCAAGTTGGGTTTTTTCTTCTGCGTTTTCTGAATAATCTAAAAATGTTTTTGCCGCTTGTAAGCCTACTAGATAACTGCCATCAAAGATTAATTGTGTTAAAGTTGCACCTAGCGTTGCATTTTGTTTAGTTCCAAAAATTATAGGGACAAAAGATCCAGCTTCCCCACCAGCAATTTCACCGGGTAGAAGAGTTGTTGGTTGTTTTAAATTATTTTGATAAGAAATATTTGCATCGATTTGAGGTAAACCACCAGCTGTAGTTTCCCATTTTTTCTTAATTGCAATAGCAATATCTCTTCGAGCATTAATAGCAGTATAATTGCTATCTAACGCAAAATCTATGGCTTGTTCTAATGTGAAATTATACTTTTGGNTTTGTTGAGCAATACTAATATTTGAAAGTATTGTAAAACCTAATAAGATGAATATTTTATTCATTGTGGTTCTTTTTTATAATTTGATTGAGAGCGTTTAATCCTTCTCGAGTAATTATTCCTCTCAAGTGATATTCTANAAAACTATTCATTAATTCTTTTTTTGAAAATAATTCGGATGGAAAAATATTTTCATCTTTTGTTCCTGTTATACCTATAAAATAAATTCTTGAAACAAAATCAACATTAATATTGGTTCTGTATAATCCTAGTTTTAGACCTCTTTTAAAATTATCAACTACACAAGCTTGTATTAATTCAAACATTTTTTTCTTAAGTGCATCATTGATCTCAGGATAATATTTNCAAAGTTGATAATGGGGTGACGTTTTTTCATTTTTTAAATGTACCATCACATATTTTTTTATTTCATAAAGCTCTTCTATTGGNTTTTTATGCAGGGTACATATAGAATTAATACCCTTTGAAATTGTATCAAACACCTGATAAGTTGAGGCTTTCACTAATTTTGTCTTATTATTAAAATGAGAATAAATTGTTTTTTTAGAGATATGCATTTCAGATGCAATATCGTCCATGGTAACGCTTTTAAAGCCATAGTTAATAAATAAATCGATTGCTTTTATTAATATTTTTTCTTTCAAGACATAGAATTTAGGAGGGCAAATATAACGAGGAAACTTTAAAAACAAAATAAGTTTCCAAAGTATTAACATAAATTTAATAGTTAAAATTGGAAACTTATTTTTATGATTGATAATTGGTTTTTGAATGTTATTTTTGTAAAAACTTTTTTAATGGAAGGAATAGAAAATTACGCAAAATCACTTCAAAACTATCTTAATGAAGTAGTAACTATAAAAGAACCAAAAAAACTATACGAGCCTATAAAGTACATTGTTTCCCTAGGTGGTAAAAGATTAAGACCTGTTTTAACTTTAATGACTTGTGATTTTTTTAATAAAGATNATAAAGAAGCGCTTCCAGCTGCTTTAGCTTTAGAATTATTTCATAATTTTTCTTTAATCCATGATGATATTATGGATGAAGCTCCATTGAGAAGAGGAAAAGAAACGGTACATCATAAATGGGATTTAAATACAGGAATTCTTTCTGGAGATGCCTTGTTAATTTTAGCGTATCAATTATTTGAGAATTATGAACCTAAAAAATTTAGTGAATTAGCTAAACTTTTTAGCACAACAGCATTACAGGTTTGTGAAGGGCAACAATACGATGTAGATTTTGAAACAAGAAATGATGTTACAATTCCAGAATACTTNAAAATGATTGAATATAAGACAGCAGTNCTTATAGGGGCAGCTATGAAAATGGGAGCCATAGTAGCAGGAGCATCTGAAAATTGTAAAGTAAACACCTATGAATTTGGCAGGAATCTAGGAATTGCATTTCAATTACAAGACGATTACTTGGATTGTTTTGGTAACCCAAAAACTTTTGGTAAAAAGGTGGGAGGTGATATTATTACAAATAAAAAAACTTTTTTATATTTAAAAACGNTNCAAAGGTCTAATGAAACAGATGCGAGAATTTTAAAACAATTGTTTTCAATTTTCCCTNAAGATCCCTCTGAAAAGGTTGAACAAGTTAAAGAGTTATATGTGAAATCTGGAGCAGCTAAAGAATCTTTACAAGAAATTATAAAGTATACTCTAAATGCTAATAATATTATACAAGAACTTAATATTTCAGATAAAAATAAAGCAGTTTTAAAATCGTTTAGCGATCAATTAATGAATCGAAAAGTTTAATGAATAAAACAAAATCAGTNTTGACTTCTGATGAAATTATTATTCAATCTGAAGAATTGCNATTATATGAAAGTTTAGTGTTTCAGTTAAATAAAGACTTTAAACGGGCGAATATCAATATAGAGTTTATAAAGGACATTTCCCCTTCAGATTTAACATTAAAATTGAATAATGCTATTCTTGATCTTATTTTGAATAACTATTCTAAATATTTAAACTTATTATATATAATTGATGTTTCGGAAGAAAAAATAAAAAAAACAGAAGTAAATAACACCCATGAAATTTCAAAAAAAATAACATATTTTATTTTACTTAGAGAATGGCAAAAGGTTTGGTTTAAAAATAATTATTAAAAATAAAATCTCACAAAGGGATTATAAGGATTTCCGTAAATACTTTTTTCGCTATCGTAGAGTATATCAAAACGAATTCCCATAGTAACCGGTCCTGTGCTAAAACCAGCTCCTAAATATAATCCTGGGTACCAATAACTTTGATCACAATTAAAAGTGTNACATCCCAAAACTATAATAGTATCTTCAAAATCTCTATTTACATAAAGTTGTTCAAATTCAGCTGATAGTTGCAATTGGGGCATCACGTTAAATAATCCTAAAATACTAGTACCTAAAACATACGATTTATAACTATATTTTTGTTTGTTATAGGTCATGTTAATACCTATTCCGGTTGCAAATATTTCATTAAACCTATAAACAGCACTTGGAGCTAATGTTCCGCTAAAAAAATCATTTCCAAAACTTAAGCTAATACCACCTCCAAATTGAACATGTTTCCAAAAATCAGATTTCAGTTTATTTGCACTTACTTGTTCTTGTGAATAGCTTTGAAAACAAAAAAAACATATTATTAACACAACGAGTATAATAGGATTTTTCATCTTTTAATAAATTAGGTTTATTGCCTCCTAAATATATAAAAATTAAGAATAAATTAATTGTAATTATTGTATTTTTGCACTGTTTTAAACAAATTAGACTCTTAAAGTCCTACTATGGATAAATATTCATTTCTNAATGCGGTACATCCTTCATTTATCGCAGCAGTTTACGATACGTATTTAAAATCCCCAGATGAGGTAGAACCAAGTTGGAGAGCATTTTTTCAGGGATTTGATTTTGGTATTGAAAATGGTTCTGCCGAAGCCTTGGGTGTCGAATTGGACGAAGGTCTTGTTAACGAAAATGTTTACAAGGAATTTCAGGTAATTAAATTAATTGATGGNTATCGAACAAGAGGTCATTTATTTACAAAAACAAACCCGGTAAGAAATAGAAGAATTTATAGTCCAACATTGGATATAGAAAATTTCGGTCTTACGGTTCATGATTTAAAAACAGTTTTTAAAGCTGGAGAAATAGTTGGAATAGGGGAAGCTTCACTTGAAAATATTCTAAAAAACTTACAATCCATTTATTGTGAATCTATAGGAGTTGAATATATGTATATTCGAAAGCCTGAAGAACGAAAATGGATCCAAGAAAAATTACACAATAATTCTAATCAACCAAAATATAATAACNTTCAAAAAAANCTTATTTTAAAGAAGCTTAATGAAGCAGTTTCTTTTGAAAGTTTCTTGCATACTAAATATGTAGGTCAAAAAAGGTTTTCNTTAGAAGGTGGAGAGAGTTTAATTCCAGCATTAGATANCTTAATTAAAGCTGCTGCAGAAAGAGGTGTAAAAGAGTTTGTTATGGGAATGGCACATAGAGGCCGATTAAATACTTTAACAAATATTTTTGGAAAAAGCGCAAAAGATATATTTAGTGAATTTGATGGCAAAGATTATGAGCAAGATATTTTTGATGGTGATGTAAAATATCATTTGGGTTGGACTTCTAAAAGAAAATTAGCAGACGGTAAAGAAATTAACTTAAATATTGCTCCAAACCCTTCGCATTTAGAAACAGTAGGGGCAGTAGTTGAGGGTATAGTTAGAGCTAAACAAGATAAGAATTATAAAAATAATATAGAAAAAGTACTTCCGATTATAGTGCATGGTGATGCAGCNATTGCAGGGCAAGGAATCGTATATGAAATTGTCCAAATGGCAGCTCTAGATGGCTATAAAACAGGAGGAACCATTCACATTGTTGTAAATAACCAAATAGGATTTACCACTAATTACTTAGATGCACGTTCATCTACCTATTGTACAGATGTTGCAAAAGTAACATTATCTCCTGTTTTACATGTAAATGCTGATGATGCAGAAGCTGTTGTGCATGCAATGCTATTTGCTCTAGAATATAGGATGAAATTTGGTAAAGATGTTTTTGTAGATCTTCTAGGATATAGGAAATATGGACATAATGAAGGAGATGAACCTCGTTTTACCCAACCAAAATTATATAAAGCCATNGCAAAACATAACAATTCTAGAGATATTTATGCGGACAAATTATTGAAAGAAGGAGTTATTGAANANGGATATATTAAAAAATTAGAAGCTGATTACAAGAATAAATTAAATGAAAACTTAGAAGATTCTCGAAAAGAAAATAAAGCAGTTATTACTGCAATTATGCAAGACGAATGGAAAGGATTTAGANATGCNNAAGAAGACANGATGATGCTTCCTGTAGACACTAGCTTTTCTTTAGATAAACTCANTGAAATAACTGAAGTTATTTCAAAATTACCTGCCGATAAAAAGTTTTTACGAAAAATTGAAAGACTTATTGAAGCTCGTAATAAAATGTATTTTGAAACCAACGCATTGGATTGGTCCATGGCAGAAACACTTGCTTATGGTTCGCTTTTAAAAGAAGGATATAATGTAAGAATGAGTGGCCAAGATGTGGANAGAGGAACATTTTCTCATCGTCATGCAGTAGTTAAAGTAGAAGATAGTGAAGAAGAAATAGTACTACTTAATCAACTTAAAGGAGACCAAGGAGATTTTTTTATTTANAATTCTTTACTTTCAGAATATGGTGTAGTTGGTTTTGATTATGGTTATGCGATGGCAAGTCCAAATACCTTAACTATTTGGGAAGCTCAATTTGGTGATTTTAGTAATGGCGCTCAAATAATGATCGATCAATACTTATCTGCAGCTGAAGATAAATGGGAATTACAAAATGGATTGGTTATGTTATTACCTCATGGTTATGAAGGTCAAGGAGCGGAGCATTCTTCAGCTAGAATGGAACGTTATTTGCAATTATGCGCTAGAGATAATATGTTTATGGCTAANTGTACAACACCTGCAAATTTATTTCACTTGCTAAGAAGACAAATGAAAGTAAATTACCGAAAGCCNTTAATAGTATTTACTCCTAAAAGTTTATTGCGACATCCTAAAGTAGTTTCAACTAAAGAAGAATTTGCAAACGGAAGTTTCCGGATGATAATTGATGATGATGAAGCTATTCCNGATAATATTAAAACGTTAGTTTTTGTAAGCGGTAAGTTTTATTATGATTTATTAGAAGAACAAGNGAAATTAAATCGGGATGATGTAGCTTTGATTAGAATTGAGCAACTATTCCCTTTACCAGTTGTTGCATTAAAATCAATTATTAAAAAATATAAAAATGCAGAGGATTTAGTTTGGGCTCAGGAAGAACCTAAAAATATGGGTGCATATACACATATTTTATTGCACTTTGAAGACGCAAAATCCTTTAGAGTTTGTAGTCGAAAAATTTATGCAACTCCAGCGGCTGGGAGTCCANCACGATTTAAATCAAGACATAAAAAAGTTATTGANAGTGTNTTTTTTAAACCTAATAAATAGTTTACCAAGTACTTTTTAAAAGAAAATATAAAGATTATATCGTCTGTTTTATTATATAGAAGAAATTGTTTGGAATTGTATGTTTATATTTAGATATAATAGAGTTAATAAATTAGGTAAAAAGTTTTTATATAAGTTTGATTTAGAAATTGAACAAATTAAAGTTTTGAATTAGTAGAAAAAGTAAGTACTTATGTCAAAAAATAATAATTTCCCTATGTNGGNTGGNAATAAATGGACTAAATCAATNTTCAAGAAATATTGGTGGTTTATATGTTTAATTATTGTTGGGTACATTTTAATTGTAGTTACCGCAAATAGTTCTATATAAAAGATAAGATATTATGGCATTAGAAATGAAAGTTCCTTCACCTGGAGAATCAATCACTGAAGTTGAAATTGCAGAATGGTTAGTTGCAGATGGTGATTGGGTAGAAAAAGATCAAGCAATAGCTGAGGTTGATAGTGACAAAGCAACTTTAGAGTTACCAGCAGAAGCAAGTGGAATTATTTCCCTAAAGGCTGAAGAAGGAGATGCTGTTGCTGTAGGTGCTGTAGTATGTTTTATAGATACCGAAGCTAAAAGACCCGATGGTAATGAAACGGTACCTGAAAAAANGTCAAATTCTTCTGAAAACAAANCAGNAGAAATAGTTGAAAAAACTGCTACTTTACAAAAAGAAAGCTACGCTACTGGATCAGCTTCNCCTGCTGCTAAAAAGATTTTAGCTGAAAAAAACATGGACACTTCTTCTTTAAAAGGAACNGGAAAAGACGGAAGAATTACAAAAGATGATGCCATAAAAGCGATACCTTCAATGGGTACTANAGGAGGTGGTAAAAGAGGNACGAGTCGAAAAAAACTATCAATGTTACGCCGCAAGGTTGCAGAGCGGTTAGTTTCGGTTAAAAATGATACAGCAATGCTTACTACTTTTAATGAAGTAGATATGTCGCCAATTTTTGAATTAAGAAAAAAATATAAAGAGGAATTTAAAGAAAAGCACAATGTAGGCCTAGGGTTTATGTCTTTCTTNACGCTAGCAGTGGTAAGAGCATTGGAGCTATTTCCTGACGTTAACTCAATGATCGATGGAGATTTCCAAATNAAACATGATTTTAAAGACATTTCAATAGCNGTNTCTGGACCTAAAGGNTTAATGGTTCCTGTAATAAGAAATGCAGAAAATTTATCTTTTAGAGGTGTTGAATCTGAGGTAAAACGATTGGCTATTTTAGCAAGAGATGGNCAAATTACAGTTGATGAAATGACTGGAGGAACATTTACCATTACAAATGGAGGTGTCTTTGGGTCTATGTTATCTACGCCTATTATCAATCCACCACAAAGTGGNATTTTAGGGATGCATAATATAGTTGAAAGACCTGTAGCCATCAANGGGAAAGTTGAAATTCGACCTATTATGTATGTAGCTCTTTCATATGACCATAGAATTATTGATGGTAGAGAATCTGTAGGGTTTTTAGTTGCAGTNAAAGAAGCANTAGAAAANCCAACAGAATTTTTAATGAATAATGAGATTAAAAACGCGCTTGAATTATAAATGAAGTCAATGATATCCGACTAATTTAAAAGATTATTTTTTTCAATTTAAGGTTCCTTCTATTAAGGCTTNTNGATGCTTANAATCTTATCATTAAATCTTTTACTTGAGGTAAAAACAATTCCTTCCGTAATCAATAACAGCTCTGTTTTTCTTTAAAAAATCTCCGCCAATTATACCNTGTATGGGAGTTTCGCCCACCTGATTAAGCGCTTCATTAACATGTGAAAGATCAAAAATTACAAAATCAAAATGACTAATTTTCCATGATCCAATTGCTATTGAGTTGTTTTTCGCAATTTCAGTTTCCATGTTAATTGCTCCGGCACCAGCAGCTTTGACTAAACTTTTTTCATTGTTTAAATTAAAATAAGAATTGTTGTTAAANCCAATACAACTGTTAGANGCACCAGTGTCAATAATAAAAACACCNGGAATAGTGTTTATCTTTGCTGAAAAGACATAGTGTCCTGATTTTATTTTTTTTAGTGGAATTCTGTAAAAACCACTTTTCTGAAGAAGATTTCTTAATTGTCTCAATTTTTTTTTGTAAATATAATGAACATAATATNTAAGATTTGTCTCAAACTTGTAGCTTTGTAAATTATGTTAACAGANACTCATACACATTTATATAGTGACTCTTTTAATGAGGACAGAGGAACTATGATGCAACGTGCTTTTGATNNNGGAGTAAAAAGATTTTTTATTCCAGCTATAGATTCAGAAACCACAGAAGCAATGTATCAACTTGAAAAGGAATATCCGGAGAATATTTTTTTAATGATGGGTTTACATCCAACTTCCGTTAAAGAAAATTATAAAGAAGAATTGAAGCATGTTGAANATCAATTTTTAATAANATCCTTTTTTGCAGTTGGTGAAATAGGAATAGATTTATANTGGGACAAAAGCACATTAGAAATTCAAAAAAAAGCCTTTAAAACTCAAATTCAATTAGCTAAAAAATATCAATTGCCAATAGTAATACATTGTAGAGATGCTTTTGATGAAGTTTTTGAGGTATTAGAAACTGAAAAAGGAGATGATTTATACGGTATTTTTCATTGTTTTACTGGAACTGAAGCACAAGCACATAAAGCAATATCTTTTAATATGAAATTAGGAATAGGNGGAGTTGTGACTTTTAAAAATGGAAAAATTGATACTTTTTTAAATAAATTTGATTTAAAATATATTGTTTTAGAGACTGACTCACCNTATCTTTCTCCTGTGCCTTACAGAGGGAAAAGAAATGAAAGTAGNTACTTGTCTTTAATTTGTGAAAAAGTCGCAGAAGTTTATGATATTAGTAAAGAGGAAGTTGCAAGAGTTACANGCCAAAANGCTATTGATGTTTTTGGAATTTAAAAAAATTAAATGAANACAAAACGAAANATACTACTTATTTATACCGGCGGGACTATTGGTATGATTAAGGACTCGGAAACGGGTGCATTACAAAACTTTAATTTTGATGAATTATTAAAATACATCCCTGAACTCAATCTTTTAGANTGTAACATCGCTTCACATAGTTNTTTAGAGCCTATTGATAGTTCTAATATGAATCCTGATTTTTGGGTGGAGATTGGAATTATTATAGAAGATAACTACGANANATATGATGGTTTTGTAGTTCTACACGGAAGTGATACGATGTCCTATACTGCATCGGCATTGAGTTTTATGTTAGAGAACCTAACCAAACCAGTAATTTTCACTGGTTCACAGCTTCCAATTGGTGATTTGCGAACCGATGCAAAAGAAAACTTAATAACCTCCATTCAAATAGCTTCGCTTTACAGAAATAATAAACCAGTAATAACAGAAGTGGGCTTATATTTTGAATATAAACTTTATAGAGCGAATCGTACCACAAAAGTAAATGCAGAACATTTTGAAGCTTTTGATTCTTTAAATTACCCTCCNCTNATAATAAGTGGAGTTAAATTATCGATAAATTTTCCAGTATTGTTAAAACCAAATTGGAATAAAAAGTTNGTAGTTCATAAAATTCTTGAGTCAAACATATTATTAGTTAAAATGTTCCCAGGAATTAATAAAGAAATAATCAACCATATATTTTCATATCCTAACCTNAAAGGNTTGGTGTTAGAAACTTATGGAAGTGGTAATTTAACAAATGAAAAATGGTTTTTAAAAGCCATAAAAAAAATTACAAATAAGAATATTCCAGTAATTAATGTTACACAATGTTTTGGTGGTGGTGTAGATATGAGTATTTACAATACCAATAAAGAATATAGAACTATTGGGATTATATCNGGAAAAGATATCACAACGGAAGCTGCAATTGCAAAATTAATGTTTATGCTAGGTCAAAATATTTCNGCTAAAGGCTTCAAAACCAAATTCGAAACNTCGTTGCGAGGAGAAATNAAATAAATTAATCCTNTAAATTTTTTATAAGACTATTTTTTTTTGTTTTTTTGTAATCCTTTGGCTGGGTAATTATCGTTAAAATGNTAGTTTTAGAGAGGTGGCCGAGTGGTCGAAGGCGCACGCCTGGAAAGTGTGTATACGCCACAAGCGTATCGAGGGTTCGAATCCCTTCCTCTCTGCTAAAAGATGTTTTAATGTCCAAGTAAATCAAAACATTTCATAAGTANATTTTATTCTTGGAGATTAACTTTTTTTATATATCTTTAAAATCTTTAAATTAAAAACAAATCTTAAGTCAATAGCAATGAAAAAATTATTTTCTATTTTGGCAATTACCNCNTTGGTTTTTGCAGGAACACTAAGCTCAAAAGCAGCAAACGTTCAAATTATGCCNATTAATGTACAAACTGTAATGGCAGNAGCAACAGTTTCAATAATTCAAGATGAAGATGGAACTTCCACCGAAGAGAAAGGATTTCATCAAGAATTAAAAGAGCGTTTTGTAGAAGGTGGTCCTGCATTTATGGGGATTGTACTTTTATGTTTAATTCTTGGTTTAGCATTTGCTATTGAAAGAATTATCTACTTAAACCTTGCTACTACNAATACTAAAAAATTAGCNGATAACGTAGAAGATGCTCTAAAAAGTGGTGGAATTGANGCGGCAAAAGAAGTTTGTAGNAATACAAAAGGACCTGTTGCCTCTATTTACTATCAAGGTTTAGAACGNGCAAATGAAGGTGTGGATGCTGCCGAGAAAGCTGTTGTAGCTTATGGAGGTGTACAAATGGGTCAATTAGANAAAAATGTATCTTGGATATCCTTATTCATTGCAATTGCACCAATGCTTGGTTTCATGGGTACTGTAATTGGTATGATTGATGCATTCGATAAAATACAAGCAGCTGGAGATATGAACCCTTCATTAGTAGCGGGTGGTATTAAAATTGCATTATTAACGACTGTATTTGGTCTAATTGTAGCTATTATNC
This sequence comes from Flavobacteriaceae bacterium, assembly GCA_002713705.1. Lineage (GTDB taxonomy): Bacteria > Bacteroidota > Bacteroidia > Flavobacteriales > Flavobacteriaceae > Marifrigoribacter. Next base: position 71,849 of record PAUJ01000005.1, read on the forward strand.
TTCAAGTATTCTACAATTANATAATTGCAAAAATTGATAGTATNGTAAACAGTATGGAAGATGCTTCTATCACATTAATTGATATGTTGGTAGAATATAAAAATAAATAATAATTTAATATCCAAACAGAATGGGTTTACACAAAATAATTAAAATTATAGGATTAATCCTAAGTCTTATTGGAGTAGTGATACTCGGTATGATGATTTTGAAAGGTGATAGTGATATTAAGGAGACAGGTTGGGGNGTTGATGCTTTTATAAANACCGCATTCGTNATGTTAGCTCTCGTAGTAATTTCAGTTGTANTTTTTGGTTTTAAAGGATTAATGTCTGGAAATATAAAAAATACGTTAATCACTTTAGGAGCTTTTATTGTTATTATTGGGNTTTCTTACGGACTTGCAGATAACAATCAATTGCCACTTCCAGACGGAGAGNTACTGACTAAATCTAATTCTAAATGGATTGGNGCAGGACTTTATGCTTTTTACATATTAGCAATTNTAGCGATTGGTTCTATGGTNGTTAGCGGATTTAAAAAAACAAAATAATATGGCAAGAAGATCAGCACCAGAGGTCAATGCAGGGTCTATGGCAGACATAGCTTTCTTACTACTTATTTTTTTCTTAGTAACAACTACTTTAGAGAAAGACAATGGGATAGCCAGACAATTGCCACCTATAGATAAATCTGAGATAGAACCTCCGAAAATCAAGAAAAAGAATCTTTTTATCGTATTGGTTAATAAAAACGACGAATTATTGGTAAATGATAATCCAATGCAATTAAAAGANATACGTGAAAGTGCTATCGAATTTTTGGATAATGGAGGTGCTTTATCNAATAGTCCTGAATATTGTAATTATTGTAAGGGAAAACGTTCTGAANCATCNTCAGATAATCCTNATAAAGCTGTAATATCTGTACAAAGTGATAGATTAACTTCTTATAAAATGTANATATCTGTTCAAAATGAATTAGTNGCTGCATATAATTTTTTAAGAGATAGAGAATCTAACAGACTATATGGGTGGAATTTTTCAGAAGTTAAAAAAGANATAGATGCTGGGACTTATTTAGGTGATGTAACTGATGCACGTGCAAAACTAAAAGANGTACAATTATTATTTCCTTTAAAACTATCTGAAGCAGAACCTAAGAAAAATTAATAAAAAAGNAGAAAATGTCAAAATTTACNAAGAAAAAAGGTAACGAATTACCTCCCGTATCTACAGCATCTTTACCAGATATTGTATTTATGTTATTATTCTTTTTTATGGTGGTTACGGTTATGAGGGATACTGAGTTAAAAGTTGAACAAAATCTACCAAAAGCAAACCAAATTGAAAAACTTAAAAANGATAGGTCTGTTTTTATTTTTGCTGGAAAACCAAGTCTTCAATANAGAAAGAATTTTGGTGAGGAAGGTAGAATACAAATTGGAGATAAATTCACAGATATTTCAAATATAGGATTAGCATTAACAGAAGCAAGAGGGAAACTAAACCCGGAACTCCAAAGTAAAGTAGTTGTTGCTTTAAAAGTGGATGATGATACCAATACTGGTTTAGTTACTGATATCAAAGAAAAATTAAGACAACTNAATATGGTAAAAATAATTTATATTACTGCAAGTGGAGATCCAATAGANCAGTAAAATTANCGTTAAGATTTATTAAATGCCTTTGTTCTGATATCAGAGTTAAGGCATTTTTTTTATATAATTAATTACAACTATCTTTATTGCAAGTTAAAGGGACTAAAATTCTTTTTATGATATGATGCGATTCTTTATACATACTTTCTTTCTTCTGTTTTCGATATATTCCATTGCTCAGGATTCCATACCTAAATTTGAAGGTGAATTATTCTATCGCGAAGATCAGTTTTATGTTGGCGTATCCTATAATGTTTTTTCGGNNATTCCATCTGGGATGAATTCTGAGGGTATATCCGCAGGTTTCCAATTTGGCTTTCTTAGAGATTTCCCTCTTAATAAAAGGTGTAACCTAGCTATTGCTATTGGAGCAGGATTTTCATACGATCAATATGGTCAAAATCTAAAAATTAATGAAGATGAACNAGGCAATTCTAGCTATACCATAATCGATTCAAATCAAGACTTTAAGCAAAATAGATTTAGTGTTTCTGTCTTAGAAGCCCCNATTCAATTAAGATGGAGAAGCTCAACTGTTACAGAATATAAATTTTGGAGAGTTTATGCCGGATTTAGAGTAGGTTATACCTTTTGGGATCAATCTAAATATAAGGATGTTTTTGAAACTGTNAGAATAACTGGTATTTCTGATTTTAATAAANTACGCTTGGGAACCACTTTAAGTGTNGGTTATAACAANTTTAACCTTTTTGCTTACTATAGTTTAAACCCATTTTTTAATGAAAATGCGGTTACTNCTGATGGTCAAAAGGTGAATTTTCATGGAATTAAATTAGGATTGATTTTNTANATTTTATAANAATAATTTACGATTATATTTATTAAAAACCTTGATNNAGATTATTGATTTTTTATAGCCAATAATTAAGAATGGCTATTTGTGGAATAACACCAATAAAAANCCCGGTAAGCAATTCGGGAATGGTATGTGATTTTNTGTCTAATCTTGAAGAAGCGACCCACCCATTTATAAAGAAAAAAACACCGATTTCTAATAAATAATTTTTATTAAAATGAATNCTCAATGCAATTAAGAACATAGTGACGCCAGCAACTCCCATTTGATGTAAACTTACTTTAAAATCAAAAATAACTAATACTAATGCAGAAATAGTGGTAAATAATATGCCCACAAAAAAATAATACATTTCGGGTGAATGATATGAATTAAACACCATTTTAATAATAACTAGAATTAGAAGTATCTGTATCATTAAAGGAAATTTTCTTTCTTGGACTTCTTTTAAATTTATACTTTTAATTAAACCTAAGTTTTTTAATAAGAAAAAAGAAATTAATGGTATTAANATAGTAATGATAACAATAGCATAAGTCTTTGTGTTAATTAGCTGGGNTTCAATAAATCGGGGGGTTAAATCAAAATATANTCTAAGTCCAATTAATGGCATTAATAAAGGGTGAAAAATATATGAAGCACTTCGTAAAAAATAATTCATTATATTTTTTTTCGCAATCGAGCTACAGGAACATCTAATTGCTCGCGGTACTTTGCGATTGTTCTACGCGCAATTGGNTATCCTTTACTCTTTAGTATGTCTGCAAGTTTATCNTCCGTTAGAGGNNTTTTTTTATCTTCTTCTAAAATAATGTTTTTAAGGGTNTTTTTTATTTCTCTAGTAGAAACATCTACACCCTGATCATTTTTCATAGATTCACTAAAATAGTCTTTGATTAATTTTGTTCCATATGGAGTGTCTACATATTTACTATTTGCTACCCTTGAAACCGTGGAAACATCCATATTTATTTCATCTGCAATATTTTTTAAAATCATTGGCTTAAGTTTTTGCTCATCGCCGGTTAAAAANTATTCTTTTTGATGATACATAATTGCATTCATGGTAATAAATAGGGTTTGTTGTCTTTGTTTAATAGCATCAATAAACCANTTTGCAGCATCTAATTTTTGTTTAATAAATAAAACAGCATCTTTTTGAGATTTAGTTTTTTGTTTAGTTACTTTAAAACCTTTNAGCATTTCGCTATAATCACGAGAAACATGTAGGTCAGGAGCATTACGCCCATTTAGAGTTAGTTGTAGTTCTCCATCTATTATTTTAATAGCAAAATCAGGAACTACGTGTTCTACNATTTTAGTATTTCCTGCATAAGAACCTCCAGGTCTTGGGTTTAAAATTTCAATTTCATGAATAGCNNAACGTAATTGTTCTTCTGTAATGGAATATTTTGCAAGTAGTTTNTTATAATGTTTTTTTGTAAATTGNTCAAAGGATTCTTCTATTAACCGGATTGCTATTAAAATCGCTTCGGAGGTGTTTTTTCTTTTTAACTGTANTAATAAACATTCTTGAAGGTTTTTTGCNCCAACTCCNGCGGGGTCTAAATTTTGTACAATTTTTATGATTTTAACTATCTCTTCTTCAGTGGTGAATATATTTTGGGTAAAGGCTAAATCATCGACAATATCCATTANATCTCTACGTATATAACCACCTTCATCTACGCTACCTACTAAAAATCGAGCAATTTCTTTTTCCTTCTCATTAAATCGATAGGTGTTTAATTGCTGTAATAAATATTGATTGAAAGAAGTTCCAGAGGCATAAGGTATTTGTTTATCCTCGTCATCTGGACTGTAATTATTGGCAGATAACTTATAATTTGGGGTTTCGTCATCACTTAAATATTCGTCAATATTTATATCAGNTTCAATAAGCTCATTACCATNATCTATTTCACTATCATATTCTTCGTTACTAAAATCATCATCATNTTCATCTTTTCCATCTTTTCCTCCTTCAAGGGCNGGATTTTCTTCAATTTCTTGTGATATTCTTTGTTCAAATGCCTGTGTTGGTAGTTGAATAAGTTTCATCAACTGAATTTGTTGAGGAGATAACTTTTGAGAAAGTTTAAAATTTAATTGTTGTTTTANCATGCCTATTTCTATCTTATAAAAATAAAAAAAACAATCTACATATTAAAGATGAAGATTGTTTTTAATCTATAAGNGGTATAACGCTANTTTTATTAAAAACTTGCGTTGCCTGGTGTACGAGGATAAGGAATTACATCTCTAATATTACCCATACCAGTTACAAATTGAACCAATCTTTCGAAACCTAGTCCAAAACCACTATGAACCGCTGTTCCGAATTTACGNAAGTCTAAATACCAGTACAATTCNTCTTCGTCGATATCAAGNTCAGCCATTTTTTTCCTTAACACATCATAACGCTCTTCTCTTTGAGATCCACCAACAATTTCTCCAATACCTGGNAATAGAACATCCATNGCTCTTACTGTCTTTCCATCATCATTTAGNCGCATGTAAAAGGCCTTGATATTTGCGGGATAGTCAAAAAGAATTACNGGACATTTAAAGTGTTTTTCAACTAAATAACGTTCNTGTTCACTTTGTAAATCCGCACCCCATTCTTCAATAATATATTTGAATTTTTTCTTTTTGTTNGGTTTACTATTTTTTAAAATATCTATAGCTTCCGTATAACTAACTCGTTTAAAATTATTTTCTCCAATAAAAGCTAATTTATCTCTTAAAGACATTTCACTTCTTTCTGCTTGAGGCTTNCTTTTTTCTTCTTGAAGTAAACGTTGTTCTAAAAATTCTAAATCGTCTTTACAATTTTCNAGNGCATAGTTTACTACATATTTAATAAAGTCTTCTGCTAGATCCATATTCTGATCTAAATCGTTAAAAGCAACTTCTGGTTCGATCATCCAAAATTCAGCTAAATGGCGAGAGGTATTNGAGTTTTCAGCCCTAAAAGTAGGNCCAAAAGTATATACTTTACCTAAAGCCATCGCATACGTTTCTGCTTCCAATTGACCACTCACCGTCAAGTTTGTTTCTTTTTCAAAGAAATCTTGTTTGTAATCTATATTTCCGACTTCATCTAAAGGTGTATTTTTAGGGTCTAGAGCTGAAACACGAAACATTTCCCCAGCACCTTCAGCATCACTTCCNGTTACTANNGGAGTGTTCATATAATTAAAACCATTTTTNTGAAAATATTCATGAACTGCAAAAGCCAATTTAGATCGAGTTCTCATAACTGCACTAAATGTATTGGTGCGAATTCGTAAATGAGCTTCTTCTCTTAATTTTTCAAGAGAATGTCTTTTTGGNGAAATAATAGTTAGTTTTACTTCTTCTGGATCAGCTTCACCTAAAATTTCAACCTTTGAGACTTGAATTTCAACTTTTTGTCCTTGTCCTTGACTTTCTACTATCGTGCCAAAAACCTGAACAGCTGCTCCTACAGTAATTTTCTTTAATAAAGATTCTTCNAAATTTTCAAAATTNACAACACATTGCAAATTTTTTATGGTAGAACCATCATTTAAAGCAATAAAACGATTGCTTCTAAAAGCTCTTACCCATCCGTTGATAGTTATTTCTATTGGAGAGGGTTNTGTTTCTAATAAATGTANAATTCTTTTTTGTTGCATGATTTTTATTTTGATTAACAAAGATACTTTTACTTATAAAAAAATAAAAATGAGTTATGAATTTTCGTTTTNTTCCTCTAACTCCGTATCAGATAATATTTGAATACTTGGTTTTTTTAGTGTTTTCCTATTGGCTATACTTCTTTCAAATGATAATAATAAAGAAGGAAGTAATAATAGATTGGATAACATTGCAAATAATAAGGTAATGGACACTAAAATCCCCAATGCTACGGTTCCTCCAAAACTTGAAATGGCAAATACNGAAAAGCCGAAAAANAAAACTATTGAAGTATATAGCATACTAACACCGGTNTCNCTTAATGCTGCATAAACAGATTTTCTAATTTTCCAATGATTTGCAATTAGTTCTTGTCGGTATTTTGCTAAAAAATGAATNGTATCATCTACTGAAATACCAAAGGCAATACTAAAAACTAATATGGTTGAAGGTTTTATGGGTACTCCNATATATCCCATAAGTCCTGCTGTAATAATTAACGGTAATAAATTAGGAATNAGCGATACTAAAATCATTTTAAAACTCCTGAACATCCAAGCCATAAAAAGGGCAATTAATAAGATTGCTAGTGATAGAGATAGAATCAAATTATTGACTAAGTATTTTGTTCCTTTCTGAAATACCAATGCTTTTCCAGTTACGATTACATTGTAACGTTCTTNAGGAAATATTTTTTNAATTTCAGACTTTAAATCTTCTTCAATACGATCAAACCTTTTCGTTTCTGTATCTTTCATAAAGGTAGTTATGCGAGCATATTGACCAGTNCTATCTACATAATTGTCTANAAAGGCNGGGTTCTTGGTACTGCTGTTTGCATAAGATANTAAAAAAGTTCGTTCTTGACTATTGGGTAATTGATAATACTCCGGATTGTTGTTNTAGTATGCNTGTTTGGAGAATTTCACTAACTCTACTACCGATAAAGATTTGGATAACTCTGGAACTCCTTGAATATAGTNTTGAAGTTTATCCATACGTTTTAATGTAGCAAGACTCATNACTCCNTTCTTTCTTTTGGTATCTATTAATATCTCTAATGGCATAATACCTTCGAACTCTTTTTCAAAAAATTTGATATCACTAAAAAATTCTGTTTTTTTTGGCATGTCTTCAATAATGCTTCCTGAAATACCAATATTAAAAATACCAATAATACTTATACAGAGTATCATTATAGAACTAATATAAATAGCAATCCGATGGTTTCTAACCATATGTTCAGTCCAGTCTACAAATTGATTNATCCATTTTTTCCCTAAATGTTTTAAATGCTTATCCTTTGGAGGAGGCATAAAACTATACATTATCGGGATGATAAAAAGACTTAATAAAAATATAGTTATAATATTAATGGAAGCAACAATACCAAATTCTTTTAATAATTTACTGTTGGTAAGTATAAAAGTAGCAAAACCAGAAGCAGTTGTTAAATTGGTCATTAAGGTTGCATTACCAACCTTTGTAATTACTCGTTGTAACGATTTTGCTTTATTGCCATGAAGTTTAATTTCTTGTTGGTATTTATTTATTAGAAATATACAATTTGGTATTCCAATAACAATAATCAAAGGAGGAATTAATGCAGTAAGGACTGTAATTTCGAACTGTAATAGNCCTAGTATTCCGAAAGCCCACATTACTCCAATAATTACGGTAAACATTGCAATGATTGTTGCCCTAAATGATCTNAAGAAAAAGAAAAATAATAAAGAGGTAACCAATAAAGCCGCTCCTATAAATAATCCAATTTCATCTATTATATTTTTAGAGTTAAGAGTTCGAATATAGGGCATNCCAGAGGTATGAACTTTTATTCCTGTTTCTTCTTCAAATTGTTTTATTATAGGAATTAGATCATTTATTATAAAATCTTTTCGAATGGAAGTATTTATAATAGACTTGTCCATGTAAATAGCAGTTCTAATGGATTGCTTATTTGGACTATAAACTAATCCCTCGTAAAAAGGAAGTTTGTTAAAAAGTTCGTATTTATATTGNTTAAGAGATTCGTTTGTGAAAACAGAATCTTTAATAAAGGGAACTAAATTAAAAGCAGTAGTATCTTTCCTTTTCTCAAGTTTTAATAGGTCNCCTACAGAAATAGTAAAATCTATTTCTTTATATTTCATTAAATCTTNTGATAATTTATTCCAAGCNATAAATTTTTCAGGAGTGAATAGTGTTGAGTCTTTTATTCCTAGTATAACTAAATTACCTTCTTCACCAAATTCTTNTAAAAATTTATTGTATTCAATATTAATATAATGGTCGTCTGGTAATAAGTTAGCCTCTGTTGTTGAAAAACGCATATTGTCCCATTGTGTGGACAATGCAAAGGTAATTGCTGCAATTAAGATTAATAGAAATGTTCTATTTCTTAAAATAAATCGTGCTAGTGCACTCCAAAATCCCATGCTAAAAAGTTTATTCAACGTATTGTTTAATATTGATTTCTATATGCTTTTAGAAAGGTGCAAAGGTATTAAATTACGCTATAACTATATAGGCTTATGCAGTTTAAATACAAGTTGAATTAAATACAAATTTATNATAACTTGGCAATAAAAAAAACGGCTTTNGAGCCGTTTTAATTATTTTTAGAACTGTANTTATTAAACAGTCATAATTTCTTTTTCTTTTAAAGAGAACACTGCATCAATTTTAATAATGTGATTATCNGTCATTTTTTGAACATCCATTTCAAGATTTTTTGCTAAATCTTCAGAAATAGTTGCTTTCTTTATTTCGTTATTNGCATTTTTACGGTCATTTCGCACCCCCACTTTTGTTTCTTCTGCTTCTGCTTTTGCTTGTTTTACCAANTCTATTCTTCTCTCTTCAGTTAAAGGGGGAACATTGATAATTACACTTTCTCCATTATTCATTGGGTTGAAGCCAATATTAGCCAAATGAATTCCTTTTTCAATTTCAGGAATTAAAGATTTTTCCCAAGGTTGTATAGAAATTGTCATACCATCTGGAGTCGAAACATTGGCAACTTGACTAATTGGTGTTGGAGTACCATAATAATCGACCATTACACTAGANACCATGGAAGGCATTGCTTTTCCAGCTCTAATATTTATGAATTTCTTTGTAAGGTGCATTAAAGCATTATCCATTCCTTCTTTAGTGCTATCAATTATAAATTGTATCTCTTCGTCCATGACTGTTAATCTTTAATNTTGCCTAAAATAATTTAACAACACAAATTTAATAATTTTTAAGCAAATAATATTCTACTAATTATATATTTACTTTAGTTCCTATATTTTCTCCAGAAACCACNTTTAATAAATTTCCTCTGGTATTCATATCAAAAACTACAATGGGTAATTGATTTTCTTGACTCAGAGTGAAAGCAGTAGTATCCATTACTTTTAGTCCTTTTTTAAGAACATCGTCAAAGCTAATAAAATCAAATTTTGTTGCTTTCGAATCTTTTTCGGGATCGCTAGAGTAAATTCCATCCACACGTGTTCCTTTTAAAATTACATCTGCTTTAATTTCAATTGCTCTCAATACNGCAGCAGAGTCGGTAGTGAAATAGGGGTTNCCAGTTCCTCCTCCAAATATTACAACTCTTCCTTTCTCTAAGTGNCGTAAAGCTCTACGTCTAATAAAAGGTTCTGCAACTTCATTAATTTTGACAGCACTTTGCAGTCGAGTTGGAATTCCTTCATCTTCTAATGCACCTTGTAGTGCTAAACCATTGATAACAGTTGCTAACATACCCATATGATCTCCTTGCACACGATCCATGCCTTTGCTNGCTCCAGCTAAACCTCTAAAAATATTNCCTCCACCAATTACAATGGCAATTTCTAATTCTTTTTCAGTTAATTGNTTAATATCTTCGGCATATTCTTTTANACGGTCAGGATCAATACCGTATTGTCGNTTGCCCATTAATGCCTCACCGGATANTTTCAAAAGTATTCTTTTGTATTGCATATTATAATTTTGTTATGCGAAAATAAAGAAAAAAAGTGTTCAACCCTAAGAAGAAAATTAGGAATAAAAAAAACCGACCTAAAAATAGATCGGTTTTTTAATTAAGTATAAAAATTTGCTTATCCTAAGGTAACTCTTTCAAAAGAAACAACTTCGTTTCCTTTAGAAGTCACATAATCTGCAACACTTTGTTTTTCGTCTTTAATAAAGTTTTGATCTANTAAACATTTCTCTTGGTCTAGCGTAGTGTTATCAGAAATAAAACGTTCTAATTTACCNGGAAGAATTCTCTCCCAAATTTGCTCAGGTTTACCTTCGGCTTTTAACTCTTCTTGTAAGCTAGTTTTGGCAGCTTCCACTATTTCNTCAGTTAATTGAGCTCTAGAAATATATTGAGGTACATTAATTAGGTGTTTTCCTAAACGTCCTCTTTCTATATTGTCTTTTTCGATTACAGCAATTCGAGCCTCTGTTTCCGAAGCAACAAATGCAGGATCAAAATCTTTGTAAGATAAAGTAGTAGCTCCCATAGAAGCAACTTGCATTGCAATATCCTTAGCAACTACATCAGCACTATTTTCNCCAGAAGTCAATCCAACTAAAGCAGCAATTTTATAACCGTGAATATAAGCACCTACAAAAGGAGCACTCAATTTTTTAAAGTCNTTAATTTGAANTTTTTCTCCAATAACTCCAGTTTGNTCAATCATTTTTTCTGCAACAGTCATNCCACCAAAATCTGCATTTAAGAAAGATTCTTGATCGTTACANTTAATTGCTAATTCAGCTAAACTTTTTGCTAATGCTACAAAATCATCNTTTTTACCAACGAAATCAGTTTCACATCCTAATACTATTAATGCACCTTCNGTTTTATCGTCATTTACAACTGCTATTGCGGCACCTTCNCTAGATGCTCTGTCNGCTCTTTTTTCTGCAACTTTTTGNCCTTTTTTTCGTAAGATAGATACCGCTTCATCAAAGTTTCCTTCAGCTTCTACTAAAGCTTTTTTACAATCCATCATACCAGCACCGGTTGCATCTCTTAATTTTTTTACGTCTGCGGCTGTTATATTTGCCATTTTATTGAAATTTTAGTTATTTATTATATTAAAAAAAAGTCATTTAAGTTATTTCTGAAAAGAATAAAACCAAAACGACTTTCGCAAAATTATTCTTTTTTTATTCTTCTTCTGATGAAGCGTCAGTTTTAACCTCTNCAGCAGGAGTCTTAACTTCTGGAGCAGTCTTAACNTCGACAGCAGCTACTCTTTTACGAGTAGATTTTTTCTCAACTGCAGGTTTTTCTGATGTTTCTGATTTTGTCGATGTTGNTTCACTTTTAGCTTTTTCATCAGCACCTTTACGGCTACTCAAACCTTTNATAACAGCATTAGAAACGCTTGTCATAATTTTATCTATTGATTTTGAAGCATCATCATTAGATGGGATCACATAATCAATTACGTTAGGATCACAATTGGTATCTACCATTGCGAAAATTGGAATTTTTAATTTCAATGCTTCAGCAACTGCAATATGTTCACGAGTTGTATCTACAACAAATAAAGCCCCTGGAAGTCTTGTCATATCAGAAATAGAACCTAAGTTTTTTTCTAATTTAGCACGAGAACGATCCACTGCTAAACGTTCTTTTTTAGATAATGAATTNAATGTTCCATCTTNTTTNGAACGGTCGATTGAAGCCATTTTTTTAACAGCTTTTCTAATTGTCACGAAATTGGTAAGCATTCCACCTGGCCATCTTTCAGTAATGTAAGGCATGTTTGCTTTTCCTGCTTTTTCAGCAACAATATCTTTAGCTTGTTTTTTGGTAGCTACGAAAAGGATTTTTCTTCCACTAGCTGCAATTTTTGTAAGAGCCTCGTTAGCTTCTTCCAGTTTGGCAGTAGTTTTGTAAAGATTGATAATGTGGATTCCATTTCGTTCCATATAAATATACGGTGCCATGTTAGGATTCCATTTTCTGGTTAGGTGTCCAAAGTGTACACCTGCGTCAAGTAATTCTTTTACTTGTTCGTTGTTGTTTGCCATTTTTGTAATAGTTTACGTTCTTGTGTTATTATAGATAGCAACCTCTTTTNATGAAAGGGTTTAGATGCTAAACTAACTCTCCGGCTCTCGGAGTAACAGCGGTANTAAAATTGTTTGTCAAATATAATTTGACGAATATATAAGAACTTATAACTTGAATTGGGTATCCTAAGANACCCAACCAAGTAGTNTATTTTNTATCGTTTAGAGAATTGGAATTTTTTACGGGCTTTTTTCTGACCGAATTTTTTACGNTCTACCATTCTTGGATCTCTAGTTAATAAACCTTCTGGTTTTAAAACTAAACGATGCTCTGGGTTTAACTCGCACATTGCACGAGAAATTGCTAAACGAATCGCTTCTGCTTGTCCAGTTGTACCACCTCCATGAACATTTACAGTAATGTCAAAGCTTTTAATGTTATCTGTTAACGTTAAAGGCTGCATTACTTTATATTGTAAAGTTCCTGTCGTAAAGTAATTTTCAAATTCACGCTTGTTAATTGTAATATTACCTTTTCCTTTGGCAATATAGACACGTGCAACTGCGTTTTTTCTTCTACCTATTTTGTGAATTACTTCCATTACTTTTTATCGTTAAGGTTAATGGTTTTTGGTTTTTGTGCTTCTTGTCCGTGATCTGCTCCTGAATATACTTTTAGATTTCTGAATAAAGCAGCACCTAATTTATTTTTNGGTAGCATACCTTTTACAGCTTTTTCTACAAGTCTTGCAGGATCTTTTCCAAACAATTCTTGAGCAGTAAGGCTACGTTGTCCACCAGGATAACCTGTGTGTCTAATNTAAGANTTGTCTTCCCATTTGTTTCCGCTTAAAGTAATTTTTGCGGAGTTAATAATAATCACGTTATCACCGCAATCTACATGAGGGGTGAAATTAGGTTTGTGTTTGCCACGAAGTAATATTGCANCTTCACTAGCAAGACGACCCAATGCTTGCCCGTCCGCATCTACTAATAACCACTCTTTATTCACAGTGTTTTTGTTAGCAGATACTGTTTTGTAACTTAATGTATCCATTTAGTTCTTTGTCTAATAGTTAATAAATCATTGTTTTTTCCCTTTAAAAAGGGCTGCAAATGTAATACTATTTAATTGAATAACAAATGGTCATGTTTNTTTTTTATCGATGAATCTTTTATGCNAGTTTTTTATTNAAAACAGNTGCTTTTAGNAGTNNNCCNAAATTAAAGNCCCTTAAGAAACAACCTATCGTTTTATGTTTTAGAATTATACTTGTTTGGNTTTTTTTTGATGTAATTAACNATACATATCTTTAGAACTTATTTTAATNCTAAATTTACTTGCAACTCCTAACAACAATATATGTCATTTATCAACCCTTTTGAACCTGGTTTTTATAAAGAAAAATCTATTTTAAATGTAAAAGATATAATTGAATGGAAAAGAAAAAAGAACCTTTATAATTTCGACACACTTCCCAAAGTAGCAGTTATTTCAATGGTCANCAAATTGTCTTTACCCAAAAGATTAATANATAAAAAATTAAAAGGACTAAACGGAAAACATTATATTTTAAATAAAAANGTNCTTTTTAGCTACGAATTTGGNATTGGATCTCCTGCTATTATTGCATTATTAGAAGAATTAACAGCTTTGGGTGTGACAAAATTTTTATATATCGGTTATGCAGGAAGACTTAATACCACAATTAATGAAGCGGCTTGTTTTATAGTTAACAAAGCTTTTTCTCTCTGTGGAACTTCTTTTTTTTATAATAATGAATCCTTTATTTCATACTCTAATAATTTGAGTGATAAAGTAAAAAGTGAATTAAACTTATTTGAGGAAATTATACTATCAACCGATGCTCCATATAGGGAAACCTTNAGTGTTTTAGAATTNTACAAAAGAAAAAAGGCAACTCTNATAGATATGGAAACTGCATCTATTTTAGCTTTTTTNAAACAAAATAATGCAGAAGTTGCTTGTGTTTTAATTGCTTCAGATTTAATAGAATCTTTTTGGACACCNCCTAAAAATATTAAATTATTACNCAAAAGAGCTAAAAATATTGTTAATCAATTCATAGCAATTTTGTAATGAAAAAGCCTTTTATTAGTATTATTATNCCATTTTATAATGAAGAAAANTTTCTTAAAAGAGCGATAAATTCTGTTGTAAATCAAACCTATTCNCCCATNCAGATTATATTAGTCGATGACGGTTCTAGAGATAAATCTACTCTTTACGCCAAAGAATTTTGNNAAAATAATCCAAATTCTAAATTAATTATCANTCCAAAATCGGGGCCAGGAAATGCTAGAAATATTGGAATTGAAAATGTAACGGGAACCTATATTGCTTTTTTAGATGCAGATGATTATTTTCATAATAATGCAATAGAAATATTGTATAAAAATGTTATTAGCANCAATTCAGATCTGAGTATCNGTCAATATGTAATGCTTGATAAACATGAAAATNTNTTGAAAAAATCCAATTGGAATNACAATAAAACTTTCGATAATNAAACGGCTATTTCATTGGTTGCTTCTGAAAAACTANTACCTACTTCTTGGGCTAAGCTTTTCAAATCTACGATTGCTAAAGAATGTAGTTTTCCAAATCTATCTTGGAAAGAAGANGATGTTTTTTTTTTAGCGTATTTATTAAATAGTAAAACGGTTTCGGTCGTNAACAAAACGCTTCTTACAGTTAATTGTAGNCCAGATTCTCTAACACGTCAAATNATTTCAGAAAAAATGATCAATGNCATTAGTAAATCATACAATAAGCAAATTGAAATNCTAAAACCTTTAAAAAATAAATTTATCAATCAATCCTTAATTGGAAGTGAGATTAACACCTCTTTAAATCTGTTGATTCTCTTAAAAATAGATTGGAAAAANATTNAAAATCAAAAAAAGACATGGATTTATTTTTGTGATAATATTCTTGTTTTAGCNAAAAAAGCTAAAAAACACCATCTTAATTTTAAAAAAAAAATACTGTTACATTTTTTAGTTTCCATAACTATATTAGGATGGAGATATTCTTTTTGTATGATTAGTNTTTTTAAAAGACATCAAATAAACCANTTANAAAAAGTAAAATCCTAATGAAATTTAAAAATTACAGAACNCGATTTTTAATCAACTTTTTTTGGCTGTTTTCACTTAATAATTTAGGNTATTTATTTTCTATTATTACCTTACCTATATTAATTTCAAAATTTGGTTATCAGNATATGGGTNTGGTCTTTACCNCGCAAGCTATTATTTTTGGAATGGTTGCCATTGCTAATTATAGCCTTATTTTTTATATCCCAACACAATCTAAGGCTATAAGTNTCAACGAAAATATCTTTAAAGAAACATGGAGTTTAAGTATCAACATTAGAGCTTATATTTCTGTTCTATTAANTTTAATTTCTCTTTTNTTTGNAGCTATTTACTTTAAAAATTATTTCAATTTATGGTTGTTAAGTTTGCCGATTGTTATTTTTAAAATTNTGAATCCTACACTTTTTTTTAATGCCTTAGAAAAAAACAAATATATTCTGTTAATAGGTTTTTTTAGTAAGTTATTATTCTTGTTAGTTGTAATAGTGATTTCGAATAAAGATTATATTAATNTTTNCTTGGGTCTATCTGAATTGTTTGTGGTATTGTTTTTTCTAAAACANAGTAAAAAACCATTTTTTGATTTTCAATTANTGTCATTAAAAAAAGTTATACTCTTTTTAAAAGAGACATTTAATTTATTTTTAGTTAATTTTTTTTCACTATTAAAGCCCGTAATCATATTGCCTTTAACAAGCTATTTATTTGGACCAAGTTNTGCAACCATTTATACTTTAGCAGATAAAATAATTAATATGATAAGNGGCATTTCAGGTGCTATGTTTACCAGTTTTTTNCCTATTTATAATAAAGAAANGTTTGATTTAACTGTTTTTAGAAAGAAAACAGAGGCTCTTATTTTATGTTGTTTNTTATTAGTGGTGGCACTCATTTATATGGGAAGTCCTTATTTGATATTTGTATTAAATAATTTTCAAGAAAATAATNTAGCAGTAAATATTTTAAGAATTCTNAGCTTATCAATACCAATGTTTTTTATNATTATCCCACTTTTCAGTTACTTGTTGGAGTTGAAAAAGTGGAATATTATTTTAAATTTTGCTATTTTACAATTGGCAGTACTATTTCTTTTCTATTTAATTTTTCATAATAATTTATATCAAATTGCTATTGGTTTTGTGATNTCAGAATATGTTTTGTTAGTTGGTTATNTAATTTATATANTGAAATTAAAAAAGTCTTAATTTNATTTTAATGAAGCTGTTAAAATATAGTAATCNCCATATCCTCNAAAAAAAGGAATTTTATTTGAAATAGTATCGAAAAGACTTAAAGTATTAAATAATANCGGATATTTTTCTGGAAAGTCTACATGATTACCTGTGGGAGCTAAAAAACAAATATTCTCNACTTTAAAGTTTTTAAAATCTTTTAGCAATAGATTTTTTATCCTTGAAGCACTATGATAAAAAGTGTGTACTTGCTCTCCTTCGATATTTGCAAAAACTCCATCTTTTTTTAATCTTCTAAAAGCTGTTTTATTTCCCTTNAAAATTTTTAAAAACTCCCANGCACATATTTTTGGCATGAGTACTAATGTTATTTTTCCATTGGGAGACAACAATTGTTTAAATAAACCAAAAACCTCTTTTAGCTCTTCTTCAGAGCTACAATTTAGACCACCAAAGTTTGAGAAAATATGATTGTATTTTTGAGGATTAAGCTCATTAAGNTCATTAAAGGATAATCTTTGACAGGATAGGTTTTTTCTTAAGGATTCCGATTTAATTTTGGATTTAACAAAATCGATCATTCCTGGGGCAATATCTGTTGCATGAATATTGTATCCTTTTTTTGCAAAATAAACTGCATCTATTCCGCTNCCACAATTTATTTCTAAAATTTTAGCAATAGGTTTTAACTCTTTATNTAAATGTTTTCGCACCCGTTTTCGCATCCAATTAATTAGACTGGAAGTTTTATCAAGTTGTTCGTAATGACTTGAAATTTTGGAAAANCCCTTTTCGATATTTTGTTTGCTCTTATTCATTCTTATTGGAATTTTCCATCTTGTCTAACGCAAATTTATCNAGNANNGCACCAGGGGTATAATAAAAATACAAAAGCATGGATCGTAATTTAGTTATAGAAACTAATGAAGGCTTTTTAATAATGTCTTTAAANTTAGTAATGGCCTGACTTATTCTATATTCCTTATGTACATATCGATGCAATTTTTTATAATAATTGGAATTAAAAGTCCCTTGAAACATCATAGCTAAATCATCGGAATCCGNCCAATTAGATTTTAGATTTAGATCGTCTTTAACCATCTCATAAAACTTGGTTCCAGGTAATGGGTAGGATACTGAAACACCNATATCATCAGGTTGTAATTCCTTAATCATAGCAATCGTTTTTGAAATATCCTCTTTTGTTTCTCCCAAATATCCAAACTGAATAAAGAAAGCGACTTTCACATTCTTTACTTTTAATAAACGTGTTGCTTCATAGATTTGGGAAAGTTGNGTTCCTTTATCCATGGCGTCCAAAATCTTTTGTGAGCCACTTTCTGCTCCCACCCAAACTTCTTTTAAACCACTTTCCGCTAAAGCATCAATGCTGTCTTCTTTTAATAATAAATCAACACGACTTTGTATTACATAGGTTATTTTTAAATCCGCTTTTTTTAATGCTGTGTTAAAATTTTGAACCCATCGTGGTTTTAAACCAAAAATATCATCACACATCCAAAAGTTTGTGACATCATAATTTTCTTTTAAGTAGGAGATAAGTTTTGTGATGTATTGNGGAGAATGAGAATTATAACGAACTCCATAAATAGGTTTTGCACACCAATTGCATTTAAANGGACATCCTCTAGTTGTTGCNATGTTTAATGAGATTTTTTTTCCTCTTTCCGCCCACACTTTTTTATAGGCATCTACATCTACTANGTCCCAAGCAGGCATTGGAAGTTCATCTAAATTTTTTAAAGCCTCTCTTNTCGAATTGGTAACAAACTCTTCATTATTTTTAAAAACTATTCCCTTTAAATCGCTAGCTGGTTCTTTATTTTTTAATTTGGTAAGTAATTCTTTTAAAGTGAGTTCTCCTTCCCCTAAGATAATATAATCGGCACCAGCATNTAAATATTTTTTATAATGATCGGTNCTGTCTGAACTGTTTACAATGACNCTGCAATTGTGTTTTTTNCCNATATNAATCATTTCAAATGCTGCCTCTCGCATNTTGGTCAAACACATTTTTGTGAGGTAGTTAAAACCATCATCATAAATGACCAAAAANGAAGGTTTTGTTTCNTGAATTTCTTTTTCAATATCAAAAGGATTATTTCTNAGATTGGTATCAAAAAGAGAAACAGAAAAATCATTTTCGCGCATTAAAGAAGCNGCATATATAGTGCCAAGAGGTGGATACGGAGTTTTATTTTCCCATTGNTTTTTGTCTAATGGGTAATAATAAGAATGGGAGAAAAGAATATCAAGCATGTTCTTTTGTTAAATGAATGTTATGTTTTTCTTTTAACTCATCATACTTATCNTTAAGGCGTTCAATTACTTTACGCTGAAAGTTTAAAGGATGGTGTTTAGAAACATTTTTGTTAGATTTTAAAGCTACTTTAAAATGNTTTTCTTCCAATTTATTAAATTTTACTTTCCATTTTTTGTAGGTAATTTTAAGAAAAAACGAATCTAGCCAATCACCAATTTTGGTATTTAGGATATTTTCTATAAGNTTTGTGAGTAGTGGTTTTTTCACCTGATTTAATGTTAACAAATGCTCAGAAATCATTTTGTTGGGTAAATAATTTTCTACCCATTTATTTTGTTCGTAAAAATCATAAAAACTNTTGTTTCCAAACATCGGAAGCATGGTAGTTANTTCAGTAGCAGTAAATCTGTTTTTTTCTTCAATTTCTAAAGAATTTGAACTTATAAAATAATTGACACAAAAATATTTTTTAGAATTAAATAAGAATATCTTTTTGTANAGGATTAATAACGTTCTTGAAATCCATAACCGTTTGGGNCTCGTAATGATAAAAAAATCGATATCTCCTTCTTCATCAAAATAACCTTTAGATAAAGATCCTGATATTCCAACCCCTTCTACATATGGAAATTTTGAAATAAAACTGGAAACTTTTGTGGCTTTTTGATGAATATCCTTTGCCATTTGGTTCCCTGATAACCTTCTATTAATTAANGTTTCATCATTTNCTGTCAAATAAAATTCATCGATTTTATAAATCACTTTATTATTGACTAAATGTTTTAATTCCGCTTTGATTTGATCTATAGAATTTGCTTCAGAAAAAGAATAAATTTCCTCTTCCGTTAATGGGTATTTAAATANAGAAAAATATAATATAGGTTTTAATAGCGTCAATTTTTTTTTTTAAAAATACCAAATTTTAATTTATTCTACTGTTGTTTTCTTAANATTAACNANGAGTTATTTGTCTTTATCTTTTTAAGATAAAAAAGCGGATNGTTTTAGTATTTTTTGAAGGCAACTTTTAATCAAAAAAATCAGTTTAAAATTCTCGATTTGATATTAATTTTAATGTGCTTCTAGCCAATTTTTTCCTAGCCCTAAATCAACATCTAAGGAAACAGAAAGTTTAAATGCATTTTCCATTTCATATTTAATTAAAGGTTTTAATATTTCTAATTCTGGTTGATAGATATCGAAAACTAATTCATCATGAACTTGCAATAACATCTTACTTTTATANTTGCCTTCTTCNAGCTTATTATAAATATTAATCATGGCTTTTTTTATAATATCGGCTGCACTACCTTGGATTGGAGCATTGATAGCATTTCGTTCTGCAGCTCCACGTACAATCGCATTGGATGCATTGATCCCATTTAAATACCTTCTTCTTCCTAATACGGTNTGAACGTATCCATTTTCACGAGCAAAATGGATTTGTTCGTTCATAAATNTTTTAAGTTTAGGATAAGTTTCATANTAGGTCTCAATTAATTCTTTTGCTTCAGAACGGGAAAGATCTGTTTGATTGCTTAAGCCAAAAGCAGAAACACCATATATAATTCCGAAATTAACTGTTTTTGCATTGCTACGTTGTTCTTTGGTTACTNCTTCCAGGGNAACATCAAAAACCTTGGCAGCAGTGGAGGCGTGAATATCTTCTCCGTTACTAAAAGCTTCAATCATGTTGGTTTCTTCACTTAAAGCCGCAATAATACGTAATTCTATTTGTGAATANTCCGCTGCTAATAGGACATAGTCTNTATTTCTTGGTATAAAAGCCTTTCTAACTTGACGACCACGCTNGGTACGAATTGGGATATTTTGTAAATTAGGATTGTTGCTACTTAGTCTTCCTGTTGCCGCAACGGTTTGCATATAATCGGTGTGCACCCGTCCAGTTAANTCTTCTACCTGTAGCGGTAAGGCATCAACATATGTGCTTTTTAGTTTTGCAAGACCTCTATAAATTAATATATTTCTTACTATTTCATGGTCTTTNGCTAAATAAGAAAGTACATCTTCTGNAGTTGAATATTGGCCTGTTTTGGTTTTTTTAGGTTTGTCAANCAATTNCATTTTTTCAAAAAGAACAATACCTAATTGTTTTGGNGAAGCAATATTAAATTCTTCATCTGCAGCTTCATAAATTTNGGTAACTAACTTCTTGATATCTTTNTCTAAATCGGAAGCCAATCCATTTAAAAATGGTACATCTAAATTGATACCTTCTAATTCCATAGCAGCTAAAACACGTACTAATGGAACTTCAATTTCGTTAAATAANTTTTGAACGTTAGCATCACCTAATTCTTTTTCAAAATGCTCTTTTAATTGAAGTGTGATATCTGCATCTTCAACTGCATATTCCGTTTGTTTATCNATNGGAACCTCTCGCATGGAAAGTTGATTTTTTCCTTTTTTACCAATAAGTTTTGTAATTGGAATTGGTGTGTAGTTGAGATAGGTTTCAGAAAGTATATCCATATTATGTCTCATATCAGGATTGATCAAATAATGAGCTAACATGGTGTCAAATAACTTCCCTCTTACNNAAACCTTATATTTTGCGAGTACTTTGATATCATATTTTAAATTCTGACCTATTTTTTGGATGGATTCATTTTCAAAGAAAGGTCTAAGTAGTTCGACTAAATCTTGAGNTTCATTTTTATCTTCTGGAAAAGGCATATAGAACCCTTTACCAACTTCCCATGAAAAAGCAATCCCAATCAACTCAGCTGTTATTGGATTTAGTCCAGTAGTTTCCGTNTCAAAACATACAGAAGTTTGTTTCATTAGGTTTTGAAGAAATAACTNGGTTCCCATACCGGCTTGAACTGTTTGATAAAAATGCTCGGTATTTGTAATACTTTTTCTAGTGCTATGAAGGCTGCTTTCTAGGGGTTCNCCATCGCCACCAAAAAGTGAAAATTGCCCTTGTCCCGCAGCACTAGGTTCACTTTTTGTTACGNGTTTTTCTTTTGTTTCATCAACCACTTTATTGNTTGTAGAGGAAGTATTNGNAAATGTTTTAGTAAAATTATCTATCAATCGCCTAAATTCTAATTCTTGAAAAAGAATAGTAACCGCTTCCATATCGGGATGGGACAATTTAAAATCTTTTTCNTGAAACTCCACAGGAACATCCAGCATGATCGTTGCTAATTTTTTAGAAAGAATACCNAAATCTTTAGCATCTTCTACTTTCTCTTTCATTTTNCCTTTTAATTCGTGGGTATTGGCCAATAAACCTTCCATACTTCCATAAGCAGCAATAAACTTTTTAGCAGTTTTATCACCTACACCGGGTAATCCTGGGATATTATCACTTGCATCACCCATCATTCCTAAATAATCAATNACTTGTTCCGGTCGTTCTACTTCAAACTTTTTTTGTATTTCTGGAATTCCCCAAGTTTCATANCCCCCTCCAAACATTGGACGGTACATAAAAATATTTTCTGAAACTAATTGGGCAAAATCCTTATCTGGGGTAACCATAAAGGTTTGATAACCTTCTTTTTCAGCTTTTTTTGACAGCGTTCCAATAACATCATCTGCTTCAAAACCTTCTTTAACCATTATAGGGATNTGCATGGCTTTTAGAATATCGTGGATNTATGGTATTGCAATTTTTATAGCATCTGGTGTTGCATCTCTATTGGCTTTGTATTCTGGGAAGGCTTCTNTTCTGTCTTTACTTCCGCCTTTATCAAAACAAACCGCTAAATGGTCGGGACGTTCACGTTTTATAACATCTAAAAGTGAATTCATAAAACCCATAATTGCTGAAGTGTCCAAGCCTTTGGAGTTAATTCTTGGGTTTTTAATAAAGGCATAATAACCTCTAAATATTAAAGCATAAGCATCAACAAGAAATAGGCGTTTTTTATCGGACATAGGGTGTTAATTTAATTTTATAAAGCTACTAAACTTATTCTTTGAATCGAAACTCAATTTGTAAATTTTACTAGTTTTTATATACAATCTATAATCGCCATTTATGTTGGTGCAAAAACGCTTGTTAAAGAAATAATGACTCCAAAAAAATAATATATATATGAACAAGGTCTGTATGTAGATTATCACTTATTAGAATCCTTGACATTTTTGTTAGTTTTTGTATCTTTTGACGTTCAAAAAAACCAATATGAAACGAGCATGTTAATTTTTTTAAATACACTTGAGTGGTTAATAGCTACTAGTATGTAAGCAATTTAATAAACAATAAAACCTATGAAAAGATTCCTTTTAGTTTTGAGTATACTTTTACTTTTTAGTTGCTCGAATAAATCAAATATTTCTAATGCTCAAAAAGAATTACCTTTAATAAATTTTGTAAATCCATTTATTGGTACTGGAGGTCATGGTCATACCTATCCTGGAGCTACTATGCCTTTTGGAATGATACAGTTAAGTCCCGATACTCGTTTGGAAGGATGGGATGGGTGTAGCGGATATCATTATAGTGATTCTGTTATTTATGGATTTTCTCATACACACTTAAGTGGAACAGGTGTTTCCGACTACGGAGATATTTTATTAATGCCAACGAATACCATTAACTTTAATAATGGAGCAAATGGAAAAAAAGGNTATCGCGCACATTTTTCACATNCCAATGAAATTGCAGCNCCTGGATATTATAAAGTAAAACTAGACACTACAAATATAGAGGTTGAGCTTACTGTTTCTAAACGTAGTGGAATGCATAAGTACCAATTCCCNTCTGCTGAAAATCAAATAGTAATTTTAGATCTACTNCATCGTGATAAAGTATTGGAGGCAAACATTCNTAAGATTTCTGACACTGAAATACAAGGCNATCGNTTTTCTGATGCCTGGGCAACAGACCAACGTTTATATTTCTATATAAAAACATCGCATTCATTTAATGATATTTTACAGTCGCCACCTGAACAAGGGATGCNTGGAGGCANAAAAACAGCATTAACATTTAATAATCCAAATAATGATCCTATTTATATTAAAATTGGAATCTCTGCAGTAGATGAAGAAGGGGCACGTAAAAATCTAGAGAAAGAAATTGCTGATAAATCTTTTGAAGACNTAAAAAAAGAGGCACAAGGTATTTGGGAACAGCAATTAAATAAAATCGTAATCGAAAGTTCAAATTCAGATTATAAAACTAATTTTTATACCTCATTATACCATACAATGATTGCTCCTAATTTATANCAAGATGTAGACGGNCGTTANCGAGGTATGGATTTAGAAATCCATACAACTAAGNNTTTTGATTACTATACGGTGTTTTCNTTGTGGGATACTTATAGAGCAACACANCCTTTATACACAATTATTGAACAGGAACGAACCAANGATTTTATCAATACATTGTTAGCAAAATATGACGAAGGAGGTATTCTGCCTATNTGGGATTTATCTTCTAATTATACAGATTGTATGATAGGTTATCATGCAGTGCCTGTGATNGCTGATGCTTATTTAAAAGGGATTCGAAATTATGATACTGAAAAAGCTTTTCAAGCAATGAAACACAGTGCTAATCAAGATAAGTTAGGTTTAAAGTCNTACAAAGAATTTGGTTTTGTTCCTATGGAAGAAGAAAGTGAATCTGTTTCAAAAACGTTAGANTATGCTTATGATGATTGGACCATTGCACAAATGGCAAAGGCGATGGATAAGGAAGATGATTATACTTTGTTTTTAAAAAGAGCACAGTTTTACAAGAATGTATACGACCCANAAACTCAATTTATGAGAGGAAGGTTTAGAAATACCTGGTTTACTCCNTTTGATCCTTACGAAGTTAATTTTAATTATACCGAAGCAAATGCGTGGCAGTATAGTTTGTATGCACCTCAAGATATTACAGGATTAATGAACTTAATGGGAGGAAAAAAAGCATTGGAAAATCATTTAGATAACTTGTTTACTGCTAAAAATGAAACTTCTGGACGTGATCAGATAGATATAACNGGATTAATTGGNCAATATGCTCATGGCAACGAGCCTAGTCATCANATGGCATATTTATATAACTTTGTAAATAAGCCATCAAAAACACAAGAAAAAATTTATCAGATTTTAACAGAATTATATAAAAATGATCCAGACGGGGTTTCTGGAAATGAAGATTGTGGGCAAATGAGTGCCTGGTATGTATTAAGTTCCTTAGGATTTTATCCGGTAACGCCGGGTGCAAACCAATACATAATTGGAAGTCCTTTGTTTGAAAAAGCGACNATAAATTTAGAGAATAAGAAGCAGTTTACCATTCAAGCTGAAAATATTTCCGATAGCGCTATTTATATCNAAAAGGCATTTTTAAACGATATAGCGCTGAATAGAACTTTTATCACTCACAACGAAATAATCGCTGGTGGAATATTAAAGTTTTATATGACGGACGCTCCTACTAATTGGGGAACTCAAGNAGGTCAAGAGCCTAAAACTGAAATTAAAGAACATTTAATCATACCAACACCATTTATTGCTGAAGGAGAAATTGCTTTTAAAAATGACACTCAAGTTTCTCTAGCAAACTCTATTAAAGAAACAACCATNTATTATAGTATAGATTCTGAGGAATTTAAAATCTATGAAAATCCTATTAATATCANTACTGAAAGTCAGCTAAAAACATATGCCGCAGTGAANGGAATTAAAAGTGACACCTTAAAAACTAACTTTTATAAAATCAACTCAAATATTAGTATCCAATTAGAAACGGAATATGCGAATCAATACAATGCTGGAGGCAATAATGCACTTATAGACGGTATTCNTGGGTCTAAAGATTATAGAACAGGAGCTTGGCAAGGGTATCAAGATGCTGATTTAATAGCTATTATTGATTTAGGAAGTATTCAANCTTTTGAAACTGTTGAACTTAGTTTTTTACAAGATCAACGAAGTTGGATATTTTTCCCTACTGAAGTAACCTGTTATGTAGCTCCGGAAAAAATATTTAGTAAAAATNTACCTGCTCAAATTATAGCAGCNGAGGTTCCATCTTCAGAAATAGAAATAAAGACAATTANATTTAATACCGAAGGGCAAAGTTCTCGTTATATAAAAATAGTTGCTAAAAATTTAGGGGATTTACCCAATTGGCATTTAGGTTCGCCATACAAAGGAAAAGCCTGGATCTTCANAGATGAAATAACAATTAAATAAATGTTAACTTTACAAAATAAGGGTTATTAAAAGGCACCTTCATGTTTCGATTTTCAATATTAAATCGTTTATTTTATTAATTAACTAGCCTTTATTTTGTTTTGTAAAAGAAATCAGAGGGAAGATTAATNCAATTATTATCTTTATAAATAGATACGCTAAAATATTCATGTATTGAATAATAACCTGTTTCTCCTTTTTTATTTATTGCGATATAACCGACTTGAAATTTCTTGTAANTATCGTTTTTTGTGACAATTCTAAGTATTGCTTCTTCACAAGCTTCTTGAGGNGATTTGCCTTGTCTCATTAACTCNACGATTAAAAAACTGCCAACAGTTTTTAAAACCTCTTCTCCCATGCCAGTCGCNGTTGCTCCACCAACNTGATTATCAATAAATAAGCCGGAGCCTATTATTGGAGAATCTCCAACGCGTCCAGCCATTTTATAGGCTAATCCGCTTGTAGTACATCCACCAGAAATATCGCCATATTTATCAATTGCTAACATACCTATGGTGTCGTGATTTTCAATATTTATTAAAGGTTGATAGTTGGACTCTTTTCCCCACTCTTCCCAAGCTTTTTTTGAAGCTTCAGTTAAAAGGTTTGTTTTTTTAAATCCTTTTGAAATAGCAAATTCTTCAGCGCCTTTTCCTGCTAAAATAACATGAGGTGTATCTTCCATTACTTTTCTTGCAACAGCAATGGCATGTACAATATTTTGCATATAAACTACAGAACCATAGTTGCCATTTTTATCCATTATACAAGCATCTAAAGTAACATTCCCGTCTCTATCAGGATGACCCCCATATCCAACAGACTGATTGTTTAAGTTTGCTTCCTCTATCATACATCCTTTCTCAATTGCATCTATGGACCTACTTCCTTCCTCTAATAACATTCCCGCTTCTTTAGTCGCATTGGGAACGTTCCAAGTTGAAATTACAATAGGAAGCTTTTCAATTGTATTACCTAACGAATTTTCTTTAAACTCATTTAATTTATTTGAAGGCCTATTAGCAAATATAGAAGTGCCAACTGCAACGCCAATTCCAGTTAACGAAGCTCTTTTTAAAAATTTTCTTCTTTTCATCTAAAATTATACTTAGACTTTAAATGTAGTAATTTTATTAAAACTAATTTTAAAAAACTTAAGATCTAATTAGAGTTCTTTTAAAGAAGGGTATTTTTAAATTATTTAGTAGTATTTAATTTAAGATGCTAAGACAGTATTGCTCTTTCCTGAGTGGGATCTTATATAACACCTAAAAAAATCAGATAATCTCTTGAAAAGCCTATATTTGTAAAACAATTTTTTACCAAAAATTTAGAATTATGTCAAAATTTGGAGAATTAATTGAAACTTCTGTTCCAGTTTTATTAGATTTTTATGCTGATTGGGATGAAGCCTGTAAAGGAATGCATCCAGTATTAAGAGATGTTGCCTCAGCTTTAGGTGATAAGGCTAGAGTAATAAAAATTGATGTTGAAAAAAATGAAGAATTATCTAAAGCGCTTCGTGTAAAAGGACTACCAACATTAATGATTTATAAACAAGGCGAAATGAAATGGCGCCAAAGTGGAGAGCAAGATTCCAATACTCTTATTGGTTTATTAAATGAGTATGTCTAATTAAAGTTTTATAGATTCACAGTTTATATTATTGATTTTTAGAAAATCCAATACTTTTGGTAAAACATATTTTAACTTATTATAAGACTTTAAACTGTCGTGAAAAACTACAATACTTCCTGGTTGAATGTTTTTTAAAACATTTTCTAAACATTTTTTATTTGATATTTTAGCGTCAAAATCAGCACTTAAAACATCCCACATAATTATATGAAAACCTCTTTCCTGAAGTGTTTTAGATTGCTTTAAAGATAACTTACCAAAAGGAGGCCTAAAAAGAGAATTGCTTTTTGATTTGTAATCTTTAACTCGATTTAGGTTATCTTCACATTTTTCACAATTATTAATATAGTCTTTCGTTTTTGTACTCCAACCGTTTAAATGATNATAGGTNTGATTNCCTATGGAGTGCCCTTCTTCAATAATCTGTTGAAAAATGTTTTCATGTTTGGTTACGTTGTCACCAATACAAAAAAATGTGGCTTTTGATTTGTATTGTTTTAAAACTTTGATGACCCAAGGTGTGACAATTGGAATTGGGCCATCATCAAAAGTTAAGTANACAGAATTTTTAGAGTTTGGAAAAGCCCAAACTCGTTTCGGAAACAACCGATGAACAAATTTGGGCGTTTTTACCAAATAANTTTTCATGTTATTGTATTAAATCCTCTNTAACTTCAGGGATCGTATCTAAAGGANTTTCATTATTATTCTTTAATAACTCCTCCTTTACATCCAACATATCATTTTCATCTTTTGAAAAATTAAATANTTGTAAATAAGTATTGAATTTTTCTGCTTCTAGAACCGTATATTCTTCTGTGTCGAAAGAAGCTAAAACATCAATTAACCCTCTATATCTTCCCAAATCACTAAATATTTCATCGCCAATTGCNTCCTGTCTCTTATAACTTAATTTACTGTAGAAAATTAAATGTTCTTGATAATGCTTGACAACAGATTGATATACCGCTCTTGCTTTATCATATTTGTCTATCTNATAATACCCTAAAATAAATGGTTCTAATAAAGAATAGAATTCAAAGTAATCTACAGGCATTTTTTCCATAGCTAGATCATATACTTTTTCTGCTTTCTCAAACTTNCCTTCTTCAATTAATGCGNTTGCTAACCTAGACATATTACTTCTGTAAGTAATTCCATTTCTACGAGTTTCTACATCGTGGTATATNNCNGGATTACCACTATTACCCCATTTCCAGTTCATAACAATATCATACATTTTATCAGTATCAATCCTTCCCATGTCAAATGGATTTCCTTTGTCTAAAGGAGTGCGAATTGGCACTAATTTATAAACGACTCCTTCTAATTGCAGGTATTCTTTCATCCAAATATAATCGTCATCTCCAAAAGCACCACCACTAAAATAAATTGGACGTTTCCAATCATTATTCGCAATTATATCTAACATTAAAAGACGATTTTTATAGAGTACATCTCCTTTTAAAANAATATCTATATATGGAACTATTTTATCTGCATCTTTAGAATCNACAATCCCATTACGTAAAACTGCATCCTTGTCGACAGGAACTCTAATTACTTTTGAAGGAAATGTATTTGCCCATTTTCTGCTTTCTAATTCAACCTGGGTTTTTTTACTNTCATCTGCAACAAAATCCATCCAGTCTTTAATGNTAATAGTATCCTTTCTTGTTTTTTGGAAGAAAAGAAAATCTCTTGAACCATATTTATATTTATCATGAGTCAATTGTGAAGGAATAGGATCGCTATTAAAAGCTTTCTTCTTCATATCATCAATATACCAATCTGTTTGAAATAAACTAGTATTAACGACTCTTACATCTTGTCGATATCCTTCTATACCTTGTGCATACCATAATGCAAATGTGTCATTATCTCCAATGGTAAAAANAATGGCATTTTCATCACAAGAATCCAAATACATCTTTGCCATAGATTGGGCAGTGTATCTATTAGAACGGTCATGATCATTCCAATTTTGTGAACCCATTAATACGGGGACTGCTAATGCAGTAAAAACAAGAACAAGAGGTAATGCTAGTTTTGGTTTTATTTTTTCTTTAACGATTTCAAATAAAGCATAAACTCCAAANCCTATCCACATCGCAAAAACATAAAANGAACCNACCAACGCGTAATCTCTTTCTCTTGGTTCAAAAGGACGTTCNTTTANGTATACCTTTAAAGCGATACCCGTAAAAAGGAAGAATATTAAAAGTACCCAAAANCTTTTAGGGTTAATTTTAAAATGAAAAAGAATTCCTATTATTCCCAATATTAATGGGAGCATAAAATAAGTATTTCTNGCTTTATTATTTTTTGCATCACTAGCAATAAATTCTTGAGGACCTAATCTAGCATCATCAATAAAACTTATTCCGGAAAGCCAATTTCCATGTAAATCTGTGTACTCTCCTTGTTTATCATCTTGTCTCCCACTAAAATTCCACATAAAATAACGCCAATACATATATCCAAATTGATANTCAAACATATATGCCATATTTTGNATAAAAGTAGGTTTTTGAATATCTAAAAAAGGTCCAAAATCTTTCAGAAAATNATCAAAATCATCAGCTCCTACCCTCCCTTCTCTTATATCTTGATTAAAATCTTTTACAATATCGACCAAACGGGATTCTCCTAAATATTCTCTTTTAATGNTGTATTCAAGCCCTCCAGTAAATTCCATATAATTAGAACTATGCTCTGTACTCCACATTCTAGGAAAGAATCCTTTTTGTGAGTCATCGGTATTCTGAGAAGCATTTACATAGTCATTTACAATTATATATTTTCCATTTTTTTCATCTTTTTCAAACTTTGGTTTGTCNTCTTTATATGGNTTGTTAGGGTCGAGCCCTACATATTTTTCAGTAAATAATGGACCATGGAAAAGATGAGTTTCAGGGTATTGTTCCCTATTATAATAAGCTAATAATTCACGAGCATTGTTCGGATTATTTTCGTTAATCATAGTTCCTGCATTAGCTCTAACGGGAAGCATTATCCAGCTAGAAAAGCCAATAAAAATGAATAANATAGAAAGNAATAAAGTGTTTAGTTTCACAAAATCATTATTTCTAGTATAACGCAGTAAAAGATAAAAAAGAGCTATAAAGAGTATTCCAGCNATGATGGTTCCTGAGTTAAAGGGAAGTCCAATACTGTTAATGAAAAATATTTCTGAAGCGCTAAAAAACTTTAAAGTCATAGGTAATAATAACTTGAAAATAAAAAGTAAAATAGCGACCATNACTAAATTAGCAACAATGAAATTTTTGATTGTAACTGTTTTGTAATTCTTAAAGAAATAAAGCATTCCCATAGCAGGTATCGTAAGAAGTCCCATGAAATGAACTCCAAATGATAGTCCAATAACAAAAGC
Source organism: Flavobacteriaceae bacterium (assembly GCA_002713705.1). GTDB lineage: Bacteria > Bacteroidota > Bacteroidia > Flavobacteriales > Flavobacteriaceae > Marifrigoribacter. The sequence goes on from PAUJ01000005.1 coordinate 102,809, forward strand.
AATTAAAACAACCCATCGATCTCCTCGAGGTGTTTGCATGTCCTTTTCCCATCTCAATGCTAAATAAAACAACACAGACATTATAAATGCNGCCATGGCATATACTTCGGCTTCTACTGCATTAAACCAAAAACTATCAGAAAAAGCAAAAGTTAAAGAACCAATTACGGCACTTCCTAAAATAGCATAACTACTTTCTTTAGTAATTATATTGTTTTTTGAAATGATATTTACAAGTAATAATGTAAGTGACCAAAACATAAATAGTACAGTAAAAGCACTCGCAAATACTGACATTAAATTAATGGTGAGTGCAATATTGGTTGACTCCATAGCGAAAATAGAGAAAAAAGCTCCTAATAATTGGTATAAAGGNGCTCCTGGCGGATGTCCGACTTCTAAATTACTTGAGGTGGTNATGTATTCACCTGCGTCCCAAAAACTTGCNGTAGGCTCTACAGTTAGCCAATAAGTAGTCAAGGCAATTGTAAAGACAAACCATCCTAAAATATTATTCCATTTTTTAAAGTTGAAGGAATTCATAAATATTTTTAATTTTATTTGGAGCGAATTTACTAATAATATAAATACCTCCAAGTTAAAAAAAATCTAACGTATGTAGTGAGCAAATATTTTAACTAAAAAACAAAAAAGGTAAAATGTGGAATATTTTCTCAAAAATACTTGTACAAGCGAAAGTTTGTATTAAATTTGCAACCGCANTACGGTATTGGCCCATGGTGTAACTGGCAACACGTCTGTTTTTGGTATAGAAGAGTCTAGGTTCGAGCCCTAGTGGGCCAACAAATCCCAATTCAATTATTGAATTGGGATTTTTATTTTCAAGTTAGATTTTAAAAGTCATCACTGGCATGTTGGCATGGTTTACTAGGTCTTCACTAATACTGCCGTTAAAAAAATGAGAAATTCCCTTTCTTCCGTGGGTTCCCATTCCAATTAGATTTGCATTTATTTCATTTGCAAAATTTAAAATTCCTTTCTCTACAGAAGTNTCATTATATATGTGAGTATTAATTTTTTCTGTGTTAAAATCTTTTAGAAAATCTTTTATTCTTTTNTTGATTTTCTTAGATGTTTTAAATTCACTTGGAGTATTAACATAAAGTAAGTTTAAATGTGAATTGGTAACTTCAGCAAATTTTTGCGCTTCTTCAAANGNAACTTTACANTCCTCAGAGAAATCAGTAGCGTATACAAAGTTATCNGTTTTAAATTCCAAATGTTCATTTTTAATTACCAATACAGGTATTTTTGAAGTTCGCACTACTTTTTCAGTATTACTACCTATAAACATTTCCATAAAACCATTAGTGCCATGAGATCCCATNATAATAAGATCAATATTCTTTTCTTTTACAACTTCACTTACGTCATTAAANATCTCACCATGACCAATAATTGCCTCGTGAAGAAGCAAGTCCTTTAAGTATGGTTTTTTTAACAATTCTTCAAATTGTTTTTCGGCAAGTTTTATAAAAAATAATGATTCTGGCATGGATCCAGTACTTCCAGAATTTGATAGATTTGATGGNAATTCAAGGGAGTTNAAAACATAAATTTCGCTTCCGTGTTTTTTAGCAATTTGAGCAGCTACTTTTAATGCATTTTCTGCTTGCTCAGAAAAATCAGTAGGNATTAATATNCGTTTCATATGTTTATNTTTTATCAGATTATTAAAAACTTTAAAGTACAAAAATAATTCGTAAGAATAAAGGTTTTTTTAAAAGTTAAAAAAACACTATATTTGCACNGAATTTGATACGAAACTAGCTGAGGGGACCAAAAGTCCCCTCTTTTTATAGCTAAAATTAATGAAGGAAAAAGTAAAAAAGTTACTANATAAGGCNTTAGAAGATAANAAGTCATTATTTTTAATTGAGTTTAAAATCTTGGAAGGCAATCAAATAAAAGTAATAATTGATGGTGATCAAGGAGTAACAGTAAATGATTGTATAGCTGTAAGNAGGGCTATAGAGCATAACATCGATAGAGAAGAAACTGATTTTTCGTTAGACGTTGCCTCGGCAGGTGTCTCAGANCCACTTTCGATACCGCGTCAGTATAAAAAAAATATTGGNCGTATCTTAAAAGTAAAAACTNAAAATAATGAAATTTTAGANGGAAAGCTTNNAAAAGTAGNTGATAATGAAATAGAGCTNAATTGGAAAGCTCGCGAGCCTAAGCCTATNGGTAAAGGAAAAGTTACCGTTCAAAAAGAAGCGGTTTTAGAATATAAAAATATTGTTGAAGCAACAGTGGTGATAACATTTAAATAGAAGAATATGGAGAATTTAGCATTAATTGATTCTTTTTCAGAATTTAAAGATGATAAGTTAATTGANAGAGTGACATTAATGTCGATTTTAGAAGATGTTTTTAGAAACGCTCTAAAAAGAAAATATGGCGATGATGATAATTTTGATATTATCATCAATCCAGATAAAGGAGATTTAGAAATTTGGAGAAATCGTGTAGTGGTTGCCGATGGAGAAGTAGAAGAGCCAAATCAAGAGATTTCATTAAGNGATGCTCAAAAAATTGAAACTGATTACGAAATTGGGGAAGATGTTGCTGAAGAAGTAAAGCTNATAGATTTGGGACGTCGTTCAATTTTAGCATTACGTCAAAATTTAATATCCAAAATTCACGAACACGACAACACGAATATATTTAAGTATTTTAAAGATTTAGAAGGGGAAATTTANACAGCAGAAGTTCATCATATTCGTCATCGTGCTATCATTTTATTAGATGATGATGGTAATGAATTAATTTTACCTAAAGAAAAACAGATACCTTCAGATTTTTTCAGAAAAGGAGATAATGTTAGAGGAATTATAGAAAGTGTTGANCTTAAAGGNAATAAACCTTCTATAGTGATGTCTCGAGCACATCCNAAATTTTTAGAGAAATTATTTGAACAAGAAATTCCTGANGTATTTGATGGGTTAATTAGTGTTAAAAAAGTAGTTCGTATTCCTGGAGAAAAAGCAAAAGTAGCTGTAGATTCCTATGATGATCGTATAGACCCAGTTGGNGCTTGCGTGGGAATGAAAGGATCNCGTATTCATGGTATTGTTCGTGAATTAGGAAATGAAAATATCGATGTAATTAATTACACAACAAANACTCAATTATTTATAACTCGTGCTTTAAGTCCAGCAAAAGTNACTTCNATAAAGTTAGATGAAGAAAAGAAAAGAGCAGAAGTAATATTAAAACCAGAAGAAGTGTCTAAAGCTATTGGACGTGGAGGACATAANATTCGTTTAGCAGGTTATTTAACAGGTTATGAAATTGATGTATTGCGTGAAGGNGCTGAAGAAGATGTAGAGTTATCAGAATTTAAAGATGAAATAGANGATTGGATCATCAAAGAATTTGAAAAAATTGGATTGGATACTGCTAAAAGTGTATTGGAAAATAATCTTNCAGAATTGGTAAAAAGAACTGATTTAGAAGAAGAAACCATTCAAGAGGTTTTAAATATATTAAAAGAAGAATTTGAAGATTAAGTAGTAATTTTGAATATATATTTTTAAATTTAAACTGAATAAACAGGAGAAAGCGTCTATATGTCTGAAGTAAAAACAATGAGACTTAATAAAGTACTTCGTGAATTCAATATTTCATTGGATCGCGCNGTAGAATTTTTAAGCTCTAAAGGTTACGAAGTGGAGTCTCGACCTACCACGAAAATTTCTAATAAAGAATACCAAGTGATGTTTGAAGAGTTTCAGACAGANAAAAGTAAAAAGGTAGCTTCTAAAGAAGTTGGTGAAGAGAAAAGNAAAGANAAGGAGGATATTCGTTTGGCTTCTGAGCGCGAGCTTGAAGAAAGGAAGCAAAAAATCGAAGCTTCTAGAAAAGTTATAAAAGCTGAAGTTAAGCTTGAAGGACCTAAAACTCTTGGNAAAATTGATCTCAATACTAAAAAACCTTCAGAGAACAAGAAANANACTGTTAAAAAAGAAGTCTCTNNTTCTGTAAAAGAAGAAAAAGTTATTGAGCTTAATACCACAAAAGAATCNCCAAAAGTAATTTCTAANGAAGCAAAAAAAANTGTTAAAAAAGAAGTTGCTAAAGATGTACCTGAAATTGTTAAGAAAGAAGCTTCTGCTCCTGTAAAAAAAGAAAATATAGTAGTTAAAAAGGAAGAAAAATCTCNTCAAACTNTTCCNATNAAAAAAGAAACTCCAGCTCCTAAAACTGTTGATGCTAGAAATGATTCAGATGTAATAAATGATCCAGAGAAAGTAGTTACAAAATATAAAAGATTAGATGGTCCTAGAATTACTGGAGAAAAAATAGATTTATCGCAATTTAAAAAGCCAGAAAAGAAAAAGAAAGTTGTAGCAGATACCGATAAAGAGAAAAAAAGTAAACGTAGAAGAATAAGTAAAAGCCCTCCAAAAGGAGGTCGAGTTGGAAATCAACAAGGCAATAGAGGAGGAGTTCGTAAAAAAGTTACACACACTCCAAAAGAAGAGCCTAGTGAAGCTGACGTACAAAAACAAGTGCGAGAAACTTTAGAGAAACTCCAAGGTAAATCTTCAAAAGGAAAAGGAGCTAAGTATAGAAGGGATAAGAGAGATGTGCATCGTCAAAAAACAGAAGATGATCAAGCAATTCAAGAAGCAGAAAGTAAATTACTTAAAGTAACAGAATTTGTTACTGTAAGTGAAGTTGCAACGATGATGGANGTGTCAGTTACGCAAATTATTTCTACTTGCATGTCATTAGGAATGATGGTGACTATGAATCAACGTTTGGATGCGGAGACGTTAACTATTGTAGCGGANGAATTTGATTATGAGGTTGAGTTTATAACATCAGATATTGAAGAGGCGGTTCAGGTTGAAGAAGATTCTCCAGAAGATTTAATACCCCGCGCTCCTATTGTGACAGTAATGGGTCACGTAGATCACGGTAAAACCTCATTATTAGATTACATACGTAAAGAAAANGTAATTGCAGGAGAGTCTGGAGGAATTACACAGCATATAGGTGCNTACAGTGTAACTTTGGATGATGGACAGCAAATTACATTTTTAGATACNCCTGGTCACGAAGCGTTTACGGCAATGCGTTCCCGAGGTACACANGTAACTGATTTAGTGATTATTGTTATTGCAGCAGATGATGCGATTATGCCTCAAACCAAAGAAGCGATAAGTCATGCACAAGCAGCAGGAGTCCCTATAATATTTGCAATAAATAAAATAGACAGATCAGTTTCCAATCCCGAAAAAATTAAGGAAGGTCTTGCTCAAATGAACCTACTAGTAGAAGATTGGGGTGGTAAAATACAATCGCAAGATATTTCTGCGAAAACAGGTGTAGGTATAAATGAATTANTAGAAAAAGTATTGTTAGAAGCTGAATTACTNGAACTTACTGCAAATCCTAATAAATTTGCAAATGGTACTGTAGTCGAAGCNTTTTTAGATAAAGGTAGGGGTTATATTTCAACGATATTAGTTCAAGGAGGAACTTTGAAAATTGGAGATTATATGCTAGCNGGACAATGCAGTGGTAAAGTAAAAGCAATGCATGATGANCGTGGTCAAAAANTAAATGAAGCTGGGCCTGCNACACCAATATCAATATTAGGATTGGATGGAGCTCCACAGGCTGGAGATAAATTTAACGTTTTTGAAGATGAACGTGAAGCAAAAGCAATTGCATCGAAACGAACGCAATTACAACGTGAACAATCTGTAAGGACTCAACGTCATATTACNTTAGATGAAATTGGCCGAAGAATTGCACTNGGAGACTTTAAAGAATTAAATGTAATTCTTAAAGGTGATGTTGATGGATCTGTTGAAGCTTTAACAGACTCTTTCTTGAANTTATCAACAGATGAAATACAAGTAAATATTATACATAAAGCAGTTGGAGCCATAACAGAGAGTGATGTGTTATTAGCTTCGGCTTCTGATGCCATTATTATTGGATTTAACGTGCGACCAATGGGGAATGCACGTCAGATTGCTGACAAAGAAGAAATTGANATCAGAATGTATTCTATTATTTATGCTGCNATTAACGATCTTAAAGATGCTATGGAAGGTATGTTGTCTCCAGAAATGAAAGAAGAAATTACTGGTACCGCTGAAATTAGAGAGACATTTAAAATATCCAAAGTGGGAACTATTGCAGGTTCTATGGTTCTAAGTGGAAAAATTTACAAAGATGCTGAAATTCGATTAATTCGTGATGGAGTGGTCATTTATACCGGAGTACTATCTTCATTAAAACGATTTAAAGATGATGCTAAAGAAGTAGCAAAAGGTTATGATTGTGGTATGCAGATTAAAAACTACAACGATATTAAAGAAAACGATGTTATTGAATGCTTTAGAGAGGTAGCTGTTAAGAAGAAACTTAAATAATATACTTTTAAAAATATTAAAATAAAACGGTTTTTAAAGCCGTTTTATTTTACATTCAATGCAGAACCTGCAATTTTTATTTTCTTTCGGGTTTTAATATAAAAGCAGATGGAAATTTATCCTTAATTTCTAGTATCGTTCGATCTGCTTCAAATCGAGAACTAAAACTTCCAACCCATACCTTATAATTAGGAGTTTCATACTCTATGGATGCAGGCCAAGAATCAAAATTGTTCTGGTATTCTTTAATGATTTTATTTGCTTCGTTTAATTCGCCGTAATACAATTGAATAGTATATCCAACCGTAAGTTTGTTCTCAACTTCAAGACTTTTTTTTAATGCTAATATTTCAAGAATTTTTTCGTCTTCGTTAATAGTAATGGTTGCATTTTGTCCAATTAATAAATTAGAAAAAACAATAAAACTAATGGATATTAAATAAGGTTTAATTTTCATAAAATGATATTATTGCAAAGGTATATTTTATTAACTCAATTGAAAGAAAATTTATTATTTAGAATAATTATAAATTAAGCATTAACGCTTTCGTACTATTTCTCAAATTGACATTAATATCTTATTTTTGCAGCGTAAATTAACTCAGTCAAGTACAGTAATTACTAGTGCTTTGAAAATGAACAAAATACAGATTTTTACAATAGAAAAAAATTAACCAACAGTATGAAAAAGGTGAATTACCATAATTTATCATCACAAGTATCAATCATTTTACTTGTATTAACGCTAACAATTTCAAATGTCACTTTAGGACAAGGAAATACTGATGCTGTTGCTGGAGAATCTTTGTTTAAATCAAATTGTGCTGCATGTCATAAATTAGATAAAAGAAGCGTTGGTCCTGCATTGAGAAATGTCGATGAAAAATACGACAGAGAATGGCTTTACAAATGGATAAANAATAGTCAAGGCTTAATTAAATCTGGAGANTCCAAAGCTGTTGCANTATTCAAAGAATATAATAATTCTGTAATGACTAGCTTCCCAGGNTTATCAAATCAAGATATAGATAATATAATAGCATATACTAGCTTGCCAAAACCTGAGCCAAAAGTAACTGNAGCTCCGGTNGCTGTTTCTAGTGGAGATGATGGTACAATTCAAAACATGGTTTTAGTAGGTTTTGTTTTAGTGTTTTTATTGTTAGTAATAATGTTTTCTTTGGTAACAAAATCATTAACAAAANTATCTCAAACCAATGGTATTGAAGAACAACCGNAAGAGTCTCGCATCCCATTATGGAAAGTTTTTATTCAGAATCAATTTTTAATGTTGGTTTCTGCAATAATGTTATTATTAGTTTCTGCTTATTTTATGTATGGATTCTTTATGCAAGTAGGTATTGATCAAGGTTATGCTCCAGTTCAACCTATTCATTATTCTCATAAAATACATGCTGGTGCAAATAAAATAGATTGTAATTACTGTCATTCTTCNGCTAGAAAAAGTAAGCACTCTGGAATTCCTTCCTTAAATGTTTGTATGAATTGTCATAAAAANATTTCGGAATACAATGGTGANGAAGATATAGCTAATGGATATACTAAAGAATTTTATGACAAAGAAATTGCTAANCTATATGATGCTGTTGGATGGGATGACGCCACGCAAAGCTATACAGGTGAAGAAAAGCCGGTTAAATGGGTCCGCATACATAACCTTCCAGATTTTGTTTACTTTAATCACTCACAGCACGTAACAGTTGCAGGTATAGATTGTCAAAAATGTCANGGTCCTGTTGAGGAAATGGAGATAATGTATCAATATTCATCTCTNACAATGGGATGGTGTATAGACTGTCATAGAGAAACTAATGTTGATTTGGAAAATAATGAATATTACGAAAAAATACACGAAGAACTATCNAAAAAATACAATGTAGATAAATTGACCATAGCNGAATTAGGAGGATTAGAATGTGGTAAATGCCACTATTAAAATAATTAAACGTTGGAATCAATATATATTTCTTCATTAAATTAATTACAAAAATGTCATCAAATAAGAAATACTGGAAAAGTGTTGAGGAACTAAACGAAAACAACTCTATTGTTGAGTTGCTTAAGCAAAATGAATTTGTTAANCCAATACCGACAGATGAGTTTTTAGGAGACAAAAAGACGCTAGAATCTTCTTCAACATCTCGAAGAGATTTTCTTAAATATGTTGGTTTTACNACTGCTGCCGCTTCATTAGCTGCTTGTGAAGGACCGGTTATTAAGTCGATTCCTTATGTGGTTGCTCCAGATGAAATTATTCCAGGAGTTCCTAATTTTTATGCCACTTCTATAGCAGATGGTTTCGATTTTGCTAATATTTTAATCAAAACCAGAGAAGGAAGGCCTATATTAGTAGAACGCAATCATTTATCAAAACATTCAGGAGCTGTAAATGCTAGAGTGCATGCATCAGTTCTTTCTATGTATGACAAAAATCGATTGGAAGGCCCAAAAATAATGGGTGAAGATGTTTCTTGGAATGATTTTGATAAAAACGTTTCCANTAGAATTGAGGAATTAAAAGATGAAAAAGTTATCTTATTAACNCAATCTTTTGCAAGCCCAACTACTTCTGAATTAATTACAAAATTTCAGAAAAAACACCCAAATATTAAACATGTAATTTACGANAGTGTATCTTCTTCAGAGGCTTTAGATGCTTTTGAAGATAAATACGGTATGCGTGCTTTACCTGATTATGATTTTTCAAAGGCAGAAGTTATAGTTTCTGTAGGTGCAGACTTTATTGGAGATTGGCAAGGTGGTGGTTTTGAAGGGAGTTATGCTAAAAGTCGTATCCCTAAAAAAGGTAAAATGTCAAGGCATTATCAATTCGAGAGTAACATGTCTCTTTCTGGTGCAAATGCAGATGTNCGTATACCTATTATTCCATCTTTACAANTAAAGGTATTAAAAGCCTTAGTGTCAGATTCTAATATAAATTTACCAAAGCATGTTTCAGTTTTAGTAGAAAAGGCTAAAAAACAATTAAAAAAAGCAGGAAAAAAAGGAGTTATANTTACAGGTATACCANATTTTGATGCACAAAAAATGGTTTTAGATTATAATCAAGATNGTNTAGTGATGGATGTGAAGCANCCTCGAACTACATTTATGGGTAGGTCATCTGAGGTAGANAAAGTAATGAATGNTGTNATATCTGGAGATATTAAAGGATTAATATCTGTTGGTGTAAATCCTGTTTATTCTTTTCCTGACGCCAGATTTNTAGATGCATATAAAAAATTGCCATTTTCTCTTGCTTTCTCTATGAAAGAAGATGAAACTGCTGTTTTGGCTCAAATTATTGGAGCAACTCCACACTATTTNGAGTCTTGGGGAGATTGTCAGTTNAAAAAAGGTAAGTTCTCTCTTATGCAACCTACAATTAGACCCCTATTTAATACTCAACAATTTCAAGAGTGTCTGGTAAGATGGACNCAAAGTGGATCTTCTTATTATGACTTCTTAAAAGANTTTTGGTCTNATAATATTCTGGAAAGTNAAAATACTTGGAATAAAGCACTACATGATGGAGTTGTTAACAGTAAAGCTAAAGTTAAGACTGATGCAGATACTTCTATTGGGAAGGTATTGATTTCTGAAACAAAAAACAATATAAATAAGACNTCTGGAGATCTAGAGTTAACNCTTTANACAAAAACTGGATTAGGGGATGGACAGCATGCAAATAANCCTTGGTTACAAGAATTGCCGGATCCAATAACGAGAGCATCATGGGATAATTACATTACTATTTCTGCAATNGATGCTACTAGATTAGGCTTAGAAAATAATAATGTNGCAAATGGAGCNTTAAACGGAAGTTATGTGAATCTTACCATGGGTNAAACNGTAATTAAGAAAGTTCCAGTACTTATTCAACCAGGNCAAGCTAATGGTTCCATAGGNTTAGCTTTAGGATATGGCAGGACATCNTCCATCCAAAAAGAAATGCAAACNGGTGTTAANGCTTTTAGGTTATATAAAGAATTTTCACCTATTCAGACTGTGACAATTGATAAAATTCCAGGGGANCATGAGTTTGCTTGTGTACAGTTGCATAACACTATGATGGGAAGGGACATTATAAGAGAAACAACCCTAGAAATATTNAATACAAAAAATAAACACGACTGGAATCCAGTACCAGAAGTNTCAAAAGATCATNAAGAAATAGCTGTAACTTCAAAAGATGCTGATCTTTGGACGTCGTTTGATCGATCTATAGGACCTCATTTTAATCTTTCAATAGATCTNAATTCTTGCACTGGATGTGGAGTTTGTGTAATCGCTTGTCACGCGGAGAATAATGTTCCTGTTGTTGGAAAAGAAGAAGTTCGTAAGAGTCGAGATATGCACTGGCTTAGAATAGATAGGTATTATTCTAGTGAAGATTCTTTTAAANGNGATCTAGATAAAAAAGAAAATATTTCTGGTTTAGGTAGTTCATTATCTGAATTTGGAGATATGGAAAATCCTTCAGAAAACCCACANGTTGCATTCATGCCTGTNATGTGTCAACATTGTAATCATGCTCCTTGTGAGACTGTTTGTCCAGTTGCAGCAACTTCACATGGTCGCCAAGGACAAAATCAAATGGCTTATAATCGTTGTGTAGGTACTCGTTATTGTGCAAATAACTGTCCATATAAAGTTCGTCGTTTTAATTGGTTTTTATATGCCCGAAATGATGAATTTGATTTTAATATGAATAATGACNTGGGTCGCATGGTATTGAANCCGGATGTTGTAGTTCGTTCACGTGGTGTTATGGAAAAATGTTCTATGTGTATTCAAATGACACAAAAAACNATTCTTGATGCTAAGCGTGAAGGTAGAGCAATTAAAGATGGTGAATTTAAAACCGCATGTTCTGCTGCTTGTGATACTGGAGCGATTAGTTTTGGTGATNTAAATGAAGAAGATAGTATAATTTCTGAACTCGTTAAAGACGATAGAGCGTATCATTTATTAGCAGAAGTAGGTACAAAACCAAACGTAGTCTATCAAGTACAAGTTAGAAATACAAATGAAGCTTAATAAAATAACTAAGTAATAGAAAATATAGATATGGCATCGCATTACGAAGCACCTATTAGACAACCATTAGTGACAGGAGATAAATCCTATCATGATATTACGCTAGATGTTGTAGCAGCTGTTGAAGGAAAAGCCAATAANTCTTGGTGGATTGTTTTTTCAATTGCATTAGCCGCATTTTNGTGGGGTATTGGATGTATTATTTANACCGTTTCTACTGGTATTGGTACTTGGGGATTGAATAAAACTGTTGGTTGGGCTTGGGATATTACCAACTTTGTTTGGTGGGTAGGTATTGGCCATGCAGGAACATTAATTTCTGCAGTATTATTACTATTCCGTCAAAAATGGAGAATGGGTATTAACCGTTCAGCTGAGGCAATGACTATTTTCTCTGTAATCCAAGCAGGATTGTTTCCAATAATACATATGGGTCGTCCTTGGTTAGCATATTGGGTAGTTCCAATTCCTAACCAATTTGGTTCATTATGGGTTAACTTTAATTCACCATTACTTTGGGATGTATTTGCAATATCAACTTATCTTTCAGTTTCATTAGTTTTCTGGTGGACAGGCTTGTTACCAGATTTTGCAATGATTAGAGACAGAGCAGTAACTCCTTTTAATAAAAAAATATACAGTATTCTTTCTTTTGGATGGAGTGGACGCGCAAAAGATTGGCAACGATTTGAAGAGGTTTCACTNGTTTTAGCTGGACTAGCTACACCATTAGTACTTTCAGTTCATACCATAGTATCTTTCGATTTTGCTACATCGGTAATTCCTGGGTGGCACACTACCATTTTNCCTCCTTATTTTGTCGCTGGTGCNGTATTTTCTGGTTTTGCAATGGTAAATACTCTACTTATTATAATGCGTAAGGTGTCAGGTCTAGAAGATTATATTACAGTTCAACACATAGAATTAATGAATATTGTAATAATGATTACAGGATCTATAGTTGGTGTTGCATATATTACCGAATTATTTATNGCCTGGTACTCAGGAGTTGAATACGAACAATATGCTTTCTTAAATAGAGCAACTGGACCCTACTGGTGGGCCTATTGGGCTATGATGACATGTAATGTGTTTTCACCACAATTTATGTGGTTCCCAAAATTGAGAAGAAGTATTTTGTTTTCTTTTATTATTTCAATAGTGGTAAANATAGGGATGTGGTTTGAACGTTTTGTAATTATTGTTACTTCTTTGCACAGAGATTANCTTCCTTCCTCTTGGACTATGTTTTCTCCAACTTTTGTAGATATTGGAATTTTTATTGGAACGATTGGATTCTTTTTCGTGTTATTTTTATTGTATGCNAGAAATTTCCCNGTGATTGCTCAAGCAGAGGTAAAATCTATTTTAAAATCATCTGGATCAAATTATAAAAAGTTAAGAGCTGATTCTGGNGATGATGCAAAGCATTACGGTGAAAAAGTAAAATTTTCAACTAAAAATAAAAACAAATAATTATGGCATCTAAAGTTATTCATGCTTTATATATAGACGATGATATCTTATTACAAGCCGTAAAAAGAGTGCGTGAGGAGCATTATTATATAGAAGAAGTTTTTACTCCTTTNCCAGTTCATGGACTTGAAAAAGCTATGGGACTTGCAGATACTCGTATTGCAATAACATCTTTTATATATGGTTTAATTGGGTTAACCGTANCAATTGTAATGATGAATTATATTATGATTGAGGATTGGCCNCAAGATATAGGAGGGAAACCAAGTTTTAGTTATATCGAAAATATGCCAGCATTTGTGCCTGTNATGTTCGAANTAACTGTTTTTTTTGCTGCTCATTTAATGGTAATTACCTTTTATATGAGAAGTAGGTTNTGGCCCTTTAAAAAAGCAGAAAATCCAGANGTAAGAACTACGGACGATCATTTTTTAATGGTTATTGATACAGGAAATAANGATGTAGAAAAAGTATCTAAATTCTTAATTGATACTGGAGCCATCGAAATTAGTTTAATCGATAAACAAGACGATCACTAATATGAAAAGACTAGNAAATATAGGTATAACATTAATCGTTACAATTGTAATGGTTTCTTGTTGGACAGATAATAAAAAGCCTAACTTTCAATACATGCCTAACATGTACGAACCTGTTGGTTATAAAACCTACGGTGAGTATATAGGTTTCCCAAGAGAAATGGAGGCTATGTTGCCCGTTTCNGGAACCATACCAAGAGGCTGGATCCCTTATGGTTATAAAAACACTCTAGAAGGAAAAATATTAGCAACTCAAGAATTAAAAATCCCGATAAAGGTTACTGAAGATAACCTTAGTAAAGGAAAAGAGTTGTANACTATATTTTGTTCAGTTTGTCATGGTGATAAAGGAGATGGACAAGGAATTCTTATGAAAAGGGAAAAATTTCTTGGAATACCAGCTTTTAATGATCAGGGAAGAAACATTACCGAAGGAGATATTTATCATGTTATGATGTATGGATTAAATTCNATGGGTTCATACGCTTCGCAAACAAGCGAAAAAGATCGATGGCAGATAGCAATGCACGTGTTAGATTTAAAATCTAATTTGAACGGAGAACCATTATGGTCTTCAAAACAAAAAAAATCAACAGAAAATGAGGAAGTAATTTTTTCTGATGANAAAAATGCTTCAAACGAAGCANATTAATTAAAGAACAAAGAGAATAGCTAAGATATGTATACGCTACCAAGTAAATTAAAACTTTTTGCAATAGTTCTTATGGTAATAGGTGCCTTAGGAATTGTTGCTGGTTTTCTTTCAACACCCAGTAATACTGCTGAAGTTAAAGAAATAATGGCATCTAGCCATGANGATGGACATAGTGTAGAAGCTACACATAACGATGACCATGATACTGTAAAAGTCGANCATGCAGACGGACATGGGGANAGTGTACATGATGATGAAGAAGCTCATTTGGAGCATGTATTGCATCAATTACAAAATAGACCTTGGTCTTCTTTATATATTGCTTCCTTCTTGTTTTTTATGATATCATTGGGGGTTTTGGCTTTTTATGCTATCCAAATTGCATCTCAAGCTGGATGGTCACCAGTATTATTTAGAGTCATGGAAGGAATTACTTCTTATTTAATACCTGGAGGAATTATAATGTTAATCCTATTGGGACTTTCTGCATTTAATTTTAACCATTTATTTGTTTGGGCAGATCCAGAAGTTATAGCTCATGATAAATTATTACAAGGTAAATCNGGTTGGTTAAATGGCNGGGGNGTTATGATAAGAGCAATAATTTTTCTTGGAGGTTGGATAGTTTACCGTCAAATATCACTNAGATATTCTAGAATGCAAGATGATGCTACAGATGGAAAATGGTTTAAAAAAAGTTTTAAAATTTCAGCTGGATTTTTAGTGTTTTTTATNTATACTGAATCTGTTATGTCATGGGATTGGTTAATGAGTTTTGANCCTCATTGGTTCAGTACCTTATACGGTTGGTACGTNTTTGCAGGAATGATTGTTTGTGGAATTACTACCATAGCTTTAGTAACNATGNTTTTAAAATCGCAAGGTTATTTAGAATATGTTAATGATAGCCACATCCATGATTTAGCTAAATTTATGTTTGGATTTAGTATATTTTGGACTTATTTATGGTTCTCACAGTTTATGTTGATATGGTATGCTAATATACCNGAAGAAGTAACTTATTTTGTAACTAGAATAGAAGATTTTAAATTACCCTTTTTTGGTATGGTAGTTATGAATTTTATATTCCCCATATTAATCCTTATGAATAGTGATTACAAAAGAGTAAATTGGTTTGTTGTTTTAGCAGGGATTGTTATCCTTTCAGGGCANTACGTTGATTTATTTGTAATGGTTATGCCAGCTACTGTAGGAACTTCATGGTATTTTGGTATTCCGGAATTAAGTTCAGTACTTTTTTTCTTGGGACTATTTATTTATGTTGTTTTTACAGCATTAACAAAAGCACCNTTATTAGCTAAAGGAAATCCTTTTATAAAGGAGAGTAAAAATTTTCATTATTAATTAAATTTGTTGAATAGAAAACGATGACCGCATATTTAGTAATTTTAGTAATCATTCTTTTTGGAGTAGCAGTTTGGCAAATAAATAAAGTATTTAANTTGTTGCAACCTGCTAAATCTGAAGATTCAGAAGTAGCAACAGATAAAGATAATGAAACACAAGGCTATATGATGTTAGCATTTGTGTTTTTTATATATTGGATTTTAGCCTATTGCTTTTGGAAATGGGGCAATGTTTTATTACCCGTTGCAGCATCAGAACATGGCTTGGAAATCGATCAATTAATGTTNATTACCATGGTTGTGATTTTCGCTGTTGGAATTGTTACTCAATGGTTATTACATTATTTTGCTTTTGTGTACCGTGGAAGTAAAGATAAAAAAGCATTATTTTATGCAGAAAATCATAGATTAGAATTTATTTGGACAATCATTCCNGTTATAGTTTTAGCNGTATTAATTATTTACGGGCTTTTTACTTGGACTGATATAATGAGTTTTGATGAAGATGACGATCCAATGGTAGTTGAACTTTATGCATACCAATTTGATTGGAGNGCTAGATATGGAGGTTTAGATAANACTTTGGGTGAAGCTAATGTAAGATTAATTGAAGGACTAAACCAATTAGGAGTTGATGTTTCAGATCCAAATGCACAAGATGATAAAGTAGTCACTGANTTACACTTACCTGTTGGTAAAAAAGTATTATTTAAGATGAGANCACAAGATGTATTGCACTCAGCATATATGCCTCATTTTAGAGCCCAAATGAATTGTGTTCCAGGAATGATTACTCAATTTGCTTATACTCCAAATATTACGACTAAAGATATGCGATTGGAAGAGGATATAATTGCTAAGGTCAAAAACATCAATGAAATTAGAACNGCAAAAAANATAGAATTAATAGCAAAAGGGGAAGAGGCATTGGAAATGTATGATTTTGANTTTTTATTATTATGTAATAAAATATGCGGTAGCAATCATTTTAATATGCAAATGAATATTATTGTAGAAACTGAAGAAGAGTTCAATACTTGGATATCAGAACAGGGTACAATTGCAGAAACTTTAAAAAAATAATAAAATCGCTTAAAGAGATATGTCAGAACACGCTAACGATCACGATGATCACGGACATCACCATAAAGAGACATTTGTAACTAAATATATCTTTAGTCAAGATCATAAAATGATTTCTAAGCAATACCTTATTACAGGTTTGTTTATGGGAATTATTGGTATCGCAATGTCATTACTTTTTAGATTGCAACTTGCATGGCCAGATCATCAATTTACAATTTATGANATATTTTTAGGNAAATGGGCCGAAGATGGTGTAATGGATCCTAATGTGTATTTATCATTAGTTACNATTCATGGAACTATTATGGTGTTTTTTGTTTTAACCGCTGGTTTGAGTGGTACTTTNAGTAACTTATTAATCCCCTTACAAATTGGTGCTCGTGATATGGCATCAGGATTTCTTAACATGGTTTCATATTGGTTATTCTTTTTGTCGAGTGTAATCATGATACTTTCTTTATTTGTTGAAGCTGGGCCAGCATCAGCAGGATGGACTATTTATCCTCCTTTAAGNGCNTTGCCACAAGCAATACCAGGTTCTGGTACTGGAATGACTCTTTGGCTGGTTTCTATGGGAGTTTTTGTTGCATCCTCATTATTGGGTTCATTAAACTATATTGTAACTGTAATAAATTTAAGGACCAAAGGAATGACTATGACTAGGCTTCCATTAACGATTTGGTCATTTTTTGTAACAGCTATTATTGGTGTTGTATCTTTTCCAGTATTGCTATCAGCAGTATTAATGTTAATAATGGATAGAAGTTTTGGAACTTCTTTTTTCCTTTCAGATATTTATATTGCAGGAGAGGTTTTACATAATCAAGGTGGTTCACCCGTNCTATTTGANCATCTATTTTGGTTCCTTGGACATCCAGAGGTGTATATTGTTATACTTCCAGCAATGGGATTAGTTTCTGAGGTCTTAGGAACTAATTCTCGTAAACCTATTTTTGGTTATAGAGCGATGATTGCATCAGTTTTAGCAATTGCTTTTCTATCAACAATAGTTTGGGGNCACCATATGTTTNTTACTGGTATGAATCCATTTTTAGGTTCCGTATTTACATTTACAACATTATTGATAGCAATTCCTTCTGCTGTAAAAGCATTCAANTGGATTACTACTTTATGGAAGGGTAACATTCAAATGAATACAGCAATGTTATTCTCGATAGGATTTGTTTCTACATTTATTAGTGGTGGTTTAACTGGAATAGTACTTGGAGATAGTGCACTTGATATTAATGTTCACGACACAATGTTTGTAGTAGCTCATTTCCATCTAGTAATGGGAATTTCTGCTCTTTATGGATTATTCGCTGGTGTTTATCATTGGTTTCCAATAATGTTTGAAGGTAAAATGTTGAATAAAAAATTAGGATATATTCATTTTTGGATAACNGCAATTGGAGCATATGGAGTTTTCTTTCCAATGCATTTTATAGGAATGGCNGGACTTCCTAGAAGGTATTATACCGCTTCAAATTTCCCATATTTNGATGATTTATTAAATATCAATGTAGTTATNACNGTTTTTTCATTATTTACAGCAATTGGACAATTGGTGTTCTTGTATAATTTTATACATTCAATGTTCTTTGGAAAAGTGGGGTCAAAAAACCCTTGGAATTCAAATACNTTAGAGTGGACGGCTGAAGTTAAGCATATCCATGGAAATTGGGACGGTCCAATTCCTGAAGTTCACCGTTGGCCTTATGATTATAGTAAAATGAATAAAGACGATTCAGATTACGTAATTGCTGGACAAGATTTTTTACCACAACATATTCCAGTGCAAGACAACGANGAAAANCAATCATTTTAATATAATNTTTCAATAGTTAATTAAAAAGCNTTTCAAATTTTGNAAGGCTTTTTAGTTTTTATAAATAAAGCCAATAGGTTATTTTTAAATTTATAGATCTAAACCTTGGAGCAAATTCAGAGTCAGTGAAGAAATTATCATTATAGACCAAAAATAAATCTGAAAGAGGAGCAAATCGCCATTGTAATCTNGAATTAATTCCTAGGTTTTCTTGTAAAGAACTATATTGNACTAATGTTGACCAAAACAAAGATTTAGTAAATGTTANGTCAATTTTTGGACTAACTAACCATATATTATTGTTAGAATATGGTTTTGGTAACTCAATTTTATCNTACCTNGCGCGTATTGAAAATAAAAATTTAGGTTGTACTCTATAATTAATCTCAGTATCAAAGGTNTATTTAAAACCATTAAAAAATTGGCCCATACTAGGCTTTATTTTAAATGAAATTGGTTTTCTTNTATCTGTTTGTAAATTAAACTCTATACTTGAGAAGGTATAATCTGTATTCATCGCCAATGATAATCCGTCAGAAAATGAAGGNTCAAACTCNTCAAATAAATAGATATAACGATTAAAGATAGAAACGTTTATTCTACTNGTATTATTAAACTCCGCATTCCAGCTAGAAATTATATTATAGTCAGCTAGTTNAAAATTCAATTCTGGTTTCCAAACGATTATAGGTACTACATTAAAATTATGTCTATTTATTTTACCTTGTTTAGGGAATAATAGATATTCTGCTTTTGGGTCAATTTTAAAAATATCAGTTCTTCTAATAAAACCCAAATCAGATTTAAAATTTCCGCCAATATATAATCCACTAGCTCTAAATCTCCATTTTTTNGAACTGTAGTCCAATCGTGCACCAGTAGAATAGTTTTTTGAATCTAAATTTGGCGTAAAAGATTTATGGGCATAAAATTTACCATTCCAACTATTATCTATATTGGCAAGATTATAATCAATNCCAATAACTCGATTGTATTTTTCTTCTGCTATTATAAAATCCTTATTGGAAGTGTCTTGTCTGTTAATAAATAAAAAACTCACATTGGATCTTGAAAATACTTTTTGTTGCAGTGCTAATACGGTATTATTATTTCCTCCAATTTCATTTTCGGAATCATTTTTAGTTTGNATGTTTAGCAACCCTATTCTAAAATTAGTATTAATTTTACCACTTAACCTAACACCCCCAATAATATCATTTTCAATGTAGGTGTCNGTNGTATCTTTAGCTATTCCAATTCTTCTTGAAAAAAATGGATTTGCATCTAGACTGTTTCCGAAATCAGCAAATAAGTCACTGTTTTCAATGAAAAATTGTCTTTTTTCAGGTAAATTAACTTCAAAACGTGTTAAATTAGTTACTACTTGATCTGCTTCTACTTGCGAAAAATCCGGATTAACCGTAATGTCTAAATTTAGACTATTNGAAATTGATATTTTTGCGTCACCTCCTNCTTTAAGTTCAAAAAACTCTTTATTTTCTTCATAATNATTTATTGCTATGGTATTTATATATGGAATAATAGAAATTGGAGTTTTAGATTTACCTAANGGTTTTTCAAAAACCATGTCACCCATAAAAGCTAAATTAAATATAAATTGATTTTGAGGAATTTGATTCCAAGTAGTTCTTTCATTAGACTGAGTATCGAACATATAAGAATTAAAACGCCAACGGCTTTCACCTTCTTTATATTTAAATGCAGACAGTGGTATTGCCCATTCACTAATATAATAATCGTCATATTGTTTGGTTACGCTTTCCCATTTNGTATCCCAACTTGNAGTAAAACCTCTAAGCTCTTTTCCTCCTCCAGAAACTAATGCTTCTCTCATAACCCCATCNGGGTTGATTCCAAAAAGAAATGCATTGGATCCGTCATTATAAGTATCAAATAACAATGTAATATTGTCACTTCCTCCAGCTCTAAAATCTCTCTTTAGTGATGGAATAATGTAGTTGTTTCCTGAAGAGTAAACTTTAATTCCAAGATATAAATTATNATCATCAAATAACATAGTTATTTCAGTTTGATTTATAGCTTGTAATGTATCTGTAGGGAAGTATTGCCAAAAATCTGTTGCAGGTTTATTTTTAGACCAAGAGGTTTCGTTTAAAACGGCATCTAATATTATTTCTTCATTAATATATGAAACATTTACTTTTTTATTTTGAGCAATTGNATTTAAAGAAGAAATAATGATTATTATAANAAATACCCTAAATANCATATCTGTTANGTGTTTAAGCTAAAATAATAAAAAACAATGGTATAAAAGTTTGTTTAAATTGAAAAGCTTTTTATTATTTAAGCTTCNATTCGATTTGTATATTTGTTTTATGAATGAACATTTAGATCCTTCAGATGAAAATTTTACTCCTNAAGAAGTTGAAGTAGAAAAAAAACTCCGCCCCTTATCTTTTGAAGATTTTTCGGGACAAGATCAGGTCCTAGAGAATTTAAAAATATTTGTTCAAGCAGCAAANTTAAGGGGAGAAGCATTAGACCACACTCTATTTCACGGGCCTCCTGGACTCGGAAAAACAACCTTGGCANATATACTCGCTAATGAATTAGATGTTGAAATTAAAGTTACCTCGGGTCCTGTATTAGATAAGCCAGGTGATTTAGCTGGATTACTTACCAATCTTGATGAGCGAGATGTTTTATTTATAGATGAAATTCATAGATTAAGTCCTATTGTAGAGGAATATTTGTATTCTGCNATGGAAGATTATAAAATTGATATCATGATTGAATCTGGTCCCAATGCTCGATCTGTTCAAATAAATTTAAACCCTTTTACTCTTGTAGGAGCTACAACTCGTTCTGGACTATTAACTGCTCCAATGCGTGCAAGATTTGGAATCGCTTCAAGGTTACAGTATTATACAACAGAATTATTAACAACTATAGTTCAACGAAGTGCAATGATTTTAGAAGTTTCTATTAGTATGGAAGCTGCAATAGAAATTGCTGGTAGGAGTAGAGGTACTCCACGTATTGCAAATGCATTATTGAGAAGGGTAAGAGATTTTGCTCAAATAAAAGGAGATGGAAATATTGATATAAAAATTGCAAAATATGCTCTNGAAGCATTGAATGTCGATGCACATGGATTAGATGAAATGGATAATAGAATTTTATTAACTATTATTGAAAAATTTAAAGGTGGTCCAGTAGGAATAACCACCTTGGCAACTGCAGTATCAGAAAGTTCGGAAACCATAGAAGAAGTATATGAACCTTTTTTAATNCAACAGGGTTTTATAATGAGAACTCCGAGAGGAAGAGAAGTTACGGAAGCTGCNTATAAACATTTAGGAAAACTTAAAGCTCCAAAACAAGGAGGNTTGTTTTAGGGCGATTAAAAATTGTGACATCAATANCTTGAATTATAAATCGCACTATACCAATCTTATTAAAAAGGAAGNAANACGCCTAGGNTTTTTATCNTGTGGGATAAGTAAAGCTGAGTTTTTGGAAGATGAAGCTCCGCGTTTAGAAAATTGGTTAAACAAAAACATGCATGGCGAAATGAGTTATATGACTAACCATTTCGATAAAAGATTGGATCCAACTTTATTAGTTCCAGGTTCAAAAAGTGTGGTTTCGTTATTGTTAAATTATTTTCCAGAAGAAAATCAAACTAATGAAACNTATAAAATATCAAAGTATGCGTATGGAAAAGACTATCATTTTGTAATAAAAGATAAGTTAAAACAATTATTAAATTTTATTCAAAATGAAATTGGAGAAGTTCACGGCAGAGCTTTTACAGATTCAGCGCCAGTATTAGATAAGGCTTGGGCAGCAAAAAGTGGTTTAGGATGGATTGGGAAGCATANTAATCTAATTACAAAATCAAATGGTTCGTTTTACTTCATTGCGGAATTAATNATAGACTTAGAACTAGANTATGATTATGCAGTAACTGATCATTGTGGNAGCTGTACNGCTTGTTTAGANGCCTGCCCAACTCAAGCAATNACAGAACCTTATGTAGTNGATGGNAGTAAATGTATATCGTATTTTACCATTGAATTAAAAAATGAAATTCCTTCAGATATGAAGGGTAAATTTGATGATTGGATGTTTGGTTGTGATATATGCCAAGATGTATGTCCATGGAANCGTTTTAGCAAACCTCATAAAGAGCCACTTTTTAATAGTAATAAAGAACTGTTAACTATGTCTAAAAAAGANTGGGAAGAAATTACGGAAGAAGTTTTTCATAAAACATTTGAAAAAAGTGCAGTTAAAAGAACAAAATATTCTGGTTTAATTAGGAATATTAATTTCCTTAAAAGTTAATATTNATATTAGTTAAGCTTACTTCTTTGCNGATTTTAAAGATGGATCAATANATATTCCCTTTTATNANAGTAGCGGGTAAAAATTAAATGTCTTAAATTTTTNTAATTTAGCTTAAGNAAAAGCCATTTAGACAGNCAATTCTTAATAAAAATAAATACAGANAAAGAGGAAATAATAGNTAATTTATGATCCTCTTTTTAGTATTNTCNAGGATTGTAGATGAAAATAATTATACTATATTTGAAGTATCAATACAGTAAGCGATGATCACCCACTTAAAGGGAAAATTAATTGAAAAAAATCCGACAAATATAGTTGTAGACTGTAATGGTGTAGGCTATTCAGTTAATATTTCATTACATACTTTTTCGCAACTTCCTTCAGGGGAAAATGTAAAACTTTTTATACATTTACAAGTACGAGAAGATTCACATACATTATTTGGATTTTCTAGTAAAGTTGAACGCGAAGTATTNAGACTNTTAATATCGGTTTCTGGNATTGGAGCAAGTATTGCAAGGACAATGTTATCAACCCTATCTCCNGAACAAGTCATGGAGGCTATTACTCAAAATAATATAGCAGTCATACAGTCGGTAAAAGGAATAGGNGCTAAAACTGCTCAACGAGTTNTTTTAGATTTAAAAGATAAAATAATAAAAATTTATGGCTTAGATGAGGTTTCCTTAGTTTCAANCAATACAAATAGAAATGAGGCGTTATCTGCTTTAGAAACATTAGGTTTTGCAAGAAAACAAGTGGAAAAAGTTTGTGATGATATTNTAAATAAAAATCCAAATGCTTCTGTAGAAACCATAATAAAACAAGCTTTAAAAAATTTGTAACAATTGGGTTTAAAAAATTACGATTTAAAAATTAGCTTTTTTAAGCAGATATTAGTTTTAGGTGTTATTGTAAGTAGTTTTACTACCACTTATTCTCAAGATTCNATAAGTACAGGAAGTACTATGGGTCGTATGGATTTGCCGAATCCAANAAGTATACAAGACCTGTATACTTANGATATAATAACTGAAATGTATATTTATACACAGATTATTGGAGATTTTTCAATATCATATCCGCTAATTTTAACACCAGAAGAGTATAGAGACCTGATTCTTAATCAGCAAATGAAATCTTATTTTAAAGAAAAGATTGATGCTGCTGATGGNAGAAAAGAGGGTGCTGAAGAATTACAAAAAAACTTATTACCAACCTTTTATGTAAATTCAAGTTTTTTTGAATCTGTGTTTGGTGGTAATGAAATTGAAATAATACCGCAGGGNGTAGTTGAGATTGATTTAGGTTTGTTATATACCAAGCAAGATAATCCCTCATTTTCACCAACAAATAGAAGTAATCTATCTTTTGATTTTGATCAAAGAATTAGTTTAAGNTTATTAGGTAAAATAGGTGAAAGACTTCAAATTAGCGCAAATTATGATACTCAATCAACTTTTGATTTTCAAAATCAAATCAAATTGGAATATACGCCAACAGAAGATGATATTATTAGAAAAATTGAAGTTGGTAATGTAAGTATGCCTTTGAATAGTTCTTTAATTCAAGGAGCNCAAAGTTTATTTGGTGTAAAAGGTGAGGTTCAATTTGGAAAAACAACTATAACAGGTGTTTTTTCTGAACAAAAATCTGAAACAAGAACTGTAGTTGCTGAAGGTGGAGCTACGATAACAGATTTTGAGATTTTTGCTTTAGATTATGATGAAAACCGNCACTTTTTTTTATCACACTATTTTAGNGATAATTACGATAGAGTTTTAGCACAATATCCTTTTATAAATACCAATGTTCANATTACTAGAACCGAGGTTTGGATTACAAANAGGACTAGTTCTACCGAAAATGTAAGAAATATTGTTGCACTTCAAGATATTGGAGAGTCTAACCCCAATGATATAGGNTTACTATTTCCTCCTGGAGGATTTATACAAGTTCCAAGTAGGTCATACCCTAATAATGCTAATAATAAGTTTAATCCACTAGGGATAGAGGGTAGTGAACCTTCTGTTTTAAATCCGGCAATAAGAGATATCGCAACCGTTCAATCAGGATTTAGCGGTGTGCAAGTTAGGGATGGTTTGGATTATGTGTCACTTGAAAACGCAAAAAAATTAAATNCTGGGGAATATCAATTAGATTCACAATTAGGATATATTTCTTTAAATCAGCGTTTGAATAATGATGAAGTCTTAGCAGTTGCATTTCAATTTACAGTAAATGGAGCAGTTTATCAAGTTGGTGAATTTTCAAACGGTGTCGATGCTTCAGGGGGATCTTTNCCCGGTGATGATAATNATGATCCTATAGAAGGAATATCTCAAAATTTAGTTGTTAAACTATTAAAAAGTAATATCACAAATGTTCAAGAGCCAATATGGGATTTAATGATGAAAAACATATATCCATTAGGAGCNTTTCAACTTGAACGAGAAGGTTTTAATTTAAATATATTATACACGGATCCTTCTCCTCAAAACTTTATTAGTGCTGCTGAAGGAAGNGTCCAATTTCCTCCATTAGCTTTGCCTGAAGATGTNGAAAACACAACATTACTAAGAGTATTTAATTTGGATCAATTAAATTATAATGGAGATCCGCAACAAGGTGGTGATGGTTTCTTTGATTTTGTTCCGGGCATTACTCTAGATACNCAAAACGGACAGGTTATTTTTACTAATGTTGAACCATTTGGTAGTCATTTATTCGAAAAATTAGAGGACCCTACTAATTCATCTGAAGATTACGAAAATCCAATAACATATAATGCCAACCAAAATAAATATGTTTTCAATGCTCTTTATTCAACAACAAAGACACAGGCAGAACAAGAAGAAAGTGATAAAAATAAATTTCAATTAAAAGGAACTTATAAATCTACAGGTGCAGATGGAATACCTATAGGAGCATTTAATATTCCTCAAGGATCAGTAACTGTTTCAGCTGGAGGTAGAGTATTAGTTGAAGGAGTAGATTACACAGTTAATTATCAATTAGGAAGAGTACAAATATTAGATGCATCTTTATTGAATTCAAATACGCCTATATCTATTTCTACAGAAAACAANACCTTGTTTGGACAGCAAACAAAAAGATTTACAGGGATAAATGTTGAACATTTATTTAATGAAAAATTTCAAATGGGTGCNACCTTTTTAAATGTAAATGAAAGGCCATTAACTCAAAAATCATCATACAGCTCAGAACCAATAAACAATTCTATATTTGGTGTAAATGCAAATTTTTCAACGGAAGTACCTTTCTTAACACGATTAGTTAACAAACTACCAAACATTGATACAGATGTTGAATCAGTATTCTCATTGCGTGGTGAATTTGCATATTTACTGCCAGGAGCACCTAAAATTTCTGACTTCAATGGCAAGNTAACAGCCTATGTTGATGATTTTGAAGCTGCACAAACAAGCTACGACATTAGTTCACCATTAACTTGGGGTTTATCAAGTGTTCCAATAGGTTTTGGTGGTGAACAAGGAAATGGAAATTTAGCAACTAATAATAAGCGGGCAAAATTATCTTGGTATACCGTAGATCCAATTTTTTATAGTNCACAAAGACCAGATGGNATAACAGTAGATGACATCTCCTCTCCTTTTACAAGAAGAATATTTAGAGATGAAATATTTCCAAATCAAGACATTGTTCAAGGACAAACACAAGCTCTTTTTTCACTAGACTTATCTTTNTCCCCAACAGAGCGAGGACAGTATAACTATAANCCAGCAATNAATGGAACTNATGAACTTCCAAATCCAGCATCTAATTTTGGAGGTATTATTAGANCATTAACGACTACAGATTTTGANCGTTCAAATGTAGAATATATTCAGTTTTGGTTAATGGATCCTTTTATATACGANGAAACTGCAGGAAGTGACGGAGGAACTATAACCTTTAATCTTGGGAATATTTCAGAGGATGTTTTAAAAGATGGAAGNAAACAGTATGAAAACGGATTGCCNAAAGATGCATCCACAGCTAATACCATTCCAACTGCATATGGTAAAGTTCCAACAAATCAATCNTTGTTATATGTATATGATACNCAGGGAGAAGAACGTACAAATCAAGATATAGGTTATGATGGTCTTAGTGANGCGGAAGAGGCTGCATTATTTCCTGATTTTGCTGGATTAGCNGATCCTGCGGGTGATAATTATGAATATTTTTTACAAGCTCAAGGAAANGTTATAGAACGGTATAAAAAATATAATGGAACTCAAGGAAATTCTCCGGAAGTAATTNCAAATAGTGATAGAGGTTCAACTTCACTTCCAGATGTTGAGGATATAAATCGTGACAATAGNATGAACACGATTGATAGNTATTTTGAATATAATATTGATGTTTTTCCTGGAATGGATGCTAACAATAGTGATTATATAACAGATACTAAAGAAATAAATGTTACGCTGCAAAATAATGAAGTCATTCCTGTAAGATGGGTTCAATTTAAAGTGCCTATTAGTGAGCCAGATGATGCTATAAATGGAGTTTCTGATTTTAGATCTATTCGTTTTATGAGAATGTTTCTTTCAGACTTTGAGCAAGATATGATATTGCGATTTGGTACACTAGATCTAATTCGAGGCGACTATAGAAGGTATCAACTTGCATTAGATGGGGATGCACAAGATCCATTAAACAGTAATACATTATTTGAAAATTTTACGGTTAGTATTGAAGAAAATGAAAATAGATTGCCAATACCTTATGTTTTACCACCAGGTGTTTTTAGAGAACAATTAAATAATAATAATAANATTATTCGTGAAAANGAACAATCTATATCATTAAACGTTTGTGGATTAGATCCAGAAGATGGNAGAGCNGTNTATAAAAACTTTAATGTTGACATGCGACAGTATAAGAATTTAGAGATGTTTATTCATACCGAATCTATTGAAAATGAAGGAATGCTATCTGATGGAGATATGGTTGCTTTTGTAAGGTTAGGAAATGATTTGTCTCAAAATTATTATGAGATTCAAATTCCGTTAAATCCTACTTCNTTTGGAAGTATCTCGCCTGAAGATATTTGGCCTATAGAAAATAGACTTCTTTTGCCATTTGAATTATTGCAACAAGTNAAAACAATTACTTTAGGAGACCCAAATAACATTCCTAATGAAATTTCTTATTATTTNCAGTCAGAATTAGATCCAGATTTTTCTGGACCGGAAAATGAACTTCGAATTGGTATTAAAGGTAATCCTAGTTTTGGTAATGTGCGAACAATCATGATNGGTGTTAGGAANTCCACAACNAATGANATATGTGGAGAAACNTGGTTTGANGANCTTCGAATGACAGAGTTAGATAACGATGGCGGATGGGCNGCTGTCGCTAGTATGGATGTNAATTTAGCAGATTTTGCAACNGTAAGTGCCTCAGGAAGTAGAAGCACNGTTGGNTTTGGATCTATTGAACAAGGTCCTAACCAAAGAAGCTTAGAAGATGTTAAAGAATATGGAGTGGTTACTAATTTTAATTTAGGTCAATTATTNCCACTAAATTGGGGTATTCAATTGCCATTTAATTATGGACGTTCAGAAGAATTAATCACACCAAAATATGATGCGGAATANCAAGATATTCAGCTTCAAACTAGAATAGATGATGAACAAGTTCCTGCCAAACGATCCGAAATTCAAGAACAATCTGAGGATTATACAAAAAGACAAAGTATTAATTTTATAGGAGTTCGAAAAAATAGGGTCGGGAATGAGAAGCCTAAGGTATATGATGTTGAAAATTTNACTTTTTCGTATTCTTATAATCAAGTAGAACATAGAAATTTTGAAATAGAACAATCTTTAGATCAGAATGTGCGATTGGGAGGAACCTATAATTATAATTTCGAACCAAAANNAGTAGAGCCTTTTAAAAAGAATGACTCTATTTTTAGAAGTAAATATTGGCAGTTATTAAAAGATTTTAATTTTAATTATTTGCCTTCAAATATTACTGTTGGGTCCAATTATGTTCGACAATATAATGAACAAAAATTTCGAGAGCTTAATTTACCAGAGGGCAGTATTGGAATACCTACTTTATATCAGCGTAATTTCTTATTTGATTGGCANTACACGATTAATTACAATCTAACAAAATCNTTAAGATTTAATTTTACATCTACAAACAANCGTACTGTTAAAAATTATATTGACATATTTGGGAATACTGANGATTCTATAAATGTATGGGATGGTTTTTTTGATGTTGGTGANCCAAATCAACATTCTCAATCACTTCAGTTAAATTACGANATACCNTTTAATAANATTCCATTTTTAAAATTTATAAGAGCAACTTATTCTTATACTGGAGATTTTCAATGGCAAAAAAGTAGTGACTTNTTCNTAGATATTCCAATNNTTCTTGAAGATGGGTCAACTAAATACTATAATTTAGGAAATTCCGTCCAAAATGCTCAAACCCATCGTATCAATTCAAGTTTAGATATGAAAACTTTTTACCGNTATATTGGTTTGAAAAAAAGNACAAAAAGTAAAAANCTTATATCATCAGGAGANAATCCNNCTGGGATAGGAAAAG
Organism: Flavobacteriaceae bacterium; assembly: GCA_002713705.1. Taxonomy (GTDB): domain Bacteria; phylum Bacteroidota; class Bacteroidia; order Flavobacteriales; family Flavobacteriaceae; genus Marifrigoribacter. Next base: position 132,178 of record PAUJ01000005.1, read on the forward strand.
GTTCNNAAGGAGNNANTGGTAAAGGTGGCAAAAATTCTGATAAAANAAATAAAGAAGAAACTAAATNAGGAATTGCAAAGAAATCTGGTAANTCTAGAAATGGAGCAGGTGGAGTTGAATTTTCAAANTCTNTNTCAACTGGAGAAAAATCTATGAATGTTTTAATTGATCTGGTAACTATGATCAAAAAAATACAACTAAACTACCAAGAAAACAATGGTGTGTTCTTACCAGGATATACACCTTCTGTTGGTTTTGCTGGCACTTTTAAACCTTCTGCAGGATTTACATTTGGGAGTCAAGCTGAAATTAGAAATTTGGCTGCTCGTAATGGTTGGTTAACATTATANCCAGAATTTAACGAACAGTACACTGAAGTAGAGTCAAAACAACTAGATATACAGGCTAATTTGGTACCCATAAAAGATTTAAAAATTGATGTTACAGCAAGTAGAATTTATTCAGAAAATTATTCAGAAAATTATATCATAGAAAATGATTTATACCGTTCTNTAACTCCTAATACAACTGGAAACTTTAATATNTCTACTGTAATAATTAAAACTGCTTTTTCTACTAGTGATGAAAACACCTCCCAAACATTTGAAAATTTTAGTGATAACAGATTAATCATNGCTAAAAGGTTAGCCGAAGAATATTATGGAACCACTAACTATCCCGTAGATACAGAAACAGGATATCCTATTGGATTTGGTAGTAAAAGCCAAGATGTTTTATTGCCATCATTTTTATCTGCTTATAAAGGGAGTGATCCAGAGAAGGAGAGTACNGGNATATTTAGAGATATTCCGATACCAAATTGGGACCTGAAATATACTGGTTTAATGAAAATTCCTTGGTTTAAAAAATACTTTAAACGATTCTCATTACAGCATGGATATAGATCTGGATATACCATNAATCAATTTAGAACTAACNTAGATTATGATTCAAATAATCCNGAAGATCTNGATCAATCCGGAAATTTTAAAAGCACTACTCTATTAACAAATGTNAATTTAATTGAGCAATTTTCTCCTTTAATTAGGGTAGATTTTGAAATGAAAAATTCAATTAATATTTTATTTGAACTTAGAAAGGATAGAGCGNTATCNNTAAGTTTTGCAAATAATTTATTAACTGAAATTCAAGGGAACGAAATTATAATAGGTGCGGGTTATAGGGTTAAAGATTTGCGTATTGNCACTAANTTTGGTGGAAANAAACAAATACTTAAAAGTGATTTAAACTTTAAATTGGACCTTTCACGGAGAGATAATAAAACAATTATTAGATATTTAGATATTTCTAATAATCAAACTACTGCTGGACAAACAATTTATGGAGCACAACTCTCTATAGATTACGCTTTAAGNAAAAATTTAACTGCATTATTTTATTATGATCATTCGTTTTCGGAATATGCTATTTCAACCGCATTTCCTCAGACAACAATTAGAACAGGATTTACACTNAGATATAACTTTGGNAATTAACAAATAANATNAATTATTATGAANATACCTTCAAATTTAAAATACACAAAAGACCACGAATGGATAAGTATTGATGGTGATATAGCTACTGTAGGAATTACCGATTTTGCCCAAGGTGAATTAGGAGACATTGTATACGTAGAAGTAGAAACTCTTGATGAAACTTTANANAAAGANGAGGTTTTCGGNACCGTAGAAGCAGTTAAAACTGTTTCAGATTTATTTCTTCCTCTTTCTGGAGAAATTGTTGAGTTTAACGATAGNTTAGAAACAGAGCCNGAAAAAGTAAATTCTGATGCTTTTGGNGATGGATGGATGATTAAAATTAAGATTTCAAACCCAGATGAAATCAACGAATTGCTAGATGATGAGGCTTATAAAGAAATTGTTGGAGTTTANACANCTTCTTAGTNTTTGTATCGTTTATTCNCTGCTAGTAACNGTTTTATTTTTATATCCTTTTAAGGNAATAGCTAGNGTNAATTTNATTTTACCAGTNGATAAATTAATTCATGTTTTAATTTATTTTTCNTTATCGTTTTTATGGATAAGTTATTATNATANNNTTGCTAAATATNAAATAAAAAAGAAGTCTATTATAATTATAATNTTGNTATGTTTTTTTTATGGCATAGTAATTGAACTTATTCAAGAAATCTTNATTCCTTTTAGGGGTTNAGATTTATTTGATGTTTTCGCAAACATGATNGGTACAATTTTAGGAACATTATTTTTTTNTAATTTTAATAACAGAATTAAATCCTGAAATCTTTTATTTACTAAAGAAATTATATATTTTAGCAACAAGATAAATAAACATTTATGGAACCAAAGAAAAACCCAAAATCAGACCTAAATAGAAGGAGCATGATATTTTTCCAATTAGGAATGGTATTAATGCTTTTTATCACNTGGCGTGCAATTGAAAATAAAACNTATGATAAAGCGGAGATAACTCAAGACATGNTAAANTTAGGCGATGAGTTAGATGAAGATATTCCAATTACAGATCAAAACATTCCACCACCACCGCCACCACCGCCACCACCAGCTCCTGAAGTAATTGAGGTGATTGAAGATGAAGNGGATATTGAAGAAACAATTATTGAATCTGCTGAGGTAAATCAGGAAGAGGAAATTATGGAGATCGAGGATATTGANGAAGTAGAAGAAGAAATTGGAGATGTNCCTTTTGCAGTAATTGAAAATGTACCTATTTACCCGGGTTGTGAAAAGAAAAAGAATAATGCCGAGAAGAAAAAATGCATGTCTGAAAAAGTTCAAAAATTTGTTCAAAAAAAGTTTAATACAGACTTAGCAGGAGATCTAGGTCTAGAAGGAAGNCAACGTATATCTGTTCAATTTAAAATTGATAAAAAGGGTAANGTAGTAAATGTACGTGCACGTGCACCACATCCCAAGTTAGAACAAGAAGCCGTGAAAGTGGTTAAAGCATTGCCAAAAATGATTCCAGGAAAACAAAGGGGTACNGCAGTAGGTGTGTTGTATTCATTACCTATCCTATTTCAAGTAGAGAATTAAATTTTAAAATATATTATTNTAATCCCGTTTCTATTTATAGCAACGGGATTTTTTTACACCCATTTTATGAGAATAGTATTCNTAAAAATGATGGTATTAAAATTACTTATNNAACAACANTTTTANAAGTATTTTATTTATGTTTTATATNAAGNTAATAAANAGACAAAAGCCATTTTTATNAATTAATATAAAATGGCTTTAATTTCGGTATTCTGAATAATTTATATTCGNTAGANTGAAGAANGGNTTANTTTTTACTTTCTTTCNGCTTNCTTATTTTTTTGCATTTCTTTAAATTTAGCCATTGTTTTTTCTTCCGGAGTTCTTGTGTCTAAAGCACCNAACTTTTTTGCAATTTCATTATAGATAGAAGTGATAAATATTTCTCTAGTAATAGCGCCATCACCNTACCCTTGTGCATCATAATTTTTNGTGATATTTTTATTGACTAATACTTCTTCTAAAGTTTTACCATTTTCTCTTAATGANNTCACTTGCTTAGAAACTTTATCTANCATTTTTTTCATATTGACTAAATCAATTTGCCGTNCTATATCTCCNNGTCCTGGNACAATTTTAGTATTTTCATTTGCAATACTAGAAAGTTTACCGAGTGTNCTTGAAATAACTTTAAAACTCTTTCCTTTTTCAGCATTAACTTCTGGATATTTTTTATAGCTATAAANAGGACCGGTAAATAACACATTTTTATTNGTTAAGTAAACAGCAGANTTACCCGAATTATTTAANGGAATCACTTCTATTTTTTTTCCTTCAAAATTTAATCTTATTTGATCATTGAAAACCAGATCGGCTTTAAAGTTAGGTCTAGAAAAATCNTTTTTACTTGGNTTTCNTTTTGNTNTGNTATTTTGAGCCANNAANATAGTTCCATCTTNTTTCAATTTANTNGTTGNNNTTGANTTTTTTATANTATTTGATGTAGTTATTAAATATTTAATGGATGATTTTTTATCTAATCTNTTNACTATTTTTANACTTCGAATCATTTCTTCTTCGATTTGTGTATCTATTAAAACAACNCCCNTGTTTGTTAAAACAACNCCCATATTTTCNTCAACACCCTTTAAAAAATAAACNTCATTAGTNACNTCTATCAATTTNGTTTTNCCAGAATAATTATCAGATGCATCTAATAAATTACCACTTGTTGTNTTNTTNNNANTTGAACTTGANGTGTTNTTTTGTTCTTGNTTTTTTGAGCCNNAGTTATNTTTNTNTANTTGAGCATTTGTAATTAATCCAACAAANAATAAAAGTGTTGTAAAAAATATTTTAGTACGCATTTTTGTGTTTTTTAAATTAGTTGTAAAACTACTAAANTTCNACTTATTATTATGGAAGAAAAGCTTAAAATAATTGTAAAGGTATAAGAGGTATTCTATATTTGCAGAATTAAAAATAGCAACTATTGCCTACTNCNAANCAAAATCTTAAAAAGATTTCTTTTTATAAAAATTTNCTCGAAATAACTAAGGTTAGATTNTCGGTAAGNGTTTTGTTTTCATCAATAGCAGGTTATTTTCTNGGAGCAGATGTTGTTAATTTTACTGANCTAATTCTNTTGTGTNTNGGAGGTTATGCAATGGTAGGTGCATCAAATGTATACAANCAAATCATAGAAAAAGATTTAGACGCTTTAATGGAGCGNACNAAAAACAGACCTTTNCCTTCAGGAANTATNACNGTAAATACTGCTTTTACTATTGCAGTGGNCTTAACAGTTATCGGAATAGTTTCATTATATATTATTAATCCAATTACAGCAATGTTTGGAGCTATAAGTATATTTATGTATGTAAGTTTATACACACCCTTAAAGACCAAAACATCACTATCCGTATTTGTTGGGGCAATTCCAGGAGCAATACCATTTATGTTAGGTTGGGTTGCAGCAACCAACGANTTTGGTATTGAGCCAGGTACATTGTTNATGATACAGTTTTTTTGGCAATTCCCNCATTTTTGGGCCATNGCTTGGTTTTTGTATGATGATTATAAAAAAGCGGGTTTCTNTATGTTNCCAAATGGGAANCGTGATAAAAGTACTGCATTGCAAGCAGTATTATATACATTNTGGACNGTGTTAGCTTCATTAATTCCTGTTTTTGGAGTNACCGGTAAATTATACTTAACTNCTGTTTCTGGAGTTATAATAGGATTGATAGGATTGGGATTTTTATATTTCGCNATGCGATTGTACATGATTAAAACCAATAAAGTAGCTAAACAATTTATGATAGCAAGTGTTAGCTANATNACACTGTTGCAAATTNTATATGTAGCTGATAAATTTATTAGATAAATGNGCTTAACGTTGANCAAAAGTTTTNAAATGGAAAATAACATANATAACAATAAATTAAAAGTAGATCGTTCAAAGAAAATGATGCTTTGGTTTGGTATGATTAGTTTAACGATGAGTTTTTTAGGTATAACTAGTGGTTATATCGTNAGTAAAGAACGTGCAGATTGGTTGACTGATTTTCAAATACCAGAAGCATTTTATATAAGNTTATTTGTTATTTTNTTAAGCAGTATTACCTTTTATTNTGCAAAAAAATATGTGATAGCGCAACAAAAAAANCAAGGNATGATTTTTTTAATCATCACTTTTTTATTNGGAATTACNTTTATANTACTTCAATTTAAGGGTTTTTCTGAAATAATNTCGAGTGGTTATTTTTTTACAGGAAGTGAAAGTACGATCACAACTTCCTTTATTTATTTAGTAGTACTTCTACATCTAACACATATGNTAGCAGCACTAATTTCAGTTTTAGTCGTAATTTATAATCATTATAAACAAAGGTATACCATNGGAAATACNGTGGGCATTGAGATAGCAGCTACTTTTTGGCANTTTGTTGATGTTTTATGGATTTACCTCTTTTTATTTTTCTATTTTNTTAGATAAAAAATATATGTATTTTTGAACCCGATTTAAATCAATTAATTTATATGGACACTACAGTTGCAAAACCAAGCACTGATAATAAAACTTGGNGCGGAGGAAACAGACCACTAAATNCCAGTTATGGTAAAATGATGATGTGGTTTTTTATNGTTTCTGATGCATTAACTTTTTCAGGATTTCTTGCCGCTTACGGCTTTTCTAGATTTAAATTTATTGANTCTTGGCCCATAGCTGATGAGGTATTTACGCACGTTCCATTTATACANGGTAATTTNCCGATGTATTATGTAGCTTTTATGACNTTTATATTGATTCTCTCTTCTGTAACNATGGTTTTAGCAGTAGANGCTGGCCATCANATGAAGAAAAATAAAGTTATNGTTTATTTATTTCTCACCATNATNGGAGGTTTAATCTTTGTAGGTTCTCAAGCNTGGGAATGGGGGACATTTATCAANGGAACTTANGGTGCTGTTGAAACCAATGGAGGTAAAGTTCTTCAATTTGTAAAAGAAGATGGATCTAGANTTGCATTAGGAGATTTCGCTACNCCTATTTATTCTGAAAGAACAAGTCAAGGAAGTAATGAAGCTATCTGGTTTTATTCTGAAANACCANAAACNANCGTAANTTTAGCGGAAGTAACAAAAGGATTTTTAGCAAATGAATCACTATTGATACGTACTCAATATTTAGATAAAGATGGTAAACGAATCGTTCTCTCTAGAGCAGAATCTGTTGCCAAATTGAAAAGTGATGGAAAAAGTGTTGTAGAAGGTGCAAANTTAAGACACAACGAATATGGAACTCCGTTATTTGCAGATTTNTTCTTTTTTATTACAGGATTTCACGGATTCCANGTATTTTCTGGAGTTNTATTTAATATNATNATTTTCTTTAATGTNATTATTGGAACTTACGAGCGAAGAAAAAGTTACGAAATGGTCGAAAAAGTAGGACTTTATTGGCACTTTGTAGATTTAGTTTGGGTATTTGTATTTACTGTATTTTACCTTGTTTAAAAAAGANTAATATAAAATAAATGGCACAAGATCATAAATTAGCAATATTTAGAGGAAGACTNAAATTTAAGTCTATAAAGTCAAAAATCTGGGGAGTATTTACGTTACTTTCNATAATTACTATAATTGAAGTTTATTTAGGGATTGTAAAACCTGAATTTTTAACNACTAACCGCTTGTTTGCATTAAAATATCTAAATTGGATATTCTTGATTCTNACCGTTATAAAAGCTTATTATATAACTTGGGATTTTATGCACATGCGTGACGAAAAAATGGGATTAAGAAGGTCAGTAGTATGGACAGGNGTATTTTTAGTGTGTTATTTGCTATTTATTCTGTTAGTAGAGGGAAATTATATATTTGATGTTTACAAAGAAAATTATATCAAATTTAATTTTTAAATTTGATATAATAGAATTTTAAAAAAACTCCATTCAATAGATGAATGGAGTTTTTTTATAAAATAATGCNTATTTTATTGTTCATCCTTATTTTACGAACTATTTTTGTGGTGTGAATACTACCGCTAAAATTAAAAAATTCNTCATATTAGGNATCCTGTTTCTCCTTCCTATTACTGCCTACCTCTTTTTTTCTTCAGGAATTAATCACTTTGCAAAACTCCCTGTATTAACTCAGAATGTTTTAGAAATAAACCAATTTAAAACTGAAAAAGGAACATCTAAACTATTAAAGGATCACATTACAATTTTATGTTTTTTCGGAAATAATCTAGAAGCAACTAAGGCTAATGCTTTTAATTTGGCACATAAGATTTATAAGAAGAATTATCAATTTAAAAATTTTCAGTTTGTTATATTAACTCCAGATGGTTCGCAATCCCAAGTAAAATCATTAAAAGAAGAATTATCTGAAATAGAAAACGCTGTGAATTGGAATTTTGTTTACAGTTCGCCCAATGAAATTGAAAAGGTTTTTAACTCATTAGGTTCCAATTATTCGTTAGATGCCAACATGGCTTCGCCATATGTTTTTATAATTGATAAAGATAGAAGTTTAAGAGGAAGAGATGATGATGATGATGTAGGGTTATTGTATGGATTTGATTCTAGTGACTACTCAGAGGTAAATAATAAAATGAGTGATGATGTGCGTGTTATTTTGGCAGAATACCGTCTGGCACTAAAAAAATACAATTCTAAAAGAGAAATATAATAACTTGAAACAGTATGTCATATCTTTATAGCAATAAACTTCATCAATAACTAACACCTTGTGTTGCTTTTAAAATACAGAATTTAATCATATGAAAAATTATTCTTACATCGGCATCTCATTTGTTATTTTAGTATTTGGTATTTGGGCTGTTCCTAAAATAGTAGATAGGTTTACTAAACCTCGTCTAGCAAAAATTGGTAAAGTCCCAGAATTTAGTTTTACAAATCAAAATAAAAAAACGATAACGAATCAATCCTATGATAATAAAGTTTACATAGTAGAGTTTTTCTTTACTACCTGTCCATCTATTTGTCCTATAATGAATAAAAATATGGTAAAAATTCAAGATCATTTTTTTGGAAATCCAAATCTGGGAATAGCTTCCCTCACCATAGATCCTATTACAGATACACCTGAAGTTTTAAAAGAATATGCAATTCAATATAAAATTACCAATCCTAATTGGAATTTATTAACTGGAAATAAAGAAACTATTTATAAATTTGCCAATAATGGGTTTAATTTATATGTAGGNGAAAATCCTGAGGTAGGAGGTGGTTTTGAACANTCTGGTTTTTTCGCTCTAGTAGATAAAGAAGGGAATATTCGCTCTAGGTTCGANGANCAAGGAAATCCTATTATTTATTANAATGGCTTAGGGGATGATGGTGTGAAAATGTTAAAAGAAGATATTAAATTATTANTATAATGGAANTAGAAACAAAANANCCTAAAAGNAAATATAACNTATGGATATGGATTATTTCCATTGTTGTTCCAGTAGCNGTAGCAGTATTGTTTACTGTAAGAATTCCGGGCGTTGAACGTATGGGNTTTTTACCTCCAATTTANGCTACCATAAATGCATTAACNGCTNTTATATTAATAATTTCTGTTATTCAAATTAAAAAAGGGAATCGAAAAAATCATGAATTTTTAATGAAAACAGCAATTCTGTTGTCACTTGTTTTTTTNCTGCTATACATCGCATATCATATGACTTCTGATTCTACAAAATACGGAGGNGATGGAATAGTAAAGTACCTTTATTATTTTATTTTAATAACCCACATTATGTTGTCTATAACTGTAATTCCATTTGTATTAATAACTTATGTTAGGGCAATTACTGGAAAATTTGAAAAACACAAANCAATAGCTCGANTAACATTTCCATTATGGTTATATGTNGCTATTACTGGTGTAATTGTATATGTAATGATTTCACCTTATTACTAAACATATAGTATGAAAGTTAAAGCAGTTGTAATCGCAACTATAATTCTTCTTTTTTGTTCNAGTTCTGTTGAAGCACAATGCGCNATGTGTCGTGCAGTTTTAGAAAGCGNTGAAAACAGTCAAACAGCCAAAGGCGTAAATAACGGCATCATGTATTTAATGGTNTTTCCTTATTTATTAATTGGTGCTGTTGGATATGCAATCTACCGAAGCCGTAAAGAGGCAAAAGAATCTTAAATTCTAATTTATAAATAGNGTAACGTTTTCTTTTTTTAGATGTCTTATTTAANATTATTTGAAAGAGATATTNTGTTATTTCTTAACACCATTTTCACATTTTACAAATATTAAATACTGTAATTTGTGCNNTTAATAAATAACCATGATTGAAATTAAAGACTTGCATAAATCTTATAAAATGGGAACTAATTCCCTTCACGTTTTAAAAGGAATAAATTTTGAAGTTTCTGAGGGTGAGATGGTAGCAATTATGGGATCTTCAGGNTCAGGAAAATCANCTCTTCTNAATATTTTAGGAATCCTTGATGANGCAGACAAGGGTAGCTATCATTTGGATGNAACCTTAATAAAAAANCTTAACGAAAAAGTAGCTGCNAAATATAGAAATAAATTTCTAGGATTTGTTTTTCAATCTTTCAATTTAATAAATTACAAATCTGCTNTAGATAATGTAGCATTNCCATTATACTATCAAGGAGTAAAACGCAATGTTCGAATGGAGAAAGCATTGCATTATTTNNATAAAGTTGGATTAGCAGATTGGGCGAGTCANTTACCTAATGAGCTNTCTGGAGGTCAGAAGCAAAGAGTTGCAATTGCAAGGGCTTTGGCAAGTAATCCCAAAGTATTGCTAGCTGATGAACCAACAGGAGCNTTAGATTCAATAACTTCTTATGAAGTGATGGAGTTAATNCAAGAAATTAANGATGAAGGAAAGACAATTTTAATTGTAACTCATGANGATGANATTGCCCACATGTGTAAACGAATTGTTAATTTAAANGATGGTATTATAATAGATGATTCGTTAGTNGANCAAGTACGNGTTAAAAGTTTAGAAAATGTTTAGGATAGAAAGCTGGCAAGAAATATTTGAAACCATGNNAAAGAATAAGCTTCANACNGCTTTAACTATGATTTCTGTTTTTTTTGGAATTTTCATANTGGTTATATTAGTNGGCTTTAGTAGTGGTATTGAAAAAGGAGTTAAATCTCAATTTGAAGAAGANGCTACCAATANAATTNCAATTAGAACAGGAAGAACNACAAAAGAATNTAAAGGNCTTAATCCTGGAAGAANAATTCAATTANGAAACAAGGATTATGAAGNGTTTAACGANAAGTATAAAGAAAATATTGAGTATAAAACATCTGTTTTTAGNACATGGGGTGGGCAAGTNGTNTATAAAGGAGAAATTGGAAATTATCGCATAGAAGGNGCTTATCCAGANCAACAATTTATTGAAAACCAANGCATGGTTTCNGGAAGATTTATTAANAATAACGATATTAATGAAANAAAAAAAGTTGCTATTATTGGAAATCAAATAAAAGAAGANCTTTTTAAAAAAAANAATCCNATTGGTGCNTATATTGAGATNTTAGGAATTAATTTTCAAGTTGTNGGTGTTTATTCAGATCCTGGAGGAAAAAGAGAAGAAAGTAGGGTTTTTATTCCATTAACNACTGCNCANCANGTNTTTAATGCTGGAGATAAANTACGTTCTNTAGCATATACTGTAAACATGTCTGATAATTTTGATGAGGCAGTAGCTTTATCATTGGCAATGTCAGAANGTTTTGAAAATGANATCAAAGCCAATCATAGTATTTCTCCAGACGATCGNAGTGCNGTAAGAGTTNACAATACNNTAGAAGAAGCGAAAAAAATATATGGTCTAATAGCAACGATTAGTTATATTTTTTGGTTTGTNGGNATNGGTACNATAATCGCTGGAGTAGTNGGAGTTAGTAATATAATGATAATTNTTGTTAAGGAACGAACCAAAGAAATTGGTNTCAGAAAAGCATTAGGTGCATTGCCAAATTCNATNATTGGGATGATTTTACAAGANGCTGTNTTTATTACTGCTNTTGCTGGATTTTTAGGTCTTTTTGCAGGTGTTGCACTACTNGANTTNATAAGTCCTATGATAGANAGTGATTNTATTAANGCCCCTCAGGTAGATTTTAAAACAGCGATGNTNACNGTAATCATTTTAATAATNGCTGGANCNTTNGCTGGTTTTGTTCCNGCAAGAAGAGCTNCNNNCATACGNCCTATTGAGGCATTACGTGTAGAATAAATATATAAAATAATGTTTAACAAAGACCGTTGGGACGAAATATTAGAAGCNTTAAATGCAAACCGNNTTAGAACACTNATNACTGCATTTGGTGTTTTTTGGGGCATTATGATTTTNGTNTTATTNNTNGCNNTAACNAATGGNCTNAANAATGGTGTNNCNNCNGATTTTAATGACTTTGCAACCAATTCNATATTTATGTGGTCACAANGTACNTCAATGCCNTANAAAGGNCTNCCAAANGGNAGACGTTATAATTTTAAANTTCAAGATGTTGCTATTTTAAAAGAACAGATNCCGATGTTAAAATATGTTTCTCCAAGAAATCAATTNGGAGGGTATAGAGGAGCNAATAATGTAACTAGAAAAGAAAAAACAGGNGCTTTTAGTGTTTCAGGNGANTATCCNGAATTTATATACCAACAACCTATGGATATTTTAAAAGGTAGGTTTATNAATTATTCNGACATCAACGANAAGCGNAAAGTTGCTGTTATNGGTATTGATGTTGTAAAATCNTTGTATGACAAAGGAGAGGANCCNTTAGAAACCTTTATTAAAATTAANGGNGTTAATTTTATGGTAATTGGNGTATTTGAAAAAAGNAATAGTAATGGAGATGAAGANGAAGATGCNAATACAATTTTTGTGCCTTTTTCNACNTTTTCACAAGTNTTTAATTTTGGAGATAATGTTAGTTGGATGGTANTAACNGCTGAAGANAANACAANTATTACCTCATTAAANCCAGAAATATTTTCCATTATAAAAAAACAGCATATTGTAAATCCAGACGATGAAAGNGCAATTGGAAATTNTGANTTAGCTGCANAATTTTCAAAAATNANGGGTCTTTTTAGTATTTTAACTTTTGTTGGATTTTTTGTNGGAACACTNGTACTTCTNTCNGGAGCTATNGGNATTAGTAANATAATGTTAATNGTTGTNAAAGAANGNACNAAAGAAATNGGNNTTAGAAGGGCNTTAGGNGCAACACCTTGGGGNGTTAGAATNCAAATNCTTCAAGAATCTTTAACACTAACAATNCTTTCGGGCATGGCCGGTGTTTCNTTTGCNTCTGGAGTTATTTGGCTTATTAATTTTTTATTAGAACGTATTGGNCCANTAGANAACTTTGCNAANCCATCTGTAGATATAAAAGTAATTTTAATCGCATTANTAATTTTAATATTTTTTGGNGTNCTTGCNGGTTTAATACCNGCAATNAGAGCAACNAAAATGAAACCAATTGATGCATTACGAACCGAGTAAACATAAGATCAATAAAAAAAACACATTTATGAAAAGAGTAGGAACCATAATCACTTTAGCGGTTATTGTAATATTATTTATAGNAGGNATACGATATATTTATNTAAANGATCAAAAAGATCCCGTAGTATATCAAACACAAAACCCNACNACAGAAANCATNATNAAAAAAACAATGGCTACCGGAAGNATCGTGCCAAAAGAAGANGTNTTAATCAAACCAAATATTTCNGGAATTATAGATGAAATATTTGTGGAAGCGGGTGATTTTATTNACTCTGGAGATCTTATAGCAAAGGTAAAAGTAGTGCCTAATATTTCTTCATTAAACAGTGCNAAAAANAATATAAATAGCATAAGTACTCAAGTAGAAACCGCACGATTGGCATTTCAAAANCAAGAAAATATTTACAATAGACAAAAAGAACTTTTNGAAAAAGGAGTGATTTCTGCAAATGAGTTNGATACCGCACAGTTATCTTATAATCAAACACTACAACGATACAANCAAGAGCAAATTAGTCTAACNAATGCTCGNCAAAANTATGANATTGTAAAAACNGGTACCACNAGTGGTATNGGAGCAGCNGCAAATACAGAAATTAGAGCAACGGTNTCAGGCATGGTATTAGATGTACCAGTTAANACAGGAAANCAAGTAATTGAATCTAATAATTTTAACGACGGNACTACTATNGCAATCATTGCAGATGTTGNGAATATGATTTTTGAAGGCAAAGTAGATGAAAGTGAAGTAGGTAAAATTAAAGAAGATTTACCTCTAGAAATTACNGTAGGAGCAATTGAAAATAAAAAGTTTGATGCAACTTTAGATTATATAGCTCCAAAAGGAGTTGACGAAAATGGAGCGATTCAATTTGAAATAAAAGGNACCTTAAGCAAACAAGATTCTACTTTTATTCGTGCAGGGNTAAGCGCTAATGCATCCATTATTTTGGCAAGAGCTGATAGTGTCATGTCTATAAAAGAAGCTTTAATTCAATACGATNCAACTACTAAAAACCCTTTTGTAGAAGTAGAAGTTGGAGATCAGAAATTTGAAAGAAAAGANATCGAATTAGGAATTAGTGATGGTATTAATGTAGAAGTAATAACAGGGATATCTGAAGGTGATAAAATAAAAGTTTGGAATCAATTAAAACCNACAACTAATTATGGCAGNGGATGATATTTTTTTATCAAAAATTGTAACATTTTTAACATTTCAAAGACAAATTCAACAATGACTATCAATATGAAAAAGTTTGTAATTATGTGTTTATTCCTAACTACTGGATTAACACTTACGGCACAGAATAAAAATTGGACGCTTCAAGAATGTGTAGCATATGCTATAGAGAATAATATCTCTGTAAAACAATCTGAACTAGAAATTGAAAATTCAGATATTTCAAAAAGTGATGCTATTGGAAATTACTTGCCNTCCCTAAATGGATCGGCTGGGAATAGCTGGAACACNGGGCTTACGCAAGATGTAACNACTGGAGTGTTAAGGAATATAACTTCAAGNAGTTCTTCTTANAACCTTACTGCAGGAGTTACTGTATTTGGTGGATTACGTAANCATAGAGAATTGCAAAAAGCAANNATGNTACAACTTTCATCTCAATACAATTTAAGTAAAATTAAAGATGACATNGCTTTGTTTGTAGCGAATGGCTATTTACAAGTTTTATTAACCAAAGCGAACCTCCAAGTAGCTATTGAACAAAATAAAGTAACTGAAGAACAAATTTNACGAACTCAAAAATTAGTTGATGCAGGTNTTTTACCNGCAGGAGACTTGTTAGAAATAAAATCAGTTAGTGCTCAAGAAAAACAANCTATTGTTAATTCAGAAAGTAATGTTAGAATCTCCTTAGTAAGTTTAGCACAGTTANTATTAATTAAAGATTATGAAAATTTTGATATAGCAGAACAAGAATTTTCTNTAATTTTATCAGAGCTAACNGGAAAGAGTGTTGATGAAGTAATCAATTCTGCTAAAGTAAATAGATACGAGGTGAAAATTGCTGAGCAAAATATGAGTGTCGCTCAAAAAGATTTAGAAATTTCAAAAAGCATATATTGGCCCACTATTAATGCATTTTTNAATTACAATACCAGAGAAACTGATATTCCTAGTATTTCTTCAATTATAGATCCAAACAATCCTACGATAACAAGTCAAATTGGTTATGTTGGTGCTACTGGTGAAGCAGTTNTCTCAGAAATTCCGAATACGAGTTTAATTGAAAATCCCGCTAAACCATTTGGAGAACAATTATCNGATAACGATGGTATCTCTTATGGTTTAAACATGAGCATGCCAATATTTAATGGTTTTTCTACGCGAAACAACGTAAAGAGAAACTTAGTNAATGTTAAAAGAAACGAATATCAATTAGAACAAGCAAAATTAGATTTAGAATCTTCAGTATATCAAGCTTTTGTTGACGCAGAAGGAGCTAAAAAATCCTATGATGCTGCTCTTGCTTCTTTTGAGTCTCAAGAATTAGCCTATGAATATGCTCAAACTAGATTTGATGTTGGTTTAACAAATTCATTTGAATTTAGCCAATCAAAANTAAGATACAGTCAATCAAATATTGAAGTAAATCGCTCTAAATATGACTATATTTTTAAACTAAAAGTATTAGAATTATTTTTTGGAATCCCAGCTACAGAGCTTAAATTTTAAATATGAAAAAGAAAACCATCATTTGGATAATAGTTATTGTTACCATACTACTTATAGTGCTTATAGGTGGTAAAAAAGCAGGTTGGTTTGGAAAAANCGGCAATTTTAAACAAATTGAAGTTACCAATATAAGTTTGATTGATATCNTTGAAACTGTTGCAGCGACAGGAAAGATACAACCAGAAGTTGAAATAAAATTATCTTCTGAAGTTTCAGGTGAAATTATTAAACTNCCGATTATAGAAGGNCAACAAGTAAAAAAAGGAGATTTATTAGTAAGTATTAACCCTGATTTAGTTCAAGCACAAGTAAATCAATCTCAAGCGAGTTTACAAAATATAAAGGCACAATTAACCCAAGCAGAAGCGAATNTAAATAATTTGAAATTAAATTTTGAAAGAAACAAATCACTGTACGAAAAAGGGGTCATATCTAANTCTGAATGGGAAAGAACTTTTACTGATTATGAAGTTGCAAAAGCGAATGTAAAGTCTGCATATTACAATGTACAAAGTGCTGAGTCCAGTGTTAAACAATCNAGAGATAACCTAGCTAGAACTTCTATTTTTGCNCCTAGAGACGGTACGATTTCAAAATTATCGGTTGAATTAGGAGAACGAGTTGTTGGTACCGCTCAAATGGCAGGTACTGAAATTGTGAGGGTTGCCAACCTAAATAATATGGAAGTTGAAGTAGATGTAAATGAAACCGATATTGTNAAAGTAAATGTTGGAGATTCTACTATTGTTGAAGTTGATGCATATTTAAAAAGAGAATTTAAAGGAATTGTAACTGAAATTGCAAATACTGCTGAAAATACCTTGTCGGTAGATCAAGTAACTAATTTTAAAGTAAAAGTTAGAATTCTTCCCGAATCTTATAAAGATTTATCGGCAGATAAACCTGAAAACTCATCACCATTTAGGCCAGGAATGACTGCAACGGTAGATATTATTACNAATAAAAAAGAAAATATTATTGGAGTTCCAATTAGTGCAATAGTAATTAAAACAGACACTTCAAGTGCAAAAANGAAAAAAATTGTTAAAGAAACAATTTCTTCAAAGACTGAAAAATTTGAATGTGTTTTTGTTAAAATTGGAGATNTAGCTAAATTAAGAGTTATCACTACAGGAATTCAAGATGATTCCAATATTGAAATTACTTCTGGATTAAANGAAGGTGATGAGGTAATTACTGGACCNTATAANACNGTTACAAAAATTTTNAAGTCTGGAGATCAAGTAGAATCAAAATTAGCNGATAAAAAAGAAGAAGGNGAAGAAGATAAATAATTCTCAACTATGGCCGTAATTTTATGTTTAGAAACTTCAACGACAAATTGTTCTGTTGCAATAGCTGTTGATGGTGAAATAATTGCTTTACAAGAGGATAATAACAATAAATATTCTCACGCAGAAAAATTACATTCATTTATTGATCAAGTATTAGCGGAAAGCGGAACATTAAAATCGAGTTTGGAAGCGATTGCTGTTAGTAAAGGGCCAGGATCTTATACTGGACTTCGCATAGGCGTATCTGCAGCTAAAGGANTGTGTTTTGCTATAGNTGTACCATTAATTGCGATACCTACATTAGAAGCCCTCGCACATCAAGCTGTAATAGAAAATGGATGTNTNATACCCATGTTAGATGCAAGGCGACTGGAAGTGTATGCAGCGGTATTTTCTTCAGATAATAATCAAATACGAGAAACAAAAGCCGAGGTGCTTGACNAAAACTCGTATGGTGATTATTTAAAAACAACTAAAGTTTGTTTTATAGGNGATGGTGTTGAAAAATTTAAAGCGNTNTGCAAACATAAAAATGCTATTTTTATGNATAATAAGCTGCCATCAGCTAAACAAATGGGAGTGCTTGCAGAACTAAGGTATCAAAAAAACAACTTTGAAGATGTTGCTTATTTTGAACCTTATTATTTAAAAGATTTTATAGCGGGTTAGTTTTGAAATAAATTAAGTTAGTTCATTTATTATTTAAAAATTAATCAGATTTACTAACTTGCTCCTTGAGCTCCATCTAAATACATAATGGTTTTTTTTAGATCTTTTTCTTTGTTTAAGTCAAGATTCTGTTCTTTAATGTAGTCTTTTATTAATTTTTCGTTGTTCCCAAATGCTTCTAATTTTTTCTTTTTTGATTTAGGAAGTTCCGTCATCTCTCCATTTTTAGTNNAGAGGTTATAAGTTGATCGGTCATCAAATTTCGCTAGAGTGGACCTTTCATAGGTGTTTTTAGCTTTCCTAGGCGGAAAATATTTTTTCGTTATTTTTTTAAGTAGGCTAAAATTAGTTCCATCAAAAACTACTAAATAATAGCCTTTNAANGGTATGAANACAAAAGTGTCTTTCATTATTGTGGCATAAATATCTTTCGATTTTACAAGAGATTTGGCTNCTTTATCGTCGCTAGTTAATGTTTCTTTATGTTCTATTTCATCTGTTANTGCATTGTAACGTAAAGCTACATTGCTTAAAATNACTTCATTTTCTAAATAAACATTTCCTAAAATAAAATTATCTTTATAATAAGGGGTCCCATCATAATTTTCAGGATTCGATGGATTATAAATACTATTTGTATTATTTCGATCAAGATTATCNGTAAATAAGGCTACTTGACGCTGTGACGCTAAGTTTTGTGATTGTGCTTTGGCAATTGGGCTAAAAATAAACAAGAATATAATTACGTTNTAAAGAATCTTTTTCATGGGTGTTTTTATTTAACTATTNANATTATTTTAAAATTGCAAAGTNAAAAANACTGTTTTTGTTAGTTATAAAGTATTGTAGTAACTTATTACTTCAATAAGTCCAGCTTCTTTGTTAATATTTATATCGTTTTCCTTTATAAATAATTTCACTTCTTTAGATTGATCTCCAAANATTTTAATCTTAGATTTTTTTGAATTCGGTATTTCAANTAATACNCCATCTTCTTGATAAAAATATAAAATANTTTTTTCTTTATAAGTGGCTGCAACGTTGTTGCTGTAGGATGTATAAGCTTTTTGTTCTGGGATNTAANCTTTTTTTATTTTTTTGTAAAGAGCTGCTTTTTCTCCAGAATACAGATCCACAAAATACCCTTGGGCAGTATTNTTTTCATTGGGAGTTAAAAAAACATATTTTTCATTTTCTAAATTTATTGANATACCTTTAGATCCAATTAATACCTTAGCTTGATCATCTTTTAATACAGCTGTTTTTTTNACTTCAAATAAATCTTTTGCNGCATTGTATCTCAAACCTATGTTTTGAGCGATAACAAGGTCATTTTTTAAAATAGNACCNTTTTGAAATGCTTTGTTTTGATATGGAGTTCCAGTAAAATTAGCTTCTAAGTAAACATCTACATTTCTCTTAGAAATATACTGATCAANATCGGTATCATTATTTAAAGGTTGAGCTTCAATATTAATTGNANATAACGAAGCGATGATGGAACAAGCTATTAATAAATTCTTTTTCATAATGAATTTTTATTGTTTTAATTTTNAGTTTGCGAAGATATTTTATATGCAGTGATTTNTTAGTGAATAAATTGTTAAAATTATAAAAATGAATGGGTTTTAACAATTATAAAAACAGTAGATACATCANCATTTATTTTTTACTACTTAATGAAATTTAATGCTTCTGAAATATCTGATACTGGAAGCTTACAACTATTATTAACGCATACATAAATCAAAGTTTCCCCGTNTATATACCTATAATTTAGCAAAGGNTTTTTACTTNCAGAAGTACTTCCAGCTATCAGAATATTTGGAAGGTAGCGNGCGTTTAATTCCGCTATTTTTTTAGAAGCATCTTTGCCAACTACCACCACTTCGTAAAAGTTATCTTGAAAATTAGCCATTAAATCTAACCAATTAGAAAAACCGCTTGGATAGCTTTCAATTTCTGGTTGAACATTNTGTAACATTTTTGATGCAGTNGNTAANTATTTTTTATTNTCAAAATGATGNGAAAGAATCAATAAATTTTTNGCCATCATAGAATTTGAAGCAGGAANCACATTGTCCCTATATTCAAAATTTCTTGCAACAAGTTTNTCATCTTCNTTTGAAGTAAANTAGAACATGTTTTTTTCTGCNTCAAAGAAATTTTCGAAGGTATATGCTGCTAATTCATTNGCCTTGTTNATCCAAANCTCATTTAAAGTNACTTCATACAAAGCTATAAANGCATCAATTNCTGCTGCGTAATCTTCTAAGTAGCCATTNATAGTNCTTTTNCCGTCTTTATAGCTGTGGTTTAAAGCANCGTTCTCCTGTAATTGATGATNNATTAAAAANTGAGCATTGGTCTGAGCTGCATTTAAATATTCTGGAACTTGAAAGGCTTTATAAGCATCTACATACCCTTTAATCATTAATGCATTCCAAGAAGTTAAGGACTTATCATCTAATCTGGGTTTTGCTCTGTTATTTCTATAGGCTAGAAGTAGTTGTTTCCATTTTTTCTTTTTTTGGTTTAATTCTTCTTGTGAAATAGAAAATTCAACAATAATTTCTTGATCACTTTTTTTTCTAATTAACACATAATTTCCTTTTTCCCACTTCCCATAATTAGTAATATTATAATATTCTGAAAATAGGCTAAAGTCTTCTTTTAACTGAAGTTTTAATTCCTCTTTATTAAAAACATAATATGCACCTTCTTCAAGTTCACCATCCTCCGAAACACTATCGGCATCTAAAGAAGAATAAAAAGCACCGTCTTGATGGGTCATTTCTTTTTTAATGTACTCCAAAGTTTCTTTAACCACCTCTTTATACAATGGGTTTTTAGTTGCCTTATACGCTTGACTGTACAAACTTACCAACTGGGCATTATCGTAAAGCATTTTTTCAAAATGAGGAACATGCCATTTCATGTCGGTACTGTAGCGTGAAAACCCTCCTCCAATATGATCATAAACCCCACCGTAAGCAATATTGTCTAGGGTTAAATAAACATAATCTAGAACTTGTTTATCCTTGTTTTTAATGCCATAACGCAACAAATAATTAAGATTATTTGGCATCATAAATTTAGGAGCTCGATTGGCTCCCCCGTATTTATTATCGAAGGTTGTACTCCAGTTTTTTATAGTATTTTCTATAGGAAAATCAATAAAATTTAGTTCATTGGTATTTACCTCAATTAAATCCATACTTTTAATGCCCTCCTCTAATTTAGAGGCATAATCAATTAGGTTTTGAGGATTTTTATCATAAAGTTTTTGCATTTTTTCTAAAGAGTTGAGCCAAGCTTTTTTGGTGAAATAAGTACCTCCCCAAACGGGTCTTCCGTCTGGAAGGGTAATCACATTAAGCGGCCATCCAGCACTCCCAGTCATTAATTGTACCGCATTGATGTATATTTGATCCACATCAGGACGTTCTTCTCGATCTACTTTAACCGAAATAAAGTTTTTATTCATCACAGCAGCTACCGTAGAATCTTCAAAGCTCTCTTTTTCCATGACATGACACCAATGACAAGCCGAATAACCTACACTAATTATCATTAATTTTTTCTCATCTTTTGCCTCTTGAAGTGTTTCTGTATTCCAAGCTTTCCAATTTACTGGGTTATGAGCATGTTGCAGTAAATAAGGACTGGTTTCATTTATTAATGAGTTGGTATATAGATGAGAATTTTTCAAAGTTTCTTTTGTTGAAGAATTACAAGAAAAAAATAAAATCGTTATGAATGGCAAAAAGACTAGTGATCGCATAAAATAATATTATTAAACAAAAATACGTTTTTGAAAAATCAAAAACGCAGTATAAAATAAAATAATTATACAAGTATTTAAAAGAAACATTTCATGTGTTAGAGGGATAAATGCCTTTTAATAAAAATGCTATTTTTTTATAAGATACTTGTTTTAAGTTTCTTTATTTGGATCTATTTGTAAATAATAAATTCGAGAAGTTATTTTTCTAAATCAATATAAACATCATTAAATGTTTTATTACAGTTTGTGATATTTGTCCCAAGGAGCGTTATAAAAAAAGGTTATCGCTTAGATAACCTTTTTTACTTAAAAAATTCAAACATTAATTCCCCCAATTAATATTAAAAAACCAATTTAATATTAATTATACTTAAAAAATAGGTGTATTAGATGGCACCTATTTTTTTATGATTAACAAAAGAGATCAACTTGTTTAATATAAGTTTATTTTAATGCCCTCCCATAAATTAAATACTATCCATTTATAGCTTCCACGGTAGTGACTTTCCCATTGAGCATTTCAGTAAGCATAGCTTCTATTCCATTTTTAAGGGTAACCGTTGATGATGGACATCCGCTACAAGCACCTTGTAATATCACTTTTACAGTTTTTGTGCTTTCGATATAAGAGTCAAAAGCAATGTTTCCACCATCTGCCTCAACAGCGGGCCTTACATATTCATTTAAAATAGAAATAATTTCCTTATCAATTTCTGAATATTCTCTTTCTTCAATTAATTTGTTTGTTTGTTCTTCTTTTTGAAGAATTTCGTCTTTAAATATTATTTTTCCCGATTCAATATAAATTTTTATAAAATCTCTTAATTCATTCGAAAATTCTTGCCATTCGTAGCCATTTTGTTTTGTCACCGAAACATAATTATTATTAATAAAAACTTCTTTAACAAAAGGAAAGTTGAACAACTCATTTGCTAATGGAGCGAAGGTAGCATCGCTTTTAGTTTTAAATTCATACATCGTATTTGCAATTGATTTATTTGCTACAAATTTTAAAACCTCAGGATTTGGTGTGCTTTCTGCATAGATGGTAATAGGAATTTTTTTAGGATTTTTTTCATCTTCTTCTGGTACTTCGATAACAGGTTTTCCTGCACTTAGGTATTTTTCAATAGTTTCGGCCACTTCATTTTGTACATCTTCCCATTTTAATTGAGTTAAATCGGTTGAGAACTTCTCAATGGCGATAAAATTCTGAGAAATATAAATGGTTTTAACAAAAGGGAGGTAAAATAGTTGCTGGATAAGTGGTGCACCTTTTGCATCATCAATATTTTGATAGTGGATTTCTTTTTTTGAACCGATAGCATGATTTAGTTTAAATACAGCCCAAGGGTTTCCTTTCTCCACAAATGTATTTATTTGATAACTCTTCATATTAGAACTTATTTTATTCAAAAATAGTCAAAGCAAAAAGATTTTAAAACTGAATTTATTCGAATTGTAAAAATTTCATTTTTTGTAAATTTAAATATCTAAAATAATTAGAATGTTAAATAAGTCTATTAGAGGTTTTACACCTTTCTACGGTATAAACTGTTTTTTTGCCGAGAACGCTACTCTTATTGGGGATGTAATAATTGGAGACAATTGTTCAGTGTGGTATCAAGCAGTTATAAGAGGTGATGTCAATAAAATTGTCATTGGTGATAATGTTAATATACAAGATGGCGTAATTATTCATGCCACATTTGAAAAATCTTCAACACATATTGGTAATAATGTATCTATAGGTCATAATGCTATTGTTCACGGTTGTGAGATTGAAGACAATGTTTTAATTGGCATGCCTCTAAATC
>PAUJ01000025.1 GCA_002713705.1 Flavobacteriaceae bacterium
GTCTACATTTTCTATTTCAAATCAAGAACAATTCGAAGACGCTCTTTGTTGGGTATCAGATCTTTTTAAGGACGTTAACGGATTTAGACCGAGAGGTTACAACTTCCACAAATGGTCTTTTCAGGAATTAACTGATTTTATCAATGATCTTTCTGCGATCAGTGAAAAACAAGCTGCTGATGAAAGAGCATGGGCTCAGAAAGCGGTTGCAGATGTAATGTCTGTTGGTGCTGATTGTAAAGAAACTGCTTTACGTTGGTTAGATCAAGCAGATGCATATTTTATGTATGGTGATGATGAATTTTACGAAGACAGTATTGAAAAATACGGTTGGGTAGCTAGAAAATTTGAATTATGTTAATTATTAATGTAAATTTTAATAAAAACATGTAATTATACTATTGAGAGACAAACTAATTGCAAAATAAATGCCAAAACATTTTTTTATGTCAGATATTTTTCGTATATTAGTACAGTAATTAAAAACAATAACCTTTAAAAAAGCATATATGCCAAAGAAACAAACATCCTACAGAGAACTTACAGAAAACTACATCAAGTCTAAATCAGAAAGAGATTACAAAGCTCTTTATACTAGAGTGAGACCAGGTCTTAGAACTTATATCTATAATGTAGTTAAAGATAATGAAGCTACAGATGATATTCTAACAAACACATTAACTAAAATGTGGACTAAGATAGATCAATTTGATCCACAGTATCAAATTACTACTTGGCTTTACAGAATTGCATTCAACGAATGTCTAGGCTGGATTCGTCAAAGAAACAAGAAAAGATCTCTTGATGCAATGAAAGATTATGGTATCAATACAGAAAGATACTTATCTAAAACTTCTGCTAGAGATCTACTAGTTGAGATGGAATACAAATCAGAACAAGAATGGATTGATGAAGATAATCATATCATGAATCAATACGAAACTGTTCTAAAAAACATTGATACTTTAAAACCAATGTATAAAGGCATCTTAGAAGACAGATTGTTAAACAACATGAAGTACGAAGATATAGCCGATAAATATAACTTACCACTACAAACGATAAAGAATAGAATTCGTAGGGGTAAAGCAATTATTGCCTCAGCTACTCCGAGGTAATTTGTTTGCTCCGGTCGTCTAATGGTTAGGACGCCAGGTTTTCATCCTGGTAATCGGGGTTCGATCCCCCGTCGGAGTACTAATTAATTGTCCCTTGGTGTAACTGGCAACACGTCTGGTTTTGGTCCAGAAGAGTGGAGGTTCGATCCCTCCAGGGACAACTTTTTTTGACAAGAAAAGAAACTTCTTACATTCACCACAGTATAAGTACTGTAACATTCCTTAAATTAAAATCAAAATGCGACAGGCACTTACTTACGATGACATTCAGCTCATCCCTAATTTTTCAGCGGTTCAATCTCGCCAAGACATTAAACTACATACCAGCGTCAGCAGGAACTGGTCAATTGATATTCCAATTGTAGGTAGTTGTATGGATACGGTAACAGAGTTTGAAATGGCTTCTACTCTAATGGAAATGGGTGGTGTTGGTTGTCTACACAGATTTATGTCAATTGAAGAACAAGTAAAACAAGTTAAAAAGCTAGTAGCATTTAGAGACACAGACGTATCAATGGCACACTTGCCAATTATGGCAGCAGTTGGTGTGGTTGGAGACTATCTCGACCGAGCTGCAGAACTAGAAGCAGCGGGATGTAATATTATTTTAGTTGATGTTGCCCATGGACATCACTCAAACATGGAAGTCGCTCTTACCGAGTTGAAGGCAAATTTGTCAGAGTTGACAGATGTTATTGCTGGAAACATTGCAACGGCAGAAGCAGCAGAAGATCTGATTGCTTGGGGAGCGGATGGTCTACGAGTTGGTATTGGGGGAGGTTCTCTCTGTACCACTCGTGTTAAGACCGGTTTTGGCGTACCTAATGTATCATCTATTGAAGACGTTTTTGAAATAGCAGATGCAAATGGAATACCTATCATGGCAGATGGTGGTATTAAATCCTCAGGTGATATTGCTAAGGCACTCGCAGTTGGTGCAGATTGTGTAATGGTTGGTTCACTACTAGCCGGCACAAAAGAATCACCAGGTGCTATCCTAGAAACTCCAGCGGGTCTATTCAAACGCTATCGTGGTTCTGCCTCACTAGAAACTAAAGTCACACATGGCCAGAAATCTAGAAACGTAGAAGGCGAGTCTACAACTATTCCATTTAAAGGTGGTGTCAAGTTTATTATCAACGGTCTAACAGACGGAATTCGTTCAGCATTCTCTTATGCAGGAGCAGATAATATCATGGACTATTGGGTAAATGCTACTTACAATGTAGTAACCAATGCCGGATTGGCAGAAGCAAAACCTCACTTAATTTCATAATTTTAACAAATAAGTTGCCCCTAAATTTTTTACTATAAAATTAATTTCGTATATTAGTACTGTAATTAAATGGTGGATCATTGGTAAAACAATACCCATCTGGTTCCGAGGCTTAACGAAGCCCAGACTATGGAACATTGACTTCAAGCCCGGGTGGTGGAATTGGTAGACACGAGGGACTTAAAATCCCTTTCGCCGAACGGTGAGTGCGGGTTCGAGCCCCGCCCCGGGTACCATACATGGACCAGTAGCTCAGCTGGATAGAGCATCTGCCTTCTAAGCAGACGGTCACAGGTTCGAATCCTGTCTGGTTCACTAAGATTTCGTAGCTCAGCTGGAAGAGCATCTCACTTTTAATGAGAGGGTCGTGGGTTCGAGCCCCACCGGAATCACATAAGAAAATCATATAGTCAAGTATCTCCTCAAGCTTATACCTTGTAGAAAGAGTAATTGGTTACATGAGAGTTCAAGTCTCTCCTTGACTACCTGCCGAAACAAAAATATAATCCATTGTATAAACAATATGAAAGATAAAAATTGGAACTCAGACGAATGGCAAGGTCGTTCTAGAAAGAACGTCGAAACCAGTTACAAATTTGCTTTTATTTCTATGATAGGAATGATAGTTACCCTTATTGCAGCAGCAATTATAGGATAAAATAAGTATAATAAATAAATCAATGGAACTAAATGATAGAGACATTGATAGAATTATTGAAATGGCATGGGAGGATAGAACTCCATTTGAGGCCATAGAGTTTCAGTTTGGCCTTAAAGAGAATGATGTAAGAAAAATAATGAGGGCGAACATGAAAGAGTCCTCATTTAAAATGTGGAGAGAAAGGGTTAAGGGTAGAAAAACAAAACATGGTAAATCAAATCCGTCAACAAAGTTTAAATCAAAAAACCAAAGAGCTAACAGATGAAAATAGGAATTACATGTTCTTCATTTGACCTATTNCANGCAGGTCATGTTAAAATGTTAGAAGAGGCAAAACAACATTGTGACTATCTAATTGTTGCACTACAAACAGATCCTACAATCGATCGACCAGAGAAGAATAAACCTATTCAATCTGTAGTAGAAAGATGGGTTCAAGTTGATGCTTGTAAATGGGTAGATCAGATAGTACCATACACAACTGAACAAGATTTAGAAGATATTTTTATGTCATTTAAACTAGATTGTAGAATTATTGGAGATGATTATGATGGTTTCCATTTTACAGCAAAAGACATCTGTCTAAAAAGAGAAATAGAGATAATATATAATAGTCGAGATCATAACTGGTCTTCGAGCGAACTAAGAAACAGAATTAAGTAATGAGTCACGAACAACAACAAAACGGCACACCTCAACTACAAGGAGAAAGAAACTCTTTCAATCAAAAAGTAGGTGCTTATAGTATGTTAGGCAGAACTAAGAAGGTTCAATGGTCTAATAGACGTAGATGGAGAAATATCTAAATAACTGCTAACGTAAATACGAATATCATAATAGCAATATAAAGCAATTTAGATATATCAACTCTCTTTTCCATATTATATTTATAGATAAAATAGCTAGAAAAACATCCCCTGTATATTAATTAATTGTTAATTAATCGTTAATTGTTAGTGGAGTGTATTTGAAATATTTTATGATAAATTCTGAATAGGTTGGGTTTTCACTATCATGTTCGTTTTGAACAGCATTGTTAATAACAACATTTTGAGTAGTATCATTAAACATTGATAAAATATCTGTATCTCTAATCGATCTTACAATTTTTTTATTAAAGAAAATATCTATTCTATCAGGTCTCCAATCAAGCATATAGTGATTAAATTCATCATCTGGTTTTTTCCATGTAAAGAAATGGTTCTCTGCTCCTAGATCATAATTATCCGGATATTCTCCTAAATGAAAATTTGTTTTAACTTTCCAAAAATTACCAAGAAGAAGGTCTATATTCCAATTAAAATAACCACCATTCTTATTAGTATATCCCTCGAATATGTCTATTTCTGGTGGCCAACTTTCAAATGCCCATGTCCAGAATGCTGGCCAAAGATAAGGTCCTTTAGGTAATTTTGCTTCTATTTCAAATTTACCATATTTAAACTTTTCAGTACATGAAACCAATCCAACTCCTATATTTGGATGCGCATTTATTTTTGGAAACTTTTTAGGATTCTTATGTGTTTTTAAAATCAATTGACCGTCTCTAAGCTCTACTGCTTTTGGGTCATACCAAGAAAGTGGTTTATCTGGATGAATATTACCCCATCTTTCTTGTGTAAGCCATTCATATCCACACCATTTAATCTTCTTTGCCATTCTTTTCTTCTCTTTTTTATTTTATATTTATAGATAAAGTAGCTGAAAATCCATCCCCCATATATTAATTAACGTTAATTTTTAAGGGTTAGTATAGTATTTGCTTTGGGTACTTTTCAAATAAGACATAGCCAGATCTAATTCTAGCATCTACTTGTGGTACAGCATAATCTACTATTTCTACTATTTTAGATAATTCAATATTCTTCTCACCTTCTAGCTTAGGATTATCAAAATATACATATCTGTTTTTATCAAATACCTTTTGCATAATAATCCATTTAGAAATAAAGTAATCCATCTCATCTTTAAGTCGTTCTAAATGTAAGAGGTGTGGAGAGACTTTCTTAGTAAGATATGATTTATCCACTGTAGTTAAATAAGCATAAAGTAAATATTGCTTATGTTCAAAATCAATGGGTGGTTTTGAGTACCAATCTAAATCAAGTAGCTTCATTAATTATATATCAAAACTAAGAGCCGAGCCAGTCATGGCGGGATAAATATATTAATGATATATGTAGAAGAAATATCTAGACCAATAGCAGATAAAATAATAAGAGCAAACCATTATAGTGGAACTGTCTGTTTTGCAACTAAAGTTAGCTTAGGAATTTATCTAGATAAGATGTTAGTAGGCATTGCACAATTCGGATATGGTATTAATCATAAAGGTAGTTGCAAATGGGTAGAGGGTAGCACTATTAAAGACTTTTTAGAATTTAATAGAATGTGGATGGCAGATTCTGCTCCTAAGAATTCAGAATCAGAGGCTATTGGTAAAATCTTTAAGTGGTTTAAAACTAATAGACCAGATATAAAATGGTTAATGTCATTTGCAGATGGTGCAAGTGGTAAAGTTGGAACAATATATCAAGCTACTAATTGGATCTACACAGGTTACTCAAGACATGGCGGCGTATGGGTTACACAAGAAGGTACCAGAATGACCCAAGTTAGTATGATTAATAAACACAAGACCACAAAGAGGGCTGCATTAGAAGACATCTATGGCATCCCATTATACAGAGTAAGAGGAGGTCAATTTAGATATATTTACTTTTTAGATAAGAAATGGAAGAAAAGACTTACAGTAGAATCAGAAGCGTATCCTAAACTAGCCACGCTTAAAGATCATTTAATTATATTTAAAGAACATCTAGTTAAAGAAGATCTTTTTGATGAATATATGAAAATAATTAATTGAATATAAAAAAAGGGCCGAAGCCCCTTTCTCATTGTCCATGTACATCACTTTTTACAATAAAGACATACTCCCCTGGTCGATTAGGGTCTGGTTTAAAATCAATGTCTATTGTTTCATAATTAAACACTAATCTCATCGTCTCACCTGGCTTTGCTCTTAAAGTCCATGTTGTACTATAAGGATTTGCCGTGTAATCTAAAATATCCACATCATTATTAAAGTAGCGTGGAGATTTGATTTCTGAATAGTTAGCACAGCCTGCTAAGGCTACGCAACATAAAATGGTAAATAGTTTTTTCATAATTAATTTTTATTTTTATCTAAGTATAGTTAAATGTCCATTTTTCTGATAAACTTCAGGTGAATTCCATTTCTTTGCTTTAAATGTATAAACATAAACTCCATCAGCGACATAGGAAGGTCCACCTTGCATGCTACCATCCCAATAAGGATATGAGTCATAGTTATCACCCCAACCTTCAAAGACCAGACTGCCCCANCGGTTATAGATTTTAAATTCAATCTGAGTCCAACAGCCTAGATCTAAGATAATCTTCCAAACATCATTAATATTATCATTATTTGGAGTCATTACATTTGGAATAAAAACGGTCCATGGCCAGCAATCATCA
This sequence comes from Flavobacteriaceae bacterium, assembly GCA_002713705.1. Lineage (GTDB taxonomy): Bacteria > Bacteroidota > Bacteroidia > Flavobacteriales > Flavobacteriaceae > Marifrigoribacter. The sequence goes on from PAUJ01000025.1 coordinate 6,554, forward strand.
TTTATACCACCACCTGGTGGTTCATCTTCACATGGAAGACCAGTAGTACAATCAATTAATTGAATTTCAACAATAGTATCAGTTAAATAAATGTACTCAATGACTTCAATTTCTAAAGTATCAGTAATTTGAACATATTCAATTACAGTAATAGTGTCTGGTGGTAATTGTACATAAAGAGTATCAATAGTCTCAATGTAAAGAGTATCTGGTGGTAATTCAATATAGACCGTATCAATAATATTTACATAAACCGTATCAATTAAAGNTGGTTCATAAAGACACTCATCGTCACACGTTGCATCGGGATTATAGTTAGTAGCACAAGGCTCTAGACAACCTTCAATACATTCAGGATATGCGGGTAATTCTACACAACTAATATTATTGCTAATAATATCCTCTTGTTGATTAAGTATATTTACTGCAGCACAGAGTTCTTCACCTTCTTCCCAGACTAAAACACTATTAAAACTATTTATTATATTGGTACTCTGGCCTGGAGGTAGTGGAGCATTATATCCTGGATTTGGATTATTAATNCCCTGTTCTACTGATGTACTTATTAAACCATCTGGTCCAATCCAAGAAAATTCCCAACTGTAAATAGTATCTGCGCCTATATTTGTAGCGACAGTATGGTATCTAATACCAGGTTGACATGCGCCAGAATTGTAAAGATCACAATTTGTTTCAACTACCCAAATAGAATCTAATCTAATATCTGTTTCTAAACAGTTAAACGTAGAAGTGTAGTATTCCCAATAAGAATCATCATTATGATATGCATTGCATAACTCTTCACCATTTGCAGTACTACAATAAATACAAGTAGCATTATCACCAGTATCTGCCGTAGAATCATAATTACATGCAATAGGATCTGTACAACCTAAGATAGCTGGNAATTCACATGAACCATCATCAGTACCTGCAATTGGATTAAAATTAAGAGCCGTTTCATCAGTACAACCAGGATAAATTGGTGCAGGTGGTAATTCATCTGGGCACCAGACTAAACTATTATTACTTANATCAATATCTGGGTATCTTTGTGTTTGATTAGCACAAGTACCACAAGTATCAGTCCAGTATTCAGTTGGAAAGTCATCAATAGTTGAAGTCTGAGATAGATTAATCTGCCAGACCACTAGTTCCCAACATAAAGTATCAATAGGATTGTCTAACATACACTCCCAACCAAAGGTAGGATTAAGTGTTAGATTAGCAGTGTCTCCAGTAAACCAATTATTACTGCTACCAGTACCTACAAAAGTAAAATTAGGATGAAAGTTTGAAGTTGCAGCACATTCTGTATCATAATCAAATGAGTCGTAGTGTAGACCAAAGACTAGATTATTAATAGAGACATTATTTTGAATGATAGAAGATGAAGACTCTTCACAAGTATTTCCATCTATTAAATTAAATTCATTACAGCCACAATTCTCACCGTTAATTATTCTTACAGAGACCTGATGTGTAACTGGGTCATANCCAATTAATTCTACATCACAAGTAGGTTCATCATCTAATTGAAAACATTCAATATCACCAGTAATTAAACCTTCTCTCTGGAAATTTACACAATCTCTCATTCTATGTACTTGACCTTCAGTAAATTGGCTTCTACAAGTTTGCCCAGTATAATCCATATAGTTAGCTGGATTAGAATCACAAACCGGAAGTGAACAAGATTGACCAGAATTGGTTTGAATCGGTGTATCACATACTCTGTCTCCAGATGTGCAACAATTACTCTCTACAGATGTACAGCTAGAAGCTGAATTCCAGAAAGTATGGTATAGACTTAGGTAGTGGCCCATTTCATGTGGTAGAGTTGTATTCATATCTCGACCAGCTTTTAATGTACCCACTGTGCCAACTACATTGTAAAGTAAAACAATACCATCTCGGCAGTCTCCAGTTGGACCAAGATATGCATAACCTTGTATACCTCCACCAGCATTATTGCCATTTATTTCAGTAACAATATAAACATTACAATAAACATCTGGGTTCCAACATGCAATTTGCTTCATTGATAAATCATATAAAGCATNGTTATTTGAGGTGGATGTAGTTACGCCCTCTTCATTATATAGTGGATTACTTGACAAGTCATGTCTAGTAATTCCGTTTGATGGATTACCGTCTGGATCTGTACCAGCAAGGCAAAATTCAAACCTAGAGTCAATAGAATTCTCGTCTACCCCTAATGCACCGGGTGTAGCTCTGAACCTATCATTTAGATTGCTGACGGCACTTTGTAATTGCACATCAGTGATATTCTCACCATCACCTAATTGTTGACCAGTGTGCATCACATGGAAAACTATAGGTATGGTAAGTATGTCCTCATTAGGTAAATCGTAGTCTGTATCACAGTCATTAATCGATCTACTATTGATTGCTTCTTCTAAGAATGGATTACGTATAATCAATTCATCGGATCCACATGGCTCTGTCGTTTGAGCAAAGCTAATAAGATTAGCGCACACAAATGCCAGAGCAAAAAACAGCTTTTTTGCTTTCATTTAGTTTAAAAAAATTTTGATTTGTTTGACCCAGAAATTGGACACTGACGTTTCAGTAGTGGGACAAATTATATATCATTCAGAATAGACTACAATGGCNAGATATATAATATAACAAAAAAAATACTTAATGATGAGAAAGAAAATGATGGCAATAGCGTTAAGTTCAATGTTATTAGTAGGATGCGGGTCCACTAAAGGAATAGACGAATGTTGCAAAGAGGAGAATAAAGTAGAACAAATTGTATCAAAAGATCCAGTTATGAAATTATTAGCATCTGCACTAATTATATTTGCTATTAATACACTTGTTACTGGGGGTCGCTAAATAAAGAAGTAAATTATGGAAAGTTGTTACACAAGAGAACAAATTGAAAAAGCTATGGAAGGCTTAGGACATAAGTATTTTCACAGTGGAGAATATAATGTCAACATTATCGGGGTTAGAAACGCCGCAACAGGAGATACAGTTACTAATAAGTTTGATGATTGTATGACAATCTCTTACAAAGTAGATGGTGAATGGAAATTCAACTGTTGGAAATGTACTACAGATCCAGGTAAGCACTGGGTAGAAAACTTATTAAATCCTAATGGAGTTGCTATTTTAAAAGAGGGTCAATATAGAGGTTCTCATAAAATTAGAAAACACCAAGGTAAATATGANGCATTATGTCAAAAAGGTCTACTTAAAGTTTATAGAGATAAAGATATGAATGATGAGTATGATTTAGTAGAAGAAAATGTACATGAAGGTATTTATGGTATTAATATTCATAAGGCAGGTTCAAGATCAGCAGGTTCTACACAAGTAGATAAATGGTCAGCAGGATGTCAGGTTTTCTCAAAAGAAGACGATTTCTACGACTTTATGAATGTTATGTATAAATCTAGAGATAGATGGGGAAATTCCTTCACTTATACTCTAATTAACTCAAAAGACATTTCTTAAAGATATATACAGTATATTTTAAAAATATCTAGCCTAAAATGAAAAAGATAATTAACTGGCTTTCAGGTCTCCTGAAAGACGAGAAGGGAACACCTTCATCAAAAAGGTTCATTGGAATATTAGCAGGAGTTACTTTATGTGCTGCTCTAATGATAAACCTTTACACAGACATGCCGGTAGAACCAACACTAGTAAATGCTGTTGCAGCAATTTGTATTGGTGGACTTGGTTTAGCATCTGCTGATAAAATCTTCGGAAAGAAGAAAGAAAACGCAGAAGAGCTATAAGGTATTTAAAGACTCGGGGTGCGGGGCTTTAAAAAAATCACAAAATCATGAAAGACATATTTGGAAAAGTAGGCGACTTTTTAGGTGGCCTATCTACAATCCTAGTATCATTTGTTTCACTTAGCATTTTAGTTGAAGTAGTATTCGGCGTAGGTGTTTTCGGAACTAATGTTGTAGGAAATGTTATGGAGATTGTAAAATCTCTTGGTGATGGCGGATTCGTTGGCTTAGTTGCTTTACTAATCCTATGGAAAGTATTCGATAAGAAATAAGAGTACTAAGCAAACCACAATTTTAAAGCCCAGTTAACGCTGGGCTTTTTTTGTAAACAATGTTCAGTTTAAGACTATAAATATACAGATGAATTTATACATTGCACCTCCTAGAGGTAAAAAGGAAAAAGAATCATATCTAGCTTGGGTAACTGGACTAGGTTTTACGCCAATATGGTTAGACCTAAGACGTAAAGTTAAAGGACCTCTATTATTGTGCGGTGGTGCAGATATTGGCAAAGATCCAGAAAGAGACCGAAGGGAATACATCTGGATAAAACAGGCTTTAGAAGCTGGACATCAAATTATTGGAGTTTGCCGTGGTATGCAAATACTTAATCAATATTTCGGTGGTAAAGTGACAGACTTAAATGAAGCCATAGTAGAAGACCATAAAGCAGCTAACTTTGCAGAGAACACAGATCATAGTGGCAAACCTTCACAATTTCATATAGTAGAAGATCTAGATGGTAATTTAATGAAGGTAAATTCTAGACACCATCAGCATTGTATTGATATACCTACTAATTTTAAAGTTACACATATATCATATCCATATATAACTCATATAACTGAAGGTTTTAAAGATGAGGACCAAAAAATATGGGCAGTGCAATGGCACCCAGAGAGACAGGAATCGGAAAATAACGATTATCCCCTGTCAGTTTTAAAATAATTGCAAAATAATTGCAAAATAATTGCCAAAACATTTTTTTATGTCAGATATTTTTCGTATATTAGTACTGTAATTAAAAACAAACACAAATTATGAAAAACATCGTTCACATCAATTGCCAATACTACGAGAACAAAGCCTTTTATGAAGGTGGGGAAGCTTGGAAGCCTAAAGGTGGCCATAAGTTTCAAATCGAAATGGACACAGACATCCTTATGTACTGTGAAGATTCAACTGCTATCTTTAGTAAGATGGTAGAGGCACACAACACGGATCTAGAGAGATTCAAATATATAGACTATGAAATCATTTGGCAGACACCTACAGTTTTAGGTACTGTTGAGGATTTCCTTAAAATTAATTCTGAATTATCAGAAACTATCGCGTAACTAATTGTATAACTAATAACAAATAAATTTTTATCTATGCCACAGATTCAAACACTATCAAGCGACATTATCGCTAATCGTAAAGCGGAAACCCGCAATTCACAGTCTCTTCGTAAGACTGTTGCTATCCGAGACATTCAACTTATTAATGATACTACTATTGAGTATCAAGGTAAAAGGTTGGTAATCACTAAAGACGCTTTTAAAGGTCTTATGAAAATGATTGGAATGTCACAGACATTTGCTTCTAAATTTGAGAAGCTTTTTAATCCTGAGACTAAAGCTAAATTCATCAACCAGATGAAAAATGCAATGGCTACTCAGTTGAATGAAATGACTATCATTCTTTCTCCTACCACTAAAAAAGTAGTTGGCTTTTCAAAAAAAGCTACAGACCTTATCTCACATGATCGTTTTATCGGTCTTACAGATCGTCTTGTAGATCAAAATGGTTTTGAAATCACTAACTGGGGTGTAGATGCAAACAATGGTTCTGTAACTATTAACGCTTTCAATCCTAAAGCTCAATTCGGAGTTGATGGAGTTGCAAACGAAGTATTTACTGCAGGTTTGACAATGAAGAATTCACCTCTTGGAGGTATTCAAGTTATGCCATACGTAAACCGACTATGGTGTGCTAATGGATGTACAACTGCTATGGCTTCTGAGTCTTATGCACTTAACGATCTTTCAGGAGATTCAATGGAAAAGTTCTTCGAGCACATGTCTCAATTGCGTAAGAACAAATTTATTCCTACTGGATTTCAAGATAAAGTGAAACAAGCTATTAACACTCCTGCTTCTATGCGAGAAATGTCTTGGGCACATAATCAAATTAAAAAGCACGTTGGCGATAAAGCTGAAAGCTGGATTCCACTTATGGAGAACGAGGCTGCTTATTCTAAAGCTAATATCGGTATCGTTGAGCCTAAGTCGGCTAAGTCAAATCAGTCAATCTGGTCTGTCGTAAACGGTATGACACACGTTGCAACACACGCGCCTGACATGTTTGCAATAGGCATGCAAGACAAAGACTCTACAGAGTTGATGGTACAAGCTGGTAACCTTCTTGGTCGTCAATGGAACCTTCAAGGAGCAACACGTTCGCCATTCGCGGAAGATGCTCACATGGACACTGTAAGTCAAGTAGGAGCAATGCTTAACTAAACTTACTTAACCTTCCTTAAAAGTGGGGCTTCATTCGAAGCCTCATTTTTTTTGCAAAATAATTGCCTCTAGATTTTTTTATGTCAGATATTTTTCGTATATTAGTACTGTAATTAAAAACAAACACAAATTATGAGCGAATTAAAAAACAAACAATACATGTTTACCTTCGAAGGCGGAGGTTGGAACACTGTATGGGCTAAGACTAAGCGCGGGGCCATCAAAGCTGCACTTAAGGAATATAAAGATTCTGATACTTTGAATCCTATTCCTACTTCGTTTCACAAAGCTACCGAAGAGGGTCTTCGAGCTGCAATGTCTTTATTCTACTAATATGACAGATTTTCAACTTATATCAGATTTCGTCGAAGCATCAAATGCTACGAACTCTAACTCAGACAAATTAGAAGTGCTAAAAACATATACTCAATATGAGTCAGTATGTAAAGCACTTAATTATACTTATGACACCTACAAACAATATGGTGTTACTTCTGCTAACTGCAAGAAGAATTCAGATCTTATGGGACATCCTAATACTTACGGAAGTATTTTTACTCTACTTGACGACCTTAACAATAGAGTTTGTACAGGTCACACAGCAATCGCTAACGTCAATAGATTTGTACATGAGAACTATATCTACAAAGATCTTATTTTTAATATCATTGACAGAAACCTAAAGACTAGGTCAACTGCTTCTATGATTAACAAGGTAAAACCAGGACTTATTCCTACATTTGATGTGGCACTTGCCAAAGCTTTTGATGAGAAGACTCAGAAGAAAGTAGATTGGAATGATTGTTGGTTTGTCTCAAGAAAACTTGATGGTGTAAGATGTCTTACTGTTATTGATGAAAACGGAGAGCCTAAGTTCTTCTCACGTCAAGGTAAAGAATTCTTGACACTTGACAATCTTAAAACAGATATTAAAGCACTTGGCTTAAAGAATACAGTTCTTGATGGCGAAGTTTGTATTGTAGATGATAATGGTGATGAAGACTTTGCTGGTATCATTAAAGAAATTAAACGTAAAGATCACGTCATTAAAACTCCATTCTACTGGATGTTTGACATGTTGACAATGGAAGAGTTTAGCTCTAAAAAGTCAAAATCAGTTTTTGCTGAAAGAATTGCAAACCTACAACGTATCTCTAAAGAATCTAAATTTATCGGAGTACTAGATCAGTGGATTGGAAGTGATAAAGTCTTCTCAGAAATGATGGCAGAATCTAAAGCCGGTGGATGGGAAGGTCTAATGCTTAGAAAGAATGAAACATATAAAGGTAAAAGATCTACTGATATTCTAAAAGTTAAGCAGATGTTTGATGAAGAATATATTGTAGTCGATCTTGAGAATGACGTCCATAGAGTTATTGTAGATGGTGCTGAGGTTGAGGAACTGATGCTAAAGAATGTTATCATTGAACATAAAGGGAATCAGGTACGAGTAGGTAGTGGCTTCAGTCACGAACAGAGACGCCACTACTTTGAAAACCCTAACGAGATTCTAGGGAAGCAGATTACAGTACAATACTTTGAAGAATCTCAAAGCAAGTCAGGAGAATACTCGTTGAGGTTCCCAGTAATCAAAGCCGTTTATGACGGAGTAAGAACATTTTAATAAAACAAATATGAATAAAATCAAAACAATAATCAAAAAGATAGACAGCGTAGACGTTGTGCTGATCACAGCATTTGGACTCTATGTAACTCTACTAATTTCTAACCTCTTAAAAATGATACCATGAGATATACAGTAACCTACGAAGTTTACATTGAAGGCGACAATGATAAACATGCTTTTTCAAAAGCAGAACTAATAGCCAAAAACCAGAACGCGTTGCACCCTAATCAACAGTGGGATGTACATAAATTACATATCACACCATTTGCTTCACTAAATGTACAAGAAGTAAATATTGATGCAATTAAAACCGAGAAATTACTAAAAGAAGATCTACCATTTTAAAACCAAAAACATGACACAAAAAGAAAGAACAATTAACGAACTAAGACAAGTTAAGGATAGTGTATATGACCATCCTAATAATAAAGATTTAACAGAAGTAGAACAGAACTTAATGAATGAGTTAAACTACAAAGCTACGTTAATCTTAAAAATAGAAAAGTTACTTACAGAAAAAGAAGTACCACTAAATGTAAAATCCTTATATGCATTTTCTATAGAAGAACTAGAATCAGTTTGGACACTGTGGACAGCTAACGACTAATCAGTTAAACAAATTTTGAAAGTGGAGTAAACAAACTCCACTTTTCTAGTATTACAATTATATACATTTTAATGGTTAAGAAGAGTAACAAGATCGGCATCGAATTAGATGATTTCCATTACCATGAAGCTTTAGATAGACTTATGGTTACAATTAAACATATTGACCAACACCTGATACAACATCCTGTTTTAAAATTAGAAACAGAGGTAAAAGATCTTGTAGTAGATGGTACAGATAAATTATGGCTGGCATATCAAAAACTAACTGAACTTAAAGCAAACGAATAGTGAATAGATTGGGACAACAGAAAGGGGAATCAATGTCTGACTGGGTAAAACGTCTCGATACAAGAAGTAAAAGAAATAAAAGATTAAGACTTATGAAAAAATTAAATTGGCAAAAGCTCATTACATGGATTGTCATATTAGGTATCTCATACTTGATATGGAGTCCTGTACTTAAATCAATATTTTGAGACTACCAGGTAGAAAATGTAATAAGTGTGGTAAGAAATTACCAGCAAAAGCTTACAAAACAGATTTAAAGAAAACTTGTAAATCTTGTGAGCATCGTTGGTGGCGAGGTTTTCTTAGATACCTAGTACAACAAAAGAGATTAACTCCTGCAGAGAGAATGGCTAGCCGTGTAGGTTATATGGGTGCAGCTTTCTTAATGGCAGGTCAGTGGACTGTAGAACCAGTTTTATTCATTATAGGTTTCTGCTGCGTCCTAGTTCAGGTTACATTTAGAAAACAATGGAACCTAGTAGTCTTACAATTGAATGGTCTAGTTGCATGGACAATTCATTTTGTAAAGACCTTTCTAAATTGAAACTAATTCAGACTATCAACTATAATTACTAATAACAAAAAAAATTAACATGGCATATCAGCTTAGAAAAGTAGAGAGGTACACAAATTGGGAAGCAACTAAAGCAGTTACTTTAAATCCTGAGGATTTTACAACTCTATCCACTCCATACACTGGCAATACAGAAAAGGAGTTTATGAATTACATACAAGAACTATATTATGAAGATTGGTACGAAATATGTGAAGAATTAGAAGCTTTAGATTACATGAAAGCAGCCGACGGACTATCAACACTATTTGAAGGTGAGATGGAGATCTATTCATCTACCACTGAAAAAGAAGAAGATATGTGGGTAGAAGTTGGCGAAGTAAACGAAGAATATTCAAAATATGGAGGATTTAACTCCAGTTTCAACACAATGAATTGAAACAAATCTAAAATAACTAGTATAATTAACAACTAATTTTAAAAAAGTAAAAAATGCAAAATTTAATTGACCAGATTACAGAAGTAATCACTACTATCCAGGAAGACGTTACTAAATTCGATGAAAAAGGTAACAAGGCTGCTGGAACAAGAGTAAGAAAAGGAATGCAAACTATTAAAGGTTTAGCACAAGACATTAGAGTTCACGTTAGCGAAACTAACAAGGCTAGAGTCTAAATAAACTAAGGGTTAGCGAAACCCTAATTCGCACAAAAGTTCTTTAACATATTAAAAGAGGCACTCTGAAGGTTGATCCCCCGAAGAGTGAGTGTATGGCCGAATAAACCCTATCGTGAGAGGGGTTAAGGCACATCCGACACCAAACAAGATTTGGCTCAACTGCTTCAAGTAGCGTGGTTGAGACTCGACAGAGTAGAAGATGGTAGATCGGGAAATAGACAACTAAACCTATTTCACGAAGAGCATTGCAAGTACCCGAGAGGAAGCCTTGCCCAGTGACCGAACAATCCTATTATGTAGGGGATAAGGTACGATTAAAGCTGTTGTGGCACTACAACGAGATTAACCATCTTGAGTAGAACTCGAAATAATAGTAGAGTTAATCGGTATGCAGTAATATATACAACATGACGATCTTCTAGAATTGGTATATTCTAGTACACGATCCTCTTTTTTAATTAAAAAAACAAAATATAATAATGGTATTTGCAGATTTAACATGGAGTCCAGATCAACTAGACCCAAAAGATGGAGTAACTAAATTGGGATGGCAATCACAATATATGGTAGACAATGGCTACCTAATTGTAATTGATACCAATACAGAAGGTATTGAAACACCTTTAGCATCAGCAACTGAACCAGATCAACTTTACAGGTGTTCAGTATGGTCATGGAATAGAGATGAAACTACAGTAGAAGCAGACGCATATCTAATAGAAGCAGATTGTTTGAACACTAGAATACAGGCTATTATGACTGAGGTTGAAGCGTTAGAAGGGGAAGTATTCCCAGAAACGACAACTACAACAACAACTGCAGCAGCAGGTCAGTGGGATTAAGGATGGGGGATTAGCTCAGCTGGCTAGAGCGCCTGCCTTGCACGCAGGAGGTCATCGGTTCGACTCCGATATTCTCCACAATAAGCGAAAATAGCTCAGCTGGTAGAGCACAACCTTGCCAAGGTTGGGGTCGCGAGTTCGAATCTCGTTTTTCGCTCAAAGTACAAAAGGGATAATTTCACAGGTTCGTTCCACTATATAAAACGCAACAGTATTACCTCCCTTTAAAAGCCTCCAACTCGGAGGCTTTTTTTATACAGATATATAAACTGAACAAACAATATAAAACCTGGATGAATTACGGTTTGGATGGCTTTGAACGTGCGAAATGGCGCGCCCGAAAATGGCTCCACAACTTAGCGAAAAGACTCCAACGCCCAATTTTAATCAATTGGACGAAACACATCAGTAAAACATACATACTTCATTTAGAAGATCGAGAAGATAGAAAGGAACTACTCTCAAAAGAACTCAATCAAGTTTATACAACAAAAGGTACCTTGTTAGATCTTGTAACATGGTGGCCAGCGGTTAAGAACGTTATTAAGTGGCCTGCACATTGGCATATTAATAAGTATTCTTTTGATTTACATTGGGTAGTTGACCCAGATCCGCAGCACCTACCAGAACTTAATAAACTTGAAGATCTAAAAATTGACTGTAGTCCAGCAGAAACTGCAATCGCATGTGGACATATACAAATGTGGAAAGACTTTGTGGCTAGTGGTGAAAAGACTGCAATGTTCTTAGAAGATGATGTTTATTTTGTATATGACTTTGAAAAGAAGGCTAGGTCTATTTTTGAAAAGGAATTACCTAAAGACTGGGACATACTTTACCTCTCAGCTCTACCAAACAAATGGGGTTTTACTTGGGACCCTCATTCTAAAAATCTAAGTAGACTTTACAATGGAGTATGGTGGATGTCAGGCTATTGTCTAACAAGAAAGGCTGCACAACACTTATTAAATGAATTACCAATTGTAGGTCCAATAGATGTGTGGATTAACTATAAATTCGAAGGACTACAAGTCTATCTTGCCACAGATGATCTGATTTGCCAAGCAGATAACACAGAATCAGATAACACTTATTCATTTATGGAAAAGTTCTATTGGTAAGCAAACTTTTTGCAAAATAAGTGCCACTAGACTTTTTTGTGTCAGATATTTTTCGTATATTAGTACTATAATTAAAAGCAAATAATACTAATGAACAAAATTGAAAAATTACCCTGGTCTGATAAAATTCAACTAGAAAAGAAATTCGTTAAAGATGAAGTTTACAAAACAGAGTTTTTACAAAGCCTATTTGATGAAATAGGTGAAAACATGCCTGAACAATTACAAACATATATTACTGAAAATCCAGAAGCCAGAGATGGTATGGAAACAGAGATACAGGTAACTAATAAACACTTATCTGCAAGGGCAACAAATAGTGGAAGGGCGGATTTACTTATACCTTTTACGACTAAAGATAACGAAGAACATGCATTGTGGATTGAGACAATGGATAAATCCGGAAAATGGGATTGGATCCACCATGAACAATGGAAAAAGAAGATAACATCCTTTATGGAAAGGTATGATAAAGTTATACCTATGATGATCGCAGATAAGTTTGATGATAACTGGATTAAGAATTTTGATAAATGGAATAATAAAGGTTTTGATAAAACACACGCAATAGAGCTTAATTTCCAAAAAATTAAGAAAGAATGGGGTTTTAATATTAATCTAAAAACAGACTCTTATGAAGATAATAAATCATATCAAGGAGGTCTTACTAATTCACAGCTAGAAAATAGAAACTTTTATCAAAAATTAGCCAGTATGTTTGAAAATACAGACATCGAGGTTTATTCTAGTGAAAGCGAAGCCACTAATGGATATTACCGTGTAAAGTTAAAAGGAGATTGGACTGGTTTTTATCTAAGAAGGTATGCTCAAGGTAATAGCCCTCTAAGTATTGTAGCACAGAATTCTGAATATACTTCTAAACATAAACACGAAGTTTATGAAATGATTAAACATTCTTCAGAGGATGTTAAACAAATGATGAGGGATTGTGGAAATATAGAATTAGCATTTAAAGATGCTAAAGACCCACAACTTGTATCTAAATTAAGTTCAGTGGAAGATGCTAAAAGGTTAATTGAGACGTTTAATCTTTGTGTTATGACACACATCGACTCAAAATAAGTGCCTCTAGATTTTTTTATGTCAGATATTTTTCGTATATTAGTACTGTAATTGTAGCTGAGGGTTTGATCTTCCTCTCGAACATTAAGGGCCTGATGGCAACGCGACCACCCTTAATGACACTTACATCGGACAGACGCCAGGTGAAAAAGTAAATTTATGGCAATGTGGGAACTCAGTTTACTGAGGAAACAGAAATAGAGCCTGGTACCTACGCAACTTAAGAACGTGGGAATTGGTTAATTGGGGGTTCGACTCCCCCTCTGTTCGCAAAAAACAATTATTAACTAACCCATATAACTAATATGACAAAACTACAAACTCTAAAATGCGTTGAGGTAACTTCTCAAACACAAGCAGACAATGGAACTCAATGTTTCCATGACCCTATTACAAATACAGATTATCTTTCTTATGAAAATGGTTATGTACGTAGAGCCTACACTAGATCGCATGTAACTTCTAAAGGTTACAAATATAAGAACAGATCAATCTATCAATTAAATCCTACTAAACTAACTCCACGTTTTAGTTCATGGGATGGTAGTAGATATTATGATAAAGTAAGACTAATGGTAATGGATCCAGCAGAGAGATTAGAAATCCTAGCTAAAGCTGTTGTTAATTATCGTCAAACTTTAAAGAAACAAAAGCCAGTTACTCAGTATAACTACTAATTAATTTTAGTAACTATGCAAGTAAATATTTGGGTATTAAAAGACTGGTTAAATCAGGTCTACAAAATCACAGAATCATCAATAGCTGATGAAGACATATTTGATAATGCAGTAGAATATACTGATATTCCGATGATAGGTGGTCAAATACAAGTCACAATTGAGTTCAATAAATATATCAACCTAATCGACAGAGGACTTCTAGTCGTATGGTCGGAGGCAGAAACATTAACAGAATAATATGATACCACAAGAAGGAAAAGTACTAGTAGATTTTTGGGCACAATGGTGTGGCCCTTGTAAAATGATGATGCCTGTACTGGAAAAGTACAGTGCAGAAGAAGACGCAGTAACTGTAGTAAAAATTAATGTAGATGAACAGGCTGATATTGCTTCAGAATATGGCATTAGATCTATTCCTACATTTATACTATTTGAAGACGGAGAAGTTGTTAAAAAACAAACGGGCGCAATGTCCATACAACAATTAAAGGAATTCACAAATAACTAATATATGAAATGGTTTACAAGTACTTTTAGCTTTTGGTCTGAATTAGTATCAGAAATAAGAATCTGGTGGATATTCAGAAAAGCAGCTAAAGAAAATACTCAAAAACTTAACGATGGCGATCTAAGAGTAGATTGGTTAGGTAGAATATATGGTGTAGTTAATATGCCAGAAGAAGTAGTTACAGCAGCTCCACAAGTTCAACAAGCCTATGTATTACAACAAATCAATAAATGGGGCCCTCTCACACTTGAAATGGGACTCGCAGACATAATTTATCCAGAAATAAATAGAATACCAAACACGAACGCATACCTAGTTGTAATGTGGCCTCAGTATGATGCATTAGGTTTTTGGTATATTCTAGGTAATATATTCAAATCAGCAATAGTTGGTTTTGGTTTATATTTACTAGCTAGAGTAATTTGGGTTAATTTTCACCATGTAACAGAACTTTTTAATAAGTTACTTGGTTTAGCAGGTATGTAATGGCAGAAATAAAGAGAGTACAAGAAAACGGACTTCGTTTTTATCAAGTAACCGAGGGAGAAGAGATAATCGCAAAACTACCATCGGTTACTACTATTTTAGGGCAAACCAAAGATATGTCTGGTTTAGCCAAATGGCGCAAGAGAGTTGGCGAAGCAGAAGCTGATAGAATCTCAAATCTCAGTATGAGTAGAGGTACTATTATGCACAGACTAATAGAACTATATAAAACCAAGACTGATACTACAGCTACCGCACAAGATAGATTAGTACAACTTAAAGAGGTTGCTAAAACTGATGATGAGGTCAATGAATTTGCTGAACATGAGAATGCAGATCTATATTTAGAAGAGGCTTGGAAGATGTTCTACAAATTCTGGTTTAACTCAGCAGACTATTTTGATACAATAAAAAAGGTAATAGAGGCAGAAACATTCTTATGGACTACCAAAGCAGGTGGTTGGGCAGGAACTGTGGATAATGTCTCAGAAGTAGTTGATGGTACTATCAAGATTATTGACTATAAGAATAGTAGAAAACCTAAACGAGAAGAATGGGTTATAGATTACTATCTACAAGCATCCGCTTATTTTATAGCTTATTGGGATATGTCAGGTAAAAAAGCCGATGGGGCAGAGATCTGGATAGCTAATGAAGTAGACAATTTACCGCAAAAATTCACACTTACACAGTCCGATTTACAGTTCTACGCAAAGGAGTTTATTAAGCGTAGACAGATGTTTCTAGAAAAGCATAATATATAAAGCATAAGTATAATAGTAAACTATGTCAAAGAAAGAGACTAAGATCTATAAAAATGTTTGGAAGCCAGGCACTGAAGATGCTGCAAAAAAGTTTGGTTTTATTAGACCAGAGGATATAATACGTAAAAACGTACAAAAGAAACCTACGTCTAAAATAGATCAAATTTTAACTGGTTGGGGTAATTATGTGAAATCACATTTCGTAGAATTATCACCAGAACTAAAGGCAGAAAGCCAAAAAAGATTAGAGATTTGCGATCCATGTAATATGAGGGATCGTGGTACATGTTCAACCGGTAGACAGGGTGCACATGTAGTTACAGGTAAACTGATGAAGGGCTGTGGTTGTAGATTAGCTGCAAAGGCACTTTCACCAGGATCTGTATGTCCTCTAGGTAAATGGTAAACAAAAAATTAAACTATGTTTAAAAATTTAAGAAAAGGGTTTTTCCCATCGTTAATAGCATTTTCTGCACTATCAGTTTCTGCTTCTGCTGCTTTCTATTCAGTTAGTGGTTTAAGTAAACTATTTGCAGGTGCCTCTTTTGAGGTTATCATTATGGCAGGTTCATTAGAAGTAGCCAAATTGGTAATTGCATCCCTATTATATCAATACTGGGACACAATCAATAAATGGTTACGAGCATACTTGTCTATGGCAACCATAATCCTAGTACTAATTACATCAATGGGTATTTATGGCTTCTTATCAGCTGCATACCAAGAGACCTATTCAAAACTATTAATTCAAGAAAATGAAATTGAATTTATTGAGAATAAGGCACAGTTCTATGAAGCAGATCTTTTAAGATATGACACAGAACTTGCAAGAATCAGTGAGAATATTAATATCTTATCAAATGCAAAGGCATCTGGTATACAAGTTAGAGATACAACATCTTCTACTGGATTCAGACAGACCATTTCTACTACAGAGCTAAGAATGGCACAAAAACGTATTGAAACAGAAGAGGTCAATCGTAAAGAGGTTCAGGTAAAAAGACAAGTTGCAGCAGATAGTCTACAAACTTTTAGATTACAAATTTTAGATCTACAAAATACTTCTGAAACTGCAGGTGAATTAGGACCACTACAATATCTATCTGGCCTAACAGGTACGCCAATGGATAAGATTATTAACTGGCTTCTATTAGTTATTATCTTTGTATTCGATCCACTAGCAATCTCATTAGTAGTTGCAGCCAATTTCGCATTTGCACAGGCATTTCCAAAGAGAGAAGATGAAGAAACTTTACATACAGATTCTATTTGGACAGATATTGAAGATAGAATTAGTGAAGATGATGAAGAAGATCATTATGATGCGTATGTTGATAGACAGGAACCAGAGGAAGAGGAATGGGATGAAGAACATGCGTTAGATCAAGTACTTAATAACATGGTTGAAGACCTAGATGAAGATGATTTCTTAGATAGCACTCCACCTAGATCTACTAAACCTACAATGGATATTAGTATAAACCATGAAGATGCTGAGAAATGGAATCAATTAGCAGATGAACTTGCAAAGGGTACTGTTGAAATGCAAGAAGATGAAGAAAATGAGAATGCATGGTTAGATGATCCAGATGTTCAAGCGTTTTTAGAAAATGAAGATAAACCTGGACCATGGCCAGAAGAATATGATAAACCCAATTTAGTTGCAGGTATGACTAATGACTTAGAGGGTAGCTTTATGGAATTTCAAAATCAAATGGATGCAGCTGACGCAGAACTAGAAGCAGCCGCAGAAGAATTACAAGAGTTAGAAGAAGATGTAGCAAGAGAGATTGAAGTTATTGACCCAAAAGAAGTATCTAGTAAATGGGAAGTAGAAGATACATCTGGTAATGTAACTGTACATGAAGAATCTGATAGTGAATTTCCTAATGAGAATAATCCAACATCAGTAGCAGCAACTGTAGCAGAGATACAAAATAGATTTGGTACATATCCATCAACGGTAGAAAAGCTAGAAACACCACATTTACCTAAAACAGAAACTACAACAGCTGCGCCAGTAGTTAAAAAAGTAGTAAAGAAAACAGATACTCCAGTAGAAACTACAACTAAAGCTCCAATAAATGAAGATGATTTATTTGATGAAGCAATGAGGAAAAAGGCAGAACAAGATAAATTAGAATTCTTAAGAAAAAAAGATGAAGATAGTAAGAAATAAAATAAGATTGGACAAGCGCTATATTACAGAGCCATTAGATACTGAATCTTTAGGTAAGGTTATATCTTCTAATAATCCTGGAATTGTTCACAGGATTTATCTTATTAAAAATGGCGTAACTAAGAGACAAGTATTCTTAGAAGTAGACGACGATGATAACTATATAGTTAATGCTAATGTTAGTATTAATTATGCCTATGCCGGAGCAGCAAAGAAGCAGGCAGAAGTAATTGGCTTTATGAGAGGACTCGTCAGAAAAAAACCAGAATTTATAGTTAACTTTACGGTTAGTCGAAAAAGTAATATGGAAGAGATATTTAACTTTAAACATATTACTACTAATGTTGAAGAACTAGTTGAGATAATGAATAAATTAGAAATAAAAACATACGAATTATGCAAAGTAAATACGTACTAAAAAAAGGACACCAAGGAGATCTAGTCGAAGCAGTGCAAGAGGCATTAGGTTTAAGAGGAGATGGTGTTTTCGGACCTAAAACTGAACAAGCAGTTAAATCATTTCAAATTGACAATAAATTAGTAGGAGACGGTGTTGTAGGCCCAATGACATGGAGAAAGTTAGATCTTAATCCACATGAATTAGAAGCAGATACAGATATTACTACTGGTGCAACATGGATTGAACAACATCCATTACCAGAAGGAGAATATGTAAAACAAGAAACTGCAAAGAGATGGATATTTATTCACCATACAGCTGGTAGACATAATCCATATAAGGTTATTGACCAATGGGGTAGAGACCAAAGAGGTAGAATTGGAACTCACTATGTAATTGGTGGACAACCAGCTTCTGGCTCAGGAGATGACAAATACGATGGTAGAATTCTACAGGCATTTAAAGATGAATACTGGGGTTATCATTTAGGTAAAACTAAATCCGCTGCAATGCACAGACAATCTATATCAATAGAAGTTTGTTCTGCTGGTAGATTAGATAAGGTTGGTGATAAATTTTATACTTGGTATAAATCAGAAGTAGATCCATCACAAGTTTGTACTCTAAATGTACCATATAAAGGTAGACAATATTACCACAAGTATTCTGATAAACAAATTGAGTCACTAAAAGCTCTACTGATTTTATTATCAGAGAAACATGGTATCGATCTTCAAGTTGGTGTAATTGGTGAGATGAAAAGATTAGCTCAGCTAGCAAATTTACCAAAATCACACGGAGTTGTAAGACCAGGACCAAAACCACTTGCAACAGCTTGGGACTTCTCAGATGAGGCTTGTTCTGGTAAAATTGTAGGTCTATTAACTCATGGTCAAGTTAGAAGAGATAAAGATGATATGCATCCACAACAGAATCTTATAGATATGTTAATGTCTATATAATGAAACATCTGTGGACACCATTGTATAATTAATAGTAAAGATAGGTTAAAATTAAAAAATATGCACATAGTAATAACTGGAGGAGCGGGTTTCATAGGGCATCATGCCACTTGGCGCGCCCTCGAACGAGGCTGGAAAGTTTCAGTCTTAGATAACTTTTCAACCGGAAAGCTAGAAAATCTATTATTGCCCAGCGGCAATATACCAGGAGGACTAACCGTTTATGAATGTGATATTGCAGAAGGACCACTGCCAGATATTCCAAATGTAGATTATCTTTTACATTTAGCAGCACCAGTTTCAGTTGAAGAATCATTAAATAATCCAGACAAATATTGGAAAGGGATATGTCATGCTTCACAAAGAATGTTAACATGGGCAAATGAAAGAAGTTGTCAATCAGTAGTTGCGGCAAGTACTGCAGCTATTTATGGTGACACTGAAGATATTCCAATGAAAGAAACTAATACGCCAGATCCACTATCTCCGTATGCTGAGTATAAATTAGAGATGGAAGAAATGTTAGATGGTTATCATAGTTCTACAATGCAATGCGCAGCACTTAGATTCTTTAATGTATTCGGTGAAGGACAGCCAAATGACGTAGGTTATGTCTCAGCAATTCCTATTTTCAAAAAGCAATACGAATCTTACAAACCAATCACAGTAACAGGTGATGGACTTCAAACTAGAGATTTTGTCTATGTAGAAGATGTCGTTGAGGCATGTTTTACAGCACTTGTAAGACCAAATGGTGGATTTGAAGCAATGCCAATATTTAATGTTGGTACTGGTGAAGAAGTAAGAGTTCTAGATATAGCAGAAGCATTTGGTGGTGAGATAATCCATATCGATCCTAGAGAAGAGCAGAGAAGAGCTTTAGCAGATATATCATTAATAACACAAGTACTAGACTGGAGACCCCAGACAAAAGTACTACAATGGATTAAAGAAGACAAAAATGCCTAGAGCAGTTAGAATGACCGTGTGCTCTGGTTGCATAGGAGATTTCCCTCATAAGGAAATGTATTTAGTTTCTAGATATATGGATAGGGGTAACCCAGACCCTACAAACATGTACTCAACCATGTATTGTGCTAAATGTATCAAGAAAGACAAAGAGCATTACGTAGATATTATAGAAAAACCTAAACCCCCAAAGAAACGCAAAACAACTAAAAAGAAAAATGAAAAAAATAGTAAGAAAGATTAGATCATGGTTTGTACCAACTCCAACGGTACCGTTTACATGGAGCGTAGAAGATTTTGAAGCAGCTAAAAAATACGCTAAGACACAACCACACCCTGAAAATAATAAACAATCATTGTGGGAATATGCTCAACGATCTTCATTTGATGATTCTTCTTATATCTTAGCAAGAATTAACGAACACTTAGATTTAAAATGAAAAACATACTTAACCTACTAATATTCCTTGTTGGAATTAATTGCATAAGTGCACAACAATACCCTAGAACAACTATAGAGACTGATATATTTACATCAATCTTTGATGAATCATATCAACAGCCGGTAATGGTTAAGTATACAGTTTTTTGTCTTCCTAGCTCTCCTACTTATGAAAGAGATGGAATTAGTTTTAAAGCCTATCCTGGTTTAAAAGCTTCATCATCTTCTGATTACAAGGCTAATGTATATGATAAAGGTCACATGGCTCCTGCAAATACTTTTGCATGTAAGAAGGATTGGCTAGTACAAACGTTTAGTTATGCTAATTGTGCATTGCAACATCAAGGACTCAATAGAGGAACTTGGGCTGCACTAGAAAGATTTGAAAGAAATCTTGCAGGTGTTTATGATGAGATACAGGTTCATATTGAAATCTTTTTCTCAGATAAATGGACTACTAATTCAGATCCAGCTAGAATTCCATCTAGCTTTGTAAAGACTATTACCTGGAAAGAGGGTGATAAAGAGAAGTCAATTTCTTTTGATTTTCCAAATGAAGACACTACAGGTCGATCATTTTGGGAGTTTCAAATCAAATAGAGATATATAAACTATAGGGGGAGACCTATAACTTAAATAAAGTTCTTGAAAAATGGATAATGTGAATAAATTCTTAACGCTATTTTCAGATTTTGATCTAGTAGTAAAGGAAAAAGAAAAGACGACTCCAAAAAAAGCTCAAGTAATATCTAGAGCTACAGCTAGCTATGCTAAAGCTGATTTAAAGAAGGAGTTAAAAAGATTGACACAGGAGTATAAGAGGGCTCAAAAATCCTACAAACACAATAAAATTTCTAGACAGGAATTATTTGATTTTGAATGGAGACTATTTGAACTTCAAGAAGAAATTAGAAGAATAGAAGAAGACGATTTAATATAATATGCAACTATTTAGTAAATACATTATCGATCAAATTGTTTACGCTAAACAACCAAAGGCTAAACATCAAAAGAGGCTAGAATCAGCAGAGAACTATGACATTTTAAATTGTTCTTTTGTTGATGCTCCGGTGATGCTACCACCTGCAAATTCATCAGCAGATACGATGGTAGAGTTAGAAACTATTGCTAATGCAAATTTACTACATAAAAACCCAGCTAAATTAGAGAATAAGTATGATGATGAATTTGATTGGGCATTTAAGGAAATAGTAGAAGAAGCTGGATTAGAATATGATGAAACATATTTTAAACAGTTGATTAAAGAAGCTGCGTCAATTACGATTAGGCTTAAATATAAATTTAATAGACCAAGACCTTTTCAACTAGGTCCAGTTCTAGGTATTGATGTTACTAAATATCAATCTAGTACAGCAAAGACTCCGGCATTTCCATCTGGACATACTACTCAAGCAGTTTTAGTAGCATGTGTTTTAGGTAAGAAATACCCAGAGTTAAAAGAACAACTAATGAAAGCAGCTGATAAGGTTTCACTTTCTAGAGTAGTTGGAGGGCATCATTATCCATCAGATATTAAATATGGTGAGGTATTAGGTAAATGGTTAAGCGGTCAATTAAAGAAATAATATGGAAGAAGTATTATCACAATATATCGGAGAATGGGGATGGCTAACAGTTGTAGCTATCGTCACATTTGCGTTTAAAGATGCTATTACAAACTTCTTTAAAGGTGTGCAATTCCTAATGGGAACTGATTTTGATATAGATGATGTAGTCTATATTAAAGGCACAAAGAAAGCCAGAATTGTCAGACAAGGCATCTGGAGAACTACGTTTTATGTATATGGTCATGGAAGGAAATTCGTAGTACCAAATAGTTCGTTATGGTCTTTACAGATAGAGAAAGATCTACCTAACGGCGAGAACTATAAAGAGTACAAACAAAAAACAGACTAATATATGAAAACACTTAAAACATTATCAGAGGCAATTTGGCCATCAATCGCAATAATAGCTTTTAGCTTATTAACATCATGTGGTGTTAACTGGCATGTATCAACATATAACCATGACCCAATATATGATGATGAAAATTATATAGTGGTTTCAGATGATGTTAAGATAGACACGTTAAATGAATTTCAATTTAGAAATAGACTAAGAAC
>PAUJ01000026.1 GCA_002713705.1 Flavobacteriaceae bacterium
CTTACCTTCTGGACTTTATTACCTTCAAATCTCAACAGATTTAGGAACGGTAACTAAAACCATTATTAGAAAATAAATAGTTTAAATAACAAATTTACAAGCCACTCTTTAATTTAGGGTGGTTTTTTTTATGCCTCTTTTTAATAGCGAAAGAATTAGAAATATTGTGTTTGTTTAAATATATGTTAAATAAGTAGTTATCTTTTTACTATCTATAAGAGTTTGGTAATCAGTACACTAAAATCTTAAATACAATAAACTTAGTTAAGGCAGAGTTGTTATTAGGAGGTCCTAAAGGTTTTATTAGGGACTAACTTATTATTAATTTAAATTCAATGCTATGAATTACAGACACTTATCTATTATTATTATTATTTTATTGACAATTATACAACTTGCTTATCCACATGGCACCGTAACAAGTCCAGCCAGTCGTATTTGGAATTGTTATCAGGAAAATCCTGAAAATCCTGATTCTGCTCCTTGTATAGCAGCAGTTATATCTCATGGTACACAACCATTGTATGATTGGAATGAAATTAGCCAAGCGAACGCTAATGGTGAACATGAATTATATGTGTTTGATGGTAATCTGCCTAGTGGAGGCCGACCAGAGAAGTACGGTGGCATGGATCAAATAACATCTGAATGGGTTGCAACCCCTGTTTCTCCAGGACCTTTTACAATTACATGGACAAATACTGCTCCTCATGCATCTGAATATTACGATGTCTATATTACAAAAGAAAGTTGGTCACCAGATCAAATATTAACATGGGATAGCCTTGTGCTTCTTGTTAGAACACCCCCAAGTCCAGCAGCAAGCACCGTAGACATACAAGTAACTTTACCTGTTAGAACGGGCAGACATATTATTTATAGTGTTTGGCAGCGATCCGATAGTCCAGAAGCATTTTACTCAACCAGTGATATAGACTTTGGTGAAGTATTATCTATCGATGACCTTGATGGGGCTTCTACAAAAATTAATTGGAGCCATAATTACCCCAATCCATTTAATTCAACAACTAAAATTGCTTATCGAATAGAGGATGATGCATTTGTAACTATTACAGTATACGATATTTTTGGTAAAAAAGTTTCAACACTCGTGAATAGCAATCAATTTTCTGGTGAGCATGAAGTAACATTTTATGGAGAAAATTTGAGTAATGGTGTCTACTTTTATATTTTCCAGGTTGGAAGCTATACAGAATCAAGACGTATGATTTTACAAAAATAATTTTATCTTTTTAAATAATATAAATTTTTAAATCATTGCTTATGTCATGTAATGCATAAGAATTTATTTTTTGGATCTTTAATTAATCACATTAATTATTATNATGTANNAGAATAAATTGTTTATAATTTTTTATGCAAACCTGGTAGGTGTTATAACCTTTGAGNTTTCATTTATTATATTTGTTTNATGAATGTNAAAAAACAAATCAGTNATCTTCGGNANGAGTTAAGGCTGCATAACTATAATTATTATGTNCTGGATAATGCTACGATTTCAGATTATGATTTCGATATAAAACTGAAAAAACTTCAGCGAATAGAAGAAGAATATCCTNAGTTTTANGATGCAAATTCNCCTACNCTAAGAGTAGGAGGGNCGATTACTAAAAATTTTAATACGATANNNCATGATTATAGAATGTATTCTTTGTCTAATTCATACTCNAAAGAAGATTTAGAAGANTGGGAAACACGTATTAAAAAATTAGTAGATGGAGAAATAGCATATACTTGTGANCTTAAATACGATGGNGCATCAATTAGTTTAACATATGAAAATGGAAAGTTATTGAGAGCTGTNACTAGGGGAGATGGNTACCAAGGAGATGAAGTTACCACCAATATAAAAACCATTAATTCAATTCCTTTAGTTTTAAAAGGAACCTATCCAAATCGCTTTGATATTAGAGGTGAAATTGTTTTGCCTTTTGAAGGATTTAATAAAATGAATAAAGAGCGCATTGCAGAAGGAGAAGATCCCTACAGAAACCCAAGGAATACAGCTTCAGGAAGTCTAAAATTACAAGATAGTAGTGAGGTAGCTAAACGACCTTTAGANTGTTTANTGTATCATATTGTTGGAGATAGATTACCNATAAATACTCAATTTGAAAGTTTAGAAAAAGCTCGAGAATGGGGCTTTAAAGTACCAGCTATTGCTAAAATTGCTAAGAGTATTCCTGAGGTTATTGAATTTGTAGATTATTGGGACATCCACCGGCATGATTTACCATATGAAACTGATGGAGTTGTTATAAAAGTCAATAGTTTATTTCAGCAAGAAGAATTGGGTTTTACCGCAAAAGCNCCACGTTGGGCAATTGCTTATAAGTTNAAGGCAGAAAANGCTTCAACTGTTTTGAAAGAGATTACCTATCAAGTTGGACGTACGGGTGCGGTTACACCAGTNGCCAATTTAAAACCAGTATCNCTAGCCGGAACTATTGTTAAAAGAGCATCCTTGCACAATGCGGATCAAATCGAAAAATTTGATATTAGAGTTGATGATACTGTTTTTGTAGAAAAAGGAGGGGAAATTATTCCTAAAATTGTT
Source organism: Flavobacteriaceae bacterium (assembly GCA_002713705.1). Lineage (GTDB taxonomy): Bacteria > Bacteroidota > Bacteroidia > Flavobacteriales > Flavobacteriaceae > Marifrigoribacter. The sequence continues at coordinate 2,579 of PAUJ01000026.1, forward strand.
GGAGTNGATTTAGAAAAAAGAACTAAAAANTCTTTACCCACAATATACATTACTCATTGNCCTGAATGCAATACAGAACTAAAAAGACAAGAAGGAGATGCNAAGCATTTTTGNCCNAANATNGATGGGTGTGCACCACAAATTACAGGTAGAATTCAGCATTATATTTCAAGGAAAGCAATGGATATTGACGGNTTAGGGTCAGAAACCGTTTCTTTATTGGTTAAAAATGGTCTTATTCATAATTATGCAGATTTATATGAATTAACCGTTTCTGATATTTTACCTTTAGATAGAATGGCAGAAAAAAGTGCTATAAANTTAATTGTTGGTGTTGAGGCTTCTAAAAACATTCCTTTTGAAAGGGTCTTATTTGCTTTGGGTATTCGATATGTCGGAGAAACTGTAGCAAAAAAATTGTCTAANCATTATAAAAGTATAAATGGATTGGCAAACGCTTCCGAAGAGGAATTAATCAATGTAGATGAAATAGGGGAAGTTATTGCAAAAAGTGTAGTAGATTTCTTTTCATTATTTGAAAACAATGATATTATAAATCGCTTAAAGAGCTATGGNGTTCAAATGGAAATTTCTGAGGAGGAATTAAGCAATCAAACCAATAAACTTGATGGCAATACTTTTGTGNTTTCNGGAGTATTTACAAAGGTTTCTAGAAATGAATTAAAACAATTAATTGAACAAAATGGGGGGAAAGTATCAAGTTCAATTTCTAAAAAAACAAATTTTGTCATAGCTGGAGATAAAATGGGACCNAGTAAGAGAATTAAAGCTGAAGANCTAGGAGTAGCTATTATGACAGAAGATGATTTTTTATTAATGATTTTGTAAATTGATTAATACTTCAGGCTAATNCTGTATTTTTGTATTGAACTGTAATTNTTTTATGTTAAAAAGAATTCAAAAAATATTCNTAAAAAGAAGTATTGATANAAATTTAGAAAACAGAGATGTATCTAAAATTAATGATCAATTGCATACAATAGGATTTTTAGTCGATAAAGAAATAAATATTGCNTTTGAAAAATTTTATGAAATTTCCAAAGATCTTGAGTTGCATGAAAAAGATGTTAAANTATTTTTCTTTTCAGAAGTAAANACTAAAACACCAACATTGCATCAAAATAAAATTAATAACAAACATTTTTCTTGGAATGGCGAGATTCAAAATAAAAATGCAAACGATTTTTTAGAAATTCCTTTTGATGTTNTGGTAGGTTACTATCGTACTAAAAATAAGTATTTAGATTTAATGATATCTAAAAGTAATGCAAAATTTAAAGTTGGTTTTAAAGAAATTGACAATCGNCTTTTTGATTTGTTAATAGATGTAGACCCTTTAAATATAACTGTTATTAAAAAAGAATTGGTAAAATATTTTCGAGTTTTAAATAAAATAAATTAACAAAAAACTCCCATCTTAATAGTTGATTATTAAATGGGTGTTTTAAAATTTTTAGGGGCTAAAGAAATCACTAATAAATAGCAGTATGTGGCAATTTTAATAAATTAATATAAACACATGAAAGAATTAATTGGAANAGGAGTTGCTTTAATAACTCCTTTNAAAGAAGACTTAACAATAGATNTTGAAGGTTTACAAAGGGTTGTTAATTATACCATAGCTAACGGGGTTGACTATTTAGTTGTTTTGGGAACTACTGCTGAAAGTGCTACCTTATCAAAGGCAGAAAAACNATTGGTTGTAAATACAATCGTCGATACNAATGCCGGAAGATTACCATTGGTTTTAGGCATAGGTGGTAACGATACACAAGCNGTAATTANNGANTTAGANACCACTAATGTTTCAGCNTTTACTGCAATACTTTCGGTTTCNCCTTANTANAATAAACCAACTCAAGAAGGAATTTATCAACATTTTGCAGCTATTTCAAGAGCTTCAGAAAAACCAATTATTATTTATAATGTACCAGGAAGAACAGCTTCCAATATTAATCCTGTTACAGTAAAAAGACTTGCGACGCAATTTGAAAATATAATTGGTATAAAAGAAGCAGCAGGCGACATAGCTCAAGCAATGAGTTTAATAGCGATGTGTCCAAAAAACTTTCTTGTNATTTCCGGTGATGACATGATTACGTTAGCAATTGTTTTAGCTGGTGGTGCAGGAGTTATTTCAGTTATAGGAGAAGGATTTCCAAAAGAATTTTCANAAATGGTAAGACTTGGTCTTAATAAAAATGTAAAAGATGCATATAAAATCCATTATAAGTTGGCTCCTGCAATAGCATATATTTTTGAAGAAGGAAATCCAGCCGGAATAAAAGGTGTATTTAAAAGTTTAGGAATTTGTGGCAATGCTGTNCGCTTACCTTTAGTTAGCATAAGTGCCACTTTACAAACTAAAATAGATTCATTTATTTCAAACTTATAAAGGAAAGCGGCTAGTTTCAAGTTAAAAAATTCAAAATACTAGGAACAACAAAAAAATGATCTCTACTTTAGTACCCTAATAAGTTTTTGTAATCTCTTTAAATTGATTACTTTTGCACGACGTTTTTAAATCTATGAAAAAGAGTATATTACTATTATTATCTATCATTGTTATTAGCTCGTGTGGTGAATACCAAAAGATGTTAAGAAANCCAGATTCTGGATTGAAATATGCAATGGCAGAAAAAATGTACAATAAGGGTAAATATAAAAAAGCATTAAAGCTGATGGAACAAGTTGTTCCAGTTTACAGGGGAAAGCCTCAAGCTGAAAAATTAATGTTCATGTATTCAAATACTTATTACCAACTTGAAGATTACTACCTTTCCGGTTATCAGTTTGAACGTTTTGTAGTTTCTTATCCCAAGAGTGACAGTGTAGAATTAGCATCCTATAAATCTGCCTCTAGTTATTACGAATTATCACCTATTTATTCNTTAGATCAAACAGATACCTACATAGCATTAGAAAAACTGCAATCATTTATTGATACATATCCAAATTCAAAATATCGTACAGAATCAAATAATAAAGTTAATTTGCTAACTTTAAAGTTGCAGAAAAAAGATATTGAAATTGCAATGCAATATTTGAAAACGGGATTGGCACTAAATAGNTATAAAAANGCAATAGCTGCTTTTGAAAATTTCATAAGCGATCACCCAGGTTCTATTTANAGNATAGATGCCTATTNTGGCCGCTTTCAAGCACAATATGAGTTAGCTTTGCAAAGCGTACCGCAAAAGGTTGAAGAACGTTTGATAAAAGCCTTAGAATATTACGATGATTTTTTAAAATATTNTAGTGAAAGTGAACTATCAGAACAAGCAAACGAAATAATAATAGATATAGGAATAAGATTAGGAACAACCGAAGTTCCGAGTTAAAAATAAATATATGAAAGATTTAAAGAATACTGAAGCGCCTTCAAACACTACTACNATTGATAAAAACTTAGTAGATGGACCAACAAATAATATTTATGAGGCCATATCTATTATTTCGAAAAGAGCAGTTCAAATAAATGAAGATATCAAGAAAGAATTATTAGAGAAACTAGATGAGTTTGCTACTTATAATGATAGCTTAGAAGAAATATTTGAAAATAAAGAGCAAATTGAAGTGTCAAAATTTTACGAAAAATTACCNAAACCACATGCAATTGCTGTTCAAGAATGGTTAGATGATAAAATCTACCATAGAAANACTCAAGACGAAGAATTAGAAAAATAATAAATGTCAGTTNTAAGTGGTAAAAATATNTTACTTGGTGTAACTGCCGGTATTGCCGCTTATAAATCTGCATTTTTAGTTCGCCTTTTTGTNAAAAAAGGAGCTAATGTTAAAGTGGTGATGACTCCTTCCTCTAAAGAGTTTGTCACTCCTCTAACGCTTTCTACACTTTCTAAAAATGAAGTTTATTCCTCATTCACTAAAGAAGATAACGAAAATGCCCAATGGAATAATCACGTTGAGTTAGCCCTTTGGGCCGATTTGATGTTAATAGCTCCTGCAACAGCAAATACCCTGTCTAAAATGGCTAATGGCACTTGCGATAATTTATTGTTAGCTGTTTATTTATCTNCTAAATGNCCTGTTTATTANGCCCCTGCTATGGATTTAGACATGTATAAACATCCTTCAACTTTANTATACTTTAAAAAATTAAATGAGTTTGGTAATATTCAAATTCCTGCAGATTTTGGCGAATTAGCTAGTGGTTTAGAAGGACAAGGAAGAATGGCAGCACCAGAAAATATTATTTCATTAATTGAAAAAAATATTTTAGATGGACTTCCTTTAAAAAATAAAAATATATTAATAACAGCAGGACCTACTCANGAAGCTATAGATCCCGTTCGATTTATCGGAAATCATTCCAGTGGTAAAATGGGATATGCTATTGCTGAGGTAGCTGCAAATTTAGGTGCCCAGGTAACTTTAATTTCAGGACCAGTTAGTCTTAAAATAAANAACGATGCTATTAATCTTATAAGTGTAACTTCTGCTAATGAAATGTTTAAGGCAACTCATCATTATTTTAAAAATTGTGAAATTGCTATTTTAAGTGCAGCAGTAGCTGATTTCACACCCAGTAAAGTTGCGCTTCATAAAATTAAGAAAAAAGAAGAAACTTTAACTATTGNACTAAATAAGACCAAAGATATATTAGCTTCATTAGGANAAATAAAATCCAATAAATATTTAGTGGGTTTTGCATTGGAAACTCAAAATGAATTAGAAAATGCAAAAACAAAATTGAATAAAAAGAATTTAGACTTAATTGTGTTAAATTCGCTTAATGATAAAGGTGCAGGTTTTAAATTAGATACTAATAAAATAACGTTGATATCTAAAGATAATAAAATAGCTACTTTTAAAGTTAAAACTAAGAAGGAAGTCGCAAACGATATTTTACAACACATTTTAAAAGAATTACATGTTTAAAAATTTACTTTTTGTACCTATTTTTTTTGTATCAATATTTAGTTATGCTCAAGAGTTAAANTGTTCGGTTTATATTAATGCTGAGCAAACAGGNCAGCCTAATAATCAAGTTTTTAGAATTTTAGAAACTCAATTAACTGAATTTATAAATACAACTGCTTGGACCGATAAAAGTTATAAGAATCAAGAAAAAATAGAATGCAATATGTCTATTATAATTTCTAATTTCGATTCAAATTTATTTACAGCTACGATACAAATTCAGTCATCTAGACCGGTATATGGATCTTCTTATACAAGTCCAATTTATAATTATAANGACAAACAATTTAATTTTAGTTATGTNGAGTTTCAACCATTGGTTTTTAATATTAATAGTTTTACGTCAAATTTAATATCTGTTATTGCTTTTCATGTTTATACTATTATTGGTCTGGACGCCGATACTTTTGAATTGAATGGAGGTGAGCCTTATTTTGCAATAGCAAAACAAATCGTAAATATTGCTGCAACTAGTGGTTTTAGAGGATGGAAATCTACCGATGGTAAGCAATCAAGATATAGCTTAAACGATGCNTTACTTTCTCAGGTTTATTCAGAGTTTCATTCTGCTATGTATGAATATCATCTAAATGGGTTAGATCTAATGTCNACNTCTCCTAGAATTGCAAAATCTAATATTGCTGATGCCATAAATATTNTNAAGGGAATTAATGACAGAAGACCAAACTCTTATTTGTTGCGTACTTTTTTTGATGCGAAATCAGATGAAATTCAAAGTATATTCTCAGATGGACCTGCCGTAGACATCACATCGCTTATCAATAATTTGAATAGAATGGCTCCTACCAAAAGATCTAATTGGGCGGAGATAAAATATTAAGATATATTTTATTAAATAGAATTATTTATTTGCATTNATTAGAGATTTTAAATANAATTTAAAAAATTAAGATTTGCTTTCTAAACTTTCCATAAAAAACTTTGCTCTTATAGATGATATCTGTGTTGAATTTANTTCAGGATTAACATCAATTACTGGGGAAACAGGTGCGGGAAAGTCTATTATCCTTGGTGCTCTTTCTTTGGTTTTAGGCAAAAGAGCAGATTTAAATAGCATAAGNAATAATACTTTAAAATGTATTATTGAAGCAGAGTTTATATTAGATAAAAGTCAATTTTTAATTTTGTTTAATGAATTTGAACTTGATTTTGATGTACACACTATAATAAGAAGAGAACTTTTACCTTCTGGTAAATCACGGGCATTTGTAAATGACACACCAGTAACTCTTTCTCAGCTTCAATTACTGTCAAATTATTTGNTAGACATACATAGTCAGCATGAAACTCTTTCCTTATTTTCAGAAACCTATCAATTAGAAATTTTAGATGTTTTAGCTGGTAATTTGGTGTTGTTGAAAAGTTATTCTGAAAAATTACAAGATTATAAGGAAGTTTCAGAAACAATTTTAGCATTGGTTTATAAGAAAGAATCCGCATCTAAAGAGTTGGATTATAATACTTTTTTATATGATGAATTGGTGGAAGCTAATTTAAAAAATGTACAACAAAATGAGTTAGAAGAAACTTTTAGTAAACTAAACAACACAGAAACCATTCAAGAAACTTTAACAGCTGTAACTAGTTTGTTAAATCAAGAGCAGTATGGAGCTTTAAATACTTTAAAAGAAATAAGAAGTCTACTTTTTAAACTGAATGCTGTTTCTTTAGATTTTCAAAATTTATACGAACGAATAAATAGCATTATTATTGAGATGGATGATATCTCTGAGGAAATNATTAATTTATCATTAAGTATAGAGGCAGATCCCTCATTACTTAATAAAATTAACGAAAAACTTCAAACTATTTATAAACTTCAACAAAAGCATAATGTTGCTACAGTTCCTGAATTGGTTGAAATTCAAAAAATATTAGANGAAAAAATTGAAATCACTAATAATCTAGATGGAGAAATTGAAAAACTAGAAATATATAAAGGAAAATTAAAAAATAAGGTACAAGATCTCGCCAATAAAATTCATAAAAANCGCCTAATTGTTATACCAACCTTAAAAAATAAACTCACGTATATATTAAATGAATTAGGAATGCCTAATGCAGCTTTTAAGTTTGAATTAACTTCAACAACGATTTTTAAGAAAAATGGTACAGACTCATTATTATTATTATTTACTGCAAATAAGGGACATAATTTTGGTCCCTTAAATAAAGTTGCTTCAGGTGGAGAATTAAGTAGNATTATGCTTTCGATTAAGGCAGTAATCGCCCAATACAAAAAGTTGCCAACGGCTATTTTTGATGAAATAGATTCTGGTATTTCAGGAGAAATTGCTTACAAAATGGCTGAAATTTTAAAGGAGATGAGTTTGACAATGCAAATGTTTACAATTACTCATTTACCACAACTAGCAGCAGTTGGAAATCAGCATATTAAAATTTTCAAAGAAGATGTGAATCAGCTCACTGAAACAAAATTAAAAACACTAACAAAAGAAGAAAGAGTTAGTGAAATTGCAGAAATGATTGGTGGTAAAAACAAATCGATTTCAGCAATAAATCAAGCAAAAGAACTATTGAATTAAAGTGTATATTTACAACCGTAAAAAANAAAAAACGATGGCATATAATTTATTAAAAGGGAAACGAGGAATTATTTTTGGAGCTTTAGATGAAAATTCAATTGCGTGGAAAACAGCCGAACAAGTNCATGAAGAAGGTGGAGTATTTGTTTTAACAAATGCACCAATTGCAATGAGAATGGGACAAATAAATGAATTGGCAACTAAAACTAATTCTGAAATTATTCCAGCAGATGCTACCAGTATNGAAGATTTAGAAAANCTAGTAGANAAATCAATGGAGATTTTAGGTGGTAAAATCGATTTTGTTTTACACTCAATTGGAATGTCTGTTAATGTTCGTAAAGGGAAAGCTTATACCGATCAGAATTATACCTTTACTCATAAAGGTTGGGATGTTTCTGCAGGTTCTTTCCATAAAGTAATGCAAGTGTTGTACAAAAAAGATGCAATGAGTGANTGGGGTAGTATTGTTGCTTTAACNTACATGGCAGCACAACGTGTATTCCCNGATTATAATGACATGGCTGATAACAAAGCCTATTTAGAATCGATCGCTCGTAGTTTTGGCTACTTTTTTGGGAGGGATAAGAAAGTTAGGGTAAATACTATTTCTCAATCTCCAACACCTACAACGGCTGGGCAAGGGGTAAAAGGTTTTGATGGTTTTATTGCTTATGCTGAAAAAATGTCACCATTAGGTAATGCTACCGCTTTAGATTGTGCTAATTANACGATTGCTATGTTTAGTGATTTAACTAAAAGGGTGACGCTTCAGAACCTATATAATGACGGAGGCTTCTCAAATATGGGAGTGAGTAATGAAGTAATGNAAACTTTTATGAAATAATAAAATTTATAAAACGANGAGCCATCCATAAGTAATTATGGGTGGCTTTTTTTTTACTTACCTTTGTTTAATGCTTGATTCTATAACATATTCTTTTATAATCCCTGTTTTTAACAGGCCAGAAGAAGTGAAAGAACTTTTAGAAAGTTTTTTGAAANTANATTTTAAAGCAGCATATGAAATTGTAATAATTGANGATGGCTCTTCTAATACTTGTAAAGACATNATATCAGGTTTTCAAGAAAAATTAAATATTTCTTATTATTTTAAAGAAAATTCTGGGCCCGGAAATTCACGAAATTTTGGCATGCAAAGGGCNAAAGGTAACTACTTTATCATTTTGGACTCCGATTGTATTTTACCTTCTCATTATCTAAAAACAGTAGATGCTTTTTTGAAAAAAAGATTTTATGATTGTTTTGGTGGAGCAGATTCTGCAAATACTGATTTCTCATTAGTTCAGAAAGCAATTAATTATGCAATGACTTCATTTTATTCCACTGGAGGTATTAGGGGAAGTGAAAAAAGTATCAAGAAATTTGAACCCAGAAGCTTTAATATGGGAATTTCTAAAAATGTGTTTTTAAANACTAACGGTTTTTCAAAAATTCACCCTGGTGAAGATCCAGATTTATCTCAACGTATTTTAAAAGAAAATTATCAAACTGTATTTATACCAAACGCTTTTGTTTATCATAAACGAAGGGTTTCATGGAAAAAATTTTATCAGCAAGTTTATAAGTTTGGTTTGGTNAGACCTATANTAAATGATTGGCATCCAAATACTGCTAACATCACTTTTTGGTTTCCTACTCTTTTTGTTTTTTTTTGTGATTGCTTCCTTATGTTTTGCAATCCTTTTTAATTTTTTATTCTTAGTACCAACAGTAGCTTATTTAAGTATAATATTTCTAGATGCTAGTATTAAGAATAAAAGTATATCTATTGGTTTATTAACTATTATTGCNGTTTTCATACAATTCATNGGATATGGTTCTGCTTTTTTGAAATCTACCATNTATATACGTTTTTTAAAAAGAGATCCTAAAAAACAGTTTCCTAAATTATTTTTTGAGTAATTTTAACATAAATATATTNTAAAGTCGATGTCAGAAANTAAAACAAATTACACAAAAAAAGGGAAACCCAAGATGTTTCTATTATTCCTTTTTGTAACAACATTTATTTGGTTTATTTCAAAATTTTCTCGAGAGTTTACATCTAATTTAGAAGCTGAAATTCACTATATAAATGCTCCACTTGGAGTTATTGTTTCAGAAAACAATTATGATATAGTAAGTTTTGATTTTACAACGAGTGGTTTTTATTTTTTATATTATAAAATAAACAAACCAATAATAACTATTGATTTGCNAAAATATATTAAAGCAGGAACTTCTAGTTTTATAATTTCCAAAAGTGAACTTAAACGAACTATCACNTCACAATTAAAAAATGATATTATAGTAAATAATGTTTCGATTGAAAAAATGGAAGTATTNTTAGATAAATTAAAAACAAAAAAAGTAAAAGTTTCTTTGTTGGAAAACATTAAGTTTAAAAATGGATTTAATTCGATTGGTCAATATAAAATATCTCCAGATTCTATAACAATTTCTGGACCNACAAANTATTTAGANACATTGACTGAAATAAAAACCGAATTNTTAGAATTAACAAATGTTAATGAAAATATTGGGGNTATTGTTAATTTAAATAAATNAAATGATACAAGTATTTCATATTCANAAGACACTGTTAAACTAGATGTTNTTGTAAAAGAATTTACTCAGAAATCATTATTANTTCCAGTTGTTGTNAATAATTTACCCTCTGATCTATCTATAAGATTGGTTCCTGAAAATGTTACCATAAGATTCGANGTAGCGATGGAGGATTATAATAATATANCTGCTATTAATTTTTTACTAATGTGCGATTTTGATAAAAAAAATGATCAAGAAGATTTNATGATACCACACTTAATCAAGCAACCNGAATCTATAATTAATCTTGAAATACAAGAAAATAAAATTAATTATTTAATNTTTAAATGAAAGTTGTTGGACTTACAGGAGGAATTGGNAGTGGAAANACCACAGTTCTATCCATGTTTTTAGATTTGGGAGTTCCAGTTTATATTGCTGATATTGAAGCTAAAAAACTTACAAATACTTCTAAGGTTATTCGTAAAAAAATAATTGCCTTATTGGGTAAAAACTCATATTTAAAAACAGAAATTAATAAAAAATATGTTGCAGACATGATTTTTAATGATGATGAATTATTAAAAAAAGTAAATAAAATTATTCATTCTAAAGTTGCTCATCATTTTAAAAAATGGGTTGATAAACAAAATGGGGTATATTGTATAAAAGAAACTGCCATTCTTTTTGAATCTGCAAGTTATAAATTATGTGATTATACTATTTTGATTACTTCACCTAAAGAGGAACGTTTAAAACGGGTAAAAAACCGCGANCAACTTACTAGAAAAGAAATTGAAAACCGAATGAATNATCAATGGAGTGATATTGAAAAGAGTCAATTAGCGGATGTTGTAATTGAAAACGTACATTTAAAANATACTCAAAANAAAGTGGAGGAAGTACATTTATTTCTGTTAAAAAGATTTGANTAAACAGAATNTTAAATTTTGTTAACATTTGGTTAAATATACGAGTCTATAAATGTTAAAATTCTATTTTTGATTTATGAATAATAAACTATTTTCATTTCTNATTGTACTAATGACACTTTCCTTGTTGGGAATTATTTTTGTACAAGGGTATTGGATAAAAAATTCATATGATAACAGAGAAGATCAATTTACTTTAAATATCCGCCAAGTNCTTATATCGGTATCTAGAGAAATTCAATTAGAAGAAATTGAAAANTATTATAATGTTTATAATAGTATAATTGATACTATACAAGTACCAGATCAAGCTAGTTTNAGCGAACTTATTTACAGTACTACCAATGANAGAAATGATGAGATATATATCTATTCAGATGGAGTNTTAGAAGAAAACTATAAATTTTCNCCTATTTCATTNGATTTGGATATGGATAGTATTCAGTTTAAAAAGATTACTAGCCGCAAGATTACAACTAAAATTATTTCTGGNATTGATGGCAATAAAAACGTTCAATCTAAAACNGAATCTTTTAAGCGNTTAAAAGACTACGAGCGAAACCAATTTGAAAATGCTTATAAAAATATTTTATCTAAAACACCCATTCATAAAAGAACTTCGGGAGAAAAAATAAAGAAGNTAATTAATGAACAACTCAAGGAATTAGGTTTAAGTACTAATTTTGAATATGCTGTTTATAGTAACGATTTAGCTACAAAAATTCGCTCAAGAAACTTTGCTTTAGATCCTTCTACTACTTATGGTGTGCCNCTATTTGTAAACGATGAAATAAAAACAAATTTTCAACTATATGTAAACTTTTCAGATAAGAAAAGTTTTGTGATGNGTTCTATTATGGGAATGGCTATATTATCTCTTCTATTTACTGGGGTGATAATTTTGACTTATACNAGTGCNTTAAGNCAATTACTAAAACAACGTCAAATTTCTCAAATAAAAACTGATTTTATAAACAATATGACTCATGAATTTAAAACACCTATTGCTACTATAAATTTAGCTTTAGATGCTTTGAAAAACCCAAAAGTATCAGATAATAAAGAATTTATNGCTAGATACCATAACATGATTAGAGAAGAAAACCGAAGAATGCATACTCAAGTTGAAAATGTTTTACGTATTTCGAAATTAGAAAATGATGAGTTGGATTTAGAAAAGGGNGATTTAAACCTTCACTATATTATTGAGGATGCNATTGCGCATACTAGCTTAATTATAGAGAATAAGGGAGGCTATATTAAAACTCACTTAAACGCTTTAAATTATTCTANNTATGGTAGTGATAATCATTTAACTAATATCGTNGTCAATATAATCGATAATGCTATTAAATATTCAAAAGGCATTCCAGAAATAGATATATATACTGAAAATCAAGGAAACTTTCTTATATTGAAAATTCAAGATAAGGGGATTGGAATGAGTAAAGTGGTACAAAATAAAATATTTGAAAAATTTTATAGAGAACAAATGGGTAATATTCATAACGTAAAAGGCCACGGCTTGGGACTTTCTTATGTAAAAAGAATATTAGACGACCATGNCGCAGAAATAAACGTAGAAAGTGAGAAAGGGAAAGGGAGTACCTTTAGCATAAAATTTCACCTAATATCATAACAATATGGAAACTGAAAACAAAAGAATACTTTTAGTAGAAGATGATCCAAATTTTGGTACTGTACTTAAAGACTATCTGGCAATGAATGACTATGATGTTACTCATGCAAAAAATGGAATGGAGGGTTTTGAAAAATTTAAAAAAGGAGATTTTGACCTTTGTATCCTAGATGTNATGATGCCCTATAAAGATGGATTTACTTTAGCAAAAGAAATTCGAGAGAAAAATAAAGAAATTCCAATCATTTTTCTAACGGCTAAAGCTTTAAAAGAAGATGTTTTAAAAGGCTATAAAGTAGGAGCAGATGACTATCTAAATAAACCATTTGATAGTGAAGTTTTNTTAATGAAAATAAAAGCAATTATTCAGCGTAAAGCTACTGATACNGTTTCAGATAGTAAAGAGTTTGAGTTTGAAATAGGAAATTTTTTCTTAAATTCTAGNNTGCGTTTTTTAACACTTAATAAAGAAAANCCTGTAAAATTATCTCCAAAAGAGAATGATTTATTACGTTTATTAGCTTTGCATAAAAATGATTTAATGCCGCGTGAATTAGCTTTGACAAAAATTTGGAGAGATGATAATTATTTTACTTCTCGAAGTATGGATGTATATATTGCTAAATTACGTAAGTATTTAATCAAAGATGATGATGTAGAAATTATTAATATACATGGAGAAGGNTTTAGACTAGTAGTAAAAAGCGAAGTAGATCATTAATTAANTGATACTTNTTGGACTTCTTCCTATTTTTAATTAATTTTTAGAAACAGGAAGAANGTTTTCTATAAAANGAATAATTTCAGAAGCTTTAGTGTTATAATTAAACCAATTAATATTTTNATTTTTNCGAAACCAAGTACTTTGTCTTTTTGCAAATCGNCTTGTGTTTTTCTTTATTTCTTCAATTGCTTNTTCTTTGCTAGTACTACCTTCAAAATATTTAAATANTTCTTTGTATCCAACTGTTTGTANNGCATTTAATGTTTTATAAGTAACTAATTNTTTTACTTCCTCTATTAAACCTTCTNTAATCATTAGATCAACCCTCAAATTAATTCTATTATAAATTAAAGATCTTTCTGCTTGCAATCCAATAAATATCGTTTCAAATTCGCGCGTTTTATTTTTAGATTTTAAAAAAAAAGAATANGGTAGATGTTGGGCTCTACANACTTCAAGAGCTCTTATTATTCTGTGGTGATTTTGTAAATCTACTTTACTATAATAAGCTGGATCNCTTTGTTTTAATTCTTCTTGAATAAATTCAATACCATGTTTTTTATAATCATGNNTAANTGTATTTCTTATCTCTTCAGAAACTTCAGGAAATTCATCTAATCCTTTAACTATAGCATCTATATAAAGTCCNGATCCCCCNACCATAACAACAATTGGATTTATTTTAAAAAGATCACCTAATAATTGAATGGCATCCTTTTCAAAACTTCCAACATTATAGTCTTCAAAAATACTTTTGTTTTGTATNAAATGATGTTTAGCTNATTTTAATTCATAGCAAGAAGGAACCGCAGTTCCTATATTCATTTCTTTATAAAATTGTCTTGAATCTGCTGATATTATTTCTGTNGAAAAATAATTTGCTATTTTAATAGAAAGCGCTGTTTTACCAATGGCTGTNGNACCTACAATACAAATAAGTGTTTTTTTGTTTTGCAATTTAATCTTCAGTTTCTAAATTTAATATAGTTCCACAATGATGGCAATAATTAGAATCATCGGCATGTAAATTTTCATGACATTTAAGACAAACNGTTGTATTCATATGTATTTTTTCATCTTTAGATCTTGAATATTCNGCACTTACAATACCGGTAGGAACAGCAATAATACCATACCCTAAAATCATTATAAAAGAAGCAATTAATTGTCCTAATGCTGTAACTGGAGCAATATCTCCATATCCAACTGTAGTTAGTGTAACAATACTCCAATATATACTAACAGGGATATTTGTAAATCCACTTTTTTCACCTTCAACTATGTACATCAATGTACCTGAAATAATCGCTATAATAAAAACAGTGAATAGAAAAATAAATATTTTAACACGACTATGTATTAATGCGTTTTTTAATTTATTGGATTCGCCAACATAACGAGTAATCTTGAATATTCTGAAAANCCTNAGTAATCTTAAAGCTCTTACTGTTAACAAAGTTTGTGANCCTACTATAAAAAATGACANATACAATGGTATNGTAGATAAGAAATCAATAATTCCGTAAAAACTAAAAATATATTTTGATGTTTTTTTTACAGTAACTANTCTAGCGATATATTCAATTGAAAAAAAGATAGTTATAATCCATTCTCCATAATAAAACAAATCATGATATTTTTGATCCAACTCTTGAACACTTTCNAGCATTACAAGAATGATACTTAGTACAATTAGAATTAGTAAAATAATATCGAAAAGNTTTCCCAAGGGNGTATCCGCTTCATAAATGATTTCATGAATTTTTTTACGCCAATTATTTACTGNTAAATCTTTGATAAAATATAATTAAAATATAAAGTTAAGTAAAACAATGTTCATCTAAAAATTATTCTAGTTTTAGAATTTTTTGAACTTTATTTTTTCTTAAGTAACTCTGTATAATATGTTNCGTATCTCTATTGTTTTCCATGACATTTATAATGGATTTTAATACTTCTGGGTTGTTAATTTGAAAATTAAGATTAAAAAATCCATAACCNNTATAANTTCCATTTTCAATTAAAATAACAGAGTGTTCNTCAATAGACCTTCCTTTATCTATTAAAAGCATGTCGTCAAATTCATAACTGCTTTTATCAATGAATTNTTGAACCCTTANGTTNTAATTTACGNATGTTTCCGATTGAATACAAGCCCCATTNCACATTTTTAAGTCATGATTAAAACANGATCCTTCTGTTTTTTCNAAGTGATTTAATTTTTGACAAAGATGAAANTCATCAGTTATTTTATATAAGAAACTCCTTCCTTGTTGGTANTTAGTGAATGTTGTAATTATATTTTTTTCTTCTTCTTTTTCGATTGGTACTTTTTCAATTTTTAGATTNATATAGCCACTCTTATCAATATATGANTATANTTGGCTTTGAAATATATTGTTTTTTAATGCATGATTAAAAATGGGTTTCAACTGTTTTATTTCTTGACTTTCTTTTAGTT
Organism: Flavobacteriaceae bacterium; assembly: GCA_002713705.1. Lineage (GTDB taxonomy): Bacteria > Bacteroidota > Bacteroidia > Flavobacteriales > Flavobacteriaceae > Marifrigoribacter. The sequence continues at coordinate 18,420 of PAUJ01000026.1, forward strand.
GAGCTATTAAATCGTTTCCAGTTTCTTCATAACTAACCGACACCACTTCAAGTTGAATTTTTTTNGACTTTTTATTATCATTTGTAAAATGTTGAATAAGTCTTTTNTTTATATTCTTACTTTTGCCNACGTAAATAATCTTCCCATTTTTNCGATGCATGTAATACACTCCTGTNTTTGTTGGAGCAGACTCAATTATATCTAATAATTTAGGTTCTAACTGTCTTTTGGGATCTTTTTTTATNGTATCTGAAATAATTACTTTTTCAATATCTTTTTCTAATAATAACTTAAATAATTCTANNGTAGCTTTTGCATCACCTTGAGCTCGATGGCGATCGGTTATTGGAATNCCAAGTGATCTTACTAATTTTCCTANGCTATAGGAGGGAAGATCTGGAATTAATTTTTTAGATAATTCAACAGTACAAAGCATATTTTTTTCAAATGGATATCCTAACCTATCNAACTCAGTACTAAGAATTCTATTGTCAAATTGAGCATTATGGGCTACAATAATGCAATTATCTGTTATTTCAATAATNCGCTTAGCAACTTCATGAAATTTTGGAGCATTCCGAAGCATTTGGTTGTTTATTCCTGTNAGATTAATTACAAANGGTTGAATGTTTTTNTCTGGGTTGACTAAACTAAAAAATTGATCAACTATTTGATGTCCATCAAATTTATAAATAGCAATTTCTGTGATACCTTCTTCGTTGTATTTNCCACCAGTNGTCTCTATGTCTAAGATTGCGTACAATTTCTAAATTTATGCTAATGTTCTTTTNCCAAAAATTAAACTTCCAACTCGAATCATAGTACTTCCATTTTTTATAGCTATTGGGTAATCATCACTCATACCCATAGANAGAGTTTTTAAATTAAAATTANAAGACTTTCGATGAGTAAGGTTATCAAACACACATTTCAACATTTCAAATTCCTTTTGAAGTTGTTCTTGATTGTCTGTAAATGTNGCCATTCCCATTAATCCAACAATTTTTATATTTTTAAATTTTTTAATTTCTTCTGAAGCTATAAAATTTAANACTTCATTTTCTAGTAAACCGAATTTATTTTCTTCGGTAGCTATTTTTACCTGAAGTAAACAATNTATAATTCTATTGTTTTTTAAAGCTTGTTTATTTATTTCAGTTAACAACCGTAAACTATCAACTCCATGAATTAAANTCACAAAAGGAGCCATNTATTTAACCTTATTTCTTTGAATGTGACCAATCATATGCCAAGCTATATCTTTTGGCATTTNATTATATTTAGAAACCATTTCCTGAATTTTATTTTCCCCAAAAATACGTTGTCCCACATTATAAGCTTCTAAAAGATCACNNATGGGTTTGGTTTTTGAAACTGCTACTAAAGCAACACNTTCAGGAAGTTTGGATTTTATTTTTAATATATTTTCTGAAATACTCATTTTCTAAAATTCGTATATTGTTATTCCACTNCGTAATTTAGGTTCTATAAAAGTGCTTTTTGGAGGCATAGTCAATCCCTCATCAGCAACATTTTTNAATTCTTGAATCGTTATTGGGAGTAAGNTAAAACCAACAGCAAACTTNTTTGAATCTATCATNGATTTAATATAAGCTAAATTTGTTTTACCGTGTGGGTATTCAATTCGNGAGTCATTACGTAAATCATTNATCCCTAGTATTGGTTTTAAAATAGTATCGAATAGTATTTGAACATCAAGAGTGTCTAAAGAGTTTTTNATTTGATATCCTTCTTTCCGTAAATATAAAGANTAATATTCACCATCTAAATACATACTAAAATGATGCTTTTTACTAGGTTTGTAATAACTATTNCCTCTATTNTCAATTCTAAAGTATTCATCAAGAGAAATTAAAAACTCTTCTTTACTCAANCCATTNANATCCTTAACNAATCTATTGAATTCGTAAATTTGNAATTCACTTTCAGGAATTAAATAACTCATAAAGAAATTATAAGGTTCTTCTCCTGTATGANNTGAATTTTCATTTTTTAAATGGGTAGNTAATAAACTAGAAGAAGCTGATCTATGATGTCCATCAGCAATGTAAAGTTTATTNATTTTTGAAAAAATAACTTCTACTTGTTTAATAATTTTTTCATCATTTACATTCCAAACGTAATGAGTATCTCTAAAAGTAGTCGTGAATTCATATTCTGCTCTTGTTAGCATTACAGCTTCTATGATTTTTTTTAATGAAGTATTGTCTGGATAGGTTAATAAAACAGGTTCTGNATTAAATCCAACGGTTTTTAGGTATTGTTCAAATATAATTTCTTTTCGTTNTAAAGTATTTTCATGCTTCTTNATAATATTATTTTGNTAATCTAGNGTACTTGCTCCAGCAATAATACCATTAAATTCATGNCCTTCTTTACTTATTATTTTATAAAAATAAAAGCATGAAGTTTTATCTTGTAAAAAAGAACCATCTTCTTTAAATTCTTTATATCTNTTGCGAACTAATGAATAGCGTCTTTCTCCNGTGANTGCTTTTTGATACTTATATCCAGGATTTACAATATGTAAAAANGAAAATGGATTGTCTCTTAATCGGGCATTTTTTTCCTTCGTAGAATAACTTTCATAAGATCTAGAAGCAATTAATCCCACTTTATCNCGAGTGGGTCTTACTGCTTTAAAAGGGATAATTTTCGCCATTGTAAAAGGTTTTATATTTTATTTAAAATTTTAACCTTAACGTTATATGAATTGCTTTGAAANATTTTCAGCTCTTCTTTTTTCACTNTAATCGTAAAATCCTTCTCCACTTTTAACACCNAGTTTACCAGCTGTAACCATATTAACCAATAATGGACAAGGAGCATATTTTGGATTTTTAAATCCATCATACATGACATTTAAAATCGATAAACATATATCCAATCCAATAAAATCTGCTAATTGTAAAGGGCCCATTGGGTGAGCCATTCCTAATTTCATTACGGTATCTATTTCTTGAACACCCGCAACACCATTATATAANGTTTCTATAGCCTCATTAATCATAGGCATCAAAATACGGTTTGCCACAAAACCAGGATAATCATTGACTTCAACAGGTGTTTTATTTAATTTTTCTGAAATTACTTNTACAATCTCATATGTTTCCTGACTGGTATTATAACCNTTAATGATTTCAACCAATTTCATTATTGGAACAGGATTCATAAAGTGCATACCGATTACCATTTCAGGTCTACTTGTTACTGCTGCAATTTCTGTAATAGAAATTGAAGAAGTATTAGTTGCTAGAATCGTTTTNTCAGAACAGAATTTNTCTAANTCTTTAAAGATATTAAGTTTTAACTCTAAATTTTCTGTTGCTGCTTCTACNACTAAACCTGCATTTTCGACACCTTCTTGTAANTTAGTGCAGGTAGTTATATTATTAAGAGTACGNAGTTTATCTTCTNTAGTAATTCTTCCTTTAGTAATCATCCTATCCAAATTTTTGGTGATAGTCGCAATTCCTTTTTTTAATGAATTTTCTGAAAGATCAACAAGTTGCACTTTATAATCAAATTGAGCAAAAGTATGNGCAATACCATTGCCCATAGTTCCTGCACCTATAACTGAAATATTTTTCATATTGATACCCGNGAAGATGGGTGTTTTTTAATTAAACTTAATTTTTATATGTCTTTAAAGTTTTCTATTATTTGCATNGCAACTCTTAANGCTTCCGTTCCTTGTTCTAAAGTTACAATAGGAGTNGTGTTTGTATTAATAGCATCTGCAAANGCTTCCAATTCATCTAAAATGGCATTGTTNGNATCTACATTTGGATTTTCAAAATAAATTTGTTTTTTAACTCCCTCTGCATTTGTTAAAATCATTGCAAAATCATCTGGATTTTTGGGAGCATNTTTCATTTTTACTACTTCACATTTTTTTTCTAAAAAATCAATAGATATGTAGGCGTCTTTTTGAAAAAACCTAGATTTTCGCATGTTNTTCATCGAGATTCTGCTAGCAGTAAGNTTGGCTACACAGCCATTTTCAAATTCAATTCGAGCATTTGCGATGTCTGGTGTTTTACTTAAAACTGAAACGCCATTTGCGGTCACCGTTTTTACGTTAGATTTTACTACACTTAAAATGGCATCAATATCATGAATCATTAAATCTAAAACTACCGATACATCNGTACCNCTTGGGTTAAATTCTGCTAANCGATGTGACTCAATAAACATTGGATTATTAATNTGGTCNTTTACTGCAGTAAAAGCCGGATTAAACCGTTCCACCTGACCGACTTGACCTCTAACTCCATTTTTTTTNGCCAATTCTCTAATAGTTTCAGCTTCTTTAACNGTTTTTGTAATTGGCTTTTCTATAAATAAATGCCTGCCAGCATTTAGGACTTTTTTGGCGCAATCAAAATGAAATAATGTAGGAGTTACCACATCAACTATATCAGATGCTTCAATCAAATTCTCCATTGTAGAAAAACTTTTGTAACCGAATTCTTCTGAAACATTTTTAGNTAATTTNGCATCAGAATCATAAAAACCAACAAGCNTGTACTTTGTAGATTTTTTTAGTAGTTTTAAATGAATTTTACCTANGTGNCCAGCACCTATAACACCTGCATTTAACATTAAAAATAATTTTACACAAATGTAATGGTTTTCAACCTTTTTTTTATTTAAATATTTTGAAACTATTTTAAATAAAAACAAACTTTTTGAAACTTGATTCCCTATTTTTGAGATATNAAAATTTAAANATTTTGCAAGATACTTTTACCCATAAAGGAATGCGGAAAAAATTAGTAGATACGCTTAAAAATAAGGGTATTANTGATNTGGAAGTTTTAAGTGCAATCGATAAAATTCCTCGTCATTTATTTATGGATTCNGGATTTATTGATCACGCTTATGTNGATAANGCTTTTCCAATTGGAGCCGATCAAACGATTTCTCAGCCCTATACAGTAGCTAGACAATCGGAACTTTTAAATNTNAAAAAAGGNTCTAAAATTTTNGAAATTGGAACCGGAAGTGGTTACCAAACAGCAGTNCTATTAGAAATGGGTATGCAGGTTTATTCTATTGAGCGTCAAAACGAGTTATTCAAAAAAACAAAACTCTTCTTGCCTAAACTTAATTATAGAGCTAAAAAACTCATTTTTGGTGATGGTTATNTAGGTCTTAAAGCAGAAGCTCCTTTTGACGGTATTGTGGTTACTGCAGGTGCACCTTTTGTACCGAAACCATTACTGGCACAATTAAAAATNGGAGCTANNCTNGTAATTCCTGTTGGTGACCAGAGCCAGATTATGACTGTNTTTACTCGAATATCANCAACCGAATTTAGTAAAGAAGAATTTGNTGAATTTAGATTTGTACCTTTATTGGAAGATAAAAATTAGACTATTTTTTGTAACTTAAGAATAATTAACCTTTATAGATGTATTTAATTTTCAAAAGGTTTGTGTTTTGTAAAAATTGATACTGAAAGTTCTGTTGTTAAAGAAATGTACAAAGAATTAAATAGTATCAAAGCCATCAATGCTTTTAGTATTTTTGTCTTTCCAATATTTCCGAATACCTTCTCTGCCTTTTTTATTATCAGATTCGGCTAATTGAGTTCGTTCTTCTTTAAATTCCATAAAGGGTACTGCGTAGCCACAAGAACTTTGCACTAAGTCAATATCCATTTCAATGATTTGTCGAGCACCTACATATTTATCGAAAAGAGGACTATATGCTACATATTCCTCTTCATTTTCATGAAAAATTTTGGCATTTCCGTACAACCTTAAAATAAGCGGCATTTCTTCAAAAGAACAAAACATAATGGTCATTCGATTATTATCTAATAAATGAGCAGCAGTTTCATTCCCACTACCGGTAAGATTTAGCCAAATAATTTTTCTGTTATCAATTATTCTAAAAGTATTCATTCCTTTTGGAGACACGTTGACACTTCCTTGAGCTCTTGCGGTACCTACAAAGAATATTTTTTGATCTTTTATAAAATTTTGTAATGCAGCGTTTAATTCTTTTAGTTGTTTCCCCATTTTTATTCCTTTCAAATTGCGAGTTGTTTGATTACTTATTAGTTTAAAATAATATAGGATTTCTATTTATTGAAGTCCTTTTTTATTCTACTTAAATCACGTTGGTTATCCCGGTCTTTTAAGGTTTCTCTTTTATCAAATAATTTTTTTCCTTTACACAATGCGATTTCAACTTTTGCAAGTCCTTTTTCTGTAGTGAACATCAGTAAGGGAATAATGGTTAGCCCAGAATTTTTAACTTGCTTTTCTAATTTTTTTAATTCATTTCTATTAAGCAATAGTTTGCGTTCACTTTTTGGGGTGTGATTAAAGTGTGCTGCGTGCGAATACTCTTGTATGGTCATGTTAATAACAAACAATTCGTTATTACTAAACTCGCAAAAAGCCTCTGTAATAGATGCTTTTCCTTCTCTAATAGCTTTTATTTCAGTTCCTTGTAATACAATTCCTGCAATAAATTTATCCAAGATTTCATATTCAAATCGAGCCTTTTTATTTTTTATTTTTATTGTTTTTTGAATCGCCATAATATTGCAAAAATAGGTAAACTATTTATGTAATATATATACATTTAACTATTGTCTCATTTTTCTAAAATAAATATAATATAAAAAATAGTTCTAATAGTTTAGATCTTGATGTGTATTTATTAATGGAGAATTAAAATTGGCATTAAAATTGAAAATATAATAGGTGCTATTTTAGATTAATTACTCATTATGATCTTCAATAATAACTGAAGATATCCCATCATCGATAGTAACAATAAAAAGTTTGCCATTATCACTATCGTTAATTTGCGAATATTCTTGTTTTCCAACAATAGCATTCACAAAGGCTGGAGTCGTATTACTATGACCTACAATTAATACGGATTGTTTTTCTGTTTGTGTTTTAAATTCTTCATTAAATAAATTTTCTGTATCATAACTTAATACTTCTAAACCTTTAGATTTTGCAGTTGGAGCTGCTGTTTGCTGAGTTCTTTTATAATGTGTTGAATATATTTTATCAAAAGAAACATCTTTAAAAACTTTCGACCAGTTTTCAGCTCTCTTTAAGCCAACTTCGGTTAATTGAGGGTCCATGGTCTTTGTCCTTCTGTCCTTTTCAGCATGTCTTATTAAGTAATACGTTGTGACATCACTTTTTACAACTTCTTGTTCTTTTTTATCAGATTTACAGGAAAAAACGAATGTGAAAATTAAAAGTAATAACAGAATCTTTTTCATATCAATATATTTTAAAACAAACTTAAGGATTTTTAAATAATCGCTGGTTTTTTTGAAAATTTGAAATTCTTCTTAAAATAATTTATTCTTATTTCAAATTGGGTAGTTTTTATAGGGTTTAGGACACTATTAAATAAATTCATTAATTCTTCAGAATGCTGTTCTCTTTTTTGTTTCATTAAATTAAAATACACCAAGGTACTCCACATAACTGCTTTAATTTTTGTCTTGTCCTTGTTCCACATTTTCATTTCAATAGATATGCTAGAAGTGTCAAATTTTAATACTTGAGATTCAATAATAACTTCTTCCATTAAAAAAGCAGGATTGATGTAGCTAATTTGATTACTGGCAACAACCCAGCTTTTCCCTTCGGTTCTAGCCATTTTATAGATGTCGATTTCGTAATGCTCTAATATTTGATCTTCGCGTGCGTTGACAAAATAGTTTAAATAAGCTGCATTGTTTAGATGGTTAAAAGGATCACAATCTTGAAATCTTATTTTAACAGCGCTTTGTAATATATTGGGTAATTTTTTCATATAAATTTTTAGTTTTCTATATCGTTTTTAATGATGGAATCCATTTCTATCATTGATTGTTTTAAATATTGGTCGTCATCCATGGTATAGGTCATAAATATCGCTCCTTGTATATGACTGTATAAACGTTTTGAAAATAGATGAGAGTTTACCTCTTGTTTAATCTCACCAGTTTCTTTTCCCCAATCTATCAATTTTGAAATATTATGCTGAGTTTTATTGATCACTAACCGAACATGTTCTATAAGTATTGTGTCTTGATGATTTGCATCAACTCCTATGTTTAAGATAGGGCAACCTCCAAGTTCTCTACTAAAGTCATAATAATTACGATAAAAATCTGTAATTAAAAATAATTTTTGAAGTGGAGATTTACTTTGTTCTTGATGTTTAGCAACTTTTAATAAAAGATCATTTACGTTTTTATGAAAAGCAGCAATAGCAATAGCTTCTTTATTTTCAAAATTCCCATAAATAGCACCTTTGGTTAAATTGGTTGCATTTGTAATATCCGACATAGAAGTTGCTGCATACCCTTTTTTGTTAAATATAGGAGCAACGGTTTCAATGATAAATTTAGAGGTAAGCTCAGATTTCGTTAACATTATTGTTAGTTTAATGCACAAATATATAAAAATATACCGAATGGTATATTTTTATTTTTTAAAGACTTAATTTAAAAATAGCTGAAATAGCTGAAATAGCTGAAATAGCTGAAATAGCTGGTAAATTGTTAAAAAAAAAATTATAATTGCATTAAAATAACAAAACAAACTAAATATGAAAAAAATCACTTCCCTTTTATTGTTTTTTGCAATTTCATTTTTTGCAAATTCACAAGTAAACAACTACAATGTTGGTGATATTGTAGATGATTTTACGGTAACTGATGTTAACGGAGTTGAGCATAATCTATATGAATATGCTGTTGCTGGAAAATATATTTATTTAGATTTCTTCTTTGACACTTGTGGTCCTTGTCAAGCTACTACCCCAATTTTTAATGAATTTTATGATAAATATGGTTGTAATGAAGGGGAGCTTATTATGATTTCTGTTAATGATGGAACAGATGGTGATCAAGAAGTTATTGATTTTGAAGAAACTTATGGTGGATCTTTTAATCACGCACCTGCAGTTAGTGCTGATGGTGGAGCAGGAGCGGTAGATAGTAATTTCGGTATTGCTGCTTACCCAACTTATATTTTGATTGGTCCAGATACAACTTTATTAGAAAATGATATTTGGCCCTTAACTGATGTTAGTACTTTTGAAGCTACTTTTCCTATTGGTTTAGTCCCAGAAGTATTGGAATGTACAGAATTAGGTGTTACTGATGTTCAGAATGTTGAATTTGCTATTGTACCATCTGTATCTAATGGTCAAAACATTTCCCTAATTATGGAAAGTCAAGAAGCGAAAAATATTCAAGTATATGATATTACAGGAAGAGAAGTTTATTCTCAAAATGTAAACGCTAACAATATGGTATTTAGTTTGAATGTAAGTTCTGGAACTTATTTACTAAGAGTAAATACAGAAACTAGTTCTGCTACAAAAAAGATAATTATAAAATAAACTAGTTTATTAACTTAACCATTTACCAAATCATTTTCATTTCTAAAAACTATCAGCAGCATAATACCATCTAAAGTTACTTTTCAAATTTTAAATAAATTTTATTTTTTTAATATTTGTGCAGTAGGGTAAATTAGATTTAAATTGTTATAATCATTAAACATAGAATTATATAGCTTGATTTAATCTATATTCGTATGATTTATCTAAAATAATTAAACAAAACAATATGAAAAAATTTATTTCGCTAGCATTATTATTGCTAATCACATTAGTGTCTTTTGCACAGACCAATAACTATAATGTAGGAGATGTAGTAGATGATTTTACAGTGACCGATGTTTACGGTGTTCAGCATAATCTTTATGAATATGCTGATGATGGAAAATATATTTATTTAGATTTCTTTTTCGATACATGTGGAATTTGTCAACAAACAATTCCAATATTCAATGAATTTTTTGATAAATACGGTTGTAATCAAGGAGATTTAATTATGATTTCCATGAATAACGGTACTGATTCAGATGCAGAAGTATTAGCATTTGAAAATACATTTGGAGGGCCTTTTAATCATGCGCCAGCTATAAGTGCAGATGGAGGTGCTGGAGCAGTAAAGGATAATTTTGGAGTTAATGGTTATCCCACTATCTGTATGATTGGACCTGACAGAACTCTTATAGCTTCACAGATTTGGCCTGTAGAAGACATTACTACTTTTGAAGCTACTTTTCCAGGAGGTTTTGAACCAGATATTTTGGTGTGCTCACTTGGTATTACTGATTTAACAATTCCAAGTTTCTCAATCTTCCCATCAGTTTCAAATGGTCAAAACATTACAATTGTAATGAACAATCAGGTAGCTAAAAGTATTAAGATTTACGATATCACTGGTAGAGAAGTATATTCAAAAAATGCAAATTCAAGCGATGTAAAATTTAGTTTAAATGTAAGTTCAGGTGCTTATTTTGTAAAAGTTTATACTGAAAGTAATTCAGCAATAAAAAAGATTATTATTAAATAAAATAATTTCATTTATAATAAAAAACCTTCAGTGTAGTTTCTGAAGGTTTTTTTATTGTTTAAAATTAACTTTCTACCAAATTATTTTCATTTCTAAAAACTATTTCATCATTAAAACTATCGAGTAGGATGATACTATCAACTGTTACTTTTCCTAATAAAATATCTTTTGATAGGTTATTCAGTATCTCTTTTTGAATAACTCTTTTTACAGGTCTAGCTCCATATTGAGGGTCATATCCTAATTTAGCAATATAATCTATTGCTTCTTCTGTAGCATCTAAAGTAATTTGTTGCTTAGCTAACATCTTTGAAAGTCCTTTTAACTGTAATGATACTATTTTTTTAATATCTGTTTTTGATAATGGTGTAAACATAATAATATCATCAATCCTATTTAAAAATTCAGGACGTACTGTTTGTTTTAATAAGTCTAATACTTCTACTTTTGCACTTTTCATTGCTGTATCAATGTCTTTTATTATTTCAATTTTTTCCTGAATGATATGCGATCCCATATTACTAGTCATAATAATTACCGTATTTTTAAAATCGGCAACTCGTCCTTTATTATCAGTTAATCTTCCTTCATCTAAAACTTGAAGTAAAATGTTAAAGGTATCTGGATGTGCTTTTTCAATTTCATCTAATAATACCACAGAATAAGGTTTACGTCTAACGGCCTCAGTTAATTGTCCGCCTTCATCATAACCAACATAACCTGGAGGTGCACCTATTAATCTACTAACACTGTGTCTTTCTTGATATTCACTCATATCAATTCGAGTCATTGCATTTTCATCATCAAACATATAAGTGGCCAATGCTTTTGCTAATTCTGTTTTTCCAACACCAGTAGTACCTAGGAATAAAAAAGTGCCAATGGGTTTCTTTTCATCTTGCAAACCTGAACGACTTCTTCTAATTGCATCACTAACAGCAACTATGGCCTCATTTTGCCCAACGACCCGTTGATGTAATACATTCTCTAGTTTTAATAATTTTTCTCGATCACTTTGAAGCATTTTTGTGATAGGTATTCCAGTCCATTTTGCGACAACTTCAGCAATATCTTCTGTNGTAACTTCTTCTTTTATTAAAGTAGTGTCATTTTCATTTTCTGCCAAATTAGATTCTAAGTCAACTAATTTCTCATTGGCCNCTTTTATTTTTCCATATCTTAATTCAGCAACTTTACCAAAATCACCATCTCTTTCTGCAACATCAGCTTCTTGTTTAAAAGCTTCAATTTCAGTTTTAATATTTTGTATACCGTCTACTATTTCTTTTTCACTTTTCCATTTTGCATGGAAAGAATTTCGTTCTTCTTTAATATTTGCTAGGTCTGTTCTCAATACTTTTAATTTAGCCTCATCTTTTTCTCTTTTAATTGCTTCTATTTCAATTTCTAACTGCATTATTTTACGATCTAGAACATCTAATTCTTCAGGTTTTGAATTGATTTCCATTCTAATTTTTGCAGCAGCTTCATCCANTAAGTCAATTGCTTTGTCTGGTAAAAAACGGTTGGTTATATACCTTTGAGAAAGAGCTACTGAAGCTATAATTGCTTCATCTTTAATGCGCACTTTGTGGTGAGTTTCGTATTTCTCTTTAATTCCACGAAGGATAGAAATAGCACTTTCGGTATCTGGTTCGTTCACCATTACTTTCTGAAAACGTCTTTCTAAAGCCTTATCTTTTTCAAAGTATTTTTGATATTCATCAAGTGTTGTTGCGCCAATAGCTCTAAGTTCACCTCTTGCTAATGCAGGTTTTAAGATGTTTGCTGCATCCATGGCTCCTTGTCCACCTCCAGNTCCAACTAAAGTATGGATTTCATCTATGAATAATACGATTTTNCCATCNCTTGTAGTAACTTCTTTAATAACNGCTTTTAGACGCTCTTCAAACTCACCTTTATATTTAGCTCCAGCAATTAATGCTCCCATGTCTAAAGAGAACANTTGTTTATCCTTTAAGTTTTCTGGTATATCACCAGCTATAATTCTGTGCGCTAGNCCTTCAGCGATTGCAGTTTTCCCGGTACCAGGTTCACCTACCAACATAGGGTTGTTTTTAGTTCTACGTGATAGAATTTGTAAGATTCGTCTAATTTCTTCATCACGTCCAATAACAGGATCAAGTTTGCCTTCGGAAGCTAACTGATTTAAGTTTCGTGCATATTTATTTAATGAATTATAAGTTTCTTCTGCAGATTGAGAAGTTACTCGATCTCCATTTCTAATTTCATCGATAGCGGCTTTAATTCCTTTTTCGGTTACTCCTTGGTCTTTTAAANTTTGAGCAATGTTNCTTTTAGATTTAAAAATTGCTATAAATAAATGTTCAATGGATACATATTCATCCTTCATTTTTTTAGCAATTATTGCAGCCTCATTAAGNGNTTTTGTAGCAGTAGCAGACATCATAATATTANCTCCAGACACCTTAGANAAACTTTCTAATTGTTTATCTAAAAGTTTATTCAATAAAACTACATTTATATTTAGCTTGTTTAGTATGAATGGTATCACNTTTTTATCAACTTNAAAAATTNCTTTTAAAATATGTTCATTTTCAATAAACTGGTTACCANAAATTTGAGTAATCANTTGAGCTTGCTGTAAAGCTTCCTGTGATTTAATTGTATAATTATTTAAGTTCATAANTTATTGTTTTTTTNATTCTTTATTAATTTCATGTANTTATAATCAAAATGTAAACCACTAATAAANACTGTCAAAATGGCGTNTTTAAGTGTAANTAAAACGTCAAAATGACATTTTAANANTTNNTTTTCAAATTTTTGTATGCTATTNTAAAAAAANCCTATTAAAANTGTAAGAATTAAGTATTTTTACTATNAATTATTAAAACTAAATAATGAGTATTTTAAAAAAGATATTTGGATCTAATGAAATATCACGAGCACCAAAAAAAATAATACCTTGGAATCGATTAACCTCAATNAATCAATTAATTGAAATAGAAAAGGAATCATTTNATCAACCCATTGCTATCTTTAAACATTCAACTCGTTGCGGTACAAGTAGTATGGCATTGCGACAGTTTGAAAGTCATTTTGAATCAGACAATACGATNATTAAACTATATTTTTTAGATTTACTGTCTTTTAAGGATATTTCAAATGAAATTGCAATCCGATTTCAAGTATTTCATGANAGCCCTCAACTAATTGTTTTAAAAGATGGTAANACAATCCACCATAGTTCTCACCATCAAATAGACGCAGGTTTATTAGAACAATTTAGTTAAANAAATTAATCNATTGCTGGTAATANTTTTCCGATACATTCTCCGAAACCAATACGTAAACCNTCTTTTTCAGAAAAAGCTCTCATTACAATAGTATCATTGTCTTGTATGAATTTACGTTCCTTACCNTTTTTTAGAAGCACNGCGTTTTGTCCTTTCCAACTTAATTCTAACATCGAACCATAGCTATCTTTTGTTGGNCCAGAAATGGTACCGCTTCCCATCATATCTCCTGATCTNACATTACAACCATTTACAGTATGGTGTGTTAGTTGTTGCGCCATTGACCAATACATATATTTAAAATTNGAATTGGNNACTACCGTCTCTTCATCATTTTCAGGTTGTATAGCAACTTGTAATTTAANATCNAAGTTTTTGTTTGCACCCTGTTTTAAATAGGGTAGTGGAGCTGGATCTTGTTTTGGACCATCTGTTCTGAAAGGCTCTAAAGCATCTAATGTTACAATCCAAGGAGAAATNGTAGAAGCAAAACTCTTTCCTAAAAATGGACCTAATGGNACGTATTCCCAGGCTTGAATATCTCTTGCACTCCAATCGTTAAATAAGACCAATCCAAAAATATAATCTTCTGCTTTTTCTATTGGAACTTTTTTTCCTAATTGATTAGCATCTGTTGTGATAAATGCCATTTCTAATTCAAAGTCTACAAGTTTAGACGGACCAAATCCCGGTACACCATCATTTCCTGGTTTGGTTTGTCCATAGGGTCTATGGATTGGAGTTCCTGAAGGGATTATAGAAGAACTTCTTCCATGATATCCAATTGGAATTCGAAGCCAATTTGGGAGTAATGCGTTTTCTGGATCACGAAAAAGAGACCCTACATTTGTTGCATGTTCTTTACTTGCATAAAAATCTGTATAATCTCCTATATCAACTGGAAGTTGCATTTCAANCTCATCCATTGTAAATAAAACAAGATTTCTGTGCTCTTGATTATCACGAAGTTTAGAATTTCCTTCTAAAAAAAGTTCTGAAATACGNTTGCGAACCAATCTCCAGGTTTTTCTTCCATCAGCAATAAAATNGTTTAAACTATCTTGCATAAAAAGATCATCCGTTAAATCTATTCCATTAAAATAGCCCAATTGATGTAAAGCCCCTAAATCTATTGCATAATCTCCAATACGNGAACCAATNGTNATGATATCATCACGTGTTAAAAAAACTCCANATGGAATGTTTTGAATTGGGAAGTCGNTATNTGCTGAAGTATCTAACCAGGTTTTTCTTGATGGGTCGTTTGCTGTAAGAGGCATAACTTAAATATTTATGTTAGTAAAATCTTTATCAAAGATATAATATTACTNAAATTAACAAGTAAGCTTTTTGTATTTTTGATTTTTAATTTTTAAATTTTCAAAAAAAATAAATATGGCAAGAGANAATCAAATATTTGAGCTCATAAAAGAGGAAGAANAACGACAATTAAACGGTTTAGAATTAATTGCTTCTGAAAATTTTGTAAGCAATCAAGTTCTTGAAGCTACAGGATCTATTCTTACTAATAAATATGCAGAAGGATACCCTGGAAAAAGATACTACGGAGGCTGTGAAATTGTTGATGAAGTTGAGCAATTAGCCATAGATAGAGCTAAAACACTTTTTGGAGCTGATTANGTGAATGTGCAACCACACAGTGGCTCTCAAGCTAATACAGCAGTTTTTGCTGCCTGCTTGTCACCTGGAGATGTTTTTTTAGGATTTGATTTATCACATGGAGGACACCTAACTCATGGCTCTCCTGTAAATTTTTCTGGAAAACTATACAATCCTGTTTTTTATGGAGTAGATAAAGAAACAGGACTAATTAATATGGATACTGTAGAGGCAATTGCTATTCGAGAAAAACCTAAAATGATAATTGCTGGTGCGTCCGCATACTCTAGAGAANTTGACTATNAGCGCTTTAGAGAAATTGCAGATAAAGTTGGCGCACTATTATTAGCTGATATTTCGCACCCATCAGGTTTAATCGCTAAAGGTATTCTTGGAGATCCATTACCTCATTGCCATATAGTTACTACAACTACTCANAAAACCCTTAGAGGTCCTAGAGGTGGTATGATTATGATGGGTAACGATTTTGATAATCCTTTTGGACAAAAATTTAAAAATGGAAATTTGAAAAAAATGTCTTCATTGCTAAATAGTGGAATTTTTCCTGGAAATCAAGGGGGGCCANTAGAGCATGTTATTGCTGCTAAAGCGATTGCTTTTGGAGAAGCTTTGACTGATGAATTTTTACATTATACGNTTCAAGTTAANAAAAACGCTAAAATGATGGCTGAAGCTTTTGCAGCTCGAGGATATGANATTATTTCTGGTGGAACCGATAATCATATGCTATTNATAGATTTAAGAAATAAAAATATAACTGGAAAAGAAGCGGAAGAAGCTTTGGAAAAAGCTGATATNACTGTAAATAAAAACATGGTTCCTTTCGATGATAAATCTCCATTTGTAACAAGTGGAATACGAGTTGGTACTCCAGCTATNACTACACGTGGCTTAGTTGAAACCGATATGATAACTGTTGTTAATTTAGTTGATGAAGTAATCATGAGCTTTAATGATGAAGAACAATTAGAAAAAATTGCAGAAAAAGTAAATAATTTAATGGAAGGAAGACCATTGTTTAATAAATAATTTTTTGTTAANTTNATATTNTANAATACTTTGTAAATTTTAAAATGCTAATGAAANCCCTATTCCGNACTTTAATNGTATCAATAATTTTTAGTTATACTTTANNTGGACAAATTGAATTTAGTGAAGAAGCCAATTTATTAGGTTGTGGAGNTTCAACTTATGGACTNGGTTTNCTTGGTGGAGGAATTTCATTTTTTGATTTTGATCGAGATGGCTGGGATGANATAACTATTTCCTCTGAAGATGGTGATCCAGTCAGATTTTTTAAAAATAATACGGGAACATACACAGAAGTTTTTTTTAATTTTGAAGATCCATTTTTTGAAACAAAAACAGTACAATGGGTAGATTTCGATAATGACAGTGACTTTGANCTTTTTGTNACAAGTAATACANATTCCAATCGCTTATATCAGAATATTGGCTCCATGACGTTTGANGATATTNCNGTATCATCTGGNTTAAATGTTTTAGATAACGAAACATATGGAGGATCTTGGGGTGATTATAATAATGATGGATGGTTAGATTTGTATATATGTTCTAGATCGNNAACTTCTGGGGTNGGNTCTAANTTTTTATTTAAAAATAATCAGAATAGTACTTTTACTGATGTTAATGATATTGCTGGATTAACAACTGAAAATNACTTGTCTTTTTGCGCAGTTTTTTTTGANTATAATAAGGATGGTTGGCAAGATATTTATATCGCAAATGATAAATATGATACTCCTAATTTACTTTATAAAAATAATGGTAACGGAACTTTTTTGGAAGTAGGAGAAGAAACAGGTACAAATATATCNATNGANGCTATGTCAACGACAATTGGNGACTATAATAAAGATGGTTGGTTAGANATATACATCGCTAATACCATTAACGGTAATGTATTTTTTAAAAATAATGGAGATGGCACTTTTACTAATGTTGCATCTGAGAATGGAACTATTTTTGAATCTGTTGCTTGGGGNTCTGTTTTTTTAGATGCTGAAAATGATACTGATTTAGACTTATACGTNAGTGGAGAGCTTGATGGAGAAACAAGTTTTCTGCCTTCAGCATTTTATGAAAATGATGGGATGGGTAATTTTTCTATACCATTTGCTGCGGGTTTTGATAATGATACTGCAAGAAGTTTTTCAAATGCTATGGGTGATATTAATAACGATGGGTATCCAGATATAATAGTTTTAAATTATGAGCCACATGATATTTTNATATGGAAAAACCAAAGTTCTCAAAATAATAATTGGATAAAAATAAAATTGGAAGGTGTAGAAAGTAATAAGCAAGGAATTGGTTCTTGGATTGAAATATCAGTGAATGGTAATAAACAATATAACTATACNCTTTGTGGNGAAGGGNATCTAGGTCAAAATTCTGCCTATGAATTTTTTGGAATAGGGGAGTCAAGTGTTATAGATTATATAAAAGTTACTTGGTTAAGTGGNNATGTNGACATCNTAACAAANCCTATGATAAATAGNCATACAACAATTATTGAAGGAGAAAANTTAGNTTTAAANAATGTTTCTAACTTGAATAATAGGGTATTAATTTATCCCAATCCCGGTAAAATATTTTCTTTAAAAATTGACAATCACATAAATAANATTGNCTTAACTGTCACTGATNTGACCGGAAAATTAGTACTTAAAAAAGAATTAACAGTAACTGATGATAAAGTAAACATGAGTCGTTTTGTCAATGGAATATATTTATTTAACCTNGTAATNG
Source organism: Flavobacteriaceae bacterium (assembly GCA_002713705.1). Lineage (GTDB taxonomy): Bacteria > Bacteroidota > Bacteroidia > Flavobacteriales > Flavobacteriaceae > Marifrigoribacter. Next base: position 36,540 of record PAUJ01000026.1, read on the forward strand.
GGAATGNTTTNATATCAAAAAAAGTTATTGTAAAATAATATAAATNGTTATTTGTTAATTAATCGCATATAATTATTATATTTGNANNCTAATTAATTAAATATATTACAATGCAAACAGGNACAGTAAAATTCTTCAATAGCTCCAAAGGATTTGGATTTATTACTGAAGATGACACAAACACAGAACATTTTGTACACATCTCTGGATTAATCGATGATGATATCCGCGAAGATGATAAAGTAGAATTTGAATTAAAAGAAGGTAAAAAAGGAATGAATGCAGTAAATGTAAGAGTCCTTTAAATACATATATCATTTTTTAAGTAAAAAGCCTTTTCAATNGAAAAGGCTTTTTTTATATCCCAATTTCGCTGTATCAGGATGTATTTTATAAAATGAATTGCTTAGTTATTTATTTTTNCTAAAAGTTATTAAATTTAAAAACTAAAATTAAGTNACNAAAGGAATTGCTAATTTAAATTAAAAATTATCCTTCATCAGGAAAAATAATACTCTGGTAAGCCCCAGCATCTGGAAGAGGAACTAATCTAGAAACCTCATTTGCATCAAANGGAACTAGTGCAGCTCCAGCAGGATCAGCAATACCATCGGCTCCTGAAACTTCAGACTCTATGTTGAAATCATTTAAATTGGTGTTAAAGAAAGNAGGATNTTGGTTTCTAACTATATTTAAATATAAATTTTCATTAGAAAAATCATANTTTGGGTCGTCTGAATAATTTCCACTTGGATCATCAAAACGGATTAAACTATTNACAAAATTAAAATTGAAAGCCGCATTTTCATCTTCTACAAATATCAATTCCCGTGCTTCGTTNCCATAAATNATACAATTGATAAAATTAGCTTCTATTAAATCTTTNGTTTCAAATTCTGTTTCACTAATNTGTAAAACATTATCTATTACAACAGAAGGGAATAATCTAAAATTGTTGTTCCAATAATTTGCGAAAGTAGAATGGATAAAATTATATCGACCTCCTAAAGAACAGGANAAAGAAGTTTGACCACTATTGTTNATAATAACATTTTCACCATAAANATCTCCAGTTCTCGCTAATAAACCAGTNCTTGATGTATTAAATATTTGAACGTTTTTAAGTGTTAATGTTCTGTCTCCATCATTGCTATCCATTAAAATTCCAACGATAGAATTTTTAATAGTTGTATAATTAAATTCATGATTTGTACTACCGGCAGTTAGCCATATGGTACCCCATTGTCCGGGAACATATGAGAAAGCTGGTTCTAATCGATCCCNTTCAAAAATAACTTGATTTTCCATTAATTCTGGATCTAAACTTGGCGCACCATTTACTTTCATAGACCCTGTATTGGCTACTAGGATTCCACTATCTCTATGAAAATGAACTCTTGCNCCTGCATCAACTATTAANGTTTTGTTTGGAGCTACGGCAGCATAACCATAAATGACATAAGGCTTTTCATTTGTGAAATTTAACTGTTCTTCCTCCAAGAAAAAACCTTCGATTAATATAGGTTCTTCTTCAGTCCCTAAATTTAATGTTTCTATGGTGCCATCTGAATATTGTTCTGGATAAAGAAAAATAGCATCTTGTACTAAAGTAACTAAATCTACANCNTGACTGTTACTNCCTGAATCAAAAATTATTTTGTCCGTATATAAAAATGAATTATCAGGATTAGGAAAATTATTGATATCTATGGTTGTTTCGATAAAAATAAAAATNCTATCATTAGCTAAAATATTAATATTTTCAAATGTTTTACCAGGAATTCCATCAACATTTAATCGATAACTTGAATTATCACCNTNAGATAATTCAATGTTTGGAATATTTAAGTCNTCACTACTNCTATTANAAACNTTTAATGTTCTGGTGCTAGATCCAATATTAGTAAAAACAGTATCTAAATAGATGGTATCCTGAGAAAATTCAAGATTTCCTGAATTTGGAACANTATCAAAATCATTTCTACAAGAACTCCATAAAACAATGCAAAAAACCAAANCTAATCCGTATAAGTACCTCAATGTTTTATTTTTTTAATTTNAGTAAAAATATAACTTTTTAGCAAGCATTTTATTGTTTAACACCTGTTTTTTANTCTAATAATTTATATAAACATTTCCAATGAATTGATTAGGATACTGGGGGTCATTTAAATGTAGAACATAGAAATACACTCCAGTCGGAACTAGTTGATAATTAAAAGAAATTCCTCTATTNGCAATTCCATCCCAGAATCCATCATCATTTAGCCCATGATAAATTAAATTNCCATAACGACTGTAAATTTTTAATTCAAAATTCGGATAAATATTTAGTAAATGATCAATTTCAAATACATCATTGAAATTATCAGCATTAGGTGAAAATCCTTCTGGAATAAATGGAATGCAATTTTCAGTTGCAATTAAAAAAGAACTTGTAGTAAAACAGATCTCATTTTCTAAACGAACATAAATTAATTGAGGNTTGGTANTATTTTGAAAATTACCAGGGTCTNAAATTTNATTTTCATTTAAAATTACATCTTCTAATGAGATGTAATAGGTGATTANATCGTTAATATTTGTTGAAATTAAATCGTTTTGCTGAGTTAAATTAAAAGTTGCAGTATCTAAACCTTCATTACAGGCCAATAAATCTGANAATTCATCTATAGTAGGTATGGTTCNAAATTCAGTTTGAATTAAATACTCATTNTTTCCTTCTTCCAATTCTTCAACAATTCCTTCTCCGATTCCAATATCATCTANTCTAACAAGAATTTCAAAATTATTAGGTGTATCTTCGGGTAACCTCAATTCTATAAATTGTGTTTCACTTTCATTTATTAATATTTCNTTTTGGGTTTGAGATTGACCTAATANAATTCCTTCGATATAAAAAGAAATTGGAGTAGCNTTAGGTAATTCAGCAGTAGCATTATAGTTGAAAACAGTATAATCGATGATTAGATTTCGTTCTCTACATGCATAANTATTNTTCTCTATAAAAATTGTCGCATCCGGTAAAGCACAATNAATTACTTCAATTTTAAAAGAATCAANAAGGTAACAATCTTCATTATCTACTCTAATAAATATGGATTGTGGGTTTGCTGAATTTTCAAAACTCTCTATNTTGAGTATTTCATTTTCATNATTGTTTGCTTCTTCTTCAGTTACATAATAAGAGATTGTGTAAATTGGATTTATTGGTTGTGTAGCATCGGCTAAATTAAAAAATTCTATTCCCTCAGNATCACAAATCTCTATATCTATTGGGCTTTGAAATTCTGGAANTAAAAATAAATGAATTTCTTCAGAAAATCCATTATTGTTTTCGTTGGATTCGTTGACAATTCCTGTTCCATCTCCNGTATCATCAACCATAACTTNTAATAAAAAATCTAATGGTATGTTTGNAGGAATGGTNAGTGTTATNATTCCATTTTCACTATNATCTATAGGTATTTCTGTATTTGTTACTGTTTGTCCAATTAACATAACATCTGCATAAAAAGAAATGGGTGTGTTTTGTGGCAATACAGCGGTGCNATTAANATTGTATANAGTGTATTCAATATTTATATCTCTGTTTCCGCATTCTTCATTGCCAGTTAAAAGATCAATTTCAATAGTAGCATCTGGTAATTCAGTATTTAAAACTGTTACAATGTTATTTACCATTACTAGATCTTGACTGGAAGTTAATTGTATGNTAGCACTNTTATCTCCAGGATTAATATTGTTTTCAATATTATAGAAATCTATATCCATGTTATACAGCTCATTAGAATTCGTAAAACTATTGGTACTATTAAAGGCATTGTCTTGCGGGTTTAATGGTAGATTGCTTAATATATTNCCATTAATGCTAAGCGTTTCGTTATTAGCAATACTAGAATCTCCTTCCCAAGAGAGGAAGCCAATTTTTGCTCCTGTATTGTCTAATACATTTAAATTATTTAATTCGATTGTTATGGAGTTGTTCCCAGCGNAAACAGCCTCTAGGCCATCAAATATNCTGACTTGGTTTAGAGGAAGTGATGCATCTTCATAAANTAATGTAATGGACCATCCACCAAAATTAGTAGAATTNCCACCATTTATTTGGCAAAAAGGTTGGATTGCTTCCGACAAGTCTAAATCACTTAATGTATAAGTAGNATTTCCNANAGAACTAACTATAGAAGTCACATTNGCAAAAGCTGCAAAAAAATCATATTCATTATCGTTGTTAATAAAAGAAAAATTGAAATCTCTTTCTGAAACTATNGGAATCTCATTTAAGGAAACCTCGAAATCTCCATTACCNGATCCCGCCCAATATAAATATGCTGCAAGAATTTCTTGTCCTGGCAGTAATTCAANATCAGCGCTACTTTCTGATAAAATTATGCAATCGGTAGTACTTCCATTTTCTCCAATATTTAAGGTATTACCAAATGACAAATAATCAAATTGACCATTAAATTGTTGAAATAGAGTGACTTCTTGAGAAAAAAGTAGTGTTGGAAATAAAAATAAAAACACATTAAATATGTAGCNCAGCTTCCCCATATNATATNGTAAATTTAAATATACGAGTTTTTAAATAAACCGATTTAGTTAAATACTCATAAGTCCCTTCTTTTTAAAATATAATANGANCCAAAAATAAATAAGAATGTCCAGACCATAACGATTATAACCGTTAAGNATTGAACGCTATAATCTTTATCAAAAGCTTCTCCTAATTGATTTGCAGCNGTTTGAACTGCTCCCAACCTTGAAAAAGGTTCTTTTATTAAGTTGGACATAGCTGTTAGTGGGAAAAACTGAATCATACTTTCTGCTATATCGGTATCCTTAAATATTTTCCATTTAAAAATACTATAAATAATTCCTTCAGAAATACTCCAAATCAGTAAAAATCCTAATGCAAATGCAGATCTTTTAACCAAAATTCCTAAAAATAAACAAAAAGAGAAAAAGCCAATAAGTTTTNCAAAATAAGCAAANAGGTATTCTATGTCACTGAAAATTATTCCTGGTTCATTATAGTCTGAAAATATTAATCCCAATANTAAACTAACACCAAATACGAATAATGTAGAAACNAGNGAAAATAATACAACNGTTATAAATTTAGACAGGATAAATTCTTTTTTGCTTAATCCATCAATTAAATTTTGTTTAAGTGTTTTATTGCTGTATTCATTCGCCGTCATAGAAACAATAACGATAGCTAAGAATAANTTAAGGATAGCAGCTATATAGCTNTTNAAGTGCCAAATGTATGGAAAGTTAAATATTCCTTGATCAGCAATTCTAAAATTNATAGCTCCGAAATTAAATTCGATCGATGATATTAAAGCAATAAATGTTATTAATATAAAATAAACAATCGAAATTACTTTAGCCGATTTGTTATACCTAAGTTTATGAAGTTCTATCGTTAGTAAACGTAGCATAATNATTGATTAAAAATTGAATTATTTAGTTTTNGTTAGTTCTAAAAANTGTTCTTCCAGACTTTCTTTTCGATGNACTAAATAAGATAGGTAGATTCCTTTTTCATTCAGTAATTTGTTTAAATCNGAACCGCTTAATGGTTCTTTTAAATAAGCAANCAAATGAATTCCTTCACTTTTAATTGTTCCAATGCTCGGGTGTTCTTCTAAAGTTTTTGATAATTCATCTAAATCATCTGACTGTAATGTGAAAAATCCGTGACTANTTATNATNTTTTCGACACTTCCTGAATATAGACTTTTCCCATTTCTTAGTATAATTACATGGGTACATACTTTTTCAACTTCATCTAATAAGTGGGAGGCTAGTAGAATAGTAGTACCTTCTGAAGCGATATTTTTAATGATTTCTCTTATTTGNTGAATTCCTTGAGGATCTAAACCATTTGTGGGTTCATCTAAAATTAATATTTCNGGATCATTTAATAGNGCAGAAGCAATAGCTAAACGTTGNTTCATTCCTAATGAAAAAGATTTAAATGTATGNTTTTTTCTATCTAATAATCCNACTAGTTTAAGTTTTTCATTTATTTTTTCTTTAGGTACTTTCTTTATTATGCAGACAAGATTTAAGTTTTGAGCNGCAGTCATGTAAGGATAAAAATTAGGACGTTCTATAATAGCACCGACTTTTTTTAANGCTTCGTGGGTAGTTCCANCTCCATCAAACCAATGAAACGTTCCATTTGTTTTATTAACTATATTTAATGCAATACCTAAAGTTGTTGATTTTCCACTACCATTGGGCCCTAAGATNCCNTATACNTTNCCNTTTTTAATAGTCACTGAAAGATTATTTACNGCGGTTAGTGAGCCATATTTTTTAGTAAGATTATTTAATGTCAGAATTTCTTGCACAATAANTNTNTTGTTGATTAGATAAAAGTAAGACGAGNCATCTAAAAAAATGTTACATTNTTTTGAGAGCTTTAAAGCTTTATTTAATTTTGTTAATGAGAATTAGAAAGTGATTTTTTTCTTTCTTAGTTCGAAATTTTGTCCTAAATATACTTTTCTGACCATTTCATCATTTGCTAAATCTTCTGGTATTCCGTGTTTCAAGATACTTCCCTCAAACATTAAATAGGTTCGGTCGGTAATTGCCAATGTTTCTTGAACATTATGATCGGTAATAAGTATACCGATATTTTTTGTTACNAGNTTAGCAATAATTCTTTGTATATCTTCNACTGCAACAGGATCTACTCCAGCAAAGGGTTCATCTAATAAAATAAAGTGGGGATCTGTAGCAAGTGCTCGCGCAATTTCNGTTCTTCTTCGTTCACCACCACTTAACAAATCACCTCTGTTCTTTCGAATATGTCCCAAACCAAATTCTTCTATAAGTGATTCCATTTTTTCTTTTTGTTCTTTTTTAGATAATTTAGTTAGNTGTAATACACTTAATATATTGTCTTCAACGCTTAATTTTCTAAAAATGGAAGCTTCTTGAGCAAGNTAACCAATCCCATTTTGAGCACGCTTNTACATTGGGTATTTAGTAATTTCTTTATGGTCTAAATAAATAGTACCACCGTTGGGCTTTATAAGGCCAACTATCATNTAGAATGAAGTAGTTTTTCCNGCACCGTTNGGGCCTAACAAACCAACAATTTCACCTTGATTTACTTCAACAGAAATTCCTTTTACAACCTTACGACCTTTATAGGACTTCATTANATTTTCNGCTCTTAACTTCATAGGTCTTCTTATAAATAATACACANNAATATAGCTTAATTAAGCTATTATTCAGTTTGTTTTTTCAATATTTTTTCTTGTTTTCTAATGACTGCTCTTGAAATAAATATNCTTATTTCATACAATATAANTATAGGTACAGAAACAATTACTTGACTGGCNATATCTGGTGGNGTAATTATAGCTGAAAGAATTAATACTACCACAAGTGATANTTTTCTGTATTTCTTTAACATATCTGGAGTTACTACACCCACTTTTGTNAGGATATANATTAGTATGGGTAACTCAAAAATTAAACCACTAGCTATCACTGAGGCTCTAACTAAGGAGATGTAACTGCTTAAATCAAAATCATTATGAACCTGACCNCTCACTTGATANGTTCCTAAAAAATTAATGGATAATGGGGTTACCACATAATATCCAAATAATACTCCAATGAAAAATAATACAGAAGCTATAAAAATAAATCCTTTAGCTGAACTGCGCTCTTTAAGTCTTAATCCNGGACTTATAAACTTCCACATTTCAAGTAAGACATATGGAAACGCTANTATAAAACCAGCGGTTATAGAAGTCCAAACATGTGCTGAAAACTGACCTCCCATAGTTCTACTTTGAATTCTAAAAGGAAGTTCAGTAAAACAAAAACTATCCTTAAAACCTACAAATTGAGCTATTTTACAAAGTATTTTATAGGTTGGGAAATCTGCCTGTTTTGGNCCAAAAATTAGTACATTAAAAATAAAATCCTTAGCAAGAAAGGCTACAGAAGCCAATATAACAATTGCTAATACAGANCGAATTAAATNCCATCTTAATTCTTCGAGATGATCTAGAAAAGACATTTCTTTTTCNGTCGATTTTTTTATTTTCCTAGTCATTANATAATGCCCTCATTAGTAAGGTTATGAATGTGNACAATTCCGCAATATTTGCCATCTTCGACAGCAATGATTTGTGTGATTCCATTCGTATCCATAATGTCTATAACTTCAACAGCCATNGCATTTTTTGAAATTGTTTTAGGGTTTTTAGACATAATATCTTTTGCGGTCAAGCCATGAAAACTATCNGCTTTTGNAAGCATTCTTCTTAAATCNCCGTCTGTAATAATTCCAACNACCTTGCTATCATCTACGACCGCTGTTAGACCTAACATGCCTTCTGAAATTTCAATAATTACTTTTTTAATATCGGTATCTAATTGTACTTCAGGTTGTTTATTCAGTTTTGTTAAGTCACTTACTCTTAAATATAATTTTTTACCCAAAGAACCACCTGGATGAAATTTAGCAAAATCTTTACTAGAAAAACCTTTTAAGTCTAAAAGACAAACAGCTAAAGCATCACCAATCACTAACTGTGCTGTNGTACTTGTTGTTGGTGCTAAATTATTTGGACACGCTTCTTTTTCAACATGAGCNTTTAAAATAAAATCAGCTTGTTCACCNAAAAAAGATGCTTTATTTGATGTAATAGCTATTAACTTATTACCTCTGGATTTTATTAATGGAACTANTACTTTAATTTCTGGTGTATTTCCACTTTTTGAAATACAAATAACAACATCATCGTCTAAAATTGTTCCTAAATCTCCATGAATCGCATCAGCTGCATGCATAAATATAGATGGAGTGCCTGTAGAATTTAGTGTTGCAACAATTTTAGNAGCTATAATTGCACTTTTACCGATACCTGTAATGATNACCCTACCATTNGAATTATAAATGTATTCTATTGCATCTGCAAAAGAATCATCTATTAGCTCTATCAAGTTTTTAATGGCTTTACTTTCGGTATCAATAGTCTTTTTCGCTACTGAAATTATCTGATTTCGATTTTTCAAANTTTTGAAATTTTTTAGTGGTAACTATTTCATAATGTATTATATTTAAACTGCAAAAAAACAAAATAANTTACACCCTAAATTATAAAAAAGATATTTNTTGTTCCAGTTGCTAAATTACAATTGTTAGTTTGTTATTACAATTTTTATTTTAGGGAAGCAATAAATTTAATTTTACTTATAAGTTTGACAGAAATAGATATTTACGCAGCGTTAAAAAAATATTTTGGATTTACTAAATTCAAAGGTTTACAAGAAGAAGTAGTTAGAAGTGTTTTAGATAAAAAGGATGCTTTTGTGATTATGCCTACAGGAGGAGGAAAGTCTTTATGTTACCAACTTCCCGCATTTATTGAAGAAGGAACAGCAATAGTGGTTTCTCCACTCATNGCTTTAATGAAAAATCAAGTCGATGCTTTAAGAGCTTTATCTTCGGAAACAGGAATTGCTCATGTATTAAATTCATCTTTGAATAAAACNGAAGTTAAACAAGTAAAAAGTGATATTACTTCTGGTATTACAAAATTGTTATANGTAGCACCTGAATCTTTAACTAAAGATGAAAATGTTGAATTTTTACAATCGGTTAAAATTTCTTTTGTAGCAATTGATGAGGCTCATTGTATTAGTGAATGGGGTCATGATTTTAGACCAGAATATAGGAATCTTAAGAAAATTATTGAGCGNATAAGAGATAATATTCCTATAGTTGGCTTAACNGCAACAGCAACTCCAAAAGTACAAGAAGATATTTTAAAGAATTTAGGNATTCAAGACGCAAACACNTTTAAGGCTTCNTTTAATCGTCCTAATTTATATTATGAAGTGCGTCCGAAAACAAAAAATATNGATGCAGATGTTATCCGTTTTGTAAAACAACACGAAGGTAAAAGTGGTATTATTTATTGTTTAAGCCGNAAAAGAGTTGAAGAGTTATCTCAAGCATTACAGGTTAATGGTATAAAAGCAGTTCCTTANCACGCAGGANTAGATTCAAAAACAAGAGTGAGACATCAAGATATGTTTTTAATGGAAGATATCGATGTCGTTGTTGCAACCATTGCTTTTGGTATGGGGATAGACAAACCGGATGTTCGNTTTGTTATTCATAATGACATTCCTAAAAGTATAGAAAGCTACTACCAAGAAACAGGAAGAGCCGGAAGAGATGGAGGAGAAGGTATTTGTCTTGCNTATTATTCTTACAAAGATATTGAAAAACTAGAAAAATTCATGAGNGGTAAGCCTGTAGCTGANCAAGAAATTGGCCATGCATTACTTCANGAAGTAGTTGCATTTGCAGAAACATCCATGTCTAGAAGGAAATTTATTCTTCATTATTTTGGAGAGGAATATGATAATGAAACTGGTGAAGGAGGAGATTTGGATGATAATATGCGTTTTCCGAAAAATAAACACGAGGCTCAAAAAGAAGTNATTAANNTATTGCATGTTGTTAAGGAAACTAATGAACGGTATAAATCTAAGGAGGTTGTTAATGTGTTAATTGCTCATTCTAATGCTTTAATCAAATCTCATAGAACTGAAGATAAAGANTTTTTTGGATCAGGAACTGAACATTTAGCTCCTTATTGGATGGCATTACTTCGTCAATTATTAGTGGCAGGTTTTTTAAGAAAAGATATTGAAACTTATGGTTTAATAAAAATNACTCAACAAGGCTTAGATTATTTAGAAAAACCTATTTCATTTATGATGACCGAAGATCATTCCTTTAAAGAAGCGAATGATAATACTATTATAACGAATCAAAAAGGGGGAGGTTTTGTAACAGATGATAATTTATTTAGAATTTTAAAGGTGGAACGAAAAAAAGTAGCTGATCAATTAAAACTTCCACCATTTGTAATATTTCAAGATCCATCTTTNGAAGATATGGCTTTAAAGTATCCAATGACTTTATTAGAAATGTCCAATGTTCATGGTGTAGGAGAGGGAAAGGCTAATAAATATGGAGGTACGTTTATTGAATTAATAAAAACTTATGTAGAAGAAAACGATGTNATGCGTCCAGACGATTTAATTGTGAAATCTACAGGTATAAATAGTGCATTAAAGTTATATGTAATAACGAANGTTGACAAGAAACTGCCATTGACAGATATTGCGGATGCAAAAAAAATGGAAATGAATGATATGATAAAAGAAATGGAAGCTATNGTAAATAGTGGAACNAAGCTTAATATTAATTATTGGATTGATGAAATTTTAGATGAAGATCAGCAGGAGGAAATTCATGAATATTTCCTTGAAGATGCTNAAACCCCTGATATAGAAGCTGCAATGGAAGAGTTTGACGGGGATTATGAAGAAGAAGAATTACGCTTATATCGNATTAAATTTTTTAGTGACNTAGCGAATTAANNCCTAAANTTAATTAAATTGTTAATACTGTTTAAAATATTTATGAAATAGTATATTGAATATGTACCTTTGCACCTCATTTTAAAAATTANTCATGCAAGACGGTATTTACGCAAAAATTAATACAGAAAAAGGTGATATATTAATCAGCCTTTCTTTTAANTTAACTCCNGGAACGGTTGGTAATTTTGTATCCTTAGCAGAAGGAAAACTTGAAAACAATGCAATAGCGCAAGGAACNCCTTATTATAATGGTTTAAAATTTCACAGGGTAATACCAGATTTTATGGTTCAAGGAGGTGATCCTCAAGGTACTGGAGTAGGTGGTCCTGGATATCAATTCGATGACGAGTTTCANCCAGACTTACGTCACGATGCTCCTGGTGTTTTNTCTATGGCTAATTCAGGTCCTGGTTCAAACGGGAGCCAGTTTTTTATTACTCATNTAGAAACACCTTGGTTAGATGATAAGCATTCTGTTTTTGGAAATGTAGTAGAAGGNATGNATGTAGTAAATGCTATCGAGCAAGGAGATTCTATGATAGATGTTAAAATTATTAGAGTNGGTGNGGAAGCTGAGAAATGGAACTCTATAGANGNATTTCGTCAATTTACTGGAGCAAAANCTGAACGCGAAGCTGCATCAAAAAAAGCTCAAGATAATTTATTGGGTGCCTTATCTGAAGGATTTGATCAAACAGAAAGTGGTCTTCGTTATAAAATTATCCAAAAAGGAGATGGTATAAANCCTCAAAAGGGTCAGAATGTATCGGTACATTACAAAGGAATGTTTGCTGAAGGTGGAGTTTTTGATGATTCCTATAAAAGAGGAAATCCTATTGAATTTCCAATAGGAATGGGAAACGTTATTCCGGGTTGGGATGAAGGTATCTTGTTATTNAATAAAGGAGATAAAGCTCGTTTTGTNATTCCTTCTCATTTGGCATATGGAGAAGCTGGTGCTGGNGGAGTAATTCCTCCTAATGCAACTTTAGTTTTTGATGTTGAATTAATGNATATAAAATAAGATACTTTATNATAATATTAGATGTCAGATGATAATTTTTTCTTANATAGNTTATTAGTTCTTTAGAAATANTTACAAANGTTTTNATANAAAAAAAAGAGTANAACTAATTAANGNTATACTCTTTTCACTAAACAAACATTANNAACGTAAGATTCAGCTGACCGATGAACCTTACATNAANCAATGTACATTATTCAANAAGATAGCANTCCNAAAAAACTCATAAAACAATCCCAATGAAATCATAAATATTTATTTTTTTTAATACTATAAAAAATAATATTGAGAAAAATTAATTANAAAACAGTCAATTATNATGTTGACTGTTTTTTTATTTCCATTTAATATTACATCCTACACTTGGTTTTTGCTCTNCTTGTTGTGGNTTTTTTTTTAAAATACAATCAATTGCGAAGCGTAAATCNCTTCCTGTGATTGGAATGTTATTTCCTGGTCTAGAACTATCTAATTGGCCTCTATACACGAGCNTTAATTGATCGTCGAATANNTAAAAATCTGGNGTACAAGCTGCATCATATGATTTTGCTACTTTTTGAGATTCGTCAAATAAATANGGAAAAGGATAGTTGTTTTCCTTGGCAGTTTTTATCATTTCTAGTGGAGCGTCTTCAGGATAGTTAACGATATCATTACTATTTATTGCGATAAAAGCAATACCTTTATCTATGTGTTCGTTAGCGATAACAACGAGTTCATTGTTTAGGTACTTTACAAATGGACAATGATTGCATATAAACATAATGACTGTTGCTATTTTCCCCCTAGAATCGCTTAGTTTTATTTGTTTTGAAGAAATTGGGTTTATTAATTNAAAATCTGGTGCTTTAGTGCCTAATGGCAACATTTTTGATGGAGTTAATGACATTTAAATANTGCTATATTCGTTAATTAAAAAAATAAAGTTACAATTATATAATGAATAATTTAAATTGGTCAGATTTTNAAAAAGTAGAAATGAGAATAGGAACTGTTATCGATGCAGTTGATTTTCCAGAAGCTAGAAAGCCTTCTTTCAAATTAACAATCGATTTTGGTGAAGAAATTGGTATTAAAAAAACNTCAGCCCAAGTGACTGTTCTTTATAAAAAGAAAGATTTACTAAATAAACAGGTTGTTGCTGTTATTAATTTTCCTAAAAAACAAATTGCNAATTTTATGAGTGAATGTTTAATTTTAGGAGCAGTAAATGGTGAGGAAGTTGATCTGCTTCAGCCTAGTTTTAAAACAAAAAACGGATTNCGAATATTATAATTANANCAATTTTTCATTATTTATGATTCATNAATAATTCTATTTTTTCTTTTAATTTNAAAAGCNATTTTNCNNGGNCATAAAATTTATNATAATGAATTATTTGTATTTATTGATTATNGTTCAAAGTTAATCTGCTNCNAGNAATATATANGTTAATAGTTTTTTAGCTACTTATCAATTTAATCATTTTTGTATTCCNATNCCCCANNTTTTTTTATTGAATCNTANANTTTATAATTTATTTAAATGTTTATTTTAAAATANACAAGGAGGTTTAAATTTTTGTAGCAAGACNGTATNNGNNTTCTTATCAATTTAATAAAAACAATTCTTGCAAGAAAGTTTTTGAAAATCAATAAATAAGCAGTAATTTTGCACTCCTTTTAGCGNCAAAACAAGAATTAAAAGGAAANAGATAAAAAACAATAAACGCTTCTGTGTAAATGTCGCATAAATACTTGTAAAGCACAGAATACAAAACCAATGTTTTCAGTAATTAATTAAAACTGAAAATAAATTATTAGCAAATGGCTAAAAAAGAAACAAAAGAAAAAGTAAAGGATGTTGCAGCANTAGTAACNCCAGTAGAAGCAGTTGTTGAAANAATAGATNCAGTTGTAGANACTCAAAAAGAANCTGTAAAAGAAGAACCAAAAAAGGAACTCTCTCTTAAAGAAAAAGATCCAGAAGCATTTTTAAATGANTTTAANTGGCATAATTATCAAGAAGGAATTGATCCTATTGATGATGGTAAGTTAGAAGAGTTTGAGAAATTAGTAGCAGATAACTTTGTAGANACACTTGATGATGAAGTAGTTGAAGGTGTAGTTGTGTTTTTAACAGATCGTGATGCAATTATTGATATNAATGCNAAATCAGAAGGTGTTATTTCACTAAACGAATTCCGTTATAATCCAGGTTTAAAAGTTGGAGATAAAGTTGAGGTTTTAATTGATGTACGTGAAGACAGTACNGGTCANTTAATTCTTTCCCATCGTAAAGCANGAACAATNAAAGCATGGGAGCGTGTTAATAAAGCACATGATGAAGGCACGATTGTTAATGGTTTTGTTAAATGTCGTACAAAAGGTGGTATGATTGTAGATGTTTTTGGAATTGAAGCATTTTTACCAGGTTCACAAATAGATGTAAAGCCTATCCGAGATTACGATGTGTATGTAGATAAAACAATGGAATTTAAAGTTGTGAAAATTAATCATGAATTTAAAAATGTTGTTGTTTCTCATAAAGCACTTATTGAGGCAGATATAGAAGAACAGAAAAAAGAAATTATNGGTCAACTAGAAAAAGGACAGGTACTAGAAGGNGTTGTTAAAAACATTACTTCATATGGTGTATTNGTTGATTTAGGTGGAGTTGATGGATTGGTTCATATTACAGATCTTTCATGGTCTCGAATTAACCATCCAAATGAAATAGTTGAACTTGATCAGAAATTAAATGTTGTAATTCTTGATTTTGATGAGAATAAGTCTCGTATTCAATTAGGACTTAAGCAACTTAGTAGTCATCCTTGGGATTCTTTAGGTGAAGCGGTNAAAGTTGGAGATAANGTAAAAGGAAAAGTTGTTGTAATTGCTGATTACGGTGCTTTTATCGAAGTNGCTGATGGTGTTGAGGGATTAATACACGTAAGTGAAATGTCTTGGTCAACTCATTTACGTAGTGCTCAAGATTTTGTTNCTGTAGGTGATGAGGTTGAAGCAATCATNTTAACTTTAGATCGTGATACTCGCAAAATGTCANTAGGTATCAAACAAATTACTCCAGACCCTTGGACTGATATTACTAAAAAATATCCTGTAGGNTCTACTCATAANGGTATCGTGCGTAATTTTACAAACTTTGGTGTNTTTGCTGAAATGGAAGAAGGAATTGATGGTTTAATNTATATCAGTGATTTATCTTGGACTAAGAAGATTAAACATCCAAGTGAATTTACCAATATCGGAGATGAATTAGAAGTTGTAGTATTAGAANTAGATGTTGAAGGGCGTAAATTAAGTTTAGGCCATAAACAAACTACAGAAAATCCTTGGGATAAATACCAAAAAGANTTTGCTTTAGGTACTAAACANACTGCCTCTATTTCTGAAATAGTAGATAAAGGTGCAACCATTAATTTCAATGATGAAATTGTAGCATTTGTTCCAACGCGTCATTTAGAAAAAGAAGATGGTACGAAACTTCAAAAAGGTGAAGAAGTGCAATTTGAAATTATTGAATTCAATAAAGAGTTCAAAAAAGTNGTTGCTTCACATATGANTATTCATAAAGAAGAAGAAGCTAAGATAGTNAAGCAAGCNGCTAAGAAACAAGCTAAAGCTTCTGATGAAGCTAAGCCAACTCTTGGTGATGCAAATAAAACGCTTCAAGATCTTAAAGATAAAATGGATGGNAAAAAATAAGTCCTTTTTAATCTAAATATTTAAGCCTCTCTTTTTTANGAGAGGCTTTTTTTNTGTTACAAAATAGGTAAACGCAAAAAAAGTAGTATTTTTGTGAACTGAACAATAGTTTAGAATCTACTTATGAGCCAAAAAGTGTTACTCAACGCAANCGAAGTTAATATAGCGCTTCATCGTTTGGCTTGTCAATTAATAGAAAATCACGATACTTTTTCAAATACGGTTTTAATTGGAATTCAGCCAAGAGGTATATTTTTAGCTGAAAGGATNAAATTGTTNTTGGAAACNGAATATAATGTTAAAAATATTGAGTTAGGATATTTNGATATTACTTTTTACAGAGATGATTTTAGAAGAAACGATAAGCCTATTGAAGCAAATAGAACTAAAATTAACTNTATAGTCGAAGATAAAAAAGTTGTTTTTATAGATGATGTTCTTTATACTGGAAGAAGTATAAGAGCTGCGCTAACTGCAATACAATCTTTTGGAAGACCNNTAGAAATAGAGTTGCTAACGTTTATTGACAGGCGATTTAGTAGGCATTTACCTATTCAACCAGATTACAGAGGNAGACAAGTAGATGCNATTAATAACGAAAAGGTAAAGGTTTGTTGGAAAGAAAACGATGGAATAGATACTGTTTATTTGATAAATAGTTAAAACTATCCTCGCTTTAAGCTTTTGNCTATTAGCAATAGGCAGTCTAAAGTATTAATTATTGAAAGCCTATAGCATTTTTAAAGAAAAATTATGAGTGAATTAAGTGTAAAGCACTTATTGGGAATNAAATACATCACCGAAGCTGACATCCAATTGATCTTCGAAACTGCAGATCATTTTAAAGAAGTTATTAATAGATCTATTAAAAAAGTTCCATCGCTTCGAGATATCACTATTGCTAATCTCTTTTTTGANAATAGTACAAGAACTAGATTGTCTTTTGAGTTAGCAGAAAAAAGATTATCTGCTGATGTTGTTAATTTTTCAGCTTCTTCTTCCTCAGTAAAAAAAGGAGAAACTCTTGTCGATACTGTAAATAATATACTTTCTATGAAGGTGGATATGGTAGTTATGAGACATCCCAATCCNGGAGCAGGTATGTTTTTGTCTAAACATATAAATGCAAGTATNATAAATGCTGGAGATGGNGCTCATGAACATCCAACTCAAGCTTTATTAGATTGTTATTCCATCAGAGAACGTTTAGGAGATGTGGCTGGTAAAAATGTAGTAATTGTTGGGGATATTCTTCATTCTAGAGTTGCATTATCAAATATTTTCGCATTAAAAAAATTAGGNGCAAATGTAAAAGTTTGTGGACCTAAAACATTATTACCAAAGTTTATATCTTCTCTTGGAGTTGGTGTAGAAACNAATCTTCAGAAGGCATTGCAATGGTGTGATGTAGCTAANATGCTGCGCGTACAAAATGAACGAATGGATATTAGTTATTTCCCAACGACTAGAGAGTATACTCAACAATTTGGGCTCAATAAAAAAATACTTGATTCACTAGATAAGAATATTATTGTNATGCATCCAGGACCTATTAATAGAGGNGTGGAGATAACAAGTGATGTTGCTGATAGTAAACAATCNATTATCCTGAATCAAGTTGAAAATGGTGTCGCTATTCGAATGGCAGTTTTGTATCTATTAGCTTCAAAAATTAGTTAAATGACAATTAGTACACATGATAATTTTGTTGTAGTTAAAGAAAAGAGCAATGACTTAAAAAAATTTATTTTTTTGCTAAAACCTTTACTAACTACCCAATTAAAAGATAAGAATTTAATAATAGATTTATTGGATTATCAATTAATNTCTNTTAACGATTTATTGTTGTTTCAAAAGNTATCTGATGANTTTAAAGANGTGAATAAATCATTTGTAGTTGTGACCAATAGNTTAAACGCTANTGAATTACCAGAAGAAATAATGATTGTGCCAACTCTTCAAGAAGCAGAAGATATAATAGAAATNGAAGAAATAGAGCGTGANTTAGGATTTTAAAAATGTTCCATGGAATTAACTATATTAGGATGCTATTCNGCTACACCAAGACCAAAAACACATCCAACATCCCAAATTCTATACATAAAGAATCATCTTTTTTTAATTGATTGTGGCGAAGGNACTCAANTNCAATTAAGGCGTCANAAAGTAAAATTTTCTAGGATAAAACATGTGTTTATTTCACATTTACATGGAGATCATTATTTTGGTTTAATTGGATTAATATCTACATTTATNCTTCTCGGTCGAGAAGCCGAGTTAAATATTTATGGTCCAAAAGGATTAAAAGAAGTGATNTTACTTCANCTAAAGCTTGGTAAANCTTGGTTTAATTATCCNTTAAAATTTCATGAANTAGAAAGTAAAGAATCTGAGATTATTTTTGAAGATGATAAAGTTACTGTTNTAACAGTNCCTTTAAAACATAGAATATANACCAATGGNTTCGTTTTTAAAGAGAAAATAGGTGANCGAAAAATAGATNTAAAAGCTGTCAAGAAACATAATGTTGATATAAGTTATTTAAAAAAAATAAAGCAAGGGAGTGATGTTGAAAATAATGACGGTAAATTAATTTTAAATAAACAAATCACNTTCAATCCTGAAAAACCAAAATCCTATGCATTTTGTTCTGATACTCAATACTACCCGCNATGTATTCCAATAATAAAAAATGTAACAGCTTTATATCATGAGTCTTCTTTTTTAGATGAACACCANCATTTATGTGAAAAAACAANGCACAGTACTGCAAGACAAGCAGCTTTAATTGCCAAAGNAGCAACTGTTGAAAGATTGATTTTAGGNCATTATTCTACAAGATATTCAAGTATAGAAGAATTTAAAACTGAAGCAAAACAGGTATTTNATAATGTNGAGTTAGCAGAAGATGGTAAAAAGTTTATTATTTAATTNTTTTTTGAAATTTTAAATCCAAGTTTATTATTCAAATTTGTAACTTGCGTATAAATATATATGATGACTGAAAACCTTCAAGATTACAGACAAAATTATGAAAAAGGGAAGTTGTCGAAATCTTCTGTTGATACNAATCCCCTAAAGCAATTTCAAACTTGGTTTTCTGATATAAAGAAATCTAAATCAGTACAAGAGGTAAANGCAATGACTTTAACTACTTTAGGTTTAGATGGGTTTCCAAAAGGGAGGATAGTTCTTTTAAAAAAGTATGATGAATATGGCTTTTATTTTTATACGAACTATTTAAGTGAAAAAGGAAAATCTATTATGCACAATGAAAAAGTATCCTTATCTTTTTTTTGGCCTAGTTTAGAACGGCAAATAATTATTAAAGGAATTGCAACTAAAACTTCAAAGGAGGATTCTGAAAACTATTTTAATTCAAGACCTAATGGAAGTAAATTAGGAGCAATNGTTTCTAGTCAAAGTGATGTAATTGAAAATAGAAAGATTTTAGAAAAAAAANTAAANCTTTTAGAATTAGAATATGCTGAAAAAGAAATTGAAAAGCCAGCTTACTGGGGAGGTTTTTTAGTNGCTCCAATTTCTATTGANTTTTGGCAAGGAAGACCGAATAGGTTACATGATAGAATTCTGTATACTTTNAAAGAACACNATTGGGTTATCGAACGATTATCACCTTAATTGATNCTTTAATAAAATNTATTTAANTTATTGTATATTAATTAATTATAAATATATAAAATTGAAAACTTTATATNTACTTAGGCATGCTAAGTCATCTTGGAAAGAACCATGCGACGATCATAAAAGATCNTTAAAACAAAGCGGNAAAAAAGACGCTTTATTNGTTTCTGAGTATGTAAAGAGTATTAAACCTCCTGAGAAAATAATTACCAGTGATGCTACAAGAGCAAAAANTACGGCAAAATATTTCAAAAACTCATTTAATATTTCCGATAAAAATTTTATTATAAATCAATCTTTATATGATTTTGGAGGTAAGAAAGTTTTGGAAACTATTAAAAATTTAAACAACTCTTTAGACTGTATATTAATAGTGGGGCACAACCATGCTTTAACTTCAATTACAAATATGATAGGAGATAAAATTATTGATAATATTCCAACTTGTGGTTTCGTAGAAATCNTATTTAACATCGAAAAATGGGAATATATNAAATATGGACAAACTAAAAATATCATTTTCCCAAGAAATCTAAAGAACATTCAATAATNATTTATGCTAAAAATTGAAAAGTACGGAGCAATAGATATCGGATCAAATGCAATACGTTTACTTATCGTGTCNGTAATTGAGCGAGAAGGTAANGATGTTAAATTTAAAAAAACNTCTTTAATTCGTGTTCCNATTCGTCTAGGAGCAGATGTTTTTGTTAACGGAAAGNTTTCAGAANCAAGTTACCTAAGAATGGTCGANTCTTTCAAAGCTTTTCAATTATTAATGAAAACACATCATGTTCTAAAATATAAAGCTTGCGCAACCTCTGCAATGCGCGAAGCATCAAANGGTAAAACTATTGTGAAAAATATTTTAAAAGCAACAGGAATAGAAATCAANATTATTAATGGAAATGATGAAGCCAAAATTATAGCCTCAACAGATTTAAAATCATATCTAGTTCACGATAAAACATTTTTATATGTTGATGTTGGAGGNGGAAGTACTGAATTAACTATTTATTCAGAAGGCAAGACGGTATCCTCAAAATCTTTTAAAATGGGAACCGTACGATTAATTAATAAAATGGTGAATGATAAAATATGGGATCAAATGAAAGTCTGGATAAAAAATAATACCCAAAAGTATGATCATATCACTTTGTTAGGTACCGGAGGAAATATTAATAGTACTTATAAATATAGTGGAAAAAAAACAGGTAANCCATTGANNTACANNTATTTAGTTGATTATTANAACAAAGTAAANTCATTTTCATATGATGATAGAATCGTTGAATTAGGTATGAATCCTGACCGTGCAGATGTAATAATNCCTGCCCTAAAGATTTATATTTTTTCTATGAAGTGGAGTGGGGCAGAATGCGTATATGTTCCTAAAATTGGTTTGTCGGATGGTATTATACGAAGTTTATATAATGAAAAATATTAACCATGAATGGATTCTTTTGTGCCTAAATCTTTCATGATTTCNGCCTCAAAAGNTAGTAACTGTTGCCATTTTTNATCCACTTCTTTTCTATCACCATATTTTCTTGCAAANTTTAAAAACAGCATGTAATGACCGGCTTCACTTGCCATAAGACTTCTAAAAAATTCTGATAATTCTTNATCTTTTAAATTATTAGCTAATATTTTAAAACGTTCACAGCTTCTTGCTTCAATTAATGCTGCATAAAGCAAACGATGAACTANCTGATTGGTTCTACTACCTCCTTTAGGNAAAAAACTTAATANTTTAACCACATAATTATCTTTTCTATCCCTGCCTAAATTCCAGCCTCTANCAATTATTANANCATGTACCAACTCAAAATGACACATTTCTTCTTTTGCAAGTTTTGGCATTTCTTTGACTAATTCTGTATATTCAGGAAATGAAACCATTAACGATATTGCAGTCGAAGCAGCTTTTATTTCACAAAAGGCATGATCTGTTAGAATTTCTTCAATATTTTTTTCTACAATATTTATCCAACGTGGGTCTGTTGGTAATTTAAGTCCTAACATAATTTTATATTATTTATAACTCTAAACCTAATTCTATTCTAAGGCTATCAATTAAAGNGTTTTTCTCTTTTAAATTTTCGTATATTTCTATAGGGGTGTAAACGTAGGGTTTCATAGTAGTTTCATTAACAATAATTTCTAGGTCAATGTCATAGTTTTGTAACTTCTCTTTTANATAGGAAAGGATATCGTGTTGNGCCCTTTCAACTTCTGTCTTAATGGTNAAATTTGGGTATTCTAAATGAATGGTAGAACCTTTTAATATTGGTGTTGACATTGATAAGTGAGAACATAAATTAAATTTACCATCTTTCTCTAATTTTTGATAATATTTTTTCCATACNACCTGGAAATCATTTTCTGAAAATGATTTCTTTGGTTTATCANTNTCTTCCTGCTTGTTCTCGTTAATTGTTTTTAATAATTCTTTTTTCTCTTTAATACTAGTTAAAGAAAAAGCTGATTTTTTNTTAATNCTNTCTGTAGTTATATTTAATTTAGCTTTTTTAACTTCTTCNATTTTCACTAAAGGTTTTATATCAGTATTAACTNCTTTTTCTANANTGTTNTTAATCTGTTCTTTTTTTGAANNAATGGAACTGNCCTTNAGAGGTTTTTCTATTAAAGTTGATTGAATTTTATAATGTGAAGGTGGAATAACAAAAAATGGAACTTTTACGTTNTCCTTTAAACTAGACTTTTTTTTTTTCTTCCGAATTTTTANAAATAAAAGTTATTGATGCCAATTGNATTAAGCATAATTCAATTAATAATCGTTGATTNCGACTGGTTTTATATTTTAAATCACAGTTATTTGAAATTTTGATTGCGTCAATTAAAAAGGAATGAGTTGTTTTTTTAGATTGCTCCAAATACATTTGTTTAACTTGGTCTCCNACTTCTAATAGTTGAATAGTTTCAGGACTTTTGCAAACCAATAAGTCTCTAAAGTGAGAAGCTAAACCCATAATAAAATGATGTCCATCAAAACCTTTTGATAAAATATCGTTAAATAAAACCAAACTACNAGGAATATTATTAANGAGTAATAAATCTGTTACTTGAAAAAAGTAAGTATAATCCAAAACGTTTAAATTTTCAGTTACGGCTTCTCTTGTTAACTGATTACCAGAAAAGCTTACCACTCTATCAAAAATTGATAAAGCATCACGTAAAGCCCCATCTGCTTTTTGTGCAATAATATGCAACGCATCATCATCGGCATTAATTCCTTCTGACTTTGCAACTTTTGNTAAATGATTTTTTGTGTCTTTTACCGTAATTCTCCTAAAGTCAAATATTTGACANCGAGAAAGTATGGTTGGAATAATTTTATGTTTTTCGGTAGTTGCTAAAATAAAAATAGCATGATTTGGGGGTTCCTCTANGGTCTTTAAAAATGCATTAAAGGCTGCAGATGAAAGCATGTGTACTTCATCAATGATATATACCTTGTATTTTCCAACTTGTGGAGGAATGCGAACTTGATCAATTAAATTTCTGATGTCATCCACCGAATTATTTGAAGCAGCATCTAATTCAAAAATATTAAATGCAAAATCNTCATCTTCTTTTTCGGTACCATCTTGATTGATTCTCTTAGCTAGAATACGAGCACAAGTTGTTTTTCCAACACCACGTGGTCCAGTAAATAGTAAAGCTTGTGCTAAATGGTCATTATCAATAGCACTTTCTAAAGTATTGGTAATAGCCTGTTGGCCAACGACATCTTTAAATTGTGTTGGTCTATATTTTCTGGCTGATACTATAAAAGGCTCCATAAAATTGTGTTNAAACAAATATAGAAATTGTATGCTTTTTTAGNGGATGATTTTACTTCTTATTTTGTTCTTTTTATTAACATTTACTTATAAAATATTCTACATTTGCTCCAGCAGACCGTCTCATCGTCTTAGTTTTAAAATTAAGGAGGAAAGTCCGGACACCAAAGGGAAGCATAGCGGCTAACAGCCGTCAATACGTTTTGCGTATTAGGACAAGTGCAGCAGAAAGAATGTACAGGTAATGCTGTAGTGAAACCAGGTAAACTCTATGCGGTGCAATGCCATGTAAACCTGTGCTTNAGGGTTCCCGCCCAATACAGGAGGGTAGGCAGATNAAAGGTATTGGTAACAATATTTTTAGATAAATGATGAGAATTAGCTTTTGCTAATACAGGATCCGGCTTATAGGTCTGCTTTTTTTTATAGGTCAAAAAAACTAAATATAGAACCTCCATACCTTCGTGCTTCTGTAAAATATTTATTTTTTGAAAGATCGGTATGCTTAGAATGTTCAATAATTAAAAGCCCGTCAGGAATAAGTAATTTTCTTTCAAATATTTTATTTACAATAGCNTCAAAATCAGACTGNTCTATACTATAGGGTGGATCTGCAAATATGATATCGAAAGAATATNAAGTAGCGGATAGGTATTTTAAAACATCAGACTTAACTGTTTTTATGGAGAAGTCTAACTCTTCAGAAATAGTGTTGATGTATTTTACGCAGCCATAATGAGCATCNACTGATGTTATATCTTCCGTTCCCCTTGAGCCAAATTCATAACTAATATTTCCAGTACCAGAAAATAAATCTAAAAAAGCGANTGNTTCAAAATCAACTCTATGCGTAAGAATATTAAATAGCCCTTCTTTTGCAAAATCTGTTGTAGGTCTAACTGGNAACTTTTTTGGNGCCATTAACCTTTTTCCTTTATATTTTCCAGAAATAATTCTCAATTATAGTAGTTTTAAAAGTAAATTTTGATGTGACGATTCTTTTTCAGTAGGGATTAATTGATCTCCAAAAGTGTAAAAAGTTATATTTCTAATATAATTATATAATATTTTATAAGTATCCTCCTCTTTTTCAATACTACCANAAATATAAAGATCTACAGTATCAGGATTTAGTTTTAACTGTTCTAAGCAAAATAAAATATAATATATAAAATCTTCTGCAGTAGTAAATTCATAACTGTTACAAATTATTAATTCTCCATTTTTTACAGTAATAAAATCAAATATATGATNAGTAATATTTATATATACTTTTGCTGATGCATCTGNTTTTTNTTCACTTAATAAATGTTCAATTAATAAACTTGAAGAATGATAATAACTAAAATCGCCAAATCGATCAAAAAGATAATTGTTAATNTTAATAAAGGGNATGTAGANAATTGTGATATTATNATTTTCTATAGTATCAAANGCAATAAAATCGGTNGCTAATATTTTTGAATTAAATTTTAAATATTCGCTTGTTTTTGAAGCATCAAAAAGATTGGAAGGAACTAAACTATATAAGCTAGTTGCGTAAATTATAGNNACTTCATTAAAAGTATTATTGAGCTCTTTATTTTGGTTAAAAATTGACTTTAGATTTAGTATTAATTCTTCAGGATTTATCGGTTTTTTATANTTTTTTTCTAAAAAAAAGTAAGTTTCTTTGGTTTCAATATTTGTCACTAAAAAAGAAAGTCCGGACAATGATAATTGTACGGACAGTCTTTTATTTGANTTTTGTGATATGTTATTGTTTTGGAGTGTCATAAGTTTTAGGCCAGTTTCCACTTGTGTCAATATCATTCATGGAACCAACTCTTACCGTTGGACCATTGATTCCATCAACNGAAATTAATTGTTCTTCCTGATTGATTAAGTCTGGATTCTGATCACTTAAAATTAAGCTCTTTGCTACACTTGCTTCAAAAACAGAATACAAGGATTCGTTTTTCTCATANTTNCCTGCTTTTAGTTCAAAAGTAGCTCCATNAGCAATTTCTAGTGGAATATTCATCATCGTTTTATAACGATCAGAACCACCAAATATTGAATCCTTTACAGAAGCAAAACGTAAAGTATCAATTATAATTTGCTCTTTATAATANCCACCTTTTTGTGCATCTAAACCAAATGCTTTATTTCTTTCAACATCTGCAAAACTAGTATCACGNCTTTGAATAATNGCAAATTGGGCGGTATCTAAAAATTGAACTAAGCTATCAAAATCACCAGTAAATTTGCCTTCTATTTCTTGATATGCTAATTCTGAAATTCTAATNTCTTTTAGGTTTTCAATAACTTTAGCATAACGC
Source organism: Flavobacteriaceae bacterium (assembly GCA_002713705.1). Taxonomy (GTDB): domain Bacteria; phylum Bacteroidota; class Bacteroidia; order Flavobacteriales; family Flavobacteriaceae; genus Marifrigoribacter. Next base: position 62,493 of record PAUJ01000026.1, read on the forward strand.
ACCTGTTTTACTTTGTTAAATTCAACAGGACCTATAACAGATTTATACAGACTGTATCCCAAGAATAAGATAACTAGCCAAAGAACAACTGAAATGATAGGGTTTAATTTTAAAGGAACAAATTTATCCAATAAAACAGCTAAACCAACGCAAATTAATGTACCTAGTACTATGTTTAAAATCATAATTTATAAATGAGGATTATTTTTTTTTTAAATAATATGCTTCAACGCAAATCTACAATTTTTTTTTAATCGTAAAAGTAATTTACGAAAAAAACATAACTATCTTTAATGCCTTGAAGTTTAAATAAAAAATGAACACATCTAAATTCTACCTAGATTTATTAAAAAATTTTACCCACAATCCTACTAATAAGCAAGATAGTGCCTTGCGNTTAATTGCAGCCTTCACTGAAAATAATAATTACAAGGAATTGTTTTTATTAAAGGGATATGCTGGGACTGGTAAAACAACTATTATTGGNACANTAGTNAAAAATAGNTGGAAAGTAAANAANTCTATTGTTTTAATGGCTCCAACTGGNAGAGCAGCTAANGTAATCAGTAATTATTCGAATAAAGAAGCCTTTACNATACATAAAAAAATTTATTATCCNAAANCTAAAAATGGTGGTNGAGTTAGTTTTACATTGCAAAAAAANAAACATCGNGANACCATTTTTATTGTAGATGAAGCTTCAATGATTCCAGATAGCAGNCCAGANGCAAAACTTTTCGATANNGGTTCGNTNTTAGGTGACTTAATNCAATANGTATANGGTGGNCANCAATGCAAATTAATGTTAATAGGAGATACTGCACAACTTCCCCCCATTAAANTAGATATAAGTCCAGCTTTAGATAAAAGAACTTTAGAAAATTATTATGANAAAGAGGTGNTTTCAATNGANTTGAATGAGGTTGTTAGGCAAGAGNAANAAAGTGGTATTCTTTTTAATGCCTCTGAAATTAGAAACCNANTAGAAGANGANTTTTATGAAACATTTAAACTACAAGAAGAAAATTTTTCAGATGTAATTCGTCCCATNGATGGTCAAGAGTTGATGGATGCTTTNGAAGACTGTTATTCAANTTTAGGNAATGAAGAAACTGTTTTTATAGTGCGATCTAATAAACGTGCTTATTTATANAATCAAANTATTAGAACAAGAATTCTTTATCAAGAACAAGAATTGGCTGTNGGAGATTATTTAATGGTTGTTAAAAACAATTATTTTTGGNTAGAAGCCAATAGTNANGCTGGATTTATNGCAAATGGTGATATNATTGAAATATTNGANNTATTTANCATTAAAGAATTGTATGGATTCAGATTCGCAACCGTTAACATTAGAATGATNGATTATCCCAACATGAAACCTTTTGAAACGGTTTTAATATTAGACACTTTATCTTCTGAAACACCNTCATTAACNTATGAGGATTCAAATAANTTGTACCAAGAAGTAATGAAAGATTACGAANATGAAACTTCTAAATATAAAAAGTTTATNGCTGTTAAAAAAAANATATATTTCAATGCATTACAGGTCAAGTTTTCTTANGCNATTACTTGTCATAAATCACAAGGAGGGCAATGGAATACTGTTTTTGTTGAACANCCTTATTTNCCAAATGGAGTNGATAAAGATTACTTNCGTTGGNTATACACTGCAATNACTAGAGCAAAAGAAAAATTATACNTNATAGGATTTAAAAATGAATTTTTTAAAGATTCTTATTAATTGTATAATCTTCCTTATTTTTGNNNTTTAAAACGAATGGATGAAAAAAATAGCAATGATNCCTGCACGATACGCTGCAACTAGATTTCCNGGTAANTTAATGCAAGATTTAGGGGGTAAATCCGTTATNNTNCGCACCTATGAATCAACAATAGCTACNCAATTATTTGATGAAGTTTATGTNGTTACCGANAGTGAAATTATTTTTAATGAAATAACTTCTNNTGGNGGTAAAGCCATAATGAGTAAGAAAANTCANGAATGTGGTAGCGATCGCATCGCTGAAGCTATTGAAAANATGGATGTAGACATTGTTGTAAATGTTCAAGGAGATGAACCNTTTACAACAAAAGATGATTTAGAAAAAGTCCTTGAATTATTTAATGGAGCTGATGCAGATACAATAGATTTAGCTTCTTTGATGACAANAATGACCAATTGGAATGAAGTAAATAACCCAAATTTTGTGAAGGTAATAGTTGATGAAAATAATTATGCANTGTATTTTTCTCGTTCTCCAATTCCTTATCCTCGAGATAGAAGTATTCCAATGGAATATTATGAACATAAAGGGATTTATGCCTTTAGAAAAGAAGCTTTAATGAGCTTTTATAGATTGCCCATGCGTANTCTGGAAGCTTCAGAAAAAATTGAATGCCTTCGCTANTTAGAATATGGAAAAAAAATTAAATTAGCNATATCTTCAACGGAGAATGCTGTAGAAATTGATACTCCAGAAGATTTAATACGAGCAAATAAATTAATGAATAAAAATAATTATTAATATATGTCTGTAAATAACGAATATCGTAATTTTCCTATGGTGCCAAGAGTNGTATTTGGTAAAGGGAGTTTTAACCAANTATCTTTAATTTTAGATTTGAAAAGGAAAACTCAAGCACCGTTTATTTTTTTAGTAGATGATGTATTTGAGAAACAGAGTCCTGTAGTTAAAAGGATTGAACTTAAACACAATGATAAAATACTATTTGTATCTGCCGAAGAAGAACCAAAGACATCCCAAGTTGATTCTATTGTAAAAGATATATTNGAAGNATATGATAATCTNCCTTCNGGNATTATAGGAATTGGGGGAGGATCTGTAATGGATTTGGCAAAAGCGGTTTCATTAATGTTAACCAATAAAGGNAGTGCTGCAGACTANCAAGGGTGGGATTTAATTAAAACAAAATCTATTTATCATGTCGGCATTCCTACCATTTCAGGTACAGGAGCCGAAGTTTCTAGAACTTGTGTATTATCTGGACCGNTACGAAAACTAGGAATAAACAGTGATTATACAACTTTNGACCAAGTAGTGTTAGACCCACTACTATTAGATGGTNTTCCNAAAAATCAATGGTTTTATACGGGTATGGATTGTTTTATCCACTGTGTAGAATCNTTAAAAGGAACCTTTTTAAATGATTTTAGCCAAAGTTATGGTGAAAAAGCTTANGACCTATGTTTGGAAGTGTTTCTGGAAGACAATGACCTTACTGAAGAAGAAAAAAGAGGTAAATTAATGATGGCATCATGGCATGGAGGAATGAGTATTGCTTATTCTCAAGTAGGTGTTGCTCATGCTATGAGTTATGGTTTAGGATTTGTATTAGGAACTAAACACGGAATTGGAAACTGTATAGTTTTTAATTATTTAGAAGATTATTATCCAGAAGGTGTAGCTATCTTTAAAAAAATGGTGGAGAAACATCAAGTAGATATACCCANTGGAATTTGTAGTGACTTAACTGAAGAACAGATGGAAANGATGATCNATGTTGCTTTGAGTTTAGAGCCCTTATGGGAAAATGCATTAGGTGAAANATGGAAATCAATTATGACTCGTGAGAAATTACGATCTATGTATTTAAAGATGTAATTGACTTGCAAAAANAAAGTATTTAAATTTAATAAATGCCTAATGTTTANAGTATCACTTTAGGTATTTTNTTTGATAAATAAGTAGATGAATATTTATAAATTTATTTTATATAAAATTCTTGGTTGGAAAATCATAGGTGATTTTAAAGAAAAAGANTTAAAAAAAGTAATTATTATTGTTGCTCCTCATACNAGTTGGAGTGATTTTTATATAGCCATACTCTGTAGAAAAGCATTAGGAATTATGGTTAATTTTGTAGGTAAAAAGGAACTTTTTGTGTGGCCATTTGGTTATTATTTTAGATGGGTAGGAGGTGCCCCTTTAGATCGAAGNACNAANCAGAATAAAGTGGAAGCAATAGCATCTATTTTTNATTCTAAAGANGAATTTAGANTGGGAATGTCACCGGAGGGTACTCGAAAAAAAGTAGAGGTTTGGAGAACAGGTTTTTATTATATTTCTTTGGCAGCTAAAGTACCCATTATGCCAGTTTCAATGGATTATAAAACTAAAATAGTAACTATTGGAAATCCATTNTATCCAACTGGAGCGATAGAGTCAGATNTAATAAAATTAAAAGAATTCTATAAGGGAACTGTAGGTAAAGTTGCGAAATTTACCTAATAAAAAACCNCTTTCAGATATTTTTTAAATTAGTCAATTATTCAGANTCATCCATNGTATGGTANACGTTCTGTACGTCATCATCATTGTCAAGTTTTTCTAATAACTTATCTACATCAATAGCTTCTTCTTTTGTAAGTTTTTTAGTAACTTNAGGAATGCGCTCAAAACCTGAAGATAATATTTCAAATTCTTTTTCTTCCAACGCTTTTTGTATTTTTCCAAAGCTTTCGAAAGGAGCATAAATTAATATTCCATCTTCNTCTTCAAAAACTTCATCTACCCCATAATCAATCAATTCTAACTCTAATTCTTCTANATCGACTTCTTCTGGTTTAATTCTAAAATTNCACGTATGATCAAACATAAATACCACAGATCCAGAAGTTCCCATATTTCCATCACATTTGCTAAAACAAGCCCTAACATTAGCAACAGTTCGNGTATTATTATCGGTAGCAGTTTCAACTAAAACAGCAATTCCATGAGGAGCATATCCTTCAAATATTACTTCTTTAAAATCTCCTTGTCCTTTTTCAGTNGCTTTCTTAATGGCCCTTTCTACATTGTCCTTCGGCATGTTTACTGCCTTTGCATTTTGAATAACCGCTCGTAAACGTGAATTAGAATCTGGACTTGNACCACCTTCTTTAACGGCCATAACAATATCTTTTCCTATTCGNGTAAACGCTTTAGACATTGCAGACCAACGTTTCATTTTTCTTGCCTTTCTAAATTCGAAAGCTCTTCCCATAGTAATTTTGTTTAAGGTTTTACAAAAATAGAAAAATGCAGGAAACCACAAAGAGAAGTGAGATTCTTCTTTTATAAATAGTTNCATTTTTAAAATTCNATCTTATCGTAAGGATTCAATTTCTTCTTTAAGAACACAATCTTCAATGNTTTCTGAAATGTTNATTTGATAATTTTTTGGTAGTTTGTTGTGCTTAGCTAATATTGCTAAATACTTGTCTTTATTGGAAGTGTAAATGTTTTTAAAGACGAAATGATTAAGTTCTAATTTTTTAGATAATTCTTCAAACAACTCTAAATGATGAATCATATCATTACTTGACAAATGAAAGATGCCATTTAGATTTTTATTGATGATGTAATGCACTTGCTGTGCTATTTTGTTTGCAGTAGTTACACTAATGATCAAATTTGGGTATACTTCAAAATCAGTTTTATTTTTTGAAGCTTCTTTTAATTGNATTATTCTTGGAGAATTAACACCNAATACTAATGGAAGCCTTAAAATTGCAAATTTTGAATTNGGTAATTTATAAATTGCCTTNTCTTGCATTACTTTATATTTTCCATANTGACTANCTGCCAATAAGGAATCATTTTCATAAGAAGGAAATTTTCCTTTACCGTCAAAAACATTTACGGTGGATAGATAAATAATTTTGCAATCTACACTTGATANTGTATAATTTAAAAGTTCTTGATGAACTCTTAATTGATCTTTGAATGGTCCTCTTAAACTTGAAATTATANAATTGGGATNTACTTTTTTTAAGGTGTCATTTATGTTGTCTTTTTCAACATTAAATTGAAACATAACNTTATTATCATNCAATGCTTTATTTGCAGTATTGTAAGTTCCATAAACATCAAAGTAGGATGTCAGTTCCTTATANATGGTNTTTCCTATAAATCCACTTGCTCCTAATATTAGTATTCTATTTGCCNAAAAAACNTCAGATAAAAANTTAANCTNTATAAAANGGTAATTTTACGATGGTAGCTGGAACTCTGTTTTTACGTATTTGTATNTGAATTTTAGTTCCAACAGATTTTAAAATGTTTGGCACATATCCCATACCAATTCCTTTGCCAAGTGATGGAGACATCGTACCACTGGTAACTTCACCAACTTTATTTCCCTGTNCGTCTACAATATCATATCCTTGACGAGGAATCCCTCTTTCATTCAATTCAAAAGCTATCAATCTACGTTCTGGACCTTGCTCTTTTTGTTTTAATAAATTATCTGAATTGGTAAATTCTTTTGTGAATTTTGTAATCCATCCTANGCCTGCTTCAATAGGNGAAGTAGTNTCATTTATATCNTTNCCNTAAAGNCAATANCCCATTTCTAAACGCAANGTATCTCTTGCNGCTANACCTATAGGTTTAATTCCAAAANCTNNNCCNGCTTTNAAAACTTCTGTNCCANANTTGNTCNACTTCANTNTTTTTACAATAAATTTCAAAACCNCCACTACCNGTATANCCAGTNGCNCTAATNATNACNTGNTCTAAACCTGCAAANTCNGCTACTTTAAAATGATAAAATTTNATAGCNCTTAAATCTACAGAAGTTAANGATTGNATNGCTTCNNNTGCTTTNGGGCCTTGAATNGCAAGTAGTGAATAATCTTCAGAAATATTTTTNAGTTNNGCATTCATNNNATTTTGNCTATTAATCCAATCCCAATCTTTATCAATATTGGAAGCATTAACGACCAATANCCATTTTTCAGCATTAAAACGATATACNATTAAATCGTCTACAATNCCACCNGTTNCNTTTGGAAAACAACTGTATTGNGCTTGANCNTCNACTATTTTNGATGCATCNTTACTGGTNACTTTTTGTATTAAATTTAAAGCATTAGGGCCCANTANTAAAAATTCACCCATATGGGATACATCGAAAACACCAACCGCATTNCGAACCGTTTCATGTTCTGCATTTACNCCCTCATANGAAACAGGCATGTTATAACCTGCAAATGGAACCATTTTTGCNCCTAAGGCATTGTGNATTTTTNCTANTGCGATGTCTTTTNCCATAATGTNTTTTTANTGTTGAAACAGTTATTTGTTTAAANTNNNTANNAAANATTANGANCTACAAATATATTATTTTGTTTTNTTATTGCTATTGATAGTNGNCTTAAAAATGGGTTTTGATTTNTAANATTTCANCNNGAAGTNANGAAATANNATATGGATATCTAATTTNNATATTAATNNTANAATACAATCTTTTTTTTTANTCTTTCNATATGAACTTATAATAGTTCATNNAATATTACTCTGATTTCAGNATTTGAGGGTCTTGGNGCATCAGAANTTACAATACGACCATCTATGTCAATNANTATAAAACGAGGAATNCCTTTAANNCCATAATCAGTTACAAATTTAGATTTCCAATTATTNTCTGCCATTAATTGAATTCCTTTTAACTTTTTTTCAATAATCATAGTTCTCCATTTATCGTAATCTTTTACTTCATCTATGGATAAACTAACAAAAGCGATATTTTTATCATGATAATCTGTTTCTAATATTTTTAATGCTGGAATTTCTCTTAAGCAAGGACCACACCAAGTAGCCCATACATCAATATANACAACTTTTCCCTTTAAATCTTCTAGACTTGTTTTTCCACCCTTAAAATTTTCATAGTTAAAAGAAGGAGANGTTTTTCCCGGTGTAAGGTTAGTTAAGGTTTTATAAGAATTAGTAACTTTTGAAAGATTTTCATCATTTTGATTCGAAATTTTATATAAATTATAGACATCTTCTAAAGCATTATTTGCCTTCATACCAAATCGTAAATAATTAAACATTAACTCATCCTTAATGGCTCCGTTTGGAAATTTATGATCTACTGTTTCTAAATAAGCTAGTGCCATATCCTTATNACTATTACGNGAAAAATCTTTTGCTATTCTAGTATAATGTGATTCTAATAAGTTNTTATAAGCACTTGAATTCTCAAAAGCATAATTGTCTGCAAAATTAAATTCTTTGTATGAATTATATAAGGATTTAGAGGCTTTAAAAGAAGTGTCTTTTGTGAAATATTGATAATATTCCTCATAATTTTCTATATTATTNATATGAGCATATTCTAATTCNTTTGTTTCATTTNCNATAAAANTTTNAGNNATTCCTTTTGAAGAATTTAATAAATCNNANTAACTAGCNTTNATTTTATTNAGTTCTATAATAAANTNATCTTCNGGTAATGNATAAACTTTATCAANAGNCAACTCTTTTTCTGATAATAAATATTTTGCAGCTAAATAATTGTTTTCTCCAGCGATATCNCCANTATANNAAAGACTCTCATCAAATTCNTTTGCATTAAGTGTAAGCNTNATNTTTTNTCCTTTTATTAAATANATAGNAGTNCTTTCTCTACCAATTCGCAAAGAATAATAACCTTCTTTATNAATTTTAAGTGTGTCAGAAAAACTTCCATTATCAGTAATTTCAATTAATTTCTCAAAACCATTACCAGAAATTTTAGCGATGTTAGTATTGCTATTTTCAATAAATCCACTAAAAATCACAAACGAAGGTTTTACTTCTTTNTGACAGGAAAAAATNGTTATTATTACTAATANTAGTAGAAAGTTTTTCATGTTTTTCTATTTTANATNTATAGCTAAAATACTATAATAATTATACTGTTTTAAAAATAGGATAAAACTTAACAAGGAATTAGTATTTTTGTTTTTTTAATACTTAACAAACTATGTCGAATATCCATTATATAAGTTCTGAATTAATCGATTTACCAACGATAAAGTTAATTTTAGATGAACGTAAAACTTTAGNATTATCTGAAGAAGCAATTCTAAATATTAATAAATCTAGGCACTACTTGGATAAAAAAATTAAAAATAATCCCATTCCAANTTATGGTATTAATACCGGNTTTGGNTCTCTATATAACGTTACTATTGGTCATAATGATTTATCAAAATTACAAGAAAACATTGTNATGTCTCATGCATGTGGTACTGGCAATTTAGTGCCTAAAGNTATTGTAAAAATAATGTTACTTCTTAAAATACAATCTTTAAGTTATGGTTATAGCGGTGTTCAATTAGTTACCGTTCAAAGACTAATTGATTTTTATAATTTGGATATTTTACCTATTATTTATGAATTAGGTAGTTTGGGTGCCTCGGGNGATTTGGCTCCTTTAGCTCANATGTCTTTNCCATTACTTGGAAAAGGTAAGGTATACTTTAAAAACCAAATTTTAGAAGCAGAAGANGTTTTAAAACAAAATCANTTATCGCCAATTAAATTAGAGGCTAAAGAAGGTTTAGCATTGCTAAATGGAACTCAATTTATGAGTGCTTATGGAGTATATTGTTTATTAAAAAGTCATAAACTTTCCTATTTGTCAGATTTAATTGCTTGTGTCTCTATAGATGCATTTAATTGTAATATGAGTCCATACAANCCTTTGGTGCATCTTGTTAGACCACATCGAGGACAANTTAAAACAGCAGAACGAATTTTAGAATTATTAGATGGAAGTGAAATTGGANCTTNNAAAAATAAAAGTNTTCAGNNTCCATATTCATTTAGATGTGTNCCACANGTNCANGGNGCTACAAAAGANACCATTNTNTTTGTTNCNAAAACAATNAAAACTGAAATNAATTCGNTTACTGATAANCCTATNNTNTTTATNNAAGAAGATAANATAATTTCTGGAGGTAATTTTCACGGACAACCNCNAGCNTTATCCCTAGATTTTTTAGGAATTGCTATTGCGGANNTNGGAAGTATTTCGGAAAGAAGAACCTANCAATTAATTGCNGGGTTAAGAGNGTTGCCNTCTTTTTTAGTTAANAAACCAGGNCTTAATAGTGGATTTATGATTCCACAATATACGGCTGCTAGNATTGTGAGTCAAAACAAACAANTGGCNACACCNGCTTCTGTTGATTCTATAGTGTCATCAAATGGTCANGAAGACCATGTAAGTATGGGAGCTAATGCAGCAACAAAATGTTTACAAATAGTAGACAACTTGGAACGCATACTTGCTATTGAATTAATGAATGCTTCTCAAGCGTTATCATATAGAAATCCTTTNCAATCCTCAAAATTTATAGAATCATTTATTAAGACTTATAGAACTATTGTTCCTTTAGTGGAAGAAGATAGAATTTTAGCAATTGATATCGAAAATACTATTNCTTTTTTAGAGTCTCTNGAGATTGATAAAGAAATATTATTTTAAATATCATTTCTTAATTANTATTAGTAATTTTNCTNNTTAGTTTTNANTAAACAATGGATTATAAGATACAGATCGGTAAAAATNTAACTGCATTATTGCTCTTTGTAGCTTTAATGTTNCCNTCTGCTATTCAGTTTATTCACATGTTTGAAGGACATGATCACGTAGCTTGCACAGAACAGACTACACACCTACATGAAACGGTTNTAAAGTGTGATGTTTATAACATTCATTTGGCATCTTTTAATTATGATATAGTTGAATACCCNAATNTATCACTACCGAAAATTTATGTAGAGAAGAAAGTAAACTTTGCTTNNNTNCAATACCACTCCTTTATAATAAATAACACTCAGTTACGCGCACCCCCAATTTTTTCTTAATAAACAANATCTATNTATATGTTAATTAAGAATTTATATGCNCACGTATTTTTTATTGATACTGTTGTTGAGCAGTATTTCATCTATATCACAAAAATGTGANAATACACTTTTCGGTACAGTAACAGACCTTCACGATGGGTCTTTACTTGTAGGGGCAACGCTAGTTGTTGTTGGTACTGANCAAACTGTGCAGACAGATNTTGATGGAAAGTTTTCCATTCCAAATCTTTGTAATGGTAGTTATTCTATACAGATNTCACATGCATTNTGCTTGACNACAGNCTTTACAATTAAAGTAATCGGNAACACGACTAAGACCTTTAGTATAGAACATCATCTNGAAGAGCTTAATGAAATTACTATTGCAGGAAAAGCCTANNATAATAANACTAAAACAATTTTTGAAAACACAATCTCAAAGGAAGAATTGGAACGTTTTAGTAGTGGTACGCTCGGAGATGCNCTCAACAGTTTGAGTGGAGTTTCTTCTCTTAATACTGGNAATACCNTTGTAAAGCCNATAATTAATGGACTTCATAGTAGTCGTGTGGTTATNATAAATAATGGNGTTCGGATGGAAGATCAAGAATGGGGAGCNGAACATGCCCCAAATATTGATATCAATTCCGTTGGTCACCTTACCTTAATAAAAGGAGCAGGTGCATTGCAATACAGTGGCGATGCNGTGGGTGGNGTCATTGTAGTTGAAGCTTTAAAANTCCCTGTTAAAGATAGTCTTTACGGAAAAACCTTATTTACAGGAACNAGCAATGGTCGAGGTATCTCCCTGACTTCTCAATTNACTAAAAGTTATCAAAATGGCTGGTATACAAACTTTCAAGGAACATTAAAAAGGTTTGGCGATTTTGAAGCGCCAGATTATGTATTNAGCAATACTGGGATGTTTGAACATAACGCTTCTTTTCNGGTTGGTCTTAATCGNTTCAATTATGGTNTNGAGGCCTNTTACTCAGTNTTTAATAATGAAATGGGTATTTTAAGGGCATCTCATTTAGGTGGTGCACAAGACCAAATTAGGGCAATAAATAGTGACAGACCATTAATTATCAATGATTTNACATACCAAATCAATGCTCCAAAACAAGATGTCACCCATCACTTAAGTAGAATAAATGGGTTTAAAAGAATNAATAATTTTGGAAAATTGAGCTTCCAATATGATTTTCAGCGNAATTATCGTTTGGAATTTGACNTCAGACGCGGTGAAGATAAAGATAATGCCTCATTGGATTTAAAACTCGATACGCATACATTGAAGTTAGATTTGGATTCAAATTTATCTGATGTAANACATCTAAAAACCGGTTTAATGGGGCAATATCAAAATAATTTTGTAAACCCTGATACCGGAGTACGTAGATTAATNCCCGATTATGATAAATACGATTTGGGAATTTATGCCATAGTAGATTACCAATTAAATCAAAAANTACTCCTAGAAGCTGGNACTCGATTTGACTANACNTATATGAACGTTTTTAAATTTTATCAAACTTCTTTTTGGGAATCTAGAAATTATGACGAACTGTTTCCTNNAATTGTAGTAGAAGTTTATAACAATCAAATTTTAACCAATCCACAACTAAATTTTTATAANCCTTCAGTAACTATCGGTGCCACCTATTCNTTTGNTGAAGATTATAAATTATTTTTTAATTATTCATTAGCATCTCGCGCACCAAATCCTTCCGAACTTTTTAGTGAAGGCTTGCACCATTCCGCTTCCCGTATTGAATTAGGAGATTTAGGTTTTCANTCAGAAATTGGACATAAAATATTTTTAACTTTTCAAAGAGAAAATAAAATTTTTAGTTTTTCAATNAGTCCTTTTTTAAATAGTATAAAGAACTTTATAATTATTGAACCTACAGGAATTCAGCAAACCATAAGGGGTAATTTTCAAGTTTGGGAGTACCGCCAATCNAATGCAAAATTANTTGGNGTGGATATTGATGCNAATTATGCTTTTACAAAAAATTTCAGTTNTAAGTCTCAGTTTTCATTGGTCAAAGGGTATGATCTTATAAGGAACGAACCCTTGATAAATATGCCACCTGTAAATACAATTAACGAAATTATCTATCAAAATATTCAATTTAGTAATTTGCGCATAGCATTGCAGAGTGAATACGTATTTCGTCAGAACGAATATCCCAACAACAATTTTGAAGTGTTTATACCGCAGACCGAAACAATAGAAATGGTTGACATTAGTACACCCCCCAATGCATACCATTTGATTAATTTTAACTCTAGTATTGATGTTAAGGTATCACAACATTCGGTGCTTACACTAGGCTTTGGAGTATCCAACTTACTCAACACTTCCTATCGAAATTACCTAAACCGTTTTCGCTATTATGCTGACGATTTAGGCAGAAACTTTTTATTAAATATCAAAATCAATTATTAATTTTTAAAACCAAAACAAATGAAAAAAGTAAAATTTTTAACAATCTCAATTTTCGCAATCGCATTATTTGCTTCATGTTCAGATGATGATGTCCCAGAACAGGTACTTCCACAAGAAGTAATTACCACTTTAAAGTTAACCCTTGAGCCCATCGGAGGCGGAACAGATATTGTTTTAGAATATCGTGATTTAGATGCGGATGGCCCAAATCTCCCCGTTGTAGATGTTTCAGGTAATTTAGTTGCTGGAACTAGCTATAATGGTGCTATACTTTTGTTAAATGAAACTGTAGATCCTTCTGAAAATGTTACTGAAGAAGTGGATGAAGAAGCTTTAGAACACCAGTTTTTTTATACTATCGGTGGTAACTTAGATGTAGCTACTGAATATGAAAACTTTGATGCTGATGGGAATCCTTTAGGAACACTGTTAATGCTTTCTACTGGTGAAGCAAGTTCAGGTACATTAACGTTAACTCTTCGTCACGAACCAAATAAACCAAATACTGGTTTATCAGATGCAGGAGGAGAAACAGATATTGAAGTAACATTTAATGTGGCGGTTGTTGATTAGTAAACACACATGTCATCTATAAAATATTATTTGCTTAATTGCAGTTGGTTAGTTATTATTAAAAAAAAGAGCATAACTTTATGGATTATGCTCTTTTTAAATAATAACTTAAATGTAAAATCAAATACAATACTCTTTAGTTAATAATAAGCAAAAAAGTACCGTGTTTTTTTTAAAATAAAAACAAAATTATTATTCACCAGCCTTTTGCTTTTTTTTAGTGATTTTAATAATTAATTCATTTGTTTTTTTATTTAAATCTATCGAAATACTATCACCTTCTTTTAGTTTTGAATTAATAATTTCTTCAGCTAAGGAATCTTCAATATATTTCTGAATAGCTCTTTTTAATGGCCTTGCACCATACTTTTTATCAAAACCTTTATCGGCTATATAGTCTTTAGCGGTCTCAGAAAGTTTTAAAGCATAACCTAATCCATCAATTCTGTTGTATAATTTCGTTAATTCAATATCAATAATTTTATGAATATGTTCTCTCGACAGAGCATTAAATACCACAACATCATCAATTCTATTTAAAAACTCCGGTGCAAACGTTTTCTTCAATGCATTTTCAATAACACTTTTAGCATGAGAATCTTCTTGATTAGATTTAGCTGCAGTGCCAAAGCCAACACCTTGTCCAAAATCTTTTAACTGGCGAGAGCCAATATTAGAAGTCATTATTATTATAGTATTTCTAAAATCAATTTTTCTTCCCAAACTATCGGTTAAAAATCCATCATCTAAAACTTGGAGCATCATGTTAAATACATCGGGATGTGCTTTTTCAATTTCATCAAGTAATACTATTGAATATGGTTTTCTCCTAACCTTTTCAGTTAATTGCCCACCTTCTTCATATCCAACATAACCTGGAGGGGCACCAACCAATCGAGATATTGCAAATTTTTCCATGTATTCGCTCATGTCAATTCGAATTAAAGCATTTTCTGAATCAAAAAGTTCCTGTGCCAATACTTTAGCTAACTGAGTTTTACCAACTCCAGTTTGACCTAGAAATATAAAAGAACCAATAGGTTTGTTTGGATCTTTTAAACCAGCTCGATTACGTTGAATTGCTTTAGTTATTTTCTTAATAGCTTCATCTTGTCCGATTACTTTTCCTTTAATTCTATCAGGTAAAGCAGCTAATTTTAAACTTTCTGTTTGTGCTATTCTGTTTACGGGAACACCAGTCATCATAGAAATAACTTCAGCAACATTTGCTTCAGAGACTGTTTCTCTGTGTAATTTCGATTCTTGTTCCCAAGTTTCTTGTTCTACAGTAAGTTCTTTTTCTAAATTTTTTTCATCATCTCTTAATTTAGCCGCTTCTTCGTATTTTTGTTTTTTAACAACAGAATTCTTTAATTCTCTAACCTCTTCAAGTTGTTTTTCAATTTCTAATATTCTATCTGGAACAAGTATGTTAGTAATGTGAACTCTTGAACCTGCCTCATCTAATGCGTCTATCGCTTTATCTGGTAAAAATCGTTCCGTCATATAGCGATTGGTTAACTTTACACAAGCCCTAATTGCTTCATCTGTGTAGGTAACATTGTGATGAATTTCGTATTTGTCCTTGATATTTTGAAGAATTTCTATAGATTCTTCCACAGAAGTAGGTTCTACTATTACTTTTTGAAAACGTCTTTCTAAAGCACCATCTTTTTCAATATATTGTCGATATTCATCAAGTGTTGTAGCACCAATACATTGCAATTCCCCTCTAGCTAAGGCGGGTTTAAACATATTAGAAGCATCTAAAGATCCAGTTGCTCCACCGGCACCAACAATCGTATGTATTTCATCTATAAAAAGAATAATGTCATCATTCTTTTCAATTTCATTCATTACAGCTTTCATTCTTTCTTCAAACTGTCCACGGTATTTTGTTCCGGCTACTAAACTTGCTAAATCAAGAGTAACTACCCGTTTATCAAATAAAATACGAGATACTTTTCTTTGAACTATACGCAATGCTAATCCTTCAACAATTGCAGATTTTCCAACACCAGGTTCACCAATTAATAACGGATTGTTCTTTTTTCTTCTACTTAAAATTTGAGAAACACGTTGTATTTCGCCTTCTCGACCAACTACAGGATCTAATTTACCCTCAGTAGCAAGGAATGTCAAATCTCTACCAAAGTTATCTAAAACTGGAGTTTTTGACTTTTTATTGGCCTTGTTTGTACTACCTGAAAATAAATTATCCTTACCAGATTCTTCGGCTGGTAAATCTTCATCGTTTGGAAACGATTCAGATCTTGTTTTATCTACATAATCTTCATCACTTGATATTAGTAGTTTAAATTCATTTTTTACTATATCATAGTCTATTTTCATTTTATTTAATAGCTTAGTAGTTGGATCGTTTTCATTTCTTAGAATGCATAATAGTAAATGTGCAGTATTTATAGAAGAACTTTGAAATAATTTTGCTTCCAAAAAAGTAGTTTTGAGTGCTCTTTCTGCTTGACGTGTTAAATGAAGATTTTTTTTATCATTTTCATTTGAGGCAGTATGAGGATTTGCAGGAATAAGTATTTCGACTTTTCTACGTAGATAATTTAAATCAATATCTAGTGTATTTAAAATTGAAAGAGCTTTACCATTTCCATCTCGAAGCAAACCTAGCATTAAATGTTCAGTGCCTATAAATTCGTGTCCTAGTCTCAGTGCTTCTTCTTTACTGTAAGCAATTACATCTTTTACTCTTGGTGAAAAATTATCATCCATATTTTTTATTGTGAATATAAACTACTAAAAATTTAAGCAGTGTGAAATTTAACATAATTTAATCGACCTTGCATTTGTCAATTTGTTCCTCCTTAATTAATTATAAATGTCAAAGGTTTTTACAAATATAGTAATAAAAAAGCTCCTTTTTAATGAATGCAATAGCCTTTAATAAAACTTTAATACAGTTAATATTTTTATTAGGCGGCGTTGATATAATCGTTTTATTGTTTAAAATTAACTCCTTTTAATCAATAATGAAAAACCACACAATCAGAAAAATATTTTTTTAATTATAGATCCATACAATTTAATAGAAAATAATCAAAAAACTACTTTATAATTTAAACATAAAAGACGATAGTTATTAACGGTTTCGCCTTTATTTTTTGTTAATAAAATAGTAATTTTTTGAACTGTTTTTATGCTATTAAATTTGCAATTAATGTATCTTGCTTTTTTAAGAATTGTAATTTAAAATAAAAGAATTTATATATGGCTGAAGGCGAAAAATTAATCCCTATTAACATTGAGGATGAAATGAAATCAGCTTACATTGATTATTCAATGTCAGTAATAGTTTCACGTGCATTACCAGATGTAAGAGATGGTATGAAACCCGTACACAGACGTGTTTTATTTGGAATGCACGAATTAGGTATTAGAGCTACAGGCGCTCACAAAAAATCTGCAAGAATCGTTGGGGAAGTTTTGGGTAAATATCATCCACATGGAGATACTTCTGTTTATGATGCAATGGTTAGAATGGCTCAAGAATGGAGTTTGCGTTATATGTTAGTTGATGGACAAGGGAATTTTGGTTCTATTGATGGTGACAGTCCGGCAGCAATGCGTTATACAGAAGCAAGAATGCAGAAGATTTCTGAAGATATGCTAGCTGATATTGACAAAGATACAGTTGATCATAAACTCAACTTTGATGATACTTTAAATGAACCTACCGTGCTACCAACTCGTGTTCCTGGTTTGTTAATTAATGGAGCTTCGGGTATTGCTGTTGGTATGGCAACTAATATGCCTCCACATAACCTTACTGAAGTAATAGGAGGTACCATTGCATACATTGAAGATAATGATATAGATATCGATGGATTAATGGAGTATATAAAAGCACCAGATTTTCCAACAGGAGGGGTAATTTATGGTTATGAAGGCGTAAAAGATGCTTTTCATACAGGTAGAGGAAAAATTGTAATGCGTGCAAAAGCTTCTTTCGATGAAGTTAGTGGTAAAGAATGCATTATTGTTTCTGAAATTCCATACCAAGTAAATAAGGCAGATATGATTAAGAAGACTGCCGATTTAGTAAATGAAAAAAAGATTGAAGGTATTTCTAACATTCGTGATGAGTCCGATAGAAATGGTATGCGAATTGTATACATTCTAAAACGTGATGCAATCCCGAATATCGTTTTAAATATGTTGTTCAAATACACTGCATTGCAATCAAGTTTTAGTGTTAACAATATTTGTTTAGTCAATGGAAGACCACGTTTATTAAATGTTAAAGAGTTAATACATTATTTTGTAGAACACCGTCATGAAGTGGTGGTAAGACGTACTGAATACCTTTTAAGAAAAGCAGAAGAACGAGCACATATTTTAGAGGGGTTAATTATTGCATCCGATAATATTGATGAAGTAATTCGATTGATTAGGTCTTCTAAAAATGCTGACGAAGCAAAAGCACGATTAATAGAAGCTTTTAAACTATCAGAGATTCAAGCAAAAGCAATTGTTGAAATGCGACTTCGTCAATTGACAGGACTAGAACAAGATAAATTACGTTCTGAGTTTGAAGATTTAATGAAAACCATTCAGGGTTATAGAGATATTTTAGCTAGTAAAGAGCTTAGAATGGCTATCATTAAAGAGGAATTAGAAGAAATTAGAGAAAAATATGGTGATGAGCGTCGTTCTGTAATAGAGTATGCGGGTGGAGATGTAAGCATTACTGATTTAATACCTGATGAAAAAGTAGTAATAACCATATCTCATGCAGGCTATATTAAACGAACTTCATTAACTGAATACAAAAAACAAAACAGAGGAGGAGTAGGGGCAAAAGCAACTTCGACACGTAATGAGGATTTCTTAGAACATTTGTTTGTTGGAACAAATCATCAATACATGCTTTTCTTTACTCAAACTGGAAAATGTTTCTGGATGCGAGTTTTTGAAATTCCTGAAGGAACTAGGACATCTAAAGGTAGGGCTATTCAAAACCTAATTAATATTGGAAGTGATGACAAAGTGAAAGCATTTATTTGTACTCAAGATCTAAAAGACGAAGATTACATAAATAGCCATTATGTAATAATGGCTACTAAAAAAGGGCAAGTTAAGAAAACACCTTTAGAACAATACTCTCGTCCAAGAACTAATGGTATAAATGCAATTACTATCAAAGAAGGTGATGAATTACTNGAAGCAAAACTAACAACAGGAGATAGTCAANTTATGTTAGCCGTAAAATCTGGTAAAGCGATACGTTTTGAAGAAGAAAAAACNAGATCAATGGGTAGAAATGCTTCTGGTGTTAGGGGAATTCGATTAAATAGTGAAAAGGATGAAGTAATTGGTATGATTACTATTAACGAATCTGAAACAGATGTNTTGGTTGTTTCAGAAAATGGTTATGGTAAAAGATCAAGTTTAGAAGATTATAGAATTACCAATCGTGGAGGAAAAGGAGTTAAAACTATTAGTGTTACCGAAAAGACGGGTAATTTAGTAGCTATTAAAAATGTAANTGATAGTGATGATTTAATGATTATCAATAAGTCGGGTATTGCTATTCGCTTAGCAGTTGAAAATCTTCGTGTNATGGGGAGAGCNACNCAAGGTGTACGTCTTATAAAAGTAAGAGATGGCGATGCTATTGCNGCAGTTGCAAAAGTAATGTCTGATGATGAGGATGTAGAGCTNGATGAGGATGGTAACAAAACCATACCTGAACANAGNGAGTCTTTAGATAAAGNATCTAGTGACTCAAGCAAAATTAACGAAGAAGAAGAATAAAAATATTAAATAATTAAATACTTAAATACTAGTAAAATGAAAAAACAAATTTTAATCGCAGGATTTTTAATGCTTTCTGCTNTAACTTTTGGTCAGAAAAAAGAAATTAAATTAGCTCAAAAACANATAAAAAGTGCTGAATTTACAGAGGCGATAGCTACTTTAANTGGAGTAGAAGGATTAATTCCTAATGCTGAATCTAATTTACAAGAGCTTTATTATTTAGTGAAAGCAGAAGCATACCTAGGAGGCGCAGGAAATGACTACGAAAAAATGAATATAGCTGCTGATNCCTATGAGAAAGTATTGTCTTTAAATAAAAAAAGTAAATATGCTGCNGAAGCTAAATTAGGATTGCAAGAAATGATAAACNTATTGTTAATGAGTGCTCAANTAGATCAGACTNCCCAAGAATATTTAAATGGNTCAAAAAAAATATATAGAGGCTATAGGTTAAGTAAAAAAGATACTATCTATTTATATTANGCTGCATCTTTAGCTAAAGATGGCCAAGATTATAATACTGCAATCAACTATTATGAAGAATTAATAGATCTTGGTTATACTGGAATTAAAGAGGAATTTTATGCAACAAAAAAAGGGACCAAAGAGGAGTCTAAATTTGGAACTGAAGAAGAAAGAAATATTGCTCTTAAAAAAGGGGAGTATGTAATTCCAAGAAGTAAATTTACTAAATCTAAAAAAGGAACTATTTTAAAAAATATGACTTTTATTTATATTAATGAAGGTGATATCGAAAAAGCAACTTTATTGATGAAAAAAGCTAGGGAAGAATCTCCAAATGATATAAATTTAATGTATGCTGAAGCTGAAATGTACTATAAGAGTGGGGATATGTTAAATTATAAAAGTGTGATTAATGAAATAATAATAAACGATCCAAANAATCCTGATTTATATTATAATTTAGGTGTCGCTAGTGCTAAAAATGATGAAAAAGAAGAAGCNTTGATTTACTANACTAAAGCTTTAGAATTAAATCCAGAATATACAGAAGCTTTAATTAACAAAGCGCAATTAATTTTAGATAATGAAAGNGCTATAGTTATTGAAATGAATTCTTTAGGTACNTCAAACGCCGATTATGATAAATATGATTTATTAAAAAAGAAAAAAAATGATTTATACCTAGAAGCATTGCCATATTTAGAGTCTGCATCAAGATTACGTCCAGAATCAATGGATATTGTAAAAACGTTAAAGGGTATTTACGGTATGTTGGGAATGGATGAAAAAGAAAAAGCAATGAAAACAATNATTGAAAATAATGANGGTGAATAGTAGCAGTCCATTTGNTAATTGNATAAAAAAACTTCTAATTAATTAGAAGTTTTTTTATNCAATTCTTTTTATAACTCTTAATTTGTGAGTATGCTTTTGGCTTTCATTATTAAAAATACCCGAATGATCCAAATGATCTATTCTAACTTTTCCATGAGCATGAATTATTTGGTTATTNTTCATAATGATGCCTACATGTGTTATATTTCCTATGTCATCATCAAAAAAAGCTAAATCACCAGGTACACTTTCTTCTATAAAACTTAATGCNTCCCCTTGATTAACTTGCTGGCTTGCATCTCGAAATAATTGAATTCCATTTAGCTTGTAAACCATTTGAGTGAATCCACTGCAATCGATACCAAAAGGTGTTTTTCCTCCCCATAAATATGGGCTATTTAAATATAAATAGGCCGATTCGATAATTTTAGATTTTGAAAAACTACAATCATTTATGGCACCATCAAAAGAGTGATTAAAATAATCAATTACCCCTACATTACTTCCTATGCTTATAGGTATNAGTTCGTTTGTACTTGTTGTAATTATGTCTAATAAATTTATAGACAGNTTGGTTGNTAATTGGTTTAATTGATCATATTCATTTTCAGNTAAACNAATAAATTGTTTATTATCAATCCAACCTTCGTAATTATCATAAGTTAACCTTATTCTACTCCATTTTTTTGTAATTTCTAATAATTCAAATAAATCTCCATAAAGTACCTGAGATACCATTTCACTGCGATCTGAATTTTCAAATCGCAATGGAACAATATTTAAGTTACAAATGCCATAATTCATTTAAGTATGTATTAGATAATTACNGAAAATTAATTTCTTTNAATAACCATGGCCGATGCACCTCCGCCACCATTACAAATTACTGCTGCACCAATTNTCGCATTGTTTTGTTTTAAGACATTAATTAATGTTATTAATATTCTTACNCCACTACAACCTAANGGATGACCTAANGAAACAGCA
Organism: Flavobacteriaceae bacterium; assembly: GCA_002713705.1. Taxonomy (GTDB): domain Bacteria; phylum Bacteroidota; class Bacteroidia; order Flavobacteriales; family Flavobacteriaceae; genus Marifrigoribacter. The sequence goes on from PAUJ01000026.1 coordinate 84,231, forward strand.
CCACCATTAACATTTACGTTTGAATCGTCCAATCCTAATATTTTCATATTNGAAAGTCCTACAACTGCAAAAGCTTCGTTAAGTTCAAAATANTCAACATCATCTATTGAAATTTTNGCTTTATTTAACGCTTTTGGNAATGCTTTAGAGGGTGCAGTTGTNAATCTTTTNGGTTCTTTCGCTGCATCAGCATAACTAAGAATAGTTGCTAAAGGAGTGAGCTCTAATTCATTTGCTTTCTCTTCACTCATTAATATCATTGCGCCAGCACCATCATTAATTGTAGATGCATTTGCTGCAGTAACAGTACCTTCCTTTGTNAAAACTGGACGTAAGGTTGGTATTTTATCCATGNGAACATTTTTATATTCTTCATCCTCAGAAAAAANTATTGGNTCACCTCTACGCTGAGGTACTTCAACGGGAATTACTTCCTCATTAAATTTACCCTCTGCCCAAGCTTTTGCCGATCGNTTATATGATTGAATTGAATAATTATCCTGATCTTCTCTGGTTAATTTATTTTCAGAAGCACATAAATCNGCTAANACTCCCATTGCAGTATTATCATANACATNTACCAATCCATCTTTTTGCATACCATCTTCCATATTTTTTGATCCAAATTTGTGACNATTNCTTATATGTAGATAGTGAGGAATGTTACTCATACTTTCCATACCTCCAGCAATAACAATATCTGCATCACCTAATGCAATCGTTTGAGCNGCATTCATAACAGCTTTCATACCAGATGCACAAACCTTATTGATTGTCGTACATGGAACGGTATCTGGAATACCAGCACNAATAGCAGCTTGNCGTGCAGGNGCTTGTCCGACACCAGCTTGTACAACNTGACCCATATACACTTCTTGTACTAAAGTTGCATCAAGATTTATTTTTTCTAANGCTCCTTTTATGGCAATTGCACCTAATTTAGTAGCTGATAATGATGATAAACTACCCATGAAACTTCCAATGGGAGTTCTTACTGCACTTACAATTACAACTTTTTTAATCATTTGTTATTATAATTTTAATATGAAAAATAATTGCAGCAAATTTACACATTTAATATTAAAAACATTCTTGATAATTATGTAATTGAAATAAAACAAACGATATTTATGGCTTATTTATATCTAATAAAAATTAATGAAAAGCATATTAAATTCTTTTGGTAAAAATCAATCTTTTATTTTTAAGTTGTTTCTTTTTATACTTTCTACAGTTTTAATTATTTATTTATTGCCAAAGGGAGGGCAGTTTAAATATAACTTCCAAAAGGGCAAGCCTTGGCAATATGAAAATTTGTATGCTCCTTTTAGTTTTACTATAAAAAAAAGTAAAGCAGAAATAGAAGAAGAGAAAGAATATTTAAGAGAGGAGCTAATACCGTATTTTGAAGTTGATACTGCGAAAGTTACAGCGGTAAAAACATTATTTAATAATTTTTATAAGCAAAAAGATAGTATTGATTTTACAAATCAAAGAGATCTTAAAATAAAGGATGTAGGACTTCGTATTTTAGATAATTTATATTCTTATGGATTAATTGGTGAAAACTATTCATTTGATTCAAATAAATTAATTTATTTGAAAAATGGTAATGAAATACAAGAATTAAGCTATAGGCAATTAGTTTATTTAGGGGAAATAGATCGTATTATTAAAAATAACGTTAAAGAATATTTAATTTTAGATGCTGAATTGTTTTTAACGGAATTAATTACCAGTATTGTTATACCAAATGTTAGCTTTAATAGTGAGTTAACAGCATCAATTATTAAAAGTAAAATTGAATCTATAAATCCCAATCGTGGTGTTATCGATAAGGGAAGTAGAATAATTGCTAAGGGAGAAGTTGTTGAAGGGAATAAATTTCAAATTTTAAGTTCCTATAAAGCTGTTTTTGAATCTCAAATTTGGAGTAAATCAAACTTTTATTGGTTGTTACTTGGATATTCGTTATTAATCTCTTTAGTTTTCCTAATGTTATTTTTATTTTTAAAGAACTACCGTTTAGAAATTTATAATAATAACACTAAAGTTACATTTATCTTATTCAATATCATTGTAATGATATTTCTGACCACTTTGGTCGTGAAATATGATGCCAAACTTGTTTACATAACTCCGTTATGTATCCTACCATTAGTATTAAAAACATTTTTTGATGCTAGATTAGGACTTTTTGTACATGTGCTTACAATTTTATTATTAGGTTTTATTGTACCCAATAGCTTTGAATTTTTATTTCTGCAAACAATTGCCGGAATGGTTACCATTCTTACTGTTTCAGAATTATATAAAAGAGCTAATTTATTTATTTCAGTAGGTCAAATAACTTTTATATATGTTTTGGGTTATTTTGCTTTTTTTATTATTCAAGAAGGAAATATAGAACTTATACAATGGGACTATTTTGGGTATTTTGTACTTTGTGGTTTACTAACTTTATTTTCTTTTCCATTAATTTATATTTATGAAAAAATGTTTGGTTTGATTTCAGATGTTTCTCTTCTAGAACTAAGTGACACCAACTCTAAATTGCTTAAAGAATTATCTAATAAAGCTCCAGGAACTTTTCATCATTCTTTGAATGTTGCAAATCTAGCTGAAGCAGCTGCAAATGAAATAGGTGCAAATGCAATGTTAACTAGGGTTGGAGCACTTTATCACGATATTGGTAAGATGGTAAACCCGACTTATTTTACTGAAAATCAAATGTCATCTATAAATTCTCATGATGAATTAGATCCCAAAGAAAGTGCAAATATTATTATTGATCATGTAATTATTGGAATTGAAATAGCCAAAAAGAATAAACTTCCAGATCGTATTATTGACTTTATTAGAACTCATCATGGTACAAGACTAGTTTATTACTTTTATTCAAAAGAAAATGAAAAATCAGGTATCGCTTCGAAAGAAGACTTTTCTTATCCAGGCCCAACACCATTTTCAAAGGAAACTGCTATTTTAATGATGGCAGATAGTGTCGAAGCTGCCAGTAAAAGTTTAAAGGAACCTACCTCTTCTATGTTGGATGAGTTTGTAGAAAAAATAATAGATAGTCAATTAAATCAAGGTCAATTTTTAAATGCTAATATCACATTAAAAGAAATCCAACGTATTAAGAAAGTTTTAAAAAAGAAATTAAATAATATGTATCATTTGCGAATAGAATATCCTGAATGAAAAACATAAATTTAAAAAAAAAATCATACAAGTTGCAAACAATCTAATTTTAAAAAAAATATAATAGAAGGGTGGCTTGTTTTTCTTAGAACTAAAAATAATAACTCAATGTTAAAAAAAGATTTAAAACTAGAGTGATTATTTCTCAGGCAGTTTATATTTTCAATTTATCAAAAATATAAAGAAGATAAGTAAACTATAACTTAGAGGTCAAATTAAAACACAATTTTTATCAATTAAACTGTATTTTAGTTATTATTTTCTTTTTTTAAAATAGGAACTTTATCTTCTATATAATCAAAAGGTTTTGAAACTTGTTTTGGAGCTTTAAAACGGTATCCTACAAAAAATTGGAATATTGTTTTTGATGCTTGTAGGTTCATTTCTTTATTGTCAAAACCTTGATATTTAAATTCACTTCCAAAATAAATTTTCTTACCATTATAACCTATAGCGGCACCCGTTTTAAAGGAAAAAAATATGCTGCTATTATTCTCTTCAATTACAGTATTATTAACTGTATCAATTTCTTTATCGTTATAAAAATCAACTCCAAATCCTGGAGCAGCAAATACATTTGCAAACCAATACTTGTCTAATACAAAAGTATAATAATAACCAGGTTCTATAATAAGCGCGAGTCCTCTATAATTGTTATATGGGCTTCTTGTTGTAATAACTTCGTTTTTAAGTATTTCTTTGTTTGCATCTTTAAAGCTATAATATGAATAATTTATTCCTGGCATAAAAGTTCCAGCACTTTTTAATTGAATTTCTGTATTTGATTCAACCGCTCTTATGGAATAATTTTTATTAAATTTATATTGAGAAACTCCATTAAATACATTTGTAGTTAAATTAGGGAATTGGATGTTAAAGTCGCCTAAATTTTCACCGTTAACAAAATTAGTATTATCAATGTAATAACCTCTGCGATAATTATATTCAAAAAAATGTGACCACTTATCTAGCAGAACATCAAAGCCAATTCTAAAGTGATCTGTCTTGCCTTTATTTTCTTGATCACTAGTTGACAGCTTTGGTCGAACACGTAATCTCACAGAAAAATATTTATAACTAAATCTAAACCCATAACTTAGGTTTAAATTAGTTTTAATAGTTGCAGATTTTCCATTATAAGGTAATAAATACTTTAATTGATTATTAGAAACAATTATTTTGATGTTTAGTTGTTCAGTGTGATTTTCAATGTAAGGGTTTAAATTAGAGATACTGTCGATATCAATTAGATTCCTTGAATTTTTATCTGTTGACATATCTTGAGACCAAGATAGGCTTGCTGTTAGTAAAAAACCAAATAACAAAATTAATTTTTGTTGCATCTTCATAATTAATTATCAGTTTTTCTGCTTTTTGGACTTCTTCTTTTTTTCTTTTTCTTTCTGCTTTTGATTTTTTACTTCTTTTATCTCTTCTTTTTTTACTTCTGATACACCAATAGGAACGTTTAATTTTAAAAATAATGCATGGTTTTTAATGCTTGAAATATTTTTATAAACATTTGTAAGACCATAGTGGTATCTTACACCAATAGTCCATCCTAAACCTTTTAGTAATCGATAGCCAACGCCTGCAACTGCTCCAACTTCCATTCTATTAACTGCATCTTTATTTTCTTCTCTTATACGATTTTCATTTCCTTCTTCATCATTAAAGTTATGTTCTAACCAAGCTTTATACATTAAACCAAATTGAGGTCCCGCTTCAACATATAGATTGTTTTTAAACCGATACTTAGCTAATGTTGGAACTAAAAAATAACTTATTTTTTGAGTATAATCTCCCAGTTGTGTAATTTCTAAATTAGTTCCAATTTCATTCAAATCAGTTTCCGATAAGTTATCGACACCAAGAGATGATTTAACCAATACTCCTGTATTAAAATACCACTGTTTTTTCATTTTAATATCAAAGTAAAACCCAAGATTAAAATCTCTTTTCCATTTATTGGCTTCTAATTCAGATATGGAAGAAAAATTTAATCCACCATCCAATCCAAATTCCATTTTTCCATTATTTAATTTATCTCCTAATATTAATGCGATTAAAACTTGAGATTGAAGGTTGTAAATAAAAAATAAAAAGAATATTGATATTATATATTTTTTCATGATTTCTTTTAGTTTAAAAGTTATTATACTTCAAATTTAATTAAATAAATATCGTTAGAAGTGTTTTAAATAAATAATTAATGGTATTTAAATGTATTCTACCAATCTATAGAATTTTCCAAAGTCGTTTATAAATAATCAATAAATCTGCAAGAATAGGATATGCGATTATTTTTAAAATTGTTCAGTTTTAAAATTATTAAAATCAGATTTTTTTGTTTTACTTCTTCAATATGAATAAAAAAAAAACAATTATAATTCTCTTATATTTGTTTATAACCAACTTATAAAATAAAAGTCATGTCATTGGATAACGAACAAAAAGAAAAGGAAAGGATGTCTATAGAAAGTGAATTAAAGTATCTAAAAGAGAACCCAAAAAAAAATAGAATGGGTTCAAAGAGAGTCGGTTTTTACTTTATAGCTGTTGCTATGGTCGTTATAATTTTGTACTTTATAGATTAATTTTTATTTTAAATTGTTTCTAATATTAAGAGTTCCTTCCATCATTCTGTTTATCTCATAGGATGACGTTAGGCTGCCAATATTTAATTTTTTCGATTAATTTATCCAGGATTTAGTTACTTTAGAGTTTGATGTTTTTTTTTAAAAAAATATTTAGTTTACATCCAACTTCATTAATTATAGTGTTTTGTATAAATTTAATATCCGTTTAGTATATTTGAAAAACTTAATGCAACAATGAAAAATTTAATTATAATCGGACATCCAAATGTTAAATCTTTCTGTTACAATGGAATTTATAAAACGATATATAGCGAGCTATCTATAAATAATGAAGAAATTGAAGTTATCGATTTATATAGAGACGATTTTATAAGGCCTCGAAAAGTGTTAACTGAAAAATACCAAGAACTAGTTCTATGGTCTGAAAGAATATATTTTATTTCTCCTATTTGGTGGTTTAGATTAACGCCAAGAATGGAAATTTTTTTTGATGAAGTTTTTGTTCCTGGCTTTGCATATGAGTTTGTAAATATTACAAAATTATATGCCTATCCTAGACCATTTTTAAAGGATAAAATAGTGAGAACATATGTGACACACGGTGCTCCTTCTTTACCAGTAAGGACTTTATATCTCAATTCTGTTAAATTAAGATTGGTTATGGGAGTTTACACCTTTGTATTTGGATGGAGAGTTTCTTTATTTACCAAAACTAAACAATTTTGGTCAGTTCCTTTTGTATCTGAATCTAAAAGAAAAAAGTATCTAAAAAGTGTTGAACGAGATATTAAAAAAGACATCCGGAGGGCTTAAATAAAATTGTTAAAAACGATAAAAGCTAATTGTAGTGTTTCGGAATATAAATCAGATAATTACTTTCATTCTAAAAATAAATAGTGATTAATTGTTTATACCACATCATCACTAATTAATTAATTAAAAAAATATTTTTTTGGTACCAAAAAGTTTTAAAAAATGAATTGGATATTCTTAAAGACATTTAAATTGGCAAAGAAGATTTTATTAGTCATTTAAATTGTTTTAGTTAGTTAACAAATTAAAAACAAGTAATAATAAAACCAAACTAAAATCGTTATAAATATGAAATTACACATTTAAGCATTATTAAATATGGAAAATAAAGAAGAGAAATATAAAAAATATTTAGAAGACTTGTTAGTTAAGTATAATGATTTGGTTTGGTATGCACGCTCAAGCGAAAAGCATGAACACATAAAAGGAGTAAAGGCTGAAAAAATGAGAATTGAGAACAAATATACTGAAGAGTGTATTAGACTTGTGGATGTTGAGGAGGATAATTGGCAACACGGATTCAATAGCGGTATGTTAGCGGCTTTAAGGTTATTCTCTGAAAGCGATAAACAACAAGCAATGAAAGAGTTTCCTCACCTTCACACATAATTTCTATAGAATCACCTAATTAATAAATCGCTTTTCTTTTCTTTAAATTCTCTCCGAAAAATAATAGTTTTGATTTCCTTAGAATTCATTCTACGTTACATAAACATATCAATGCAAATACTTATAAACAATGTCATTGAAATAGATTTTACTTTTGACATGTAAAAATTTACTATTCGCTTGTTAGGACATATGCTTTATAAATCCACCTTGCGGTCTGTCAATCTTTTTAATACCGCTCTTTAATTGCAATAGCTATTGCCATAAAAATACATAATCCTACTGTCCAAACAAACATTGCACCTACTCCCATAATTTATTTTTTATTAGACATTAAAGATAATATAGTAATTTAACTTTACTGCCTGATAATAAAGTTAAATTTAAATTTTCTATATATTTTTTATTTATCCTTATTAATAAAAATAGTGTACGGGTTGTTTTTATGATATGATTTTTGATTTTACTGGAATTTCTTATATTAATTTTAGGGATGTCTTGTTTGATGTGATGCAAAGTGAAATTTTATTGAAATTGATTGTTATACCTATTATTAAAGAACAATACAACATCATCGAAATCAGTAAATTTATTTTTTAAGTGATTACACAGTGGGTTTTTAATTTTTTCTTAGAAAGCTTATACTTTTACAAATGCTAATATAGTGGCATCTATTAGACCAATAAGAGTTAACCAAATTAAAAAGGTAGTCGATTCATTAATTTTTGTTTTACTTCTTCTATATGCTTAGTATGGTGAATTTTATAATATAAAAATTTAGTATAATTGACAAGTTCAGTTTCTTTAATTTTAAGCTTTTGAGCTATTTTTGTATTAGACTCTCCTTCAAATATGTATTGTAATATTTTTATTTCAATATATGCTAAATTATTTTTCATTATTATGTTTTCTAAATAAACCCCTTTTATTATTCTTTCTAATTCTACTCTTTTTTCTTGAAGCATAATAGTGCTATGATTTAATTGTTGTTCACCTTTTAAAGAAGTAAATATATAAGTGTTATTTATTTTAAATTATGACAATTGTCAGTTGTTTATTAATGAAAAATATAAATATTATTATCAAGTAGTATACCCCACTTATAATAATTTGTTATCAATATATTCTATATCTTAAGTTATTATAGAGGAGTTTAGTCAATTTTTATTCAATTGTGTTTATGGGGAATATACTTAAAGAAAGACTCTAGTTTTAAATTAAGATTATTTAAAAACTGGAGTCTTTTTTAAAAAAAATAGACTCTATAACAAAGCTAGGCAAAGCTATGGACCATTTATGAATAAATGTAAGTTTAATCTATTTAAAAGGTTTAGAAATAGCTGAATTGAAAGAGGAAAAATATAAATCTATTTTAAAACCCTCTAGAATATGCAAAAGGTTTATAATCTATTATTGGATTAATAAATAGGAGATACATTACTTTAAACTTTAAAAAAAAACCTATTGTTATATAAATGGTGTTTTTTTAAAAGTTTAATCGTATTCTATACAAATGTATTTACCGATAAAAGCCTCGTTATATGTTAATAAATCAACATCATGTCTTGTACCATTTATACTTATCCAATAATTAAATTCGGAATTAGAACCTAAATTAGTTATATTTCCACATTGACTTTCACGCGATGTGCATCCTATTATAATTATTAATGCGACTAGTGTAAGTAGTATGTTTCTCATTTTTAACCAAAAGTAGTTAATTATAAATAAAGCATAAAAAAAGCTACAGAAAGATTTAGTTATTTATCTTTTAATTTCAGTAGGTCTTATTTTCATTATTCGACAATTAATTTTTTAACACTACTTTTTTCTCCATCATTTACTTGAATAAAATAAACTCCCTTGGAAATTCCTAAAAGCATTAAGTCTATAGATTCTTTGGTTTCTGTTCTCATGCTCTTGATGGTTTTTCCTTTGATATCAAGTAGTCCTATTTCTGAATTAGATAATTCAGAAGGCAGGGTAATAGTAATATATGATTTTGCTGGATTAGGAATTATTTCAAAATTAATATCATTAAAAGTAACTTGATTCAGTATCTGATTAATATGCATACAAATTGCTTCAAAAATATCCTCTTCGATAGTATAAAAAGCAGCGGTACCTACCTGATATCCTTGCTGAACACCATTAATTAAAAATGAAAACGAAACATCACTTCCTTCTATAAAATAATTATCACTTACAAGCCCATAAGCTTCCCCTGGGTGACCAATAAAACTTTCAGGTATAGCTAAACAAATAGCATCGCTAGTTGAAAGATTTGCATGATGTAAACCAAATGCCCATCTATTAAACAGACCCCCATAATTATCTCCGTTTGATCCGTTATAATCCCATGCAATTGCTTTCATTAATTGATAATTTTCCTCTGTGATGTTTAGATTATAAAAAGCACCATCACTGGCAAGTGCTCTTGCGATACTATTCATCTCAATTGCAGTTATTCTTAACCCTCCATGTGGAGCAAAATAAATGCCGTTTGTGCCTAGGATATAATCATTTAGATTTGGTGCTATTGGCATAATGCCTTGATAATTATCCCATTGTGCTTCCCAACCATTATTATATCTATACAAAACAGATACATTATTAATATCTATAAGATCTTGTATATTAAAACTACCATCAACCTCTAATGGAATTAATATTTGCTCTCTCATAAAAATATCATACCGTTGTCCACTAAGAACTTCTATTAGGGTTCCTATAAGGCCATAATTAATATTACTATACGTAAAATAGGTTCCCGGNATTTCTTGCCGCCACATATTAGCTGTATAATTAGAGCCACTAGCCAAAAGTAGTTCTGATATATTAGGAATTGGGCTCTGGTTATAAGTAGCATCTAAAAATGGGGCATAGCCAGATCCATCTTGCAAACTACTAGTGTGGGATAGAAGCATTCTACAAGTTATGGGTATATTTAGGAAATTTGGGTTTCTTAGCTCGTAACCTAATACTTCCGAAANATCATCATCTAATCCTATCGCTCCATCATTGATTAATTTTATAAGACCTAAGGCTGTAAATGACTTAGATACCGATGCAATGCGATATTGAGTATTCTGGTTTACTGGAAGGTTTCTAGTATAATCTCTGAGCCCTATATAGGTTTCAGAAACCGCACCATTCACATTTACATATAAAGACATCCCCATTACTCCATAGTCGTCTGCAATTTCTTGTAGGGTTGTTTCTAAATTTTGACTTAGAAAAGAAGAAACCTGAAAGAGTAAAAATAAGAGTATAATTTTTTTTTGCATTGGTTTTCTAATTCAGAGTTTATATTACATATAAAATAAAAATCACATAAAATAACTATTATTATTTGTTAAATTGTATTTAGAGTCTTAGCTAAAATAAAAAAATAAATTTAATAAAAAGTAGGGTTTTTGTTTTATAAATTGTTTATTTTATGTAACAAAAAAAAATATTTAAAAAAAAATGAAACATTTTACAAAATCAATTTTTAGTATCCTAATGGTACTTTTCGTTTTTACATCTTGTACCAATGAAGAAAGTATCGTTGACTCTCAACAGAACATAGAGGAAAGTGAATCTATTACAACTACATTAAATTTGCTTAGTCGACAATATGACCAAAATGGAAATCTAAACAATGATAATCCTACAGGAAATGTTGTTTTTGATTTTTGCTTTGATTTTGTTTATCCATTAAATTTAACACTTAACAATGGTACCACGATTACTGTTAATAGCATAAATGACTTAGTTGAAGTTATGATGAGCTCTACTGAGGAATTATACATAAACGGTATTGCTTTTCCATTTAATGTAGAAACCTTTAATGAAAGCACAAATGCTATTGAAGTTTTAACAATTAATAATGAAGATGAATTTGAAGCGCTGCTAGAGAGTTGTGATTTTGATGAGACCGATGATTGTTTTTGTACAGAAGAATATGATCCTGTTTGTGTTAGCATTACAGATTCAAATGGAGAATCATTTGCATTATTATATCCTAATGCCTGTCACGCTATATGCGATGGTTTCACTGAGGATGATTTTAGTGAAGAATGTGGAGAAGATTATGTAATTGGGGGGGGCGAATGTTTTGAATTTGTATATCCTATTTCTGTAATATTAGACTATGGTACTCCTGTCACTGTAAATTCTCGCGAAGAATTATTTAATGCCACATATGGAGTTTATCATGTTGATTTAGTACTTCCGTTAGATATTATTATTGAAAACAATATAGTTGTAACAATTAATGGTTATAATGAGCTAGAAGATGTAATAGAAGATTGCTTTGGCGGTGTAGATTTTGTTATCGATTGTTCAATTGAAGATATCACAAATACTCTAGTCGATTGTTTATGGCAAATTGATTTCATTGATTTTAATGAATTTATATATAACTTTAATAATGATGGTAGCTATGAAGTGGGATTTGATAATAATATTCTGACGACTGGAACATGGAATATTCTTCCAGGAAACGATACTTTTTATATTTCTTTAAATGCAGATTCACCGGATTTTAATGACGAATGGATGGTTACCGAATGTGATGAAAGCCTAGAAATGCAAAGTTTAATATATCCTCAAGCGGAGATTTACACAATATATTGCGATGACGATGACGATGATGATGACGAAGAAGATTATGATTGTTCAAGCGAAGATGGCATTTCTAATATTTTGTCAGAATGTCCTTGGATAATTGATTTTATTGATTTTAATGAATTTATATATACCTTTAATAATGATGGTAGCTATGAAATGGGATCTGATAATAACATTCTGACAACTGGAACTTGGAACTTTCTTTTGATTAATAATGATTTAACAATTAATTTAAATGCAGATTTAGCTGTATATAATGATACATGGCTGATTGTTAATTGTGATGAAGAGGGCCTAACAATTGAAAGCATAAATTACCCACAAGCTGAAATTGATTCAATTGATTGTGACTAAGAAAAGACCAAAACATAGAAATAAAATAAGTCTTGGTTAACAATCACTAGCTTATTAAAGTAACCTACTAACAATATTAGATGTCTTAGGTTCGTTACGCTTGTAATAGCTTAACTCACTTTAAAGACAACCTAATATTTATCTTTATAAAGGTGTATAGTTGAAGTTATTTTACTGATGTAATAATTTTGTATATTAGTACCTCAACTAAATCAACACAATGAAAAAACTAACTTATTTATTTTTAGCTTTAATAATCGTTGCTTGTAGTGATGATGATAGAATTATTAATGATACTTCCAATACCCTTGAAAAAGAGTGGTTGTATACCCATACTGCTTTAGAAGCAACAG